>JBHICG010000001.1:0-158466 GCA_046759445.1 Candidatus Scalinduaceae bacterium
TAACTCATTGATAGGTAAGCCACTGGTTTTACCAGTGAGACTATCAAAGGTTTTACCTTCAAGTATTTAGTATAATATTCCTCCTACTGGCTTGACGGTGAGAGCAAACCAGAAAGGAGGAATAAATGGAAAAGTTTAATAGTTTATCACATTCGAGGTATGATTGTAAATATCATATAGTGTTTGTGCCCAAGTATAGGAAGAAGTCATTGTTTGGTAAGATACGACAGTATATAAAAGGAGTTTTTCATGAGTTGGCGAGGCAGAAGGGCAGCGATATAGTGTCTGGACATATGGCATTAGATCATGTGCATATGTGCATATCTATTCCTCCCAAGTATGCAGTGTCTGAGGTAATTGGTTACTTAAAGGGTAAAAGCGCAATAGCGGTGGCAAGACAATATGGAGGTAAAAGTAGGAACTTCAACGGTGAAAGATTATGGGCGAGAGGGTATGCAGTGTCAACGGTTGGTTTTGAGCTTGAAAAGGTTAAAAAATACATAGCCCAACAGGAGAAGCTAGAGAAAAATCAAGAAGAGGGTAAATTTTAAATTGGTTTGAATGGCTGTCTTTGAGACAGCTCATAACCGTCAAGCCACCCCTTTATGGGGTGCGTTATGACTTACTAACGGTTGATGCTTTCACCAGAAAGGCGGTGATTGCTTATGACTACTATTAAGTGTAGGCCAGTTAGAATTGGTAAACCTGGCCGAAAGGCCGTCAAGGTTAGTTCACACAAACGGTCAACACCAAAACCTATAAAGCGTAAATGCTAATATAGTTAATTTACCCACGCACCTCTTGAATTATATATATTTTTTTTAAAAAGTCAAATTAGGACACTACCTAAAATGTCTTCTTTCTACTCTTAAATCAATCCCTTATTATTACCATCATCCCCAATGCAACCGCATCGAACATATTCTGGTGATATCTTTCCTTCCATTTCCTGTCCTGGCTAATATATACCTTCAGTTCTGGATATTTTGAGACTATTACCTTTGCAACCTCTTCTTTACTAGCTTTGCCGTTTCCGCAGACAAACTTCTTGACGGTATTTGGGGCATAGCTTAACACCTTAAGTCTTTTCCTTTTTCCAATAGCCTTTATCTCATCCACAAAGACATTAAGAAGAGATGAATTCCTGTTATTTGCAAAGAAGGTCTTTTCAACCACCAAAATCTCGGGTTTGAAATCATTTATTAATCTATGGACTATTATCCTCCCTTCTTCCAGGGTCTCATGGGGTGATCTTTTCTTCTTAATCGCTTTAACGCCATAATGGATAAGTTTTCCTTTTTCTAGGAAGGCAACACCCATTTCTCTGGTGCCAGGGTCAATGGCCAGGATTTTTGTTTTTTTCTTTGACATATTTTTTATGGGTAAGATAAAGAAGTTTCTCACCCATCTAAAGTTAATATTTCCCATCTAATTGATAAAAGCATATCGACCCCAATGCTACCGCCTCAAACATCCTGATGTGATATGGATTCTTTCGTTTTTTCTCCCTGTTATATTCATGAAATAGGTCTGGATATCTTGAAGCAATTATTTCGACCATCTTCTTTTTATTTATCCTTCCTTCCTGAGAAAAGAAGGCCTCCAATTCTTTTATTGAATACTCATAAACCTTAAGCCTCTTTCTCCTTGAGGATTCTTTTATCTTGGCCGCTAGCCTATTCAGTTTCAGAGAACTCCTTGAAGAATGGAGTTTTTTTATGGCCAGTGCATTAGGCTTATACTGCTCAATAAGACTGGAGACAATCGCCATGGCTCTTTCCACCTTTTCTTTTGACCGCTTCCCCTTAATGACCTTCACCCTCCAGTCCCTGAGCTCCGTTCCATGAAAGACAGAAATCCCTAAATACCTTGTCCCAGGATTAATTCCAATGACTGTTAGAATTTTTTTGACCATATTTCATAACTAAGTGATTAAATAAAGCTCCTCGACTCTTTTTGATCTTCTCATCAGGTATTTCCTTTACCTCACCTAAGACCCTCCTTAAAAGGGATTCAGGATATTTCTTGGAATAAGAGATGTATAGGGCAAGACCTTGATAGTCATTCAATGCTTCAGCCAAATCCAGGGCTAACAGCTCCTCTCTGCTGCTTGGTCTAAATCTTTTAAATTTAGTGTGGTTCGAATTCATAAATTTATTATCTTCGATATCGTTATTATTAATAATTGTCGTTATCTCGTTATCGTTAGTGTTCCTGTCCTTTACATCTGAGTTTCCTTTACTTGACATCAGAGTTTCTTGGGCTTTACACCTTGAGACTTTAAGCATATGATATACACAGTGATATCTGCTCCTTTTCTCTATCCTGATAAGTCCATTTTTATCTAAGAGCTTAATGGCCTTATTTACGGTGGCTCTTGAATAGCCAAGATGCTCTGCAATATACTTTTGAGAGGGGAAACAGCTCTGCCTGCTATCAGCAAAAGAGGCCAGGAAGTTATAGACAGCAATGCCTGTAGCGCCTACCTTTGGTGTATACTCCTTGATTACGGCCTTGTGTATCCAGTACCAGTCACCATTTCTCAAGTCCCTGACCTCAATTTTTGTATTGGCCTCCTCCATAGGTTAATAAAATTTCTTTCCCCAGACATGCTCACAGATGGTCTGAGCAAGTAAACCAAGATGTTTTCTCATCTCATCAATCTCTTTGTTCGTTAAATCAGGCATCTTTAAGATGCGCCGGTATTTCTCATAAATGTCGACCTTTTTGTTTTTGCCTCTACTGCTCATTTTGATCTTCTTTCTTCTCCTTTGCCTTTAAGACCCTCTCTTCTCTTTTTCGTAGATCAGCCTTAAGTAACCTCATTAGGTCAATAAACAGGGCATCCACCAGTGTTCGGTAAAGCAGGCTTAATTTAAAGATATTCAGTGAGCTCGGCAGGCATGCACCTTTCTCCCATCGGGATATCATGCTTGTGCTCCTTAGACCCAAAATCTTTGCCACATCCCTTTGCTTGAGGCCACTGATTTTCCTATACCTCCTGAGACAGTTAGGTATACTTTTGTAATTAATATCCTTCACTTTTCCCATATGAAGAATTCATGATTAATACTTTCAGAGTATCAAAGAGTTGGATTGAAAGAAGAAGGGAGAAACTGCTTTTTTAGGTAAATTAGAGATTTTGATGGGGAAACAGTGGGGATAAAGTTGATTAAAAAGAAAAACCACCCGTTTTGAGGTGTAAAAGTAAATAGCATATCGAGAGGACTATTAAAATGAATGAATTTGCCAAGGAGAGTGTTGAAAGATATTCCGTAATCACGTAAGGTTAAGATATGTTTCTAACTAAAAACACTACTTTGAGCATAAAATAGAAAAGAGGTGCGTAATATAACAAGCGCACCTCTTTTCCTAGTCGCTGATAAATTTTTTAAAAACTAAGTTGTCTCCAACATCAAAGGATTATTTTTTGTCCATACTTATGTTAAAAAAGGGTCATCTAAATAGATAGAGACGGCCCGTCCATCAAGAATTATTTCAACTGCTATTT
Source organism: Candidatus Scalinduaceae bacterium (assembly GCA_046759445.1). Taxonomy (GTDB): domain Bacteria; phylum Planctomycetota; class Brocadiia; order Brocadiales; family Scalinduaceae; genus Scalindua_A. The sequence continues at coordinate 3,512 of JBHICG010000001.1, forward strand.
ACTAAGGACTATACTGGCCAAACCCAGGCCCTGCCGGGCTTTTGTATAGTATCCCGTGTTGCCCTGCTGACGGATCATTGGATACTTCTTGAATTATAGCAAACGAACCCCAAATCACTGGGCCAATCTCAGTACCGTCTGCTGCATACCATACACCACCACTTTTAGTGGCGTCTGAAGGTGCTGCAACAATTTTGATAAAGTAAGTCCATTTCCTCATCTTTCCATTAACATCAACTTTACCTGACTGGTGGTTTGTCAGCCAGGCGCCTGAACCTATATAAGTTGGATATCCGTTATGTCTATCCAGCTTGTAATCCAAGTCACAATCCAAATTGCTCAGCCATGCATCATTCCACTTCATAATGAGGTCAACATCACAATAATCTCCACCCTCTACACGATCGAAGTCACAATATCTTCCATTGTACATATGGGCTTGGTAATTGTAGCCAAATTCATCGTATCCTGTGGTTAATGTCTCTCCAGTTGAAGCAAGTATTGTTCCGTCCTGAATAGTTGCGCAGCCCTGCGCTATTGATAACTTAGCGATAGAAACAGCTAATCCGAAAGCCAAAATAATTACGAATACTTTCTTCATCGTAATTCCTCCTCTCCTGATAAAAATAATTATTTAAAAAACCTACCTCAAAAAAAACGCTTATTCGTAATCTTCACCTCCTTTCTTTACTGACGCATGAAAGAGCATTAATTAGAAATTTGAATTTGAGAATTTCTCTTATATTTAACTCATTAATTGATTTTCTTTCTTCCGCATATCCTTCAACTATAGAAAAGAATAAAAACTCGTAATCTCTAAGATGGATTACAATGCTTACAGGGAACACCTCCGGCCTCGCGTGCTTTTTGTGCTGAACTAAATTGTATTAAATCTTCTGTATTTAGTTCAGAACAATTGCGCTTGTGATATACTCTAGAATTTTTGGTTGTGTATACAGGAGGTTGTTGCTTCGTGGTTGCTACTACTTTTGATTTATTAGTTCTTGCTGTTTTAAACATTTTATCCCCCCACCTACCAGAGCTGGCTGATGTTACAATGCCTTGTGAATTAAAGGTAACCGCTCCTTGGTAAGCTGTAGCTCCAGTCGGCATTGTTAAGCTCGTAGCACTATTGACTGCCATAGCCGGTATCCATGCACCAGGAACAAGTGAGCCTATGATATGACTTGCTCCATATATCGGCAGTGTCGATAACATCTGAGAGTTGAGATCGTTACTGGTGTATGTCCACGTCTCGCTACCGTCCGAATTTCTTGATACACCATTTGGCTCTCCAAGCAACTGTCTGACTTCCTCTTTTGTTGTGACTCCTTCCTTAATCATGCTCATTATAGATGGGTCATTGATTTTCGCTGCACCGGTACCGGTAGTTGTTAAGCAGCCGGCAGTTAAAAAACTTCCTGCAATAAAAAACATGACAACTATCAGGATATAACCCAGTTTTTGCGCGCTAGTGTCTTTTCTTTTCATCAGTAATCTCCTTTTTGTTTAATAGTATAGTATTCCCAACAAAAGCGCCGATGCCTCTAAAGCAAAAAATCTTTGATCAAATACTCCTAATAATCAGTATACCTTTTATACTTATGAGATAGAAAAACATCTTAAAATTCAATATTAAATGCCTATAATTCTACATTAAATATAGATATATGTCAATATATTAAACATTTGATGCTGTTCCACAAATATTGCAAATGAAATAGTATACGGAACAAATTCATGGAGGTATTATGGAACAGTCTACAAAAGAGTTACTCGGTGAGAGGATAAAGGAACTAAGGAAAATAAGGCGATTAACCCAAGATCAACTTTCGCAAAAGATTGACATAGACCCGAAGCACCTAAGCAGAATAGAGGTAGGCCGAAGTTTTCCTTCTCTTGATACACTTGAAAAATTAGCCAATGTCTTACAAGTGGAGCTAAGTGTTTTTTTTGAGTTTAGCCACAAAGCTAAATCATCAAGAGAGCTTAAGAAGATTATAAGTGAGTTACTCAAAGGTGCAGATGAGGATAAACTGAGGCTGGTAGTAAAGGTTCTGAAGGCATTGTTGAGGTGAAAGTCACAGCGACAATAGCACTATCTAATACTAAGACGAATTAGGCTAATGAACTATCCTTTGAAAAGGATTTTAAAGAAACCACCCTTTTGGGTGGTAATAGGTTTATGTCAAAGAGTAATGATATTTCTTCTTGATTTTCTTAGTTCGTAACTTTAGTCTTTTACTTTAAAAAGGCATTTCAACGGTTGGCCAATAAGCATTAATTCATATTTCAATTCGTGACGTGATCTTGAAAACAAGTTCATCATAACAAAGATTGTAATTATATATAAGCACTATAATGTTAATTATTTATTTTCAGACTTTCCAAAAGACAAATCCAATTGTCAAGAGGTTGATGAAAGATAAATACTCACTATTTACTACAATAAAAAGAAATGTTAGGCAAGAAAAATAAAATCATTAATAAAATGAAAATTCTATTTCTCGATACAAATATTTTCATACAATGCCGTGATCTTGAACAGTTACCTTGGCCGGAAATATGTAGAGATGAAGAATATCTTTTACTATTTATACCAAGGGCTGTCCAAGAGGAAATTGATCACCACAAACAAGAAGGGAATAGCCGAAGGGCTAAAAGAGCAAAAAAAGCTAGCTCTTTCATTAGACGAATAATACTTTCAAAGGATACTAAACTCGTTATAAGGGATTCAAAGCCAATTGTTGGAATTTCATTCACTCCACCGTTGAGCAATGATTGTCAATTACCTGACTTTTTGGATTTATCACGACCAGATGACTGCATAATTGCTGAAATCATAAGATATAGAAATAAATATCCTGATCATGATGTTTCAATCCTTACTCATGATACTAATCCCCTATTGACTGCAAAGCGTTGTGGCCTTTCATATTTTGTAGTCCCAGACAACTGGCTATTACCACCAGAACTTGACTCTAAAGATAAGAAAATTATAGAGCTCGAAAACCGTATAAAAGAACTGCAGAGAAATTATCCTGTAATTGAAGTATCTTCGGTGGATGATTCTGGTAACGAGACTAATCATTTTTCGGCCGAGGTGGTTCGATATAAATCCTTAGCTGAAAATGAGCTTGATGATTTATTAAATGAAGTTAAGAGGCGTTATCCTATGAAAACTCATTTTTCTGATAAACCACCTGAGTCTATAGTTAATCAATTAACAGGCTTAGCCGCAGTGCATAGTGTGTTTGGTTACAAACGAAAATTCATTCCGCCTACTGCTGAAAAAATCGAAAAATATCAAAATGAAGAATATCCTGCTTGGATAGAGAAAGTAAGGAAATATTTATTGTCATTACCTGAAAAATTTGAAGAATCTACTCGAAGTCTTTCTTTCTCAATAAAAGTTAACAATAATGGTAATGTTCCTGCTGAAAATACAATAGTTGAATTTAAAGCATTTGGGGGTATTTTTTTCAAACCGTCTTCAAATGATGATGAAAGTAATGAGAAAAATGATGCTTTAATATTTCCATCTCCACCAAAGCCGCCTGAAGGCCGCTGGATAACACAAAGAAGCCCCATTTTTGATACGATGGAAGCGTTTAGAGCTTTCACTAAAGGTCATATAAGCCCTGTTTATGGCCCAATTTTAAAGGATATTCCGTTAATTCCAAAAGAGCGTGATAGGAACGCTTTTTATTGGAAAAATGGTAAACCAAGAACGCCTGTTAGATCATGGATTTTCGAGTGCGAAGAATTTAGACACAAAATTGAAACAGAATCGTTTGATTTAACAGTCCTTATACCACTATCGGAAAAAGATATTTTAAGGGGTACGGTCGAATGTTCGGTTTCTGCAAAGAATTTACCAAAACCGATTAATTTTTACATAAATTTGGATATTACATATGTTGAAGGCGAAACCCGTGATGAAGTAAAAAATTACTTAATGAGCATTAAAGTTAAATAACTATTCATTATATCGCCCAACAACAGCTTCGAGAGGGACGCGGGTTACGCTGACACTACACCCACGCCCTCAAGCTGAGTGCTAGGGTTATGGCGGGGAGAGGATGGAAGACATATTTATATGTCATAAATGTGGCAAAGAAAACAAATACAACTCATTAAGATTTGAAGAAGAAACACAAAAGTCTTTGATACTAGAGATGAAAATATCTAAAGAAAAAGAAATAATAATAAATTGCAACAAATGTGGTACTCCTAACAAGGTAAAAATTAAGGTTATGTAATGAAAAAAATAGAAAACAAAATGAGCGAAAGTTCAGTTAGTGGAAAACCTGCATCAAAGGAAGATGTTTTCTACGTTAGATGGGCTCAGGAATCAATAAAAAATAATATAGATACCACTAACAAAGTTCTTGGACAGTTGCTTAATCTAAATGCGGTGTTATTAGGTGGTAGCATCGTATTCGTAGATAAAGATCTTATGAATGAACAGTTTAAGGTGGCTGTAATATTTCTGTTTTTAATAAGTATGATAGTTGCTTTTCTCGGCAATCTTCCTTATGAGGGAAAAGTTTACACAGATATTCCAGAAGAGATTAAAAATCACAAGGCAAGGGCACTTAAACATAAAAGATTTTTTCTATGGTTTTCGAGCTGTATCATGCTCACAGGTTTCTTAGTTGCATGTTTTGGCTTTGTCTTCAAATGAAACAGGTCCTAACCAGTCACTGGACTTGAACGAGTGTTGCAGGTAACTTTTTTAGTTTTGTTTTTTTGTTTGCAAACTGTTTTTTTAACAAGCTGACATCATACAGGTATTCGTCAGTCAGTTTGTCGTTATTTCTCAACCAATTCTCTTACTTTTTTTTCATACTCTCTCCCCATGTTACCATGACTCTTTCATACTTAATCTCATCAAACACTAAAACATACTTTACAAGGATTTATATCTAAACTTATTGTAGTAGTGGGTTATTCAGTCGTATTGGCTTTCCTCTCCATTATGATTGTTTTTTACTCACTGTCGCCAAATAATTCTTCTATCACTTGCTTTGCATCTTTTTGTTGTCCTTTGCTTTTTTTACCAACACGTACTTTTTTTCTTACAACACCTTTGCGTTTTAATACAAATAATACTATGAGACCAATACCAAAAACAAATATTATTAGTCCGATAGGAATTCTGGATTTCCGTTTTCCTGGTTCCTTTGTCGGTAACCTTTGAGAAATCTTTTCTCTAACCTCATTTACGTATCTATTCTCTGGATATTTAGCAACAAATTTCTTATATGCCCTTAAGGTATTTTTTTTATGATAGTATTCGTAATTCAGTTGATCGATCCTGAGCCTTGCCACTTCTCTATATTCGCTTTCAGGATATTTCTTGATAAATTCTTCGTAAGCAGCGACAGTTCCAGTCTTCTTAACACTGTCAAAGACCAATTCCTCTATTCTGTTTCTTGCCGCTTGAGAAAGTTTTCCGTTAGGATGCGTCATTAGAAATTTTTCGTATGATTTAATGGTATCTACGTCTTTAGCAACATTGAATTCCAATACCTCAATGCCATCAATGGCTTTCTGATAATGGTCACCTTGTGGGAATTTACTTATAAAATCATGATATGCCTGTTTTGTGTTTACTTTGGCTGCAATATTAAAAGATAGTTCCTCAATTCTTGTCTTTGCCTCTTGCGCATACAAGCCATCTGGATATTTTTGCAGATAATCCTCGTGCATCTTAATGGCTTCAACGTCATTATCAGCTTCATATGCTTTTTTAAAATATAATTCTTCTATCCTATTTTTTACGAGTTCAATACGCTCTTCATTAGTTTCATTTCCTAAATGTTCAACCAGTAATTCAGTATCTTTACTATTTAACAATGTAGTGAATTTTCTTTCATCAATCTTTCTTATCGCATCTTCAACATATTTGCCATTAGGATATTCGTCCAGATATTTTCTATACGAGTCTACAGTGTCTTTACTTTTGGCCTGCTCATATTTTAAGTCTTCAATCGTTTGCCTTGCATCAGTTACAAACTTACCTTGAGGATATTCAGCTGTGTATCTCTCCAAAGATGTAATATTCTTCTCATATTTGGCCTGAGCAAACGTCAATTCCTCAATCCGTATTTTGGCCTTTTCTAGAAAAGTGCTTTCAGGATTATTGTTTATCCAGGCCCTTAATCTATCAATATTATTAAGAAAGCCCTCATCCTGGAACGTTAGTTGATCTAACTTTAACTTTACTTCCTCTGCATATTTGCCATCAGGATATTTTTTCAGATACATTGAGTAACCACTAATCGTATCTTCCTCCTTAGCTAGCTCGTAATATATGTTATCGGCTCTTTCTTTGGCATCAGAAGCAAAACGAGAATCTGGATATAGGTCGACAAACCTTTCATACTGTGCTGCTTTCCCTGCAAGGCTAGTTTCAATAGCTTCTTTTTCTTTCTGTATAATCTTTAATACATCTTTTCCTCGAATCCATCCCAAACCAGTGGAAGGAACATTGATCTGGTACCAATTATCATTAAGGTTTAATAATCTAAATTCGTTCGTATGACTGGTTGTTTTATATATGCCATAGGAATATTTTTGTGGTTCTTTGAATACTTTTTTATACGGCTTAACAATTATGTAGACAGGGACCTTTGGTTTCTCTATCGATTCAAATTTCTTTAGAGTTGCCCGATCTATACTCTTTCTTGTATTTGTAATTAAGGTGTTAAATTCCTTTAATTCTTCACGAGTACCCGTTGGTGTTATACCTCCAGCTAAAGTAATAACGTTTTTGTACATGGAAATTGCTTTATCATAGTCATGCATTACATCTTCTAAGATGAGTCCTAGTTGATAGTATGGCTCAAGGTTTTCAGGTTCTTTTTTGATTGACTTAGTAAATTCTGTAATTGCTGAAGCATAATCACCATCAGCCTTCAACTGTTTGCCATTTTTTATTAACGAACCACTAAGTAATTCTTTCAGAAAGTCTTGTGCCGTAGCGTGATTTTGTGAAATACAAAATGAAAGAATTGATAATAGGATAGATAATAGCAATGAAGTTGGTATGCGCGTTCCCATTTATTTTTTCCAGCCTTCTAAATTTCTTTCTCTGCAAGATTGCCTATAGAAAATAGATCAATAATATTGCTATCAAAATAAAACATTTTTTTCTTTTGTCAAATAAAACAAACTCTGATTTTAAATACACTTATATACAAAGAAATTTTTATACAAACTCTATTGAATTTAGGCTTGTTTTTAGTGTAAAAAAATGTTATCTTTCGAAATGGTTAGTTATAAAAATATGTAACTAATAAGTGCCTTGTCGATACTTTGTTGAATCTGCTGTAAAACACGATGATTAACTAGGTATTATATGGTTTTATCCGTGTGTTACTAGTTAGCATTTCAGTTTTTTAAATATAATAAATACATTTTTAAAGATTTACAAATATTAGGGCGCTTTATATGAATCAAAATATATACTGCTTCGTAAGTTGTGAAACTCGTGAAGAAATAATACAGAAACATCAAAATGATAAAGATGTAGTTTCCATTTACCACGTGTGTGGGCGCAGTCCTTGGTTTGTTATATACAGAATAAACTCAATATCCAATTTTTTAAAAAGAAATGATATTTCAAGATTAGGCATAAAGCATGTGGCACTTGCAGAGGGTAATAGAATTCTTGAATTGAATGAAACGAATAATCTGAGCTTTGTATTTGCTACATATATAGATAATTTGATTAACTTTAAAAAAGAACTGTGTAAGCACATCCAAAAAAGTAAAACCACATTCAAGATGCAAGATCATATACAATTATTTGGTGCCTTCAAAAATTTATTTATAATTAGTTCTAAGAGAGTCAGTGGCATAAACTCCTTTTTACAATTTTGCCAAGATCAAAACGTAACAACAAGTACCAAATGTGTTTTGGAAGTTGTTAAACCACCTGCAGATACACAGGTAAAAGAAAATGAAAATAATGTACACGATTTGAAATTGTTTAAAGCAGAGCAATACTTTCAAGGGACTACTATTATGACTAACTATCACCTAAGAAATAGAGGTCTACATTTCATAACGTTGCAGAAAGAAAGCCAAGTAGAGGTTCTAGAGAATGAGTTAGGAAAAAAGTTTATCAATTTGAGCCGTAAAACAGAAATACCGAGGATGCTATGTTTGCCTGAGTTAGATAAGACTTTACATGATAAAAAAGAATTATATCTTGAGAATGATTTAATTAACAGATATTCTGTAAAGTTAAGTCGTAGGGGGTGGTTAAAATTTTTATTTTTTTTCAAGGCGAAAGCTGGTAAAAAAAAAGCTCTGGAGAGTGTTCTGTGTGAAGAAATTTTGGGTGTTTCACAGTATAAATTTGCAAGAATTTTATATCATATGACCGGTGAATATGATTTTATGATTCCGTTAGATTGTGCAGACATGCAGCATTTGAGAAAAGTAATTCGAGATTTCTGGCAATATAAACAAGAAATATCTATAAAATTCGAACATAATTTAATTATTCCAGATGAGATAAAACCAAAAGTTAGTTATTACCGTGAAAGACAGCTTCTAGCTTGCAAAGGAAATATGAGTGAATATGAACGAGGTCGTTTAATTGGTTTAAACCAATCCTCTCTGTCTATAAGAGCGATAAGTGAACTATTTAATCAGTCTCAGAAATCATTAGGTACTACAGACTTGTTGGAAAACTCTATGCTAAGCATTACTGAGCCTTATCCTGATGAAACAGTTTCAACAGAGGAGGGATTGCTGAAAATGATAGACTTGTATATAATTCGCGCATTATTAATAAATGCAACGTATTTTGAAGAATTTGAAACTAAACTCAAGAACAAGCTTTTGCCAGAACTAGAAAAACATCAGATTACAAAAAAACCATTTTATGAGCGTGAAAGATATAGCCCAAGAGACGACTTTTTATTTCATTCGATATCTCGTGAAAAAGAAATTTCACAAGGGCATGTGAAAAACTATATAGAAGATTATAATAACCTCAAGGAAAAAGGGATTTTCCCAAATATAGAATTTAATGATGATGTATTAATCAATACACTTCATAGAATAGAGTGTGAAAATCCTGATCATCGCAACGAAATAGCAAAATATATATCAAAAGAAATAGAAAACTTTGATTTGATCTCAAATATCTATTTGCCTATACGTAGCCCTTCTATATTGTTATGCATATTAAGAACACTTAATAATAAAAAACTGAAGAAATTCATAACGGATCTATATGGGCAAGGATGCAAAAGAATTGAGTATAACATTATTCTTAGGCAGAATTACTACTCTGAGAAATTGTATGGTAGTATAAGGTGTAAACCTTGCTTTTATTTTGCAGACAGTTTGGGAAAGAGTCCTGGTAGAATTAAGTGTGGGAATTGCATAAGATATTTAGCTCCTCGATATAAAGGTTCTGCTTTACAAATAGAGGATGCAACATTATAGCACAATGAAAACAGCCATCATTGGTATAAATTTAGATTTTATAGAATATTTAACTATTGAAAATAAATTTGTCCAAGACAATGATAGGAGAGAAAAAGCCATTAGAAAATTAGAAAGTGTTTACAGTAAAGATATCAGTATACTAAAGAATGATTATGAACAAAAACTTAAAGAAAGCTTTGCTGAAAAATACATGGAGCTTTTGTCTATAATTGCAAAAGAGATCGTCGAAGCAAAAGTGGAGTTTGCAGTCTTTCCGGAATATACTTTGCCACAAAGTTTTCTACATCCTCTACTTAATCAATTGCAAGAAATTGAAGAAAACGCTTGTTTTGTGCTCGGCACACATCTTGATAGAGATAATTTCAATGTTAGCCCAATTGTATTCCTTAACAAAAGTGAAAATACAAAAAAGATATACTATCAATACAAAAACTATTTATCTCGAATAGAAAACGCAATTGGTTCAGCTAAAAGATCTGGCTATGGTATTCTTAAATTTCATAATGTGGGCTCTTGTAAATATAATTTTGAAGTTTTGATCTGTTCCGATGCTTTTTGCAATATCCAACCTATCATAGGAGATATTGATTTTGTAGCATTACCATGTTTCAACCCTTCTGCAATGTTTATAGGTCATGTTCAAGATGAGCTGAAATTATTCAAACGTATTAAAGGTGAGCTAAAAAAATACAATGTTATTGGACTATATTCAAACACTATAAATGAAGGTGACTTATGCTCGCAATACTTGGTGGAAGACTTATGTAGAGTTCCACCCTTAGATACGACGAAAACACATAGCCCATCCGCTATAAAGGAAGGTGCAACAGAAAATGATTCTCAGGCCATTGAAATGGTACCAACCGAGAACAAGATGTTTAAAGGTATCACATATAGAATTCAGTTTGCTAAAATTGATGTGAAAAAGCTTAGGAAATTGAGATTTTCTACTAAATCTCGTTGGGAGAAAAAAGACGAGTTGTCCTAGGAAGATAGGATTACGTATGTAGTATATATAAGTTGAAGTGGATAGATCATGACTTTAAGAGAGATTATGACATCTCTGATTTGCCACTATTAAAGATTGATATGTGAATTTTTAAACAAATACACTTTTTCAAGTGGCAAATACCGTTATTAGCATTTTATTTATAGATAATCCTTTTTTCAATTTGTTTAAAAAATCCTTCAAAAGGTTGCCGCTTATCTCTTTCCCACCAAAGACTCAACTAACCCTTTAATTACCATATACTGTTCTGAAAGGGTAAAGTTAATAATCTGTTCGAAAACATCCTCTTTGGTGACCCCAGTAGGATGATTTTCGAACACTCTTCCTATATCTTCTTTGAGTAGAAATGAGAAAGGAGAGTTCAGTTTTACATCTACTATCGCCTTATTTTGCACATAAATCTTGTCAAAGACAGCCTTAATGAGATTCTTTCTCTGTTCATAGTTGAACCTCTGATGGAGATATAAGAGCATACTGGCCACTGTGATACACTTATCAAGAAAATCCAAAGGATCATCATAGTCCACTTCAAGTTGACTGAGTCTTGATTCTGCCTCTTTCTTTTTCTCTGTATATTTTTTATCCATCCTTTCATAGATATCCCTTCGAACTTTCCCTTCTAACATCTCATCTAATAGTTTAATCTCCTTATCTTCCAAGTCTTCAATGATTTTTTTTGAGTTTTTTATCTCCTTTTGCGCGATTTTCTTTCTCTTCTTAGCAATCTCCTGCATCTCTACCTTCAAAAGCTCTAAAAGCTTTTTGGATGGTTGTAATCTTTCATAAAGTGCCTCTAATTGACTGTCAAGGAGCTTTACAGGGGTATAGGGTTGAGAGCATTTCTCTTTGTGTATATTAGGCAGACAGCGATAATAACTTCCTCTAGGGTGGATTTCACCTGTTAACTTTCTATTACAGAACTGACAATAAGTAATACCTCTTAAGAGGAATTCTAATTTTCCTTTCTCTCCTGTATCCACACTCCTTTTCTTCAAAACCTCTTGTACCCGGTAGAATAGATCTTTAGGAATAATAGCTTTGTGTATTCCCTTGTACTCCTTTCCCTGCCATACCAGCCTGCTGATGTAGAATCTTTTTGTTAAGAGTTTCTTCATTAATTCTGGACTGTAAATTCTGCCGTATCTTGTCTTCAGCCCTCTTGAATGCATTTCCTCAGCTAGGGTATTAAGCGAATAATTGCCAGTCGAAAAAAGCTCAAAAGCCTGTCTGACTAAGGGAACTGTCTTTTGGTCAGGCAGATGCTTGCTTCGCCCGTCCTCTCCTTTGATACTTTTGTAGCCAATAGGAGGCTTGTGGGGCCACTCTCCTTTTTTGAGTTTAGCCAGATTAGACTTCTTGATCTCCTCCCCTAGGTTGGCACTATACCATTCAGAGATACTAGCAATAATATTTTCAAGGAGATGTCCTACAGGATTATCGTCAAAAGGTTCTGTGACCGAGGCAAGCTTAATCCCTTTCTGTTTTAGGACGGCCTTGATAGTAGCATAGTCTATAAGATTTCTGGCCAAACGGTCTATCTTATGGACAATAACTATGTCTACACCTTTGTTTCCCTTACAATGTTGAATAAGGTTCTTTAATTCGGGACGATTTGCTGTTGTAGCTGATTCACCTTCATCAACATAATGACCAACAACCTTCCAACTATTCCTTTTGGCGTATTCTCTCATTGCTTCAATCTGGGCTGGTATGGAGAGGTCTTTTTGTGCTTGTTTGTCCGTAGAGACACGGGCATAGAGAAGGCAATTCATGAAAGAGTATTAATTGAATTAAGATATGACTTAGTGGATAGTGGATATTTATTCAAGCATAGATGAAAATAAAGTCAATGCCTGATAAGGTGGTATATGATGGGAGAATTTGCTGAAAGAAGTGATTTTGGTGCGCCCTGGTATACAACGTTAGAACTTTTTTTGAGAGGTTGAGTGAGGAAGCTGGTATTGTTAGAGACAACTTGGCTAAGTTGAAAGGAATCCAATCTAATAGAGTCCGCTCATTGAAGTTCTGTGCAATCGAAGAATAGATTTTAAAAAATAATTGATGTTTTAGATCGCCTTGTTTAACATGTATATGTAAAAGTAATTGAGTTAGGGAAAAAATTGCAACCTGATAGTTTGAGCGATGAAGAAATAAGAAAGATATTTGAGCAGCATATAGAGCTTAATATATTAAGTTACATTGATCTCTTTTTTCTTGTGGTTATTTCGTTATACAATTATATTGTGGGCAAGGGGGGAAACGAATGAATGATGAAACCTATGAACATAAAATAATCGCGAGGCTTATTGTGTCGATTGCAATAGTAGCAATTATTGCACTTATTGTTGTTTATGTATATACGGAGTATAATGAAAAATATCGTATTTACAAACTATTATATAATGCGATTCCAAGTGCAGTAGTTGCTTTAGCTGCAACACCGATTTTATATTTTTTATTTATAAAAAGAAGATTTATGTTTTCAAAATCAAATGTAAATCTTGATAAAGATATTATCAGTAATAAAATTATAAAAGAAATATCTATGGAAAGATTCTCACAAATAATTAATTTTCACGAATCCTATCGCCATATAGACTGGCATAAACTCTTAAAGGAAAGTAGTTCAACTATTGATATAATTGTTTACTACTACGATTCTTGGGTTAATAGTAATTATGACGATATTACTTCGTTCTTTAGAAAACCAGGTACTTCCATGAGAGTTTTTGTAGCTAACCCTAATGATTCTTTTATTTTTTCTACAATACACCGACTTTTCCCAGATTCTGGAAAAGAAGCTATAAAGGAAAAAGTTTCCAAAACAGGAGAGCGTTTAGCAAAAGCATTGAAGACAGCAGGTGGAGATTCTGAAAGACTTGAGTTTTATTATGTACCTCATATACTAAATTACTCAGCACAATGTATAGATGGAAAAATTCTCATTCTCTCAATTTTTGAAATGTTTCGCGAATCAAGAATTGATTCCCCTGCTATATTAATCGACCTAAGCAAATCCAAGCATATAACTAACTTTTGGCACAAGGAATTAAAAGGCATTCTAAACGAGTCGGAAAAAGTGGATATTAAGTTAAGTAGCTAAAAACACATTAACTCAACCATCAGTGGATTTTATCTTAAAAAAGGAGATGCCTTTGACATCTCCTTTGTTCCTTTCTACCTTTTTGTTTCTAAAAAGAACTTCTCTCCATAAGGGATAAAGCTCTATCCCCATTTCTCTCTTCATCTAAATTCTTAAACTTCTCTCTTGGAAGGGCTATCAATTTGCCGCCCAGTCTCTCAAGTTCAATACTTTCCTCCCAACTCTCCTCCATCTGTGCTGCCCTGGTCACGGCATTGGCAATGCCATATTTATCATACTCAGGTTCTGCCCCAAAGGCCATAAGGATGTTTTCCTTCTGTGTCTCACTCAACCGGTAATGTTCAACAACATTGTTTATCACTCTCTGGGGATTATTGATCTTAATCTCTGTCGTCTCCCGTAAGGTCTGGATTATATTCCCAAACTGCCCAAAGAGTTCCCTGATAGATCTTCTTATAGAAAGGTAAACCACCTCATCAAGCTCGCCGTCTCCATTGCCAAGATGTACCTGTCTGGTCTTAAACTCTTCAATGACCATTCCATTGGAACACTGAACTCTAAATAGTCTCGGTTCAATCCTTAACGCCTTGTGTCCAGTTTCAGAATTAGTAAGGAGAAACCCTCCGATTAACAGGTCGTCTTTGTGTCTGACAAAGTCTCTTAACCTATTGCTCTTTACCTTGACATTCACCTCTATCTCAGAGAGAAAGCAATCCTCTACTTCAGCATTATGGGCCTGTAGCTCGTTCAAAGAACAGTAAAGGATATCAAGGTGATCAATGACCTTGTATCTGTCACTGAGTAGGGCCCTGACAGAGCCATCAAGTCCCCGAATAAAAAAGTCTTTTTCAGCCTTCTTTATCCATGTATTTACGTTCCTGGCCAGAAGCTCAGGGGACTCGCTTTCCATCTTATGGTAGTACTTTGTTGGTATTTCCAGCCTTTCGGCTATCTGACTGTGACAAGGCTTGGTGATTGAAAAATGGTTATCACCGTTGATTCGAAACCCTACCTGATTTTCTGACAATACCATCTCTAATTGAGATGAATTGATCCTCTTATCCCACTTGAGTGGTTTTTGCCTTTCCAGTTCTTCAATTAAAGTCTGTAATTTCATCTCTCATACTCCTTTCTGGATTTGGTTGTTTAGGTTCAGTCTCTGTACCCTCCATTCCATCTAAGACATTCCCTAAAATCTCATTGACCAAGGTGGTCATATAAATGCCTCTTGCCTTGGCTATTTCATAAATCCTGGGAATCAACTCAGGATTTATCTTTGGACTGTACATAGCTCCCTCCTAATATTTGTTTTTTAATGTACCATTGTTTTTGGCAGAAAGTATCTATCTCCAGTGTAAGGAAGCTATGGAGAAACAAAAAGGAGGGTATATTTACCGCTTGAGTCAAATACACCTTAGCCCTTGACAACCATCCATAACTCACTTAAACTGTAAATAGTTAAGGGTACATTTAGGGTCGATAGAATCCTGTGTAGGAGGGTAAAATAAAGGGCTTATGCTAAAATATCAATTAACAAAATTTATAAAAGGAGGAACAAAGAAAATGGTAAAAAGGGTGAATCTTGACAGCGTCGATGAAAAGATAAGAAAGTTTTTAAAGAAACTAAAGGTAGAGGAAGATCAGTATATCTTGGAAATATCAGGTAAGCCTTTAATCGGTGTGGTTCCACCTTGGCAGGTGGGAAATGTAAACCAGAAAAAAGCTGATCTTCTCTCACTGCTAAAGGATGTCTGGGCAAAAACCAGTGACATTCCTGAAGAAAAGGTTGAAAAAGAAGTAGAGGATGCAGTAAAGGCAGTGAGGAAGAGCCTATGATTAGGGCTGTGCTTGACACCAATGTCATTGTTAGTGGAGTCATAAAAGAAAATGGGGTACCAGGGAAACTATTAAAGTCTTTTTTAGAGGAGAACAAATTTCTTTTAATAACATCATTGGAAATTTTAAGAGAAGTAGCTTTAGTTCTGAAATATCAAAAAATACGAAAGATTCATGGATGGAGTGATGAAAAGATAGTAGCATTTCTTTTAGGACTCCATGCAGTTAGTTTAGTAACAGAGGGTAAGGTTAACGTTGAGGTGGTTAAAGACGACCCTGATGACAATAAGTTTGTCTGTTGTGCTCTCGAAGGAAACGCTGACTACATTGTAACTGGTGATGCTCATTTAAAACAATTGGGGGAATATAAAGGGATAAAGATCATTACTCCCCGCTCTCTCGAAGAGAAATTAAAGGCCAACTTATAAATCGGTTGGCTTTTTTTAGGTTAAATTTTAAGATTGTCCACTGTTTGAAGGGGTTTGTTTTTTATAGCTTGTATCAAATTAGCCTGCTTAAACATTTTTACCCATATCCCTTAAACTGTAAATATATAGTACAAGTGATAAAATATAAAGGTTTATGAGAGGATACAACTCAACAATTAAAGAAAGGGAGTCAAAAATGGGAAGAACGATTAAGGTAAGATTTTCCAAGGGAGTAATCAAGCCTTTAGAGAAGGTTGATGTAGCTGAAGGAAAGGAGATTGCTGTTACAATAAAGAATCTAGGGGAAAAAGAGAAAGTTAGAAAAGCCCTCAAAATTCCGCTTCACTTGGTTAAAGCAGAAACGCTTTTGAAATATACAGGATTAATTTCTATTGGTGGTGATGCTGTAAAGGAGTCTAAAAACTATGATAAGTAAAGTTATTATCGATTCTAAGGAGGGTCAGACATGGCCAAAAAAATTAGAGCACGATTTTCGAATGGCGTATTTGAACCTTTAGAAAAAATAAATATACTAGAAGGCGAAGAATTGGAAGTGACCATTGAGGAAAAGCCCACTAAAGCTGAGGATGAGTCTTTTCTTAAAGCCGCAGGAAGTTGGAAGGGGTTAATTGACGCAGAAGAAATGATTAAAAACATTTATGCTGACCGCCTCATATCCACTAGAAAGGAACCGAGATTATGAAACCCTCTTTTCTTATTGATACAGAAAAGATTAAAAAATCAAGAAAACAACCTTCCTTGATTGGTTTGTTTTTTTTCCTCAAAATGGCTTCTATAAAGGATTTCCTTTTCCACTTCCTTCCTTGGCCTTCCATATCTCTTTCTCGACAGCTCAATAAGCTCATCTTTATAAGGCATCCCTCTTTCAGGCGGAAGAAGGGTGGTTGCGCTGAAGGGCTTTGAGGTAACCCCGTCAATCATTAATTTTAGATAGATGTGATAGTTGGGAAGGTTGACCAGATCAGCCTCTCCAAAGACTGGATAGAATTCTCCGGACAGATATTTAGCATCCTCAGCCCCTATTCTAAAGGAGATGATGGTTCCCACATTGCCAAAGACGGCTGCCCTTATCTTTTCATCAAGCTGTTCAATGTATTGGTGTGTAAGGGTCAGACTCAATCCATATTTCCTTGCTTCAGACAGAATATCGGCAAAAGATAAGGTGAGAAAATTGTGGAACTCATCCACATAGAGATAAAACGACTTTCTCTTGTCCTCAGGCAGCTCTGCCCGGCTCAGTGCAGCCAATTGAATCTTGGCAACCATCATAGCCCCCAAAAGAGAGCCGTTGTCTTCTCCGATCTTACCCTTGGCCAAATTGATTATCAGAATCTTTCCCTCATCCATCACCTTCCTCAGATCAAAAGTGTTTTCCCTCTGGCCTACTATGTTCCTTAATGGGATACTGGTTAAAAACTGGCCTATCTTATTCAAGATAGGAGAGACGGCCTGTGACCTAAACCAGGCCGAATACTTTTCAAACTCAAAGAGCCAAAACTCCCTTACATGCTGGTTGGTGATGCTTTCTAATACCATCCCTCTGAATTCCTTGTCGGTTAAAAGTCTCGGCATATCCAGGAGGGTGCTTTTTGGATATTCCAGGAGGGTTAAGATGGAGTTTCTCAGGATATGCTCTAGTCTAGGCCCCCAGAACTCAGACCAAACCTTTTTTAAGACCGAGATAAGGCCTGAAGCTACCAAATGGTGATAGTCTAGATGAACCTCCTCTAAAGGATTAAAGGCAACGGGATACTTTATATCCGCTGGGTTGAAGTATATAACGTCTTCAATCCTGCTTTTTGGAATAAAGCTAAGAATATTTTCAGCCAAGTCCCCATGCGGGTCAATCAGTGCTATCCCATTTCCTTCCTTAATATCTGAGATGACCATGTTTTCAATCAAGGTAGACTTGCCAACCCCGGTCTTTCCAACCATATACATATGGCCTCTACGGTTCTTCTCCTTAATCCCGAATCTTTTTCTAATATCCCGGTAGTTGGTTACGGCAAAGGGGGTGATCTGATCTTTGTCATTGTCTAATCTATTCATTCATAAATCATAAATCCTCACTTATGCCATTTAAAGACGGGAAAAGCTCTCTTTAAGGACAAATTAGCCCTTCTTGTTGTGTTATCCAGAGAAGATAGACTTAAAGCAGAATATTTAGAACCTTTAAAACCAAATATAAAGGAGGTGATAGTTATGTTGAAGAAAGTAAGATGTGCCGAATTTAGAACTGGTAGTGGAAATCTTATTTTTAGTGTGGATATCTTTGATAAGGAGGTTGTTCAAGAGAACGAATCAAATGCTTCAACAGGCCACAAGCAAGAGGTAAGAGAGAAAAAAGGGCAGAACAACAACCAAAACAACGGGGATCTGATGACCGATGCACAGAAGAGATATCTTTTTAGACTTTTGGCTGACCAAGGGTTTGAGGAAGACAAGGCTCACGATCGCCTAAAAGAGCTTCTTCATGTTGATTCCTTAAAGGAAGTGACAAAGTCTGAGGCAAGCAAGATGATTGAGCGTCTGCTTGAAGAGAGTAAAGGAGGTGAAGATGATAGACCACCTTTCTAATAGCCAGATTTATCTCTATTTGCAGTGCAGTCTCAAGTACAAGTTCCAGTATATTGACGGGCTTCCAAAGCCCTTTAAACCTTCGGGTCTCGCCTTTGGAAGTGCCGTCCATTCAGCCCTTTCATGGTTTCATAAAGAGAAGATGAATGGAAATGGGGTCTCTTTAGAGAGGTTTTACAAGATCTTTAATGCAGACTGGTACAGCCAGAAGGTGGATACTGATATTCGCTACAAGAATGGGGAGGCAGATATGAATCTGGTGGTTATGGCAAAAGAGATACTCGGCCTTTATTTTCAAAAGCCCATTAAAGAGGTAAAGGGTTCTGAGATTCACTTTGTAGTACCACTGCTAAATCCCTCTACTGGTGAGGAGCTTGGGATAAACCTTGAAGGCTTCATTGATCTTATTGAAAAGGACGATACTATCGTGGAATTTAAGACCTCAAAACAGACTATGAACCAGGGAGACGCTGACGATCTTCTACAGTTGACCACTTACGGCTATGCCTATGAGATGCTTTATCGGAAATCTCCAAAGCAACTTAAGGTAATCGACTTTGTCAAGACCAAAAAGCCTAAGATGATCGTTCTTAAGACAAAGAGACGTAAAGCTGACTACCAGAGATTCTTTTACCTTGCCAGTCATGTCCTAAAAGGGATCAGGTCTCAGATATTCTTTCCAAGGCAAAGTTTCTTGTGTAAGGACTGCGAGTACGAGGGGCCCTGCAAGGTATGGGAAGGAAATTAGTTCTTTACAAAAAGGAAGTAGAAAATCTACTTCCTTTTTTATTTTTGACTTTTAGAGTAGGGTGTCATGCTTAAGCTCCTTGCATCACCGTTCAAGACTCCCCTAGTAAGTGGGTACTGTATTCACGAAGACAGATCACTATCGTTATTTACTGAGTCTCCGCTCTAATCCGCTCGTCGGGGTCCAGTAGCTGTCCGGGGTCACCTGAATTGCGCCAAATATGTGTCATTTTCCATTTCACATAATCTGGTAGTTGGTCTTTAGCATTAGGACCTGAGGTAACTACAACCGACTGTCCAGGTTGCAATTGTACGTCTCTTGTGAATGTAAACCGTTGATTACCCTGTACGCTGATGAGTGTCCAACCTCTGAGGTTTACCTCGCTACCACCTACATTGGTGATAGTTGCCTCTTCAGTAACTAGATTTACTTTTAGCGTTAGCGCAGGTCCACTTACTGATCCCGTAGTATCATCTGATTCAAACCACACTGGCGCCAACCAAGCACGATCTACTTCGACACCATCATCGTCTGTTTCTGTAATTTTGAAAAAGAAGTACTGATTGCCGCCATCGTATGAAATTCCGTCTAAGGTGACCGTACCGTTGCCAGAAGCCTCGAATTGTGCAACAACGTCAGCCTCTTCAGGTCCACCTAAATGATCAGCGTACACGTCTATAGTGTAGAGAGCAAAAGGCTCGTCATCGTCGTTCAAATCTATTTCAATGCTTAGTTCACTTCCCGGATTGGGTACTTGGTTACCTTGGAACCTCGTTCCCACTAGCTCACCGTTGACTTTAGCAATAATTTGCAGGTTGCGGTCTTCGGTAGCATACACGTGACGAGCCCGCAACGCCTTTAAAATGTTAGACTTAGTCAATGATGTTGTTACGACACCCGTCCGGGTATCAGCAGCACTACCCCAGTTTGTGCGGTGGTTGTCTTGATCCGCTGTGGGAGCAACGTGAAGGCCAAGGTTAAGGTAGCGCAAAAATTCACTCTCTGAAGGTTGACCAGGGTGAGGTCTATCGTGGGAAGGACCGTTTATAATGTTGATAAGTTGAGCATGGGCGTCCAACTTGGTGCGCCAAGTTGTAAAGCTACCAAAATCGTCAATACCATACTCTTTATCGTTGGGACTACTACTTTGAGCTGGGTGATTGAGTAGAATCAGGGCAGGCTGGCCTTGGGAGTCTAAATGGCTAGGCAACCATGTGTTCAAAAGATCATCCCACTCACCGTTGGGAACATCACTTGTGTCAATAACTGCTCCTACCTCGAAGACGTTGGCGTGGTTACCGGAACTGATACTGGAGAACTCTTGTCCATATATTGCGACGAAACGACCATCTTGTGTAAATCGTTCTGCTGTAGAGATGAGTGAGTCTGGGAAACTGCCCGAGTAGAGCTGGTGGTTAGTGGCAATCCGGCTTGGGGCACGAGGATGGTTATGCTCTGTAATCGCTAGGAAATCTAAGCCTGCTATGTCGCGTGCGTGGGTGTATGCCATCTCCGGTGTGCCTGAGCCGTCGCTGTAGGAAGTGTGAGAATGGAGATTGCCAAAGTAGACTTGAAGGGATTGAGCCCAGGCCACTTGATAGACAGTCATCATGGGAAGAACAACAAGGATCGTGAAAATGGTGTAGAGTTTCATTTGAGCCTCCTATATATTTATTCTTACACAAAAGAGTTGAAAGGGTTAAAGCTGTGATTTCATATTTTTTTCACACAATCTCTCAGCCTACTACTAACAATTAAGCTTTATAATAGTTCTAATTCCAATGCCTGTAGGATTCGGTTTAGACCAATGCCATAGGTCAAGTCCTCTACCCCTCTACTTCTTCCAATATCTGTAGGCCAGCCTCCCCAAAGTAAAGCTACAGGGCGGTCTTTGTTTGTATCATCAGTATCAATCAAGATAGCAGAGCCTGAATCACCAGGCGCACTAAAAACTGTACTTGTGCCGCGCGGAGCAATTAAAAGGTCAGTATAAAAGTTTGCAGGCTCCACATTAATATTGCGGTCTATAAATTCCTCTTCTCCACCAATTCCATAACCAAATGCTATTATCGTACCCAACTGAAGGCCTGTGGTTCGCCCTAGTTTTTTCACAGGCATGCCGATTATGTCCATTGAATCCAAATCGATTTCAAATGGAGAACCCATGGGACCAATTCCCAGCACATCATTTCGCATATGACTGCCCAAACCTTCATCTGCAACTGCAAATGCTGAATCTGTTCGCACATACGCAAACTTCTCATCAAGGCCTTTGAGCCATTCATCATCCGGCCTATGTTCCATGACCCTGCGCGTAACGCCAACGCGTATTGCATTCTGGCGGTATCCTGGAATGTAAAGTGAGTGTCCAGAATGAAGTCCAACATGTTGATTAGTTAGAAAGCCGATTAATTTATTATCATTTTTTGATCTAACAATGTATCCAAGGGTGCCAACAAAAGTCTCCAATTGCCCGCTTGAAACGTCAGCAGCGCCAACTTGTACACCAGGTCCTATAAAATCCATTTTGCCGTTTAACCATTGCAAAGTTTCTATAATTTCTTGGTTTTCTGCGCTTAGTGAAGGAGTATTTTTAGTTTTGTTTGGCACTGTCGTTACAATTACATCAGTAGGAGACTCCAGCTTACCGTCACGTGAAGTTAGTTTTGAGGGAATTACAGCATTTTCTGAAAGAAGTGCTCTGTGGATCTTATGAGGAACGTACACAATGATGCACGGATCGCCAGTAAGCTTATCAGTTGCATCAAAGTTTTTTAATCCTAGGGCAGTACCCTGAGTGCCAACAATAGCATTTAAAAAATCACGCCTGTCTGCACGAATCTGCGCAAGCTCTTTTAGAGTTGTTGCTTGTTTTGCCATTTCCTTCTCCTTTCATGTAAAATGTCTTCCATAATTAGCAGCTAGCTCTGCTATTTTTGAAGCAACATCTATAGATACTCTCAATGTTCTCGCTAATTTCTCAATTTTAGTGTTATCCTTCTTGGATTGTTCTATGAGGCATCTGATTTCTTCTGATTCTTCAGAGCTAAAAGTATGAAAATCGTATTTAGTCCTTCGCAGAAGTTTATTAATTGTCACAATTTTAGACAATGCCTCATTAATTTCCTCTAGGGCATCTTCATCGACAGTTCCCTCAAGTTTCTGATTCAATTTCTCCGCCCATCCTTCAATAATAGTCAATAAATCCGTATCGTCCATCCTATGCTAGTGAAGCTTTTATTTCAGCAAGAATTTATGTATTATTCACTCACTGTGTTCATATTTGAGCACTTTGTAGGTTTTATATTACCTAACTTAATTTTTTTAAACATTTTAATGCCGCTTTAAATAAAATATACTATGGGGCAAATTTAACCATGGTCTTGAATATTCTGGAAAAACTGTGAATTGAGTTTTCCTTCTTCTTGTAGAATCATAATCCCTGCAAGAGTACCCTCTATCGTAGCCTTGAATACCTCACAAAATACTTGTGTAGGAGGTCCCAATTTTCTCGATTCAGAAAAATTGATGCCATAACAGCTAAAACAGAGATTTCCAGCCCAACAGCTGCTACATTCTCTAAAGTGAGATTTTGGTTTAGTTTTAAATGTATTGCATATCAGATTAAAGTTTTCAGAATTGTTATCAGTATTTGCGCCGATCTTTCCCAACACATATCTGTCATCAAGTAATAAATAACATGGATAGACAGAACCATTGGGCATAACTGTATATGATGATTGCGCAGCAGGGCAGATATATTTTCTTGTACCTCGTCTAGCTATTGTTGAAAATACCTTAAAAACATATGATAATACAATCGGATTATCAGTAGCAAGAGAGGTGAGGGAATAAACCGCGGCTTCTTTAAATTGCTCACTCAACTCAAGTACATTTTCATCTTGGGCATAAAAATTTGCCATAAAATCTGTACCATGTTCCAGTGAAATAGCACAATTTTTCACGCCCAGAGCTTGGAAATAGCGAATCAGATCTACTATTGAAAAATTATGCTTTAAGTGTTCCCTTCCGTAAGTCGCTTCGACTCCAAATTTCATCTGGCGAGCGATCAGATTCTCTATGGATGAACAGACCAGATAGTGTGTCGGCTCGTTGGTGAGCGTTCTTCGCAGTCTGTCATGTATTAATGAAGGCCCGTCAATACTTACCGTAGGTACAATACGGTGTTCCCGCAGGAAATCAGCAATATCACCAGTGATTCTAGTGCCATTTGTAATTAACATGAAAGCCTGAAGAGTTACTTGCCTGCGCTTCATAATTTTGATTAAATCTTTAATACAATCTATTGCGAGTAGTGGTTCTCCTCCGAATAGAATTATTTTTTTGACCTTTTTTTGGTGATGTTCAAAAAAATCGAAGGTTTGATCAATAAATTCCGGAGTCAACGTCTGGCTGCCAAGATAGGAGGTTTTTGCAAAGCAGTAATTGCAGTTTAAATTGCATCTGTTTGTAATGAGAAGATTTAGTTCTACTCCATCTGTTTCAGTCAAAACAGAACTTTTAAAATTAAAAGCTTTATCTTTAAAAATAGATTTTAATTTTGCGTTATACGGATCGTCTTCTTTTAATACAAATAGTTTCTTATCTATTTTTAGAAAACTCTTATAAACGTCATAAGGAACAGTAACTAATGAATTAGAATGTTTTTCAAAAGCAAACTTTGTTGTTAAATATGAAAATGTGTGAAAAAGATAATGCGCCATCATTTCCCTTTTTTAGTCCATTATCCCTCAAAGCATTTTGGAATATAAAAAAAGAGCAAGCAAAGAGTACTTATTTACCTTAATCCAGTTAAGGTTATTTCATTTATTTACGTTGAACCATTGCAGCAATTATTACACGCTACTTTTTCAAGCAATTGAGCTGCTCTCGAAAGTCCTGAGGCGTCAAGCTCTTTTATTTTATCTATTCTAAGAGCAACCGCTTCAATCACGCCTCCTATCATACCCCTTGTTACAGCTAATGCATTTCTCTCAGCTTCTTCTGGTTTAAGCAAAGTTAGGTCTGCCATGTCTGTTCCTCCTTTCTCTCTTGCTTGCTCTATTATTGATATAGTTTTTCAGAATTAAATAACGCAGTTTGCACTGTTGTCTAATAAACAGTAAATATTATTTAATACCATCCCTTCCCTAATTTATAATAGAGTTGAATTGTTCTCACCATGCATTTATTAGGACTCTCTTTTTATTATTTTTTTGTTTGCAAAACTTCTACTTCTTCAAATCCAAGCACTGCATAATATCCAAATGATGGAGCCGTAGCAGTTAACTTTAACGGATCAAAATCTTTCGTTGATGTTTTAGGGGAACAAAAGCTTTTACTACTTTAATCTGTAGCATATAAATCCTTGTACGTTTAAAGGTCCTTTACTTTTCATAGTCTGATCGCCAATGTTTTACCCTTATTGCGAGTGATTAAATTGTTATGAAGCATAATAGGGCAAATATGATGCCGAAATTTTTATGAAAACTGCAATTTTTTAACTGCTCACTAGTTAAACACTTATGAAATCTAACCAAATTCCAATATTACATTTTGTTATGAACCTATAACATTTTTTGTTATTTTGTTATAATGAATTAATAAAGCTCTATTTCCTCAGATTAATGCAAGTTTTAAAATCCTTGTGTTTAATCCTCAATAATCAAACAAGTCATTTATCAATTATGATAACCAACCCCGACTGGCTCAAACCTAAAGAAAAACCCTACTTTCATCAAATCTCACTGGTCTGTATAGAGAAGTTAGTTGAATGTATGGAAAGTTTTGAAATAGGAGAGCTTGACGATGATACTTGCTCTGAAATAGAAAAGCAGATTCTTACTGATGAGATCGACGATCCAGAGTTTCTTGAATTTGCTATAGAGAACTTTACTGAATTACTTTCTTATATCGAATCTGGAAGAGTAAATATCCGGATACACAGGGATGTAACAGGTGAGATGTGGTTTGGGGTGGATTATGTTGGAGATTCGTAATCCTATGCTTATACATAAATGCGATATCTGTAAAAAAGAAATCAAAGACAAAGAGGTTCTAGTTGGGTATGGACGCTTTATACAACAATTTTCCTTTTGCTCCGTTGTGGAAAACCAATTGTTGATTTCCTCCAAAAACATTGGCAAGTAGGAGATAGAAAAAATAGGAACAAAAAAAGAAAATAAAACAAACACTATCGAAGTGACAAACGCTCCATCACTCTTGAGGTCACAAATTGTGATATCCAATAAAAAATACAGCAATATTTACTGCATCTAAAAGAGGCACAGAGTTTATCTTGGAGTTCTTGCAATATTGTGGTTTGCGGCTTTCGGTTTTTCTATACCGACACCTTCGAGACAAGAGGCTCAATTCAAAAAAGTTTTATCCACAATGCTTATTGACAACTTCAGCTTAATTCTGTACTTTAATATTACATTTTGGATAAAACTCCATATCGTTAGACCAATAATAATATTAATTTAAATAAGCTATAATAGTAAGCTGTAAGTAAAAACACAATTCTGATTACAAGTTATTCTTTGACATGAACTATGGATACGGTTACGAACAATAACATAAAATTCCTTAGGCTTGCTCTGAAAGAAGCTCGAAAGGGGTACGAAGAAGGAGGCGTCCCGGTAGGAGCCGTAATTGTTGAAAACAGTAAGGTAATAGCATCAGGTTATAACAAGCGAGTGCAAAAAGGTGATCCAATCGCCCATGGCGAAATAGATTGCGTTAGAAATGCGGGACGTAGGTCGAGATACGACAAAGTCACATTATACACCACCCTTGCTCCATGCATGATGTGTTCAGGAACGATTGTTCAGTTAGGGATAAAGAAAGTCGTAATAGGAGAAAATGAGAACTTTTCTGGAAATATAAAGTTTCTTGAAGATCACGGTATTGAAGTGCAATTAGTAAATGATACTGAATGCAAAAACCTAATGAGTAAATTCATTAAAGAACACCCAGATTTGTGGGACGAGGACATTGCAGGGAACAAAAATGTTTAACATTTACAGCCAACTCCCAGCTGGTCGTAAAGATGTGGAAAAGCATATTGAAGCACTCTCAAAGATGACACGTGACAAGGACCATAGAGCATTGTTTGATCATCTATATGACTGTCTTTCAATACTAGATGGTAAGTCTGCTTCCTTGTTATCGTTCAATTCAATAATTATTGCAGTCTTCGCAATTTTTATGACAACTACGCTTAGCAATTTTGAGTTTATAATTGCAAATATAGGCATAATACTGGTATTAGTATCATCTATATTGCTATTGGTTGTTGTATGGATACATTGGTCGACAACGAAGGATTTTGATGATCTAAAGCTACATGCGATCACTCTCCTATACGTTAGACGCACGAGGACAATAAAATACAGGTTTTCTTGGTACTTTTCTATATGTTCCATAGGTTCACTCGTGTTGTTTATTATTGTAAGGTTTGTTGCACGTATTTAAATGTGTAGATGCAGAAAAGGCCATTTTTGTTATAAAGAATTGTGTAGGATTTACTTGGAAAAAGAAAGATGATACGGATGTTGTGGAGAGTAAAAATAACACTTCCGTAACCACTAAAGAAGAAAATGGAATGATTAATTTAATTGATTTAATTGTCTGTGGGCTTTCGAGGCCCTCGAGGTAGATAGACTATATTAATGAAAAAAGGATAATGGTTGCGGAATGAGAAGTCAACAAAAAAATTGGCTGTATAAAAATTATACAATTTTCTCAAAACAAAACCACTCTCCAACTGTCGCCTTCCACATAAAAAGACGACATTCTGCCATTTCCATTTCTCATAACCCGTTATTTCTTCATCTGTGGAAAAAGGATATTGCGTTATTATGTCGCAATCCTTATAGTAATGCGACATGACCATCTTTCAACAATGCAAATCTACCTTAATCTTTCACCAAAGGATGTTGTGCGGGAGTTTAATGAGAAGCGGTAGTGTTATGAGTTAGAAAATTGTCACTTTTCTAAAGTCTAATGCGAAATTCGAATAATTGTTCAATCCAAGAAGGAGAAATAGACAATGGCAAGCATGAGCAAACACGAGCGAGCACTGTCTTACGCGAAGCGCCTAAAAGCGGCTGAGGACGTCTATGCCGAAGCTAGAGCTATCCGTCGGGAGGTGAACTCCCTTGTCTGGTCGGAAAGTAACAAGCCACTCCCTCTTGACGAGAAGATCGCCATTCTGGAAGAGGCGAAACACATTATACTTAAAGGCAAACGTGATCAAGCCGGTCGCATAATCATTGAGGCCGGTGACAATAGTGGAATTATTGACGTCATCACTAATATTGAACAGAATTTGAAGATCGAACGGGATTTGGAGGCGGAGACATAGTCATGGAGTTCTACGTCATATTAATCTCAGGCTTCAGCTTGGTCGTCTCCACTATCGCTCTTATTTTCTCCATTATCTCAAATGCAAAGTCGAACCGACTGAAACACGAGAATGTTCGCCTCGCAAATGCAATGGTCGAAACGGACATTCGGGCTACGATTGGGAATGAGACGGCACGCGTTAACGAGGTTGCCATGAAGCTCAACACCCTGATAGCCAAGCAAAAGACAGAGGAGATAAAAGACCATGAACGGCATGAGTTGAAAAGCCTCAAGAAGAACTTGACGGCTGCGATCCAAGGAATGCTAAATGCATACGAGGAGGCGTGCTCCAAGTACCTGGACGGGAAGATCGACAAGGAAAGGTTCAGGAGAACATACCACGTGGAAATCAGGAACCTTCTTGAGGCGCAGGACTTGAAGCTTTTCTTCGCCCCCCACACCTCCAGCTATAGAGCTATCATCAAAGTGTATAATGAATGGGAAAACCTAGAGAAGTAGATGTCCGAACACCTCGCTGAACCCGACCGGATAGCGCTGGTGGCTTCCCCAGCGAGTGAGCTATGCGCTAGGAGAATAAAAATGTAGCTGTAAACTCCGCATTGTTCAAAATAACTCTATTGCTTTCTCTTTAACAAGTTAAAATCGAAAGTCTTGGTCTCAAAATTCCTTGCATTTTGATTTGAAGATTTATATTTCTTGATTACAATTCACAAAGATATCAAAGACACTTCTGCGGAGGCTTTGATAAATGGAAAAGGTAAAACCGGTTGGTATCTGGATTCGTGTATCTACCGAAGACCAGGCCAGGGGTGAAAGCCCAGAACATCATGAGAAACGTGCCCGTTTCTATGCTGAATCTAAAGAATGGAAGGTGAAAGAAGTTTATCACCTTGAGGCGGTCAGCGGCAAATCGGTCATTGGCCTGCCTGAAACCCAACGGATGCTTAAGCATGTTAGAAATGGTCATATCACAGGTCTCATCTTTTCCAAGCTTGCCCGCTTAGCCCGCAATACAAGAGAGCTTCTCGAATTTGCTGATATCTTTCAAGAATATAATGCAGATCTAATCTCTCTTCAGGAATCAATTGACACATCAACCCCGGCGGGACGGCTCTTTTACACCATGATTGCAGCTATGGCCCAGTGGGAAAGAGAGGAGATTTCTGAACGTGTGGCTGCCTCTGTTCCTATCAGGGCCAAACTCGGTAAACCCATTGGTGGTCAGGCCTCATATGGCTACCAGTGGAAAGACAGAAAATTAATCCCTCATCAAGATGAGGCCCCCATAAGAAAATTGCTCTATGAACTCTTCTTAGAGCACAAGAGGAAAAAGACCGTAGCTCGAATCCTCAATGAGAGAGGATACAGGACACGAAATGGATCAAAGTTTACAGATACAACTGTTAAGAGACTCCTGCAAGACACCACAGCCAAGGGAATGCACAAAGCCAATTACACTAAGAGCCTTGGTGATAACAAAAAATGGATAGTGAAGCAACAGGAAGATTGGGTTTTTACTAAGGTAGAACCGATTGTCTCTGAGGAGTTGTGGAATCAGTGCAACTCTATCTTAGATGAGCAAGAGAAAAATAATAAGCGACCGTCTCGCAATGTCGTTCATCTCTTCACAGGTTTTGCCTTCTGCGCTTGCGGTCAGAAGATGTATGTTCCTTCCAATTCTCCGAAGTATATCTGCCGGAAGTGTCGAAACAAGATAGGCACAGAAGACCTAGAAGAAGTATTCCACAAACAGCTCAAGACCTTCTTTTTCTCACCTAACGAGATTTCTAATTACTTAAATAAATCTGATAATGTAATAAAAGAAAAAGAAGAACTTCTTAAGTCACAAGAACAGGAAAAACACAAAATACAGATAGAAATGGATAAAGTATACAAGCTATATATAGATGACCAGATCACACCAGAAGGCTTTGGCCACAAATACAAACCTTTAGAAGAAAGACTAAAGCAGACAGAAGATCAGATACCAGAGCTCCAGGCTGAGATTGATTTCCTTAAGATTCAGTACCTTTCAAGTGATCAGATCCTGAACGAGGCCAAAGACCTATACAGCCGTTGGCCAGAACTTGAATATGAAGAAAAACGAAAAATCGTTGAAAGCATTACTGATAAAGTTATTGTCGGAAAAGAAGATATAGCAATTAACCTCTGCTACCTACCTTCCTCTTCTGAAATCATGGCAGGTGGGCAACGCAACTTCACGGATTCATTGCACACACCAACATTATCTCTGCTGGAAAAGTAACTGAACTCGTTGCCCTTGAAATAGTAATCTTGTCCGTCTCTAATGGTTGTCGCAATACCTCCAGTGTTTTTCTGTTAAATTCCGGCAATTCATCTAGAAAGAGAACTCCATGATGGCTTAGGCTAATTTCCCCTGGGTGTGGATTACTGCCACCCCCCACTAATCCTGCAGTGCTAATAGTATGATGAGGACAGCGGAAAGGCCTTAAGGCTACCAATGATTGGTCTGAATCCAAAAGCCCTACTGTGCTATATATCATAGTCGTTTCAAGAGCCTCCTCAAGGGTTAATTCAGACATTATTGTAGGGAGCCTTTGTGTCAGCATCGTCTTCCCCGAACCCGGTGGTCCAATCATAAGCACATTATGATTACCAGCAGCAGCAACCGTAAGCGCACGTTTAACATGCTCTTGACCTTTAACATCCAAAAAGTCCATCTCATAATGGGACAACCTATTAAAAACATCCTCAAGGTCTACGGAAAATGGAGAAATAGATAATTCATTTGTTAGAAAGCTTACCGTATCAGATAATGTCTTTACGGGAATAACATCTATACCATCTACAATAGCTGCTTCGGCTGCATTATCGGCAGGAAGAATTAATCCTTTCAATCCTGCCTCTTTACATTTCAGCGCCATTGATAAGCAACCCCTTACCTTTCTTACCCTTCCATCCAATGCAAGTTCGCCTATTATGCCATATTCCTGTACCTTGTCTGTTTTTATCTGGTTTGTAGCTACAAGAAGACCAGTTGCAATTGGCAATTCAAATGACGGACCTTCCTTTTTTCTATCCGCAGGAGCCAGGTTAATGGTGACATTCTTTAAAGGAAATTTGTAACCGCAATTTTTCAGCGCTGCCTTTACCCTATCTCTACATTCCTTAACTGCTGCGTCAGGTAATCCAATAACTATCGTTGAAGGTAATTGACCTTTTGCAACATACACCTCTATCTCCAGCATATAGGCTTCAATTCCGTAGACGGCAATGCTTTTTACCTTTCCAAGTCCGGCCATTGGTTTTTATTCAAGAAATATGTATGTTTATATATTGATGTGTAACAGAAGCATGAAAACTGAAGATTGTTATAGCAAAATTAATCTGAAAAAATTACTTTCTCCATGTTATAGGCAAGAAGATAAGGATAACGGCGTATATTTCAAGCCTACCTAATAACATACAGAATATTAGGACCCATTTGCAGGGATAAGCAATCTCACTATAATTTTTTGTTGCACCTACGTCAGCAAGGGCAGGACCGATATTGTTCATCATGGATGCTACAGCGCTAAATGAGGTAACTACCTCTGTACCAAAAACGGTCAGGACAAGAGAAAAGATACCAAATAAACCAAGATATATTACAAAAAAACCCAGTGTGTTGGTGAGTATATCTTCACTAACCGGTTTACCGCTAAGCTTAACATGCATTACGGCCCTTGGCCTGAGTAGGTGAACTAATTCCCTTACACTAGATTTGAGAAGTAATAATATCCTCGCTACCTTCATGCCTCCTGCAGTTGAACCTGCACATCCCCCAATAAACATAAGAAAGACAAGAAAGAAACGACAAAAATTTGGCCAACTATCAAAATCTGCAGTACAATAACCAGTACTAGTTGTTAAGGAAACCGCCTGGAATGCAGCATATCTTAACGCACCACCTATGCTTTCATATTTATGTTCTTTTACGCCTCCATTATAAAAAGATGATTCAAAGAAAAATAAAGCAAGTGTCACAAAACAAATTGCACATAATAACAAACCGACAAAAAAACGTAATTCTGAATTGCCTAATATTCTTCTGAACCTTCCCGTTACAAATTGGTAATGAATCACATAGTTGCAAGCCGATATAAAAATAAAGACCATAATAACAATCTCGATAAATAAACTATCGAATGCTGCAATGCTCTGATTTTTTGTAGAAAACCCACCAGTTGCAATTGTCGTAAAGGCATGACAAACAGCATCAAATGGTTCCATACCTCCAAGCCAAAAAAAAGGAATTACGATGGCAGTAAGGGATAGATATATCATCCACAGTATTTTTGCTGTTTGGGCTATACGAGGTTTTATCCTGTCTGTTGTAGGGCCAGGCGCCTCAGCACTAAATAACTTATGACCTCCTACACCAATAGTAGGAAGAACTGCGACAAAAAACACAACGATACCCATTCCGCCAAGCCATTGAGTCATGCTTCTCCAAAAAAGGATGCTATGTGGCAAAGCTTCAATGTCATTGAAAATACTGGCGCCTGTGGTAGTGAGACCACTCATAGACTCAAAATAGGAATCACAGAAGGTATTACACACACCTGACAACCAATAAGGCAAGGCGCCAAAAAATGCACATGACACCCACCAGAATACGACAATCGCAAAACCTTCCCTGACCGTAACATCTTCATTCCTATATTTAATAGAATATTTTAATGCTAAACCAACTGTACCTGATGCAATGATTGCAACGAGAAATGCCCATATCTCTTCCTTTGTGCCATAAAAAAGAGACACACCAAATGGTATGAACATTATACAGGAAAGAAGTATTACGAGGTTTCCTAAGGTATGCAGCACCAAGGGTATGTTCATATTGAAACTAACTAATTTTCAATCCCCCTTAGTCCCCCCGCTTCTTGCTTTCGCAAGAAAGCAGCGGGGGGAAATAGGGGGATTTGTTTTTAGTCACAAAATAAAATTTATAGAATAGGAGATTTTATCTTTTCTTACTGAAAAGAGCCTGAACCCTTTCAATAGCATCCGGCAAGGTAAAAACAATAACACTTTCCCCGGGATTAATAGCATTAATGCCTTTGGGGAGAAGCATATTACCATTTCTTACAATAGCGCCAAGGATAGAGCTTTTGGGAAACCGGACTTTATTTAGACGCTTTTTTACGATTTCAGAGCCTTCTTCAGCAACCAGTTCAATTGCTTCTGCTTCGCTATCACCCAATTTAGCTATTGATAATATCTGACCTCTCCTTACGTGCTGGAGTATAGCGCTTGCCGTAACCAGTCTTGAGTTTACGGCTACATCTATATTAACCTGATTGATTATGGGTACAAGTCCGGGTTCTTTTGTTAGAACTATAGTCTTTTTCGCGCCATGCTTTTTTGCTAATAAGGATGTAAGTAAATTAGTCTGTTCATCTTCGGAAAGTGCAATAAAGAAGTCTGCATCTTCAATAGCAGCTTCTTTAAGTATGTCTATGTCTGTAGCACCACCATGTAAGACTATGGTATCCTCTAATTCAGCAGCAGCCATTTCTGCCCTATCCTTCTTTGGTTCAATCATTGTCACATTAATCGAACTGTTTTCAAGCTGTTTAGCAAGCTGTAAACCTATTCGACTTGTTCGATATATAATTACCCTTTCTACCTCATCTGCTCTTCTATTAACCATTGGCAAGAAATACGGTAGTCCCATTTTTGATACAAGTACAAATATATCATCATCTGGTAACACTTCGGTATTATCTGTGGGTATTATCATTTCATCCTTACGTTGAATATATACTATTAAGAATGAATCTGTATATTCAATACCCTCCAGTTCTGAGAATTTTTTACCAGCAATTGGGGCATCCTTGGGGACATGAAAACCTCTTAAAAGAATATCCCCTACTGGAAAATCAACTGCGAAAGTTGCCCCTGGTGTCTCTATAATCTTAACAATCGAATCCACAATGATCTGCTCAGGATTTATCATGTGGTCAACACAAAATCCGTTCTGCTTAAATATTGAGTCTTTGCTTGTAAACTCACTGTTTCGAATCCTCGCAATCTTAATCTTATGACCATATTGATTAGCAAGGATACAAACAATAATATTTACCTCATCACTGTTTGTTACGGCCAGTACCATTTCCGCCCCTTTTACTCCGGCAGATTCTAATATACTTGGAGAACTGCCATTTCCGGCAATTACAAACACATCTAATTTTTCTGTAATCATCTGAACCAGTTCGGGATTTTCCTCAACAACAGATATGTCATGGCCTTCCTTCGATAGCTGTTTTGCAATGTTAAACCCTACAGCACCAGCTCCAATTATAAGAACTTTCATTTATAAATTCCTTTATTAAAAAATTTCTCATTTAAAACTCTTACACCCAATTGAACAAAAAATTATTACCCTATTGCATATGAAAGTTTATTGTTTTGAGGTAATAGTGTTTTTATACTCTTTTTTCTTAAATCATAAAACTTAGACCTTAATTCAGAACCACCCATATATGGATCTTTCTTCTCAAATTCATCAACAAGTTCTCTTACTCTTCCATAGTCTCCCCTCTCAAAATACTCCTCAAGAATCTTATAAATTTCATGCCACCACAAACGATTATCTGTTAATAAATTCTCAATCCATGATGAAAAAAAGTTTAGGAGTTTATCATGTTGTTTTGCCTCTCTCAGACAATGTACAAGTTCATGTTTTATCTCCATATCATTTTCAAAATGTACAACAAGTCCTTCATATATTAAAATCGCCTTCTGGCAATTATCAAGTAAGAAATATGACTTTGCCAACTTTAATTTACTTTGCCACAATGCATGACTATATTCCAGTGTATTTTCAAAATTATCAATTTGTTTTTTTAATATTTCTATAGCCCTTTCATAATCCTTTCCTACATAAAAGGCATTAGCAATATTGTTAAGCGCTTCAAATTTCTTACAATCAATAGATAATAGTTCGTTCGCAGCTACTTCTGTCACTCTACTATCTCTATCCTTAAGTAGCTTGATCAAGGGTTCTACTGCACTCTCATCACCTATCTGACCCAAAGCCGTTGCCGCGGATTCACGAACACGAGCACTTTCATCGGACAGCAATGTTATCAGAGGGGAAACTGGCCTTTTAACACCTATTTTACCAAGACTATCAGCCGCATACCATCTGACCCTTTCTTCTGAATCCCCTAGGGAATTAATCAAAGGATCAATTGCTCTTCTATCCTGAATCTTGCCAAGAGCAACAATTACAGATTCTT
The DNA here is from genome assembly GCA_046759445.1 of Candidatus Scalinduaceae bacterium. Taxonomy (GTDB): domain Bacteria; phylum Planctomycetota; class Brocadiia; order Brocadiales; family Scalinduaceae; genus Scalindua_A. The sequence goes on from JBHICG010000001.1 coordinate 38,346, forward strand.
TTACCCTTGAATCTTCATTTGAAAGTAAGTTAATCAATGGTTCTACTGCCTCATTAGCTCCTATCTCTCCAAGTGATTCTGCTGCTATACACACCACACTTTTTTTACTATCATTTAAAGCTGATAGTAAAGGAACTACCGCCTCTTGCTTGCCTAATTTACCCAAAGCATTTGCTGTAGCTTCCCTAACCTTCACCTCTTTATCATGTAACGCTAATATTAAAGATTCTAATCCTGACACATCACCAATTTCTCCAAGTGTTTTTGCCGCAAGTACACGTATTTCTGTATTATCATCTGAAATTAAATCAACAAAAATTTTGACCACCTCAGTTTCTCTATGTTTTGCCAGTTCTCCAGCAGCAAAAATCCTTACCTCATCATATTCGCTCTTTATTGCATCAAGCAACTGTTTAATATCACCTTTCTCTTTCCTCGTTTTTAAAATCGTTATAGTCTTTCGAGCAATTTCATCACTTAACATGTTGTTCTGTTCTTTAAGTTTCCTTAAGTCTTCCTCCAACTCATCAACTATATCTTCTAACCATTGTTCCCTCGTTTTAACTTTATTTCTATCCCACCACTCTTGCCAAAAAGCTGTAGTATTACCATCAGACTGTTTCGTAACCTCTACTAATGCATTCTGGGCTGCAATTCTTAGCTCTTCACTGTCAGAATCTAACAAACTAATTAGTGGTTCCACAGCTTCACGTGAACGAGTTTTTGCTAAAGCGCTTGCAATAAGGATACGAGAGTTAATGGGATCTTTAGCATTTAAAAGTACTGCGATCATCGTTTCTATCGCCGCATTTGTCCTTATATTTCCCAACGCATTAGCAGAAGCGATTTGTATGGATTCATTTTCACTTGCAAGTAATTCAATCATACAATCTATTGCTTTATCGTCTTCCGCAAAATCAAATGCCTTAATTAGAGAAATACGCACATCGTCATTTTCCGAATTTCTGAGAATATAAATAAGTGAGTCATAGATAACGGGTTGGTTAAGCCCTAATAAAGAAATGATAGCTGAGCTGCGTATTTCGGGGTCTTCTGAATATAATAGTTTCATCCACTCATCAATCTTTATTCTAAACTCAGACGATATTTCTTGAGAGATTCTACTATTAGCTTTAATGTCTTCGGCGCTAACGTCTTTATTTTCAAATGATACTAAGCCATAAGAAAATATATTTATTAAAACTAAAAAAGAAAAATAGGGTCTTTTCATCCAATTTATACGTTGAGGAATAAAAAACAAATAATGCTAAACACTTCAAAAAAATTTAAATGTAAACATATGCCACAATTATTCTTTATTAAAAATCCATACTATCAAAACTTCTTTTTAGCGTCAATATAAAACAATCTGGAAAGATTGACTTGAACATTTTTATCAAACTTGTTAGTATGATGGTTTTAAATAAAATAGACAAAACTATCCCCTATAAATCTTCAAAAATATGAAGATAATTTCTTTTGGTGATATACATGAGGATATCACCAAACTAATACTTTTGAAGAATGAGCTGGAAGATGCGGACCTTATAATAATCTCTGGTGACTTAACCAACTATAATGGCAAAAAAAAAGCTGAAAAAATAATAGAAGAGGTAATGAAATACAACAACAGCGTTTTGGCTCAGCTTGGGAATTTAGATAAGTTTGAAGTTAATGATTATTTAAACGAAAAAGGTATTAACCTTCACAGAAATGGATACATAAAAGATGACATAGGAATCTTCGGAGTTGGTGGATCAAACCCAACACCATTTGGAACACCTACTGAATTTAGTGAAAGTGAAATTGGAAATTTCTTACTTGAAGGCTTTGAAAAGGTTAGAGAAGCTAAATTTAAAATAATGGTACCTCACATGCCGCCAAATTGCACAAAGGTTGATGTAATTAGAAATGGAGCGCATGTAGGTAGTAAAAGTGTCCGTGATTTCATAATAAAATATAAACCTGATATCTCATTAAGTGGTCATATACATGAAGCAAGAGGAACAGACAAAATAGGAAGTACATTAATCTTCAATGCTGGCATGTTTCAAGAAGGAGGTTATATAAAGATTGTTAAACAAACAGATAATCTGACTGCTGAATTGAAGATGCTAATTTAACAAAGATAAAAGCAGGATATGGAGGTTCCCTGAAATCTATGCAATGCTAAAGACAATTGATGCTTCGAAAGGTAAACTCTTAAAGTATTGCCAGAGTACAGATCCAAATACTAACTATACAGTAACATTTACCAGCAAGGCATTCTATTATTAGAGCAGTATCTGTAAATCCTATTAAAGACCATATGAATTTATGCATCCTATTTTACAATTGAATGCTAGCTTAAATGGCTATAAATCTTTTCAATTTATACGTTGGAGTTTGAATGATGAGCTGTAGATACTTCTCAAAGGTTTTTCTTCTAATACTCTCTGTTCTCTTTATCAATAGTTGTTCAAGTTTTCATAATTCTGTCAAGGAAGTCCCATTTAAAGTTGCAAAAGAGGGTCAAGATATTATCAGTGCCAGAATTAAGAGACCAAATGAATATATTATTGCGTCTGGTGATACCATAAACATATCCGTCCATAACCATCCTGAATTAACTCAAAACAAGATAACAATCCCTCCATCAGGAAAGATTACGTACCCTTTTATTGGCAATTTGCAGGCTGGTGGTTTAAGCATATTCCAGTTGAGAGATAAAATTAAGAGTGAGTTGACAAAAGGATATATACCGAACCCTGAGGTTTCTGTGAATATTGATAATATGATTAGCAGAAAGGTCTTCGTACTTGGAGAGGTGAAAAATCCAAAGATGTTGTATATTAAGGGCGAAATGGACGCAATCGAGGCCATATCCCAGACCGGTGGATTTGCGCGTACTGCAGGAAAATCAGTTGTCTTTCTTATACGACATTTAGAAGACAATAAGAGAATAATGGATGTCCTGGATTTGAAGGGTTTTTTTAAATCCAAGGATTTTGCACAGAATGTGACGTTACAAAGGGGTGATATATTATATGTCCCACCAAGTCGCATGGCCAGCGTAAGTCAATTTATGTCACATATTTCTTCTATCATCGCTCCTATTTCTCCTAACTTTTTTGATGCAGTTGTACTGACTCCAAACGTCTTAGACGTTTTTAATGTTGGCGGTAGGGAGGGACCTGGTGCTGGAATTCCTATTGTCCAATCAGTTGGTGGTGATTAATCATACATCCCTAAATTTTATATATAACTTGTTTTCTTAAAAAGCTACTAAATGGAACTAAGAGAGTATCTACGAATAATTTTAACCCATAGAAAGTTAATTATATCCTTGACTCTTGTCACAACAATAGTCGCTACTCTAGGTGGTTTTACAAAAACTTCGGTATACGAGGCAACGACTACAATCCTGATTAAATCAGCCCTTTCACAGCCACAATTTGCAGTCCCAGGTTTAGGATTTACTACTGAACAAAATATCCAAACAAAGGGAGAAACATTAGGCATGATATTAAAGAGCAAGGCCGTCGCGGAAAAGGTTGTAGACATTCTGGAATTAGATAAAAGCCTGGGCAAAAAAAAAATACAAAAGGAACCGCCCAGGATTATTTCTATTATTAAGGGGATAATTTCTGTTCCTCGGAACCTTATTGGATTTTTAAAATATGGGAAAGTAAAAAAGCAAAAAACAGACCCTAGATTGGGTTTAATACAAAGCATACAGGGTTCCATCTCGACTGAACTGTTGCCCAAAACTTCAGTGATTAAAGCCTCGGTTGTTTCAGGCGATCCTAAATTGGCCGCTGACATTGCAGATACCGCAGCTAAAGTCTTTGTAGACCACATTAAAGAGATGAACTCGACGGAAGCCAGAGTTGCAAAGGAATTCATTGCTGAACGGATAGTGGGAGCAGAAGAATATCTCGAAAATACTCAGGATGCTTTACGGCAATTCATTAAGGAAGAAGGGGTTGCAGACCCTGAAAGTGAAATGCCTCCGATATGGCAGGCACTCGTTAATTTTAAGAGTGATTTAAAGAGAACAGAAGCAGAGATTGAACAAACCAGGATAAATTATAATGAAATTAGCCAAAAATTATCAAAACACGATAAGACCCTTAAAAAGTCAGCTACCACAATTATTAATCCATTAGTTCAAGAGTTAAAGGCAAAGTTAGCAAATTTAGAGACAAAACGTTCAAACTTCTCTGTAGACTATGGCCCACTACACCCCAAGATTTTATCTTTAGAGAAAGAAATCAAGAAAACCAAGTTTAATTTAGAGTCAGAGGTGAAAAGGGTTGTACAGAGTGAATTGACTGAGGTAAACCCTATTTATCAGGAACTGCTCTCGAATTTGGTATTTAAAGAAATAGATATATCCGTTCTCCAGGAGAAAAAGAAAGCCTTTGTCAAAATTATAAAAGGTTTCCCGTCAGAGCTCAGGATATCAGCCGAGAAAACAATTAAATGGGAATCATTATCCAGCTCAATAGCTTTTGCTCAAAAGAACCTGGATTCACTAAAGGAGCAGTTGGAGAAAGCGCGTATAACAGAAGCCCAAAAGCTAAGTGAAATGAAAGTGATTGATACTGCCATACCCCCTTTATTACCCAAAGGGCTCCCTAAGATTGGGTATACTATTCTGGGCCTTTTAGTGGGTTTGATGGGTGGCATCGGGTTGGCTTTTCTTCTGGAGTATATAGATGATTCTATAAAAACCATTGAGATGATAGAAGATGAATTAAAGCTTCCCGTTTATGGAGTTATTCCTGAGATTAAATTACAAGCAAAAAGAAAAAAGAAAAGAAGAAGAGACATTACAGAATCTTATGAGATATCTATGCTGGAAGAAAGATTGGTGACTCATACAGACCCAAGATCTCCAATAGCAGAGGCATATCGTTCCTTTAGAACGAATATCCAGTTTGCCGATATCTCCGAAAAAACAAAGATTTTACTTGTTACAAGCTCCCTTAAAGCCGAAGGAAAGACAACTACCGTAGCAAATCTGGCTATAACTATGGCTCAATTGGGGAATAGAATCATCTTGATCGATGGAGACTTGAGAAATCCCATGATTCATTCAATCTTTGGCAAACAAAAAGAGCCTGGTTTAACTAATTTAATCGGGGGATTTACCAACTTAGACAAAATTATTACAGCCTCAGGGATTGAAAATCTGGATATTATCCCTTCAGGTCCCATACCCCCCAACCCATCAGAATTACTCAGTTCTAAAGGATTAAGCGAGTTGATTGACAATATTAAAGCAAATTATGATTTCATACTTTTTGATTCACCACCAATCATTGCGGTTACCGATGCAGTTATATTAAGCTCAAAGGTCCATGGGGTTTTTCTGGTAGTTAAGCAAGGTAAGACCAGCAAACATATCTGTTTGCGAGCAAAAATACTCCTTGAAAAAGCAAATGCAAATCTACTTGGTTCGGTCTTAAATAATGTGAAGGTTGAAAGCAGATATGGGTATGAATATTATTATCAATATTATTATGGGGAGAAAAAGAAGAGCCAAAAAAGTGTATAAAAAACAAATACCTGGACAGGGGAAGATCCTTAGAAATACCAGTTCGTACCATCTCCATAGCAGGTGGCCTGCTTAGCCCTAAAAGGGTATTTTATTTGCCCTCCGTTTGGGGAATACGCAGAAACTTATTTTTTTCAGGAATGATTAAGATTCGCTTCCCTAAAGAGATTACTCAAATCTGACTCATTTATTTCCTGATCTTGTTTATTTTTCTGTATTTTTCGCTTCGTCGAAGCCCACTGTACTCACATAATATTCTTTTGCCTATAGGGGGATATCTCAGAAATTCTAATCCAATAGACTGTAAATTTCAAACACTATCACTACACTCTTGCCTTTTAACAAAGATTCAAGGGGGCTGAAAAGGAGATATGAAGCCATTAGAACATCTCAAGAAAATGAAACTATATATCTATCTATTGTTATTCCTGCCTTTAATGAAGAGGAACGGATTAACAAAACTATTTCAAAAATAGAATCATATCTAAAAACGCAAAACTACTCCTATGAGATTATCGTTGTAGATGATGGAAGTAAAGATAATACAGCGACCATAATAAGGGATTCTGCAGATTATAATCATAATGTTTACCTTTTGCAGAACAAGGAAAATAAAGGCAAGGGGTATTCAGTAAAAAGAGGTATGCTGAAAGCGCGGGGGGAATATATTCTTTTCTCTGATGCAGATCTTTCAACCCCTATCAAAGAAGTTGAAAAACTCTTTCCTTTGTTTAATAGGGATTATGATATAGTTATTGGGTCAAGGGGGTTAACAGAATCAAATATTGTAGTACATCAACCTTTTTACAGGGAGAATATGGGACGTATTTTCAGTAACTTAGTTCAACTTTTGACCGTAAAGGGGATAAAGGATACTCAGTGTGGATTTAAATGTTTCCGTGGAGACGTAGCTCGTGATATTTTCAATAGACAGACCATGAGTGGATTTTGTTTTGATGTTGAGGTCTTATACATTGCCTCTAAATCTGGTTATAGAATCAAAGAAGTACCAATTATTTGGTATAATTCCCCGAAGTCTAAAGTTAATCCTCTAACAGATCCTCTTAAAATGCTCCTTGATTTATTAAGGATAAGATTTAATTCTTTTAAACATATTTATTAAATTCCTTCAAGGATGGACAGGTAATATGCTTGCTAAAAGAGAGTCAAGATATCACTTTGTAGGGCTGGGTGGTATTGGTATGAGCGCACTAGCCCAGATTATCAAGGCTCAAGGGCATTTTGTAAGTGGATCAGATAGAGGATATGACAATAATCAAACACCAGAAATATTCAGCAAGCTGGAATCACAAGGAATTAGGCTTTGTCCTCAAGATGGTTCGGGTATTTACAACTCAACAGAATACGTCGTTACTTCCAGTGCAATAGAAGAGGATAATCCTGATTGGAAAATGGCGAGGCTACATAATGTTAAAACTATCAAAAGATCAGAATTGCTTGGCAGTTTATTTAACCATAAACATGGAATTGCAATTGGTGGAAGCAATGGCAAAACAACAGTATTCGGAATGATATCATGGATTCTTAATACAGCTGGCCGTGATCCCACAATAATTGGAGGCGGATATATTAAAAATTTTATCACAGACCGGTTTTTAGGCAATGCCAGGCTTGGAGCTTCAGATACAGTCGTAATTGAGGCAGATGAGAGCGATGGTAGCCTTGTTAATTATGTGCCTAAGGTTTCGGTTATTACGGACATATCTAAGGACCACAAAACAATTGATGAGTTGCAAAGTTTATTCAGTAAGTTTGCCCAAAACACCTCAGACACAGTAATAGTAAATGGGGGGTGTATTCGTTTCATAAAAATTAATGGCAAACCTAAAACCATTATCAGATATGGGGAAGGCAATGAAGCGGATATCAGAGTTTCTCAAATTTCCTGTAATCCTTTTGGCTCAAGGTTCGAAATAAACGGAAGCAAATTTGAGATCAATATTCCAGGCACATATAATGTCTTTAACGCACTTGCAGCTATAGCTGCAGCGCAAACGGAGGAAATTCCTGATGATGAAATAAAAAGGGCTTTGAGTACATTTAAAGGTATTAGAAGGCGCATGGAAACTGTAGGTGAAAAGAATGGAATAAAAGTAATAGACGATTATGCTCATAACCCAAAGAAGATACAAGCGTCAATTGATGCAGCAAGAATGAATAACGTAAGATTAATAGTAATATTTCAACCGCACGGTTATGGTCCAACAAGGTTTCTGAGGGAGGGTTTTGTATCTACTTTTGCCAAAAATCTTTTACCTTCTGATATTTTGTTTATGCCGGAGATTTTCTATGCAGGTGGTACAGCAAACAAAATAATATCATCACAAGAAATTGTTAATGATTTGAAAGATAGGGGCATCAATGCTTTCTTTGTTCCAGAAAGAAAGGATATCATTAACGAAGTTAAGCGGGAAGCCAATCCTGGTGATAGCATATTAGTTATGGGCGCAAGAGATGATTCATTAACTAATTTATGTAATGCAATACTAAATAGTTTATAGAAATGGCTTACTTAAATCTTAACCTTCAATCCCTGAGCCATCTTTATCTCCTTACTATAGTTAGAGCGTTATTTAAAGATTATTTCATTTTTGCAAGTTCAAAGACAAACTTAAATCTTTCCCCTTCAGGAGAAGTAACCAATAAGGTTGCTTCTGAATTTGGGTCTATATCTTTTATAGGAAATTTATACACACATCCTGCTACATATAGTGGTGAATCAGGATAAAAAGCGCTAGGTTCAGCATGATCTGGAAGATACGCGTAGACAGGATATATAGTTTTATCTTTGGAATAAAGAATCGCGTTATAACCTCTGGCAAATTCCATATAATCACCAAAGACCGATACCGTAAATGTCATACTTTCCTTTATACGTAATGCCCTTAATATTTCACCTTGAGACAATTCCCTCCTCTCAATGGCGGCTTTCCTTGCTTTAAAAGCAACATTATGATAAGCAGTATATAAAGTACCCCAACCAGTTTTTTCCCCAAGATAAACAACCCAGGGTTTTATGAATTCTTTTAAGCTTGTTCTTCTATTCTTTTTCCCATATTCTATTGCCTCATTCATCTGGCTGCTCGTCAAATTGAAAGACATACAATAGGTTGTTTTACCAATCAAAGTAACAATAGCACAAAATGTTAAGGCAATTATTGCTTTTTTACTCATTCATTTCCCTCCACCCTAAAACCCTTTTTCCTTTTTTACTTCTTCGTAAGCCTTATTGATTATTTGGAACTTATCGTTGGCTAATTTAACAAATTCATCTCCCAAATGAGAAACTCTGTCGGGATGGTATTTTTTGGAGAGACTTCTATATGCTTTTTTAATATCTTCAATAGATTCATTTCTACTAACACCTAAGTTCTTATAATGTTTATCATGATCGACACAAAACTCTCCTCGAATCTCAAATGCATCAACCGCATTAATTTCTAAATATCCTATAACCCTGTTTATCATCCTTTCTTCATTTGGATGCAACACCCTATCAGCATATGCTACTAAATATACAATCCTCAATAATGAAAGCCTTTCTTCATAATTAGAATATCGTTTATATTCGTAACATACATCTTGCATATTTAAGTCTACTCTAGAGGTTTGCTTTATTAAGTTTCTAATAAATATTAGGTTCTCTCCCTTAAAGCCGAAATTTACGAATGACCTTTCTATTATATTGATTTCATGCGTACTTAAATGTCCATCTGCTTTGGCAATCGATACAAGTATCCCAACCAAGTGTGTTATGAAATTTAAAGATCTGTTGTAATCACTAATTGGTTCTTCTGTGGTTGATTCGCTCAAAGTAGTTCCGTCAAAGAGGTTGCCGGTTATCGCACCAAGGATTGCACCAAATGGACCTCCAAATAGCCATCCCACACCTGCACCAATTGCTTTGCCTTTCCATTTTGCCACGATCCAAATCTCCTTTATTTTCTTTGGATAAGGGATGATTTTAGTTCTTTTTGTATTTCTTTTTCTTTGATCCTATCTTGTGCAATTTCTATATTAAATTTTGCTTCAAGTTTGCTGGGATCGAGAGCCAGAACTTCCTCCCATTTTGAAATCGCTTCTTCATATTTTCCCTGTCTGTAAAACTGGATTGCTTTATCTAACAAGTCTTCGACAAGAGATGTTACTCGTTTCTCTTTAGTTTCTTTTATAAGGCTTTCTCTGCTCTTTTCCGTGTCGTTCGTTTTCTTTCCGATATTTGTTGTTCTAGCAACACTTGTTTCTACTTTAGTGGGTTTAGAATAAAGAGATTCTAGTTCTTCAAGTTGAGCTTTAATTTCATTTTTATCCGTTTCTACTAAAACCAGCTTCTGTCTAATTTCTCGAAGCAAATTCCTGGTTTCTAGTAATTCTTTTTGTAAATTGGCATGTTCATCATTCCTTAATTCTAATGTAGTTTCAATTGATACTTGTTTATTTTCCATTTTTGCATACTCTTTGTTTAGCCGTTCTTTTTCTAATTTTAGTTCACTAAACTTCTTCTTAAGTTCACTGTTTTTTGCATTTAAACTTTCCATACTATTGGATAGTACATCAACTTTTTTTTCCAAGATATTGATTCTTTTTTGCTTGCCAAAAGTAAATCTTTTAAACTGAAACTTAGAACATCCTGCATTAAACAATCCAAGAGCAATTATTACTGTTGTAAATACATGCCAATATTTTAGATGTTTTTTAATCATGGATTTTCTCCCCCTTTTGGAGAATTTTTGTTTAAGGTATTATAGGTTATTTTTTTGAGATATTAGAAGAACAGTTAGTGTTTTCAAGTTAATTGTTTATGTTCCTACACAGTTACTATATTTGTGTTTCTATGATTCTTTTAAAATATATTATGTTTCTTATAACGCCTTTTCTGTCAAGTAACTTTTTTATCAGAATATTTCAAGATTGCTAATTGTGATATAGCCAGTTCCTCAATCTTTCTGGTTTGGTGTAAAATGTGTTCCCAGTCTTTTTTAGTTCCTGTTGCATAGCCGTCTTTCAAACGTTTATCTAGTTTTTTCAGGTCAAGCTCAAGCAATTTGAGCCTGTTCTTAAGTTCTTCCATTAAACGATTGTCACAGAATTTTTACAATTTATAGAATTACAAAGTTTTCTTTAGGACATGCTTTTAACATGGAATATTTGTGAAATAGTAGAGAATTTGTGATGATTTTATAGGAATATTTCTCATTTGTGAGAACTCTTTGTCGAAACCATCCTTAAGACAACTCCCTGCCTTGACTTCCTTTCAGTATTGTGCTGCAATAAGCAGAAATGGACACAATGTCAGCACTCTTCATTCTATTTGTGAGTGAAACATATTAAGTTCTGTCACAATAAAAAAAGCAACAGGTACGGCAAGTTATTCTACTTAACAGTGAATTAATGTCAAATGATTTCTATTCTTGACTTATCCATAGACTAGGGATATAGTTAAGGCGTGTCACAATTAGAAAAGCAGATTGTTAATGTAATAAGGAATTACAACCTTTTTAGTGCGAATGACAGGCTTTTATTAGGTGTTTCTGGTGGACCTGATTCAGTTGCCTTACTTAGTCTTGTCTTTAACCTGAATCGTACAAATAACAATTGTTCTGAACTTTTTATAGCACATCTAAATCACTTACTTAGGGGAGAAGAGTCAGAACAAGATGAGCAATTTGTGAAATATCTATCTAAAAGATTTAAACTACCCATTATTGTTGAAAGAAGGGATATTAATGAGGTTGCCCGTAAACAGAAACTGTCCCTGGAAGAGGCTGCACGAAAAGAAAGATATAAATTCCTGGAAAACGCTGCACAAAAAGTGGGAGCTAATATTATTGCTGTAGGACATACTGCTGATGATAATGCTGAAACTATTTTACACAGGATAATTAGAGGTGCCGGAATTTTAGGCCTCAACGGTATAAGACCCAAACGTAAACTTACTTCATTTTCAACAATTGACCTTGTTCGCCCTCTACTATTCTCGTGGCGCAAAGATATCATTGCTTATCTGAAAGAAATGAACCTCGCCTACAAGATAGATTCAACTAATCTTGAAAAAGATAAATTTAGAAGCAGGATTCGAGTGGAGCTTATTCCGCTGCTTGAAAAGAATTACAATCCTTGTATAAAAAAATCACTGGTTAAGTTAGCCGAAATAACTACGCAAAACTATGATTTCTTAAATTCACATACGGATAGTTTATTCAAAAAAACTTCTTTAAACAGGCAAGAAACAGATAAAGTATTCAAAGAAGTTATACTAGATATTCCTAATCTGAAAAAAATTCCTGTAATTTTACAGCAGATTATTATTAGAAAAGCAATGGTTAGGTTGAATATACCTCTTAAGAAATTCGGCTTTAAAAATTATAAAAATACTCTAGATCTTATTAAGCACAAAAGAAAATTAATAAGCAAAGATATTAAAGGTTATTTAAATATCAGGATAGATGATAACAAATTACGGCTTACCAATAAGAAGTATCATATTGAAGAAAAACCCGTTCTGGAAGAAGTTAAACTTCAGGTACCAGGAGTAACAAAACTGGATGAAATGAAGTATAAGGTTAAAATGGAAATCAGAGAAATAAAGAACGGTTTTTTAGAAGAGCTTAAACGGAGCAAAACTAAGTATGTTGAAGCGGTTGATTTTAATAAGATTAACATACCACTTACTGTAAGGATGAGAAGACAGGGAGATAAATTTTGGCCATTAGGTTCTGGGGGCACTAAAAAGCTAAAGAACTTTTTTATTGATAATAAGATACCAAGGATGGAAAGAAATACAGTTCCAATAGTAACAATGAATGGTCAACCTATATGGGTTGTAGGATGGCGGATTGATAACCGTGTCAAGATTACCAAAGAAACAAAGAAACTTTTAATAATGAAGGTTGAAAGGTGTTGAATGTTTTATTGCACAAAATTTTTTTTAGAAATAAGAATATACTCTTGACTTTTGTGTAATAATGTTATATACATGAAAGTTCTGTCACCCATTCCAAATGTACCCCATGTTGCTTTGTCTACGGCGATAAAGCCTCGGAATGCTGTTCGATCCAAGAATTATATCTTCACGTAACCCTCCAGCTCGCTCACCACATATTTTAAGTACGGTCGTAAAGTGGATACCAAATAATACTTTAATACTCTTTTTGAATTACTTCCTTTTAATACTGTTTAATTTTATAGCTTTCTGCCTATTTTTCGTACATGAAATGCATATCAAATATAAAGCACTGTACAACATCTAAATCCGTAAGTACTATTGCATCAGCATGTTTTGAAAGTTTAAACTAAAAATAAGATACCTGGTATCTTATTTGCGATCTATCAATTCAACTCAAAAGAATTTAAATATTTCCATGAAAAATTGCAGCTAAATTATGAGAATGGATGTGTTATAGCACAAGTAAACATAATTAAGTATAGAAGACTCATTAGTATCCCTTCATTAATTTAATAAAGAGAAGAAAATTATGAAAACATTCAGACATGTTGTAAGTTGTATTACTTTTTTGATAATTATGGTATTTATTTCGGGTTGTTATACAGCTAATAAAAGCCATAATACTGCGCACAATCGCGCATTGAAAAAGGATGTGGAATTATTACATAAGGATTTAGATTCTTTTCTGGGCACAGCAAAGCCTTCCATGCTCAGTGAAAGATGAATACCTTAGTGTAATAAATATTGACTTTGCACATTATAATGAGCTCCACGTTTTGTATAATTACTGGACCAACGGCTAGTGGCAAGACTGGGATTGGTTTTAATGTTGCGCAGGAAATTGAAGGTGAAATAATTTCTGCCGATTCAATGCTTGTTTATCGAGGCATGGACATCGGAACTGCAAAACCATCCTTGGATATGAGGAAGGCTGTTTCCCACCATTTAATCGACATTGTTCACCCATGGGAAAGTTATAACGTTGGGAAATATGTCACGGATGCTGAAGATGTCATAAGTAATCTTATTAAGAAAAAGAAGATTTTTCTTATTGTCGGTGGCAGTCCCCTTTATATAAAGGGAATTATTAATGGAATTTTTAATAGCCCTGAAGCAGACTGGAACATTCGTGAAGAATTGAAAAAGCTTGCAAAGGAAAAAGGAAATATCTTTGTTCACGGTGTTCTTCAAGAAATAGATTCTATCACAGCACGGAAACTCAATCCAAATGATCTACGACGTGTAATACGTGCTATAGAGATATATAAAAAAACCGGCAAACAAATGTCATTTCTTCAAGAACAATACAAAAAAGAAAGTAGAAAATATAAATTTAAGATTATATGCATAACAAGAACGAAGGAAGATCTTTACCAAAGGATTGACAATAGGGTTAAAACAATGTTTGAAAGAGGGCTTATTGATGAGGTTCAATCTTTATTAGACAAACCACGGGGATTAGGTAGACAGGCAAGGCAAGCACTTGGTTATAAGGAAGTTATTCAATATCTCAATGGTGAGTGTACTTTAGACGATGCCGAAGAGAAAATAAAATTAAATACACGTAGATTTTCTAAAAGACAAATGACCTGGTTTAGAAGTTTTCCAAATGTTCAATGGCTGGAGGCAGATGAAAATAAAAGTTCAAATGAAACTTCCGAAAAAATAATTCTGGAATTAAAAAGGTATCATAAAGGCACATACATGCCTATGCATAATTAGTATCTGACAGGCAAAGGAGACGAATAAAATATATAATGTGAAAAAGTTATTTTTGACATCCGTTTTGTTAGGTTTATAACTTATAATAATTAGAGATCCTCTTTCTAAGGATATGCAGTTTTTAACGTTATGATAAAAAATCTTTTTGAAGAGATTGGCATTCCTGCACGTAGCTTGAATTATGCTCAAATAGGATTATTTTTTATTTTACTAAGCAATTTTAATTTTATTTAGATAATTTTCTTAATGATATGAAGTTTGAAAATCTTTACAAAAAAGGCTTGAGTCATATCAAACTGTCCAGAGATAAAAGCGCATGGGGCTTGGCAATTGGTGATAATGAAATAAAGGCCGTTAAGGTAAGGTCCATTAACGGGGAATTGCTTATAGAAGTGATCGATAGAATCAATTATTCAACTGTTAACCAGGGGACTACATCTATAAAGTCAGAACAAATTAAAGATGCAATAGTCACTTTTACAAAACGGAATCTAATAAACAAATCAGATAAAATAATTGTTTCCCTCTCTGGCAAAATGGTACTGTCAAGGTTTGTTTCACTCCCACCAATGAAAAAAAGACGCATTGTGGAAGCCATAAAATACGAATTGCGAAAACAGATCCCATTTCAACCTAACGAAATTGTTTGGGATTCCCACAGGTTCGAAGATAACACAACAAGAGGCAAAGGAACTGAAGTTGGCATATTTGCCACTAAAAAAGAAAACATACATGATCTTTTGCCTAGCCTGGCTCCAATAAAGATGAACCTGGAAGCAATTCAAATTACGCCTATTGCAATTTATAATCTTGCAAAGTTAAGCCTTGACTCAGATGAAGATGTCTTTGTAGTAAATGTTGAAAAGGATAATACTGATTTCATAGTTGTTGGGAAGACGAAATATTGGAATAGAAGTATTCCTATTTCAGAAGTAAATATAGACCTTGTGCGAGAAATTCAGAGATCAATGGGATATTATGTTTCTCTCTCAAAGGGTACTAAGCATGAAAATATTTTCTTAATGGGAGAAGTATTTGAAGATGAACAAAAAGTAAAATTTATTGAGGAAAGCCTAGAGGGTAAAGTTACTTTTCTAAACTTATTAGAGAAAATTAGTATATCTAAAGATGTTGATCCATCGGTTTTAAACAAAAAGACGATCCAGAGCTTTGGAACGGCACTTGGTCTCGCAATACAAGGTCTGGGCCTTAGCAAGATCAATACTAATCTCCTACCCTTTGAGTACATTATAGAAAGGCAAGTGCCCAGGCAAAGAGCGCTTGCTGGCGCTATTACAATTTTAATTTTTTTGAGCTTGCTTACACAAAGTCTTAAAGATTACATATCATGGAGAACGCTTTCTAAGTCTTTAGAAACGATTAACACAACACACAATGAAGTTAAGAAATGGGAAAGGGTTTATAGAAATATAGGGGAAAAAGTTAAGGAAGAAGAAAAGAAACTGCAAATTCTGGCGTCAATAGGTACTCAAGGAAGTTTCTGGATAGAGGCAATCCGTAAAGTTATAGATATCATGCCTGAAAAGGTTTATTTATTAAGTCTGGAATCATTCAGGGATTTACCTTATGCTGATAAAGAAAATACTTCCAAAAAAGAAGGTGAATCAAAAGAGGTATTGATTATGAGCATTAAGGGAGAAAGTTATGATCCCAGGATGTCATTTTTAAAAGAAATGGTTAGAAAACCACTGGAAAATTTAAAATTATTTGACCAACAGGCCCCTGCATTTAGGAATGTTGAGTTTGTGCAAGGTTCTGTACATAATGTTGATTCATTTATCAAGAAAAGTGATTCCGAAGTTTTCAATATTTACCAAGACATTCGGCCAATTGCCTTTGAAATAAGATGGATAGTAAACACTATAAATTAAGTATCGTCTCATTCTTGTAAAAACGAACCAAAAAAAGAAAACATATTTAAAATGAATATACCTGATATTAGGAAAAATAAATTTTGGATTGTTGTAGCCGGTGCAATCATTTCCATGGTAATTCTTTATTTTCTTTTTGCGAATCCTTATAGGTTAAGGAACGTTAGGAAGGCTGAGCTAATAGAAAATAAATTAACTCAATTAGATTTATATGCAAGAAAGGGTTTAAAAATTATCAATAAAAAATGGATCGAAGCAGGAAAATCCGAATTACATACAATCGAAAGAGAACAGTTAAAATACACCAAATTGCTAAAGGAAAAAGATAGCGATCTCGAAAAGCCCTTTACTTCTGCCAAAGGTGATGTGATGAAGGATGAGGCTTTATGGAAAAAAAATTATATGCAAAGAGTAAACCTCATTCTTGACAACTTTGCAAAGAGTAAGATATCTTTCAACAGCGATGCGCTACCATTTAAAAAGTGGGGAAATGAAATTCCTACTCGGGACAAAATTGCTGAGGAACAGAAAAAATTCTGGATTGTAGAAGAATTGTTAAACATAATACAAAAGAAAGGTTTAAGAATCAGCAACCTTGAAAGTATCAATTTCAAACAAGAGGGTTTTTCTTCCAACAATTTCCATTCTGAATTCTATGACATTATCCCATGTACAATAAAATTAAGAATGGACACTGAAGACGTGCTTTTTTTAATTAATGAATTGTCACAATCTAAATTCTGTTTTGAGATAGTGTCTGTTAATATGAACGGGAAGCTAAATATTCTGAGATCTGTAAAATTATTAGAAGAATTTAAGAGTATTCTGCCAGATACTATGGTAAATGTTATTATCAAAGCACATACTATAGATTTTAAAACATAAGGGGAATTACATAATGGAGATAGCGCCAAGAGAAAAGATATATGATTATTCATATTATATAGCTTTGTCATTGGTTTCAATATATCTTATATATAACGTTATAAGCATTCTTTTTATGTCTCGCCATAAAGAAAAGTTGCTACAGTCAAGAATTATGAGTACTGTTGGCGCTATAGAATCTAACTTAAAACATGCGAGTCCAGCAAAATTAGAAGGGGAAATTGTGGCATCCCTTATAAAAAATATTCCAGGTTCACCTAAAGTAGAACCTATTCAAAGGGCTTCAATTTTTGCAGGCCCATTAACAGATGATGAGATAAGCGGTGGAGAACAAATCTTAGAGGAAACAAAGGAAGTAGTTCAATTTGAAAAGATTGACATACCACTTGCCACAGAAATTGTTTTTAAAGGCGTAACCAATGAACTTGTCCTCATAAAAGTGCGGAGAAAGATAAATGAACAATGGCATGAACATGGCTTTCCAATGAGGAGTGGCGAACGGATAGGTGGAGAAAAGATTATAGCAAATAAAAAGGTTAATTTCACAACAAATAGTATCCTTCAAGACATAATCCACAAAGCTCAAAGGCCAATAACCTTAATGAAAAAGGAGGTTATACTAGATGAAGAAGGGGAATTTGTTGGGATCAGGATGGTACCAGGTGAAAAATTTATGAAATCTACCTCTAAAATCGTTTATAAGGATGAGGAAGGTAGCACAAAGGAATTATGGTTGGGGGAAACCGGAATCATTACAGAAGAAAGACCCAAAGAAGAAGCTAAATGGTATGAAGACCCTGTTGCTACTGTAAAGTCCAAATACGAAGATGTAGCAGAAACTTTAAAATCTACACAAACAGAAAACAAAACGGAAGTTAAGAAAACAAAGAAATAATAATAAATTATATAATTAAAATTATAATTTGAAAGGGTAAAAACATGAAAACTATTTTAAAAATAATCCCCGTAATTATGCCGGCTCTCTTTTTGCTTATTTTCTTAAGTGCATGCAAGACAACATCAAATCAAGTATCAAGTAAAGACGAGGTTAAAAAAGTAAAGGTTAAAAATGTAGAGTTAAGTAAAGCGGCTGTAACCAATAATCCTCAATCTCAAAAAAAGGCTGAGGAAGGAGGCAAGGAAAACAGGTTTAGCAGTCGGGAAAATGAAGAAAAAAAAGTAATTTTAGTCAAAGAAGGCGGAGAGCAGACAAATCCGTCTAACGTAATAAGAAAAAGGGGTATCAAGAGGAAGAATAACAAAATAATTGTTAAGAATCAGACTAAAAGTACTTCCAAAGCAACTATATCCGTTGAGGTTAGAAACCAGATGATTCAGGATGCAAAGCGTGCCACAAAAGAACGAAGGTACGAAGATGCAATCAAGATAGCTGATACCATACTAAAGGATTTACCTGATGATAAATCAGCGCTTGCCTTAAAAGAAAATGCACAATTACTTCTGGAAGAAAAAAGGCATAATGTAGTAATGGATCAATTAGAAAAACTCGATGCACAAGAGCGGAATGTGTATTTCGAAAATCTACGAGAAAAATCAATCCCCTATAATGACCTAGTAAAGTATACTACAAAGGATAAATGGGAAGATATCAAGAAAAGAGCTCAGAAAGAAGATCCAAGTAAAAGGCTTGATGAGAACAGGGAACATACAGAAAGATTACAGTTGGTACCATCTCCTGCTGAAAATCTTCTATCACAAAGGATGAAAAATGCATTAAGTAGAAAGATGTCAATTGAGTTTATAGATACTCCACTCCGCGACGTAATAGCATTTTTACAAGAAAAGACAAAAATAAATTTTGTTTTAGATAAAGGCGCAGCAGCCACTAACGTGAATTTAAAACTTAATGATGTTCCCGTTAGTGTAATATTAGAATACATCCTGCCAAATGGAATAGATCGCGTAGTAAAGGATAACGTAGTACATATCACCCTGGAACCTTTGGAGATGAGGGTATATGACGTTCGTGATTTGCTGATAAATTTAGAAGACAGGCAAGGTGCGCTAGTTGCTCAGGCTGTAACTCGAACTGAAGAGGGACTAGCTGCCGTAGGAGAGGACAAGGATACCTTTGACCGGGTAAAGGAGATAATTGATTTGATAACTGGCACCATAAAACCAAAGTCATGGACATTAAATGGCGGTAGAGGTATGATAGCAGCACGAGAGGGTATGCTGGGTGACATAGTTGTAACACATATTCAAAGTGCACATAAACAGATAGAAGACCTTCTTTCATCTTTGAGATCTTCTACAGACCTTCAGATATCTATTGAGGCTCGGTTTATTGCAGTTTCAGACGATTTCCTGGAGGAATTAGGGAACAATATTCTTGATTTCGATACAACTAAAGAGCACGCCAGTAGGACTAAGCCTAAAGGCAGCGAAGGTATGAATCCTGCAGGTGGTGTAGCAGGTGGTATCTTCAGAGAAGGTACTGAGCCGCTCTCAAAACTTCCAATACCATTCGCAGGCACTAGCATAACTCCTGGAGGAGCAGGATTAAATCTCTCTTACCAGATACTCAATGGTTTCTTTCTTAAGGGGTTCTTGAGGGCCGTTCAGGAGAGCGAAGAGGCTGAGACACTAACTGCCCCAAAGATAACTCTATCTAATACGCAGCGAGGGACAATAAAGGTAGTTACAACATTTAATTTCATAGAAAGATTCGAAATTGTAAGCCAGACACCAGAACCAATCATACAGGAAATAGACGACGGTACCACATTTAATGTAAGGCCAATAGTCAGCGCTGACAGGAAATATGTATATCTAGAGGTTCATCCAATTATCACTAGAGTAACGTTCACCGAGAGGGATTTTGAAACCACTGCAGCAGGTACGGGAGGGACATCAGGGGGGGAAAAGGCAGTAAACAAAATACAACTTCCACAAACCGTTAAGCAGGAGTTATCAGTGACGGTATGCGTTCCTGATAAAGGTGTCCTTCTGATAGGTGGATTGGGCTCAAGGTCAGAGACGAAGACGTCATCAGGCACTCCATTCCTCTCCAAAATTCCCATCGTAAAGAGATTATTTTCCAGTAATAAAATTGACCGAGATATTAAGACTTCAGGCAATCTGATTATCCTGATAAAACCCACCATCTTGATGAGGGATGAAGAAGAAAACCGTGCTTTCGCATTAAACAGGAAAGACATAGAACTCAGAAGGAAAGGGGTAGAATTTAGAAACCCTTTGAGATAAACACGTAAACATAATTGTCACAATTTGGGAGTTGCAAAAATGGCCAAAAAATATAGTTTAAACACAATACTATTGGGAGTAATTATAACGCTGCTTGTATTAACACTGTTTAAAAATTCGCCGAACTATGTCATTGCTACGGGTGACGGCGGTGCAACCGCAAGGCATATATTCGGATTAGTAGGCAACCAGCAGGCAAACAGGGAATCTTTTTATCTGGTTGATACTAGGCGAGAGGTCATTATGGTTTATGAATATGGTGTGCAGGGCGAGGGATTGGGGTTGGTTACAACAAGGAGTTATAAATATGATAAACTTTTGGAACAATATGGTAGAAATTACTTCGGACCAAAAGTTGATAAGATTAAAGAAGAAGTAGAAAAAACAATGAAATAAAAAATCATTATCGGACGTACATATTTGAAAGACTGCCCAGTTTTTACTTAATTTATTCGTAACCAGTACTTACCTCGAATGAAAACTTACAAGAGACAGAAACCAATCTCAAAATAAAAAAAATATGTTTTATTGCACTTCTCAAATAGCTTCAATTTCAAGACAATACTTGTTTTCCTTGACCTCTACGTTTATTTTGTATTTCATCCCAACTTCCAGAAAATCTAAAATGCCCTTGGTTATTTCATTCTCGCTCAGGATTTTTTTGTTCTCCTTAACCGCAGTAAGGTCATCAGTAGGGCTATCAGGTTCGTTCTCGTCATAATCATCATGCGAATAATATTTATCTTCTTCGTATAGCCCACTGTGCCACATAGAAACAGAATCCTGATGTGACCTGAACCAATAACCCTCGTAATTTTTTTTCACCTTTACCTCCCTTCTTTTTATGATTTAAAAATTCTAAGTAACAGAAGGTTAATCATACATTATTGAAAATTCAAGTGAAAAAAGCAAAGAGGTAAAGTAATTATGAATTGACGACTTTAGGTAAAGCTTATATAATAGCAAAAAATTTTGCATCTGACACAAGATATCATTATGTTAATCTATAAAAAGAAGTATATATGCGGCGGTGTAGCTCAGTTGGTTAGAGCAGCGGAATCATAATCCGCGAGTCCGGGGTTCGAGTCCCTGCACCGCTACCATTATTTTTCACAACATACTTTTTTATTCCATAAAATGACTATTGAGTTTACTCCGAACAATATTTGCAGAACACTTGTTTTAATAAGGTATTAAGAATAATTAAACAAGAATTGAGGCCAAAACACATAAAGTATTTAAAAGCAATAAGTTACAAAATGTTTTAGGAGTTAACTCAATAGTCATTTTCCATAATAGCAAAATTTAGAAAGTCTTGGTTTGTATGACGCAAAGCAAAAAAGGGTTAGAATAATTCAAATCAAATATTTTTTGTTGACTTAAATGTACCAAGATAATAATATTTGCGATGCCACAAAGATTTCTAGTAGATTTAAGAACAATAGACATAAATAAAGTTGAAGTTGATATCGAGGGAATTAGGGCCGTAAATCCGCATCGTTATGAGATAGAACAGTTAAGCGGAATAAATAGATATGATCCTGATAACAAGATTATCATCGGATACAAGGATGTAACAGACGATGAATTCTGGGTACGTGGACATATTCCTGGTCGCCCCCTTTTACCCGGTGTGTTAATGGTGGAGGCTGCTGCGCAATTGTGCACTTACTATTACAAAAGAGTATTAAAAGATGATAGATTTCTAGGCTTCGGTGGCATTGACCGTGTAAAGTTTCGAGGCAAGGTTTTACCAGGTGATAGACTTATCATAATAGCAAAAAACACTGAATTAAGAGCAAGAAGGGCTATCTTTGATACACAGGGTATAGTAAATAGTAAACTTGTATTTGAGGGTGTAATAATTGGTATGGCAGTATGATTAGGGTTTGTGAGATATATAGAAAATTGAACATTTTTTTAAGAAAGGAGTAACTGAATGAATAAGCAAAGTTTAATTGAAGCTGTAGCAAAAGATTTGGGCACTTCAAAAGCCCAGGGGGAGAGAACCGTAAATGCTGTATTGAACGGTATTAGCATGGGTTTGAAAAAAGACAAGAATGTGCAATTAATAGGATTTGGAACCTTTTTGGTAAAGAAAAGAAAGGCCAGGAAGGGTAGAAATCCTCAAACAGGTGAAACTATAAAGATCAAGGCCAGCAAGACAGTTGGGTTCAAGGCGGGTAAAAGATTCAAGGAAATGGCTTGAAACTTAAATTTACCCATTTTCCCAGAGACTTCCAGCCCCAATATAAAGCGTTTTTACACCCACAAGGGAGCTATCCACTCACCGTTTTGGCAGTGAATTCTGTTCCAATTTATATGATCTGAGATATTTTGGTACTGTACGCTCTGTATATAGCTCAGTTGAAATAACATCTACCAATAGTTGATTGGGGGTATTTCCCCCTGTCAAGGCAAATAGAAAATGTCAGGTTTTTGGCAAATTAAAAATGTCAGTAAATTAGTCAAGTTGTAAATTAACATAAGTTAGTAAGGAGACAAGGTAAAGGCCGTCAACATGTTGCTGCTACGAGCAATGATGACTTTTGTTTATTCTTGTGTACTTGTATATGCTTTAATTCCTGCTCTTTGAAAAATATATGTATTGAACCGTCGAAGTGTTGGTGCACCATGGCTTTTGCTTTAACAAAACTGATCCGGTAATTGCTGGGCAATATCTGACATGTCATTGCCTTGTAGCTTATGGTATTGTCAGATGAGACGGTTCTTTTTTCTTTTATACAGACGATATTGCTTAGATCTAAATCCTTAGGCAATGCTCTATATGTGGAGTTTTTTTCTTTGGGTAAGCGAGCAAATCTACTATTGTACTTAGGGATAAAGGTGTTTGTGAGATAGCGACTGGCTGCCCGTAGCGTAGATACCTTATGAAGCCTTAACTCAGAGCAAAGCCTGTCTTGAGACGTACCCCAAGCCCTTTCTACTCTGCCTTTGGCC
Source organism: Candidatus Scalinduaceae bacterium (assembly GCA_046759445.1). Lineage (GTDB taxonomy): Bacteria > Planctomycetota > Brocadiia > Brocadiales > Scalinduaceae > Scalindua_A. The sequence continues at coordinate 61,543 of JBHICG010000001.1, forward strand.
TGTGGAGAATTAGCGTGGATCATCTTTACTCCCAATTCGCTTAAAGCCCTTGCTATTTGAGTCTGATCATAGTCTCCTTTTGGTTTATAATGAAGTCCTTCATGCCTGGTGGTCTTAAATTTAGAATATCTATCACAATAAAAGCTTAAGGGTATACCATTTGTCTCTACTATCTGCTTTAAAACGCCCATATTCTCATTGCATGAATCAGACAAAGCAAATCTCGCTCCTGGGGCAAGCCAGAGGTCGCGTCATCTATGCCGCCTATTAGAATAATCTGGGGCCTCTACCCTCAAGCCAGTCATGATCTGATGTATCAAACTGTATCATCTGGCCTTCTCTGGCTCGCGGTTCCCTCCATTGCATATGCTTACTGCGACTTTTGCATTTGGTATGAAAACCTCTCTTTAGAAGGATCTGCCTAAGTGATTCTTTTGATATCTTTATCTTTTCTTCTCTATTTAAATATTCAGTCATATGAGTAATGTTAAACCCTTTGTATTTAGTATTATAAAGATGAACTGCTTTATCTTGAACGTCTTGAGTCAACCATCTGGCTCTTTTTGTACCTCTTGATTTGTGCAATATACCCTTGTACCTTCTTGTTCTACCATGTGCTTAATGCGGTATATCTGACGTTCGGATAACTTTAAAATATTACTTACTTCTTCAACTTTTAAATATCCTTACCTAAAGGTACTACCGCCTATTACTTCTGTTATTATCTTGTACTTGTTAAGCTCTTTCATCGTCAGGTAATACATCTCTCATCTTGGTCTTTGCCTACAAAGATGTGTATTTAGAGATTACTTATAAACATAATTTTAAAGAAATATTAATTCAATAGCTAATGGCTTTTTTAAATACAATCACTTTGATTCCGATAAATGTATAAAGAGTATAACATTTATATTTAAAATTGTAACGTTTGCCTATAAAACGGTCTAATTGGTATCCTTTAATTTGCTTTATCCCTACCAAAATTGTTATAAAGGAGATTTGACATTAGATATCTAATATTATTAGCAATAGTAGCGGCCTTAACTTCTGGTGCAAATAGCTGTCGACTTAATATCAAACCACCACCTGAGAACGCTTCTGAAAATATTAGCTATGATATTGATGATTCAGTAATACAAATACCTCTCAGTTTGGAGACAAGTGTTCTAACTGCACATATTAAAAGAAAACTACAAAAAGAGCCCTTACTTGATGAACAATCTAATGAAATTAAAGCATCCCTTCTGGTTAAAGAAGAAGGAGACTTAAAGAAAGTAACTATTCCTGGCCACGTCGAGATAAAACATCGTGAAAAAAAGGTACGAAAAACAATGAAGGATTGTGCTCATGTTGCCGGGGATCCTCTTAAGTTAGAAGAATGCCTTAAGGAATTCAAAACTATATTGGTGCCTTACAAAGTACGGCACCAAGAGGTAAAAAAAGAAGTTAAAAGAATTATAGACAAAACTTTACCAACTTCAGTATGGATCAATCTAACTGCAAATGTGGATGATCTTGATATTTCATTGCAGGAGAATAACTTTCGCGCTACTGTGGACATAAACACTAATATTTCCGCTAAAGCTCAACAAGGAATTCTTGGTCCTAAAATGGATGTTAGGGGAAGCTTAAAATGTAATAGGAAGATAAAGGTATCTATGACTGGAACAGTTAACATAACATCGGATGGTCAATTCAATCTATCAATAACTAATGAAGATATTAAGATAGAGAAACTTTGTGTTCCAAGCGCAGTTGAAGGGATCAGAGTAGCCACATATCTCGATCAACAGCTAATTATTGCTAAAGAAGCTATTCGTAGTAAAATTAAAAAGGTGTTTGATAAACTTCTTGATAAACAGAATAGCAAGTTAAATTTCAGAGATGATATTGAGAAAGCACTTAAAACACTAAATTTGGTGCACCAATTGTCAGATAAAATTTGGCTAATTCCAAATGTCAAATCAGCTTTTATTTCCCAAATAAAAGGTACTAATGATAGTGGTCACAATAAGCTTACTGCTGAGGTAGGAGTTATTGTTAGTCCTGAAATAGCTTATGCAAATACTATAAACAAAACATTTCCTGAACCTATGATTAATTGGGGTGTGAAGAAACATAAAAGCGTGGTATTTCTAGCTATAGAAGGCAAAGCAAAAATATCAACAATTGAAGAGGAATTAAAAAAAGCTATAGATAACTTTATAACTATAGACAACTATGTAGCTGATAAATATGTGGATAAGGCTTACGGAACTGGTAAAGTAAGGCTTTATCCCAGCGATAAAAAAGTCACTATAGCGATAGAAATTGTTGAGAAAAAGAATGAGGAAGTAAAAGTCACTATTTATCTACAGGGAACTCCAAAATATTTTCCAGATAGAAATAAGTTTGCTTTAACGGATGTTGATTTTACAGTAGAAACCTATAATACACTAATTAATGTTATTGAATGGATTGCTAACGCTAGATCTGAAATAATAAGTACCATCGAAAAGCATGCAGTATGGAATACAGGCGAAAATCTAGCAAAGATTAAAAATGACCTTAAACATTTTCATTATGTAAATAAAGACTATGAAGTTCGGGGAGGATTTAGTGACATTAAATATAGCGATGTATATATATCTAAACAATATTTACATGTTTATGCAGAATTTTCTGGAAACATGACATTGAGGATTTTAAGTATTATAAGTCGATTTGGAGAAAAAGTGAGGGATAATGGCCTTAACTAAAATAGAGGTTTTTCTTTACGTATTTTCAACGATTCTGATTGGCACATAAATACAGCTTAATGTATTTTTCAATGTAGTCATTACTTTTTTGTTAGAATTTAAGAAATTTAAAAAGTGTGTCTTATATATTTTTTGTTAAATATTGATTTATTATACGATATAATTATTCCTTTTGTTAATAATTCTCTTACAATTATCTTTCACTACAGATTTTTTTTTCTAATTCTTAGAATCAGCTAATCGCATTTCATTATCAAGATCTTTAAGGAGGCCGTAACAAAAATCAATCTCTACATTACTTTGCCTGAGAACGTCCGCAAGTTTTGCAGCTTCCTCTTTAGTTAAATCAATTGTTACGTCCGATAATGACTCCCTCCTGTTTACTTCTTGCATCTCTTTCTCCTCTTTCAGGGTTGGAAGTACAATTGAAAACTCTTCATCGAATAAAAATTCTTCATCGAAATCAATGTTTTCGACATGTGTTCTTTCACGGTTTTCGTCAAGCGTCCTTTCGCGTGCCGCAATCTCACTCTGAGATGACTCTTTTTTCTTATGAGCAACGCTCATGTTATGAAGTATCTCTTTATCTCCTGGTTGTTTTACTAGTATTTGTGCATATTCGCTGATGGCTTCGTCATACATTTTGTTTTGTAAGTAAGCGACTCCGAGATTATAACGTGCATCTAACATATCCGGATTTATTTCAAGCGCTTTTTCCCATGCAGAAACAGCCTCGCTTAACATTCCTTTTTCATCATATGCATTTCCAATATTGTAATAAGTGTCTGCAGAGTTTGGATTAATATCAATTCCCTTTTCCCATGTATCTATTGCCTCATCAAACAAGCCTTTATAGAATAAAATAAAACCTAAATTAGTATAGGCATCAACGTAATTGTTGTTTATGTTTATGGCTTTTTTATATAATGAAAGCGCTTCATCTATCATATTATTATCATAATAGGCATTTCCCAGGCTATAATACGCTTCTGCATAATCAGGTTTCAGTCTTATTGCATTATTAAATTCCTTGATTGCATTATCTATTTCATCTATATTTGTATACGCAATGCCGAGGTGGTAACGGACTTCTGGGTCATCCGGATTAATTTCAATTGCCTTTTTATATGTAGTTATGGCTTTTTCAAACATGCCGTTTTTAATATATGCAACCCCTATATTAAAATATGCATCTGTGTCTGAGGGAGTAATTTCTGTCACCTTTTCCCATGCCGATATTGCCTCTTCTATCATACCCTTTTCCTCATAAGCATTTCCTAAATTATAGTAAGCGACTACATATTCTGGATCAAGCTCTATTGCCTTTTTCCATGCTGTAATTGCATCATCTATTACGCCTCTATCATAGAAAGATACCCCAAGGTCGTAATAAAAATCAGGATCATTTTCGCAATAAACTATATTTTTTTGTAATGTAAAAACCGAAAAGATAACTAATAATGTGATTATGTGCTTTTTCATTTTATGGAATTTTACAAAATATTTAATTTGCTAGTTGAATGTAGCTAGTAATTATTCTCATGCTACCAGTCAGATGGTTTTTGAGGCAAACGTTACAGTTTTGAATATATATTGATATATTGTATACAATTTTAACACATATCATGCCAAAGTGATTGCGTTTAAAAGAAAAGTCATAAGTTGTTAAACAAAAAGGCTTATATAATTAGAGGAATTTTAGAAAGCCAAAATATGATTAAAGTGTGTCTATTTATAAAACATTTTGTCAGTTTACCGTTGACACATGTAATAACGAAGGAACTTAATCATTTACTGATCCATCTTTTTATTTACCACAGTTATAACAACGTCTTTTGCTTAAAAAATATAAGCAAAATGCTTTCCATTTATGTGACAAAATGCAATATAAAGCAAATATTTCTATAAGTTATGGCTTATATATACCTCCCCACTCTACCTGCATCTAAAAAAGAAGCCGTATTACCCCACGCATGAATTTTCTAATCAGCGAGTGTAAACAATGTACACCAAAACGTAACTAGCAGCGATTAAAACTTTAGTATGATTTTAAATCGAGTCGTTTGTTTATAAGACGGGAATACATATAAAATACGAATGGTCAGGAACAACACCATAATTTGTATCTATCTCTATATTCAATGTTTAATAAAACACGGGCATCATTTTTGCGAAAATATGTAAAAAGTGCTGTAAATTTTGCGTTAACCTTTCTAAACAGTATTATTTTGAAACAGGCTAACTCCTTATATGACAATAATACAAATAATATTCATTTCATGAAATACTTTAAGTTTATTTTAGCAGATTGTGTAAAAATGAAACAATATTTGAATAAATATTAAACACATATTCTATCTTACCGAATTTATTTTATTATAGCTTGCTATTAATCTTAAATAATTAAATAAACGTGAAAATGGCATGGGAAGCGTAATAGCAAGCAATTCGTTCTGGTCCATACATGAAATATCGTTGAAAACAATCTTTGCTATTTTTTATAAACAATTAAAGGGAGTATGTCTATAAGTCAGAGGCTGTTTTGAAGACTATAGTTCTTACTGCGAGACAGTTGACACGAATAAATAGGAAACAAGTGTCCTTTTGATAAATAGATTGCACAATTTATAACCAAAGTGCAAAAGATGCATGATATAGTTTATCAGGAGAAGATATTATTTAAGATTATCAAAAGAAACTCCTATTGAATTACACCCGTAGAAGACGAAGATATAAGAGAATGTGTATAAAAAGGCTGAAAACATTCTTTTTAGTATAGAAAGGAAAAAATATGAAGATTTATATTGAACCAAACAAGAATACCAAAGGTATACTATTATTTTTTATTACGCTATCTATTTCTGTATTTTGTCTAAATCATGTTGCATACACCTTCGAAGAAGTAAAATTTGTTCGGGAGTTAAGAACAGAATTAAAAGAACCTATCGATACTGCTGTATCACAAACAGGAGATGTGTATGTATTAGATAAAAAGTTATGTAAAGTGTTTGTTTTTGATCCTGAGGGAAAAATCAAGTTTAGCTTTGGAAAAGAAGGTTCACAGTTAGGAGAGCTTGACGAACCTCAATCCTTAGCTCTTTCTCTTAATGGTGAAATCGTCGTCTCTGATACCGGCAATAGCCGTGTACAGGTTTATGGGCCTAGCGGCCATTTCGCTTATGAAATAGGGAATCTAGGAACAGGCCCCGGTGAATTTAAATCACCGAATAGTGTGGCTGTCGATCAATCAGGAAATATATACGTTGCCGATATTGCGTATAGAACAATTTCAAAATTTAGCCCTAATGGATGTTTTCTAAAAGCCTGGTCTGTTAAGCATGAACCCACAGACATTGTATTTGACGCAGAACAAAACATGTATGTTTTATTTGCTGAAGGTGGGAAGGTTGTTAAGTATCCTTCTCATAGCGGCAAAATTCAGGAGATAACCTTAAGTGATGACACTCGCAATTATATTTCTAGTGCAGCTAGCCTAGCTGTTGATATGCGGGGTGATATATATCTTATGGAACTTGGCAATCACAGTGTTATCAAGATAGGTCAGAATGAAAGCTTCCTATTAGAGTTTGGCTCGAAGGGTGTGGGCAAAGGACAGTTTGACAAACCGGCAGGTATTACGGCTGATAGTCAAGGAAACATTTATATAGCTGATTCGAGAAATAAAAGGGTGCAAGTATTAAATATCTCTGGAAGCCAAAAAGAGGGTTTGAAACCAGCCGGATACATACTACCCGTAATCGATTATGAAAAGTCCATTTATACGGGAGATACGGTTGTCGATATAAATTACGTCCCCAATCAAGGTCTTTATGTCCTCCGTGATCATAATGCTCAGATTCTGTTAAAAGGAGAGAATAGTAAACGCATAGGAAAGTCAGATAAAAATGGTGTTAAACTAAGAAATCCTATGGCGCTTTATGCGTCTGATGATGGAAAGATTCTCGTTGCTGATACAGGGAACCATAGATTGTTATTTTTAAATCAGGATGGTACATACATTTATCATTTCGGCAGAAAAGGGGATGATCGTAGTGAATTTAATGCCCTTCAGGGGGTTGCCGCTGATAAACAAGGTTATATTTATGTGGCTGATACGAATAATAACCGCATTCAAGTCTTTAACGGTGACGGGATCTTTTTAAAATCCTTCGGGAAGAAAAGTGAGCAGATTGATGAACATGGCGCTGCACAGGGAACTTTTTTAAAACCGAAAGACTTAGTTTTTAATTCCAAGGAGCATCTTTATGTTCTTGATTATAAGAATAAACGAATTCAGATCTTCGAAAAAAATGGTAAGTATTTAAAAGAAATTGGTGATATGCATGATGGAATGCGATTTATTGAACCGATAGATATTGATATTGATGAAAAAGATTATTTGTATGTCGCCGATAGAGGAAGCCACTCCATTAAGATATTTGACCCGCAAGGAAAATTCGTTATACAATTTGGTTCATCTGGTAAAGGTCCCAGTTATTTTCCACAAATCTCGGCAATAGCTAGTTCAAATAATAAAATCTATGTATCCGATTACAGCCTTAACAGTATAAAGGTGTTTGGTTTTAAACCGAAGACGGAAAACAAAGAAGAATTCAATTATCTCACAAGGGTATCGTATCACACTCATTTTCAATAATTCAAGGAACAAATTGCCTGAATTCACTATTGATTTCTGTTTTGCTTATTCCTGTACTATTAATGCCTGAGGCAGTATTTTAAAATAAAATGCTCTACTAATGTCTATTTTTTGTTTTCATGAATATTAATTAATACCTTTTAGTGTGGTGTCCAAAGTGTCGATTTAAGATTTTAAAGGGAAAATTTAGCAAGTCGGTACGAGATATAATAAAACAACTATGTGAATAGAAGAAGGTAGAAATATTGGAAAGGAATGTGCAAAAAACCGTGTCTACTTGGTATTGTCATTTCTACCAAAATACTTGATTGCATAAATAACGGTTTTTTAAAGGTAAGAGTGTAATAAGTATATTCGATAAGTATACGGAATTGGAAAATCGATACTGGACAGACTTTTTTGGAAGAAAGGATACTGTTTGAGTACAATAGGTCTTGATAAGGGTAAAATCAGTAAATATGTAAGATGGTATATGTTCCTAAAATCGTACTTTGATTACAAAAACAAAACTATCTTTGCTTATCTTACCATAATATCTTGTTTATTACATATTGTCTTTATCTTCTCTTCTTCCAGTTTAAGTTACTTTCTAAGATCAGAATTTGATCTTAATGATTATGTATCACAGACGAGTAACTATGTGATTGAGATAGAACTTGAAACAGAAAGAGAGGAAGAAGAAAACGAGGAAGGCGAAGAAATATCAAAAGAAGAGGAAAAGGCCAAAGAAGATTTGTCTAAAGAGAAAAGACAACTTTTTGTAGATACGTCTGATAAGATAACTGACGAGGAACCTGAAGCAGATACTGATAGAATAGGAGAGAAGGGTTCAATAGCAAAAGATATGTATACTGGAAAAGATAACATAAATAATGATCCTAGATTAACGGGTGATGTTAAATTACTTGCCAACGTTCCAGATGAACTTATATCTGCAAAACCTCAGGGGGAAGGCTTAACAATGGAGGGTAGAGAGGATGTTCAACCTTTAGTTGATGAGAAAATGGATTATAGTTTATCCGATATGGATAACAGTGAAATAAAATCAACGGACAGTGAGGTATCTAATGAGATGTTAGACGAATCTGTTGTTCAAGAAGACACAAAGATGGAAGATGAAAAAGAAGTTATAGAGGAAAGTAAGGATGAAATAGCTGAGGTTGCTAAGGAATATACAGAAATAGCATCAATCCCCAAAAACAGAATAATAGAAACAATTGAAGGTAGCAAAGAAAGTGTTTCTAATAAGGTTCAAAACGATGAGGTTCTACCTGAATCTCAAATAAATAATAATATACCTTACGGTGACGATACTCCCTTTTTTGAGGATAATATATCAAATGCATCAGTTCAAGGTGAGGGATCTTTTAATATAAAGAAACATGAATACGCACAATATTATAAACACATAAGAGATCAGATAAGATCGTATTGGTTATTACAATACGGAACGGATGCATCTATTAATCTGGTAACAAAGAGTTACGAACCTATAATTGTTGAATTTAAAGTAATCTCTTCAGGCAAAATAGTTAATGTTGTAATTGACAATGCGGCAGGTAATGAACTGTTAGCGTCTAAGATGCAAGCCTCAGTTAAAAATACTATTTTGAAAGTGTTCCCGAATTATGTTGATGAAAAGTATATAAATGTCAAATTTAATTTTTATTTCTTTTAAAATGTGGAGGGTAATATAATGGAATGGCTGGCGGGCGGTGGCCCAATAATGATACCTTTATTTATTTGTTCTGTTCTGGCACTTGCAGTTATTCTGGAGTGCGCCATAAATCTTAGAAGAAACCATATTATAAAACCAGAACTAGTTGATTTGGTAAATGCTATTAAGGGGAAAGGAGATATTAAAATAATCCCTAACAAATGCAATGCTATAAGGGGTCCATTTTCCAATATTATTAAGCGAGCAATCTCAAATAATCATTTATCAAGAGAAGAGAAGTTGTTGGATATACAGGCCGCAGGTAGGCAAGAGGGCAGAACATTGGAACGAAAGTTAATAATACTGGAAATCATCACCGCAATAGCACCACTTCTTGGATTGCTTGGAACGGTACTTGGTATGAGTCAGGTCTTTGGTGTAATATCAGATATAGGATTAGGTCAAACAAAGGCATTTTCTGGGGGAATTGCACAAGCTCTCAGGACTACAATCATCGGGCTGAGCGTCGCAATACCATCTTTAATAGCTTATAGTAGTTTTGATAAAAAAGTTGATCGCCTGATACTCGAGATGGAGAAGTATTCCATGTTGCTTCTAAACAAGATTTATTCTAAAGAAGAAAGCAGACCAGAGATGCTTAGTGTAAAAGAGTCTGATGCGGTTTACGCCGGTTAGATAAGAAATTATCTAATGGAGCAGTTTTTGTTCTATTTATATCACAGATTTTATTTGATGCTTTATCTAGTGAGGAAACTATGCAATTTCGTCAAAAACGCTTTATAAAACCAGTAATAAATATTACCCCCCTAGTGGATGTTCTCTTTTTACTCTTAATCTTTTTTATGGTTACATCTACATTTGTTGAACAGCCAAATATCAAATTAGAACTACCTTCTACAAAACATTCCGAAGCAAGTAAGATAGAAAGAATGGTATTAACCATCTCTCGTGAAGGACATTTATTTTTACAAAATAATCCTGTTGATAAAAAAAATCTTGAGAAAGTTCTAAGAAGGTCAATTTTGGACAGAGGAGATGATACGCTGGTTGTAAAGGCTGATAAATGGGTACCTTATGGTGTTGTAATAGATATCATGGATGATGCGAAATGGGCGGGGTTTAGGAAAATAATTGCTCCAACAATCTTGGAGGGTAAAGTAAAGGTACAATAGCTATTCAGCCACAAAATATAAAGACACCAATGTTGTGTGAATTAAGGGTTATCAGTCACTATAATCACTTTGTGGGGAGAAATTGGTGTAGTAATTGGATTAAGGTAAAATAGTAAAATGACTATTGAGCTTACTCCGAATAACATTTGCAAAACCCTCATTCTAATAAATAATACGTTAGGAAATATTAAGCAAAATTGAAGCACAATAGCAATGTAAATGCGTATAGTATTGTGACCTTGATAAAGTAGTTTCCCTTTCTATGCTTCTTATTTTTTCATTTTGAAAATCCTTTTCCTGTAGATACCCACGAGTAAGTCAGTGGAACTCTGCTATGGCTTAGAACGTTGTTCTTCTATTTTACGGCTAGTGTAATCCATGAGTCGTTTTCTAATTTCTTTTGCAAGTGAACGTAGTTTTGCTTCTATATCACTGATGTCAGATTTAAGTTGGTTTGCGATAGGTATTATTGCTGCATGGTTAATTTTAGTGATTTTCTGATTTACTCTCTTCAGAAAACTATCTGCTAATGTTAGCCATATTTGAGCATATCTTTGGAGAAATCTTGATGCCATCAGTTTGTCAGTTTCACACACGGTATTGTCATATATAGTTAGGAGGTCATGAAGATGTTCTAGTGTATGTACGCACTCTCTTGCAATCCCAGAGAGTCCCCTTGTATATATTTCATCATACATCTCTAGCTCACCAGAGTTGATTAAATCTGTAAAAGCATTCGAATAATTCACTATTTTACCTAAGGACTGTTTAATATCCTGTTCCATTTCTTTGGGAGATATTTCAGCCCACACGGATTTTATGGACAGAGTGATAATTATCACGAACATAAGTGTAACTGATTTCAAAATATTCATATAAGCTTCCTTATGTGTAAATTGTCAGAATTCTTCATGTATCTATGTTTCTTCAAGTATTCTTGAAATACGTTTCTTATTATCTGTGCCTATTTTATAAAACAAAGATGAGTGTTTCGAGACATGCTATTTGTGCAAGTAAAGTCTATGTTATTGTAAAGATAACTAATCATGTTCTTTTCTTTAAATGATTACTTAATTGTGCGTATGTGCTACATATAGAATCTGCTAACTTCTCTGGGTCGTGTCTTATTAAATCCTGCTTTTCCCATAGTACTCTTCTTTGTTCAATATTCTCAATCAAGTCTGTGATAACAACCTTTACATTATCAATTTCCTCCAAATCTTTATCCAGAGTCACAATTTCGGCCCCTTCATTTTTATATTTTTCCATAATTTCCTTACGTGGGAAATTATTGTTAACAAGTGCATAATCTAAAACACCCTCACCAAGATAATTTACAATTGTCTTAATATGGTCAGATTCGGTGTAATTGTCTGTTTGTCCTGGTTGTGTAACAATATTACATAAGTATATCTTTACTGCCTTTGTTTTCTTTAATGCTTCTTTTATACCACAAACAAGAAGGTTACTTACAATGCTTGTATAAAGGCTTCCTGGGCCGATTACAACGATATCTGCCCTATTAATTTCGCTGATGACATCTGGAGGACATTCTACACTGTCTGACTTCAGAAAGGCCTTTTTTATTGGTGCCTTTCGTAATGCCCGTACATTAAATTCCTCTTCTACAATAGAACCGTCCTCTAATTCAGCACAAATATGTGTACTTGAAAGTGTTGATGGCAAAACTTTTCCTTTAATTGCCAGTATTTTACTCGCTTTCTTTATTGCTTGTTCAAAACTACCTGTTATATCTGTTAATGCCGTCATCAGTAAATTCCCGAGACTCATACCATCAAGAGAACCTTTATTAAACCTATATTGAAAGAGCTGGTATAAATCCTTTTCCTGTTCCTCTGTTTCTGATAGCGATATCAAACAGTTTCGTGCATCACCTGGTGGTAAAATTCCATATTGTTCCCTTATGATGCCTGAACTCCTGCCAGAATCAGTAACCGTTACAATTGCTGTCAGATTTTCACTATATGTTTTCAATCCTTCAAGTGCTATCGGGAGCCCAGTACCACCACCAATAGCTAAAATACTTAATCGGTCACGCGTCTTCCCAATATCTTTTAATTTAAGCACAGTTGGCAGTTGAAAGATTCGCTTTATCTTGTAATCAGGCTTGTTTAAATCGTCGCCTGCTGTTTCTATTTTAAATCTTCCATGTAACATCTGAACGGTTACCATACCCATAGATTTTGCAATTCTGAGTTCTACTCTTACACGGTCTCCAACAGCAACAACATCTATTGGATTTAATTTGTATTTCTTTACAATTTCTTCGAAGCATTCCTTCATCAATAAGCCAACTTCCTGGTCGTTAATTATTATTTCATCAAAATAAGGCTCGAGTTCAAGTAATTCTACCTTCTTTCGTTGTCTTTCATAGATTCCTGTTGTTAGTAAAAATAACATATATTTTTCCTGAGCTAACTTTTTTAACGTTGATATGACATCTGGAAAAAGTTTTATATCTGACACTTCATTACTATTATATGCTTTTAAAATATCATCAACAAACTTGTTATCTTTCCCAAATTTTTTAGCTATTTCTGTAAACACAAGATAATAAGGACCATGTTTTTCCGATAGCTCTTTCTGCATTAAATATGACTCTTCCTCTGTACACGGCAGTCCTCCTTTAATCATCGCCTTTGCAGCGCGTCTCCTTGATGCTTCAAGTAGAGAACCTGTACAATCGTATAACGTATCGTCAAGATCAAATATAATTGCTTTCATAGTCTATATAGTAAAAAAACTACGAGGAAACATTGATAGAAATAAAAGAAATGTTATAGTAGTAAATACTGTAAGAAAACCTTTCCCTAACGGAAGTTTGCTTACCTTACGTTTATTTTGTTAATTTCAGACGTAAAACTAACTTTACTGCCAACTCTGATTTCGTTTTTCCTGAACCAGTCCTCTTCCATCTCAAGAGCGTATCTTACTTTATCTTCTGATACGTGATTTGTTAAGCTATATGGAACCATAGACTCTATCTGTATAATTTTTCCATTAGAATTTATAAAGGCGAGAGAAAGAGGAATTCTTGTATTTTTCATCCAAAAAGACAAATATTCTTCCTGTGGATAAATAAATAACATACCATGATTCTTGTCTAGTTTTTCTCTAAACATTAAACCCAGCATACGTTCACTTTGTGTAGACGCAACTTCCACATGAATGATTTCGTTATTTATCTTTATTTCGTATAGGCTGCTGTTTGATATATTGGTATGTTTAGAGCAACCCCAGAGCACCGGAGTTAATACTACAAGAAAGAATATTTGGAAATAGTTACTTCTTACGATGTCAAAGCAAGAACTCATCATAAAGTAATTATTTCACAGGGGAAATTGCAGAATTAGTGGGGCTTCTGAATTTGGCAACGGGATTTACTATAGCAAGTCCACGATAATATGTAACCAATCCACTAGCAATTTCTGCTATTATCTTATTAAAGGTCGTTCTTTTCCTTGCTCTTTCTAGTCTTACTTCTGGTCCCTTTTCATCAGTAATAGGTATCATTTTAACACTACCAAAATTCATCCTTAATATATTTATCATTCCATGGTCACCCTTCATTTGTCTAACTATTTCAGCAGAAGGTAATGCGGCAATGTAAGAAAGCGGGTATGTGTAATCTCTATAATCATCCTTTTGTATATACGCTTCGCTTTCAATTGCTAACGCATCGAAATATTCTCTTACCAGATTAAGGTTTGCTTCGTTAACATCTTCTTCTTTGATTTTTGCAACCCTCTGACTGTCAGTGCTAATTTTTCCCGTTATGATTGCCCTGGCAACAGTTTTCTGGGACTGAAATGTATTTATTTCAATTTGCGTATATTCTGGACTTATTACTTGAAATGAATAAACATTTTTTGTTTTTTCATTGTATATAGATGAATTTGTAAATTTAAAGTTGATATTAGCTATCTCTAATTCTGGTATTAATATTTCAAGAGGGAGAATTATTTTAGATACTGTCATTGCACCTGGAATGACATCACCAACTCTATGTATTTCATTTTTATCCTTCGTTATTTCAACAAATCTTTCTCCAGAGGATTTTTGAATAACGTAATCATGATGCATTAAAAATTTATCAAATACGTGTAATTTGTCTTGCCCATTTCCGCTTTCTTCGAATCTCAGACCTGGTGAACGTGTGTATGCTTTTACATCCCTAAAATATATTGAATCTTGCAGGAACTCTTCAAGCTTGCTTAATGGTATGCTAAAAACAGGGTGATGGATATTTTTCATAATCGTTTATTCAAAGGAAACTCTTATATGAGCCGTAAAGCATATATTATTTCTAGAAATCTACAAAAATTCTAGTAAAAAGAAAACATAAGTCAAGAAGATATTTAGTTTTTCATCATATTCTTGACTATGATTACATAAGTGTTTATGTCCTTTATTTTTTTAACATTAGTTTCTTCGCCTTGTCAGTATTAATTTGAGGAACATCTAAAACCTCCTGCTTGAAATCCTGTTGAACACTTGATATTACTACTTTTGTATTAGGTAAAGATTTTGCCTTACTGCTTCTTGCCGTTAGCTGTGCAGCAATTTTTAACTTTTCGCCATCAATATCACCTCTTATAAGTGACAATGGACCAAGAATATCCTTTAAACGTAATAAATAATCTCCGTCTCTTGCTAAGTTTTGTAACGTAAGATTTTCATCCTCCTTTCGGCTAACAACAACTTTGGTTTTACCATCAATACGATAATGTCTTCCCACTTTTAACAAGTTGACATCGTTTTTATCATGATCTCCATGGTCAACTAAATCCTTCATTCTGTTGGCAAATTCAGGATCCGTCAGAAGACATCCTCCAGATGCGCATGGATAATCTTTCATTTGAAAAATATCCGCGAGTTGTATCTGGTCCTTTCGGGATCGACCTTTTATCTCCAGTAATTCATCTCTGTTGACCAAGCCTGTCTTTTCCGGAATTGTCGGTTCCAAGTGTTTTGCGCAGAGAGGCCTTAAGACAAGTCCCGTTAAGCCTGCCTCTCTGTCAATTGTTTTCATAGCTTCTTTTCTTTGTGACATAGGGCGTTGGCCCAAGACCTCACCAGTTATAATGAAAGATGCCCCAATTCCCCTCATATATTCACCGGCAGCTCTGAAGATGTTTATTCGGCAATCTATGCAGGGATTCATATTTTTGCCGTAACCATATTTTGGTTTTTTAACAATTTCCAGAAAACTATTAGTTGTATTTATAACCTTAATCGGTATCCCGAGTTTCTCAGAAACCTTCACGGCCTCTAGTTTACAATTACCTTTAGACGTACAAAGACAGAAAACTGTGACAAAGTTTAAGGCAATAACATCTATCCCTTGCTTCTTTATTACATGTATTGCCAACGTACTATCCAACCCGCCAGATAGCAATGCTAGTGCTTTTGTCATTATTGTTTGCTTTAAAATTATCGGTAAAATACAACAAAGATTTAATTTGAAATACTAATCATTAATTGCCCAGTTGGCATTCAGACTCTAATCCATAAAGATACCGTGCATTTGAACTTATAAAAACCTTGAGTTATATTAGGTAAAAAATACATGCTATCAAAAAAAAACTTTTTGTCAAATAAAAGGTTTTGACAGTTATATAGTACAGTGCTAAACTTGATTTGTATATTTCTTATTGATACACATTAATAGAAATGATTAGGCCACCTGTTGTTTCTGGAAGTTTTTATCCTGGAAGTAAAAAAGATTTATTAGGAGCACTTAAGACACTTATAGATGATAAAATAGAAAAGCAAAAAGTCTTAGGCGCTATTTCCCCCCATGCCGGCTATATGTATTCTGGAAAAGTAATGGGAAGTGTTTTTTCAAGAATTGAGATTCCCGACACAGTTATAATCTTGGCACCAAATCATACAGGCTATGGAAGTCCTTATTCTATTTGGCCAGAAGGATGTTGGGAAACACCACTTGGCGAAACGTTTATGGATCAAGAACTTATTACTAAAATTCTCAATTCATGTGAACTGCTTGAGAAGGATGAAGAAGCTCATATTAGAGAACATTCAGTTGAGGTTTTATTGCCGTTTCTGCAATATATCAATCCACAAGTCAAAATTGTCGTAATCGTAATCAAATCAAGCAATTTTGATGATTTGAAAATAATTGGCAAATCTATCGGAGTGATTCTTAGAAAAATAAGGACTGATTCTCTCGTTATTGCCTCTTCTGATATGACGCACTATGAATCCCAGCAATCTGCAAACAAGAAAGATAAGTCTGCAATTGCGGAAATTATCGCTTTAAGAGAGGAAGAACTTTATAACGTCGTTCAAAAGTCAAACATTACTATGTGTGGTATTTGTCCAGTAATTTCAATGATTGTTTGCTCGAAAGAACGAGGTGCTAAAAAAGCTGAACTGACCAGGTATACGACTAGTGGAGACATCACTGGAGATTACGAGCAAGTAGTAGGATATGCTGGTATGATAGTCGAATAATCTTGACTATTTACATCTATCGAGTTATTAAAATAATAATTTTTTGAACATTACAGATTCCTTCATATCCCATTTTTTACTTCCCGTTTTCTATATAAATGGAATTTTCTCAAACAAGATATAGGAGCAAAAGTCCAAAGAATTCTCATTCCAAAACCTTTCATGCTTTGCAATCCTGAAATCTCTGTCATAATCCCTGCCTTGAATGAAGAAGAATCCATCCATTTGGTACTCAATGATATACCAAAAGATTTAGTAAAAAAGGTTATTGTTGTAGACAATGGTAGCCGTGATAATACAGTAAATATAGCAAAAAAGTTAGGTGCAGAAGTAATATCAGAACCATTAAAAGGTTATGGTTCAGCGTGTCTGTGTGGAATAAATAAGCTTGACAGGAACACGGATATTGTAGTTTTTCTCGATGCTGACTATAGTGACTACCCTCAAGACATTTACATCCTTTTAAAACCGTTATTAACGGATAGAGCAGAGCTAGTAATTGGTTCACGATTATTAGGTAGAAGGGAAAAAGGGGCTTTATTACCACAAGCTCTTTTGGGTAATAAACTTGCTACATATTTACTCTGGCTATTTTTAGGGTTTAAGTATACAGATTTGGGCCCGTTCAGGGCAATTAGATATAATGAATTAATAAAATTAAATATGAAAGATAAAAATTATGGATGGACTGTTGAAATGCAGATTAAGGCAATAAAAAAAGGGTTAAGGATTACAGAAGTACCTGTAAGGTATAGAAAGCGCATAGGAAAGTCAAAGATTACGGGCACCTTTTCAGGTACAATACTTGCCGGTTTTAAAATTATTTATACTATCCTAAAATATATAGTCTTATAGGAATAAAAGGCTCGTTCAGGGAACGAGCCCTACAATAAAAATGTTTTACGTTAGATTAACATGATGTGATGTTAAAATTGTAGGGTACGTTCCCCAAACGTACCGTTTATGAATCTGTATATTTAACTATGTCCACAATAGAAACCTCAATAATAATACCCACTCTTAATGAGGAAAAAGTCATAAAGAGATGCCTTGAAACCGTGGTGAATATCCCAGGTATTGAGGTGATTGTCTCCGATGGTGGGAGCAAAGACAAAACTGTAGAAGTTACCAGATTATTCAAAGACATTAAACTAATCTTTTCTATGAGGGGACGCGGTATTCAAATGAATGCAGGAGCATCACATGCTCAGGGAAAAATACTCCTTTTCCTTCATGCAGATTGTATATTATCAAAAGAAGCTATCCTAAATGTTTTAACCACTTTGAAAAACAACTCAATAGCAGGTGGCGCTTTCAAGATAAAATTATTGTCTGATAAATTCCCTTACAGATTGATAGAAGCGGGAATAAACTTCCGCTCAAAGGTATTCAAATTACCTTATGGAGATCAGGGGTTGTTTGTTAAGAAGTCCATTTTTAAGGAACTAGGCGGTTTCAGAAGAATGGCGGTTTGCGAGGACGTGGATTTTATATGGCGCCTTAAAAAATTTGGGGAAATAACCATTCTTGATGAAGAGATTTGTTCCTCTGTTAGAAGATGGGAAAATAATGGAATCCTGCGGACATCTCTCAGAAATCAAACCTTGCTGGCTTCGTATATATTAAGACGAAAGAGCCTTAATCAGAAACATTCGCAAGAGTAGTGATATAAAAAGCATCCTGTCTTTTTTTATATCTAAATATTTAATCTTAAAGTTCATACTATTTTTGCCCAATATTTTATTGAGCAAGTAGATCTTAGTTAAGAATGGAAGTGTTTTTCTTGAATAAAATATTATTTTTGCAATAAAAAGCAATCCTCGCGAAATATAAATTATATAACCTCTTTATTATACAGTAATAGAAAGTATATGTTAGTTGCCTTTATACCATTCCTACATGATTATTGATATGTTTTATGTTAGAAAGACGTTATGACCAAATCAAATGAGAAGAAGAGGTTATTTATTGAACTCTTAGATCCTCACAAAGATACTTTATATAGAGTATGTAAGAAATTGATCATAAATGGTAATGATATTGAAGATGCTTTGCAAACAACAATCATAAGCGCATATAAATCTTTTGATAGATTTGAAGAGGGGTCTAACTTTAAGGCATGGATATTTAAGTTTTTAATAAATACATTGTTTAACTTCAACAAAAAATACTCAAGGTTAAGTGCTTTTGAAACGTATCACGAAGAGGTTCTAGATACCGCTCAGACCTCTTGTACTGAACATAAAGATGTGAATCTATTTGAAATGTTGGAAAAGGAAAATATCTACCACGAAATCCTGAAGAATCCATTAAAATTGTTTGAAAACATAGACGGGCCCATGAAAGAATCTTTACTTAGGCTAAAAACAGCAGAACGAACGGTTTTTCTTCTCAGGTCTTTAACAGACCTTTCATATAAAGAAATGTCAAATGTCCTTGAGATACCTATAGGCACCGTGATGAGTCATCTCTATAGGGCAAGGGCGAAATTACGGGAATCACTTTGTGATTACGCCAGAGAGATCGGTTTATTTCGCGATAAGGACGCTTTCTAATGAATTGTAAAGAAGCAAGACGCTATATCAATCTGTTTTTGGATTCGGAATTGGATTCAAAGACCAATCTTGAAATAACAGAACACCTTTCATCTTGCGAGGACTGCAGTAAAAGGTTTGCACAGGAGGAAAGGATTGAAAAATCATTTGTGTCAGTTTTAAAGGAAGATAAAGATCCCAAGGCAGAAGAAATATGGGAAAGGACTATCTCCAGTTTTGGCCACCAAGTAGAGTCACGAGGAGAAAGGCGCTTAGGTTCCTGGTTTTATATAAGGTATGTTGTTACTGCAACAGTGGCTATCCTTGCCATAATTATTACGCTAATTATGTATAGTAAGCAAGAAAGCAATGACCTGACAGCAGCAGTACATAAATGTCACATGGAATATATAACAAATAAGACAATCCCCTCAATAGAATCTGTATCTCCAGGCGAGGTAGCCAAATATTTTTCTGGTAAATTTACGTTTCCCGTAGTTCTTTCTGAAATCCCGGATATTAAATCGCATCATATCAGGTTATTTGGGGGGAAGGTGTGTCATATTAATGGAATTTCGGCGGCATATGTTATGTACCACTGTTGTAATACACCAGTTTCCGTATTCATCTTGAGCACGAAAGATGCTGAAATCTTTTACGATACGAAACAATATCTCAAAGGAGATAAGGTTCTCTTTAAGAAAATAGATGGAATTAAACTTATAGTAACACCAGCAAATCAAGATACCTTTGTTTGTGTAGTAGCTGATCATGATATTGAATTACTCAGATGGGTAGCTAATAATTTTATAAGAACATAAAGATGGGACTTGTTAAAGCAGCATTAAAAAATCCATATTTGGTTATCGTAATGGCTCTGGCAATTATAGTCATAGGGGTAACGTCCTTTTTTCGTTTACCTGCAGACTTACTCCCAATATTTAAGACTCCAGCAGTACAGATCTTGACCTTCTATCCCGGGATGCCGGCAGTGGTTATGGAACGAGATATTATGTCACGTCTGGAACGTTGGACTGGGCAGTCAATAGGCATCGAACATCAAGAGGCCAAAGCAATGATAGGGGTCTGCGTGGTAAAGGACTTTTTCAGGGAAGACATTGACCCGAATACGGCCATGTCTCAGGTGACGTCACTTGCCATGTCTGATCTTTTCTACATGCCTCCGGGCACAATTCCCCCAATGATAATGCCCTTTGACCCTACAGCTTCAATACCCCTTTGCCTCTTAAGCATATCCAGTCCAACGATGAGCGAAAAAGAACTCTATGATGTTGCATATTTTGAGCTTAGGAATCGTCTTCAGAGTATCTCCGGGGTAATTGCGCCTGCCGTGTATGGTGGTGTACTCAGAAGAATACTTACATATGTCGATCGTGACGAGCTTGAAGCTCGCGGACTTTCTCCCATGGACGTTGTGAATGCGCTTAAACGTTCAAATTTAATGATTCCCACTGGTAATGCCAAGTTTGGTATGCTTGATTACCAGATAAACTCGAACGCAATGGTTACGGAGGTTGCAGAGCTTAATGATATACCTATCAAGGTAGAAAAAGGGGCTACAGTATTTCTTCGTGATGTGGCAACTGCAGAGGATTCTTATCAGATTCAGACAAACATAGTTCGTGTCAACGGCAAGAGGCAGGTTTATATCCCTATTTATCGTCAACCAGGCGCTAATACCATTCAAATTGTTAATGAAGTACGTAATAGAAGTGGAAGGATTCTACAAAGACTTAAAGAGATGGATCCGAGAGTAAAGGACATGCGTATGGACGTGGTTATGGATCAATCAGTTTCTGTCAAGAATACGATTAATGGTTTAAAGTATGCAGGTATCCTTGGCGCTGTTTTAGCGGCAATTGTTGTATGGGTTTTTCTGGCCAATGTACGTTCAACAGTTATAATCCTTATATCACTTCCTTTAGCTATGCTTGTCGCATTCATAGGATTATTTTTTTCCAAGAACTCGCTTAATAGCATGACACTGGGAGGTCTTGCGCTGGCTGTAGGTATCCTGATTGACCAATCAATCGTGGTACTGGATAACATTGTTAGACATCTTCGAATGGGAGATAAATCGCCTATGAAAGCTGCGTTGGATGGCGCAACAGAGGTAGCCGGCCCGGTGCTGATTTCTACTATTACGTTTGCAGTGGTTTTTTATCCTATAGTCTTCCTTTCAGGGATGGCAAAGTTCCTCTTTACGCCACTGGCCCTGGCTGCTACCTTCGCTATTGTTGCTTCCTACCTCATAGCTATGACGGTAGTTCCCGCATGCTGCGCCAAATTCTTACGTAAAACTGCCATAAAAAAAAGCACGCGTAAGCAGGATACTAATAACGAAAGGTTTGACGTTATAGCCTTGTTTTATGAAAGAATTTTGAGATCAGTTTTACAGAGAAAGCCGATTATTCTTCTAACCGTTTTTATCCTGTTTTTAGTTTCTATATTTATCTTTCAGAGGACTGGAACAGAACTCTTTCCTCAAGTGGATGCAGGTCAGTTTATGTTACTTGTTCGTTCTCCTTCAGGTACTCGTATAGAAGAAAGTGAAAGATTGATTAAGGAGGTAGAAGTGGAAATCCAGGATGTGATGGGGATGGCTGATCCTGAGGGCCATAATCCTGCATCAGACTTGCGCATGATGGTTTCTAATATCGGAGTCCTTATGGATTGGCCTGCCGCATATACGCCTAATTCCGGCCCTATGGATTCATTTATATTGGTACAGCTAAAGGAAAACGCAAGGAATGGGACATTCAGTTACGTTAATATATTACGCAAAAAATTAAGAGAAGGATTTCCAGGAGTTGAGTTTGCCTTTGATACAGGTGGTATGTTAACGGCCGCGCTTAATTTTGGGCTACCATCTCCCATTAATATTCAGATTGAAGGAAGCCGTCTCGAGACGTCTTATGAAATAGCTAAAGCAATAGTACATGAGGTGAAAAAGGTTCCAGGAACTGCTGACGTTCGCATTGCACAGCGTCTTGATTATCCAGCCATAGACATTGAGGTGGATAGAGTAAAGGCTGCACATCTGGGTATCAGTCAGGAGGACGTCGTGAAAAACATCGTCACAACGCTTAATTCGAGTGTTAATTTTGACCCCGCATTCTGGATAGACCACCGCAGTGGTAACCATTACTTTATTGGAGCTCAATACCTTGAAGACGATATCCGTTCACTACAAACACTTGAAAACATTCCTATTACCAGCTCAGATACGATGAGAGCAACTGTTCTAAAAAATATCGCTACTTTCAAACGTACAACAGCGCCTGCAGTAGTAAATCACCTGAATATTACGAGAGTTATCGATGTCTATGCAAATGTATCTGGCAGGGACGTTGGTTCTATTGCTGCAGAAATTGAAGAAAGATTAGAGAGGTCTGGAAAACTACAGACATTGATGGCAGAATACAAACCAAAGGGTTATACATACCATATTCGTGGGGAAGTACAAAGTATGCAAGAGTCTTTCAAGCAGTTTGGAACAGGTTTGGTTATTGCGACTATGCTTGTTTATCTGGTTATGGTTGCGCAATTCAGGTCTTTTCGTGACCCCTTTATAATCTTATTCACAGTCCCTCTTGGTTTCATTGGTGTTGCATTCATGCTTTACTTTACAAATACTAATCTTAATATTCAATCCTTCATGGGGATTATTATGATGGTAGGGATTGTTGTTGCATATAGTGTACTTCTGGTAGAGTTTGCTAACAGACTCCAGGAGAAAGGAGTTTCTATAGAAGAGGCCATTGTACAGGCTGCACGGATACGTCTTAGACCCATCTTAATGACCTCATTGACTACTATATTTGCCCTTTTACCGATGGCAGTTGACCTTGGGAACTCGGGCGGAGCAAATGTGCCTTTGGCACGCGCAATTATAGGTGGGGTACTGGGCGCTTTAATACTAAGTTTAATAGTCGTCCCTTCACTCTATACCATTTTTGCTAAAAAGGAAAAAAGTTTATGCCTGATAATAAAATAAAAATACCTAAGATTACGTTAGCTATCAGTGGAATACTCATATTCCTTGCTGGAGGTATAATTGCAAGTCTTCTATCTCCCCGGGGGCGTCAGTTAGAAAATATGAACCAAGGCAAGGTTAAGACAACTGAAACTCCTCACGTGAGTGTTCAAAATCCCTTACGCAAAACAATACATCGAACGATCTTACTTCCTGGCGATATCTTCCCGTGGGAGCAAGCCACCCTATTTTCAAAGATCGCCGGGTACCTTGAAGAGATTCGATTCGATAAAGGTGACTGGGTAAAGGAGGGAGACATAATAGCCAGGATAGCTGTTCCAGAACTTGAAAACGAATTGGAAAAGGAGCAAGCGGAATTGGCGCAGTGTAAGGCCGATATTGCGCGTGCAGACGCCGAAGTTAGATTAAGAGAGATTATATATAAACGTCTGTCGGAGGTTCGAGCAACAAGTAAGGATATGGTATCAGAGGAACAGGTTGATGAAGCCAGCGGAAAGCTTGAGGTGGCAAAGGCAGAACTTGTCCTCTCAAAAAGTCGCAGTAACGTTGCCCGAGCAAACATAGAAAGGACAAAGACTTTCCTGGATTATACGATAATAAAGGCCCCTTTTACGGGCGTAATTACCAATAGATGGGTAGATCCCGGCGCCTTAATTCAAGTTGCGACTACTTCACAGAAAGATGTAGCTCCCATTGTGCACCTTATGGAAATAAATACCGTAAGAGTTCAGGTGCATATTCCCGAACCAGATACTCCTTACATCGATATCGGTAAAAATGTTAAATTGACCGTTGACGAACTCCCGGGAAAGGTCTTTGAGTCAGGCATTTCCAGATTTTCATGGGCGCTTGAAAGAGGGACACGAACAATGCTGGTAGAGATAGACTTCCCCAATGATGGTTATTTTTTGCGTCCCGGTATGTTTGCGAAGGTTATTATCAATCTAGAGGCACACAAAGATGTCCTGACGGTTCCCGCTGAATCTCTTATTACCGAAAAGGACAAGGCATACGTTTATGTAGTAAATGACAGTACGGTAAGGAAGGTATCGCTAAAGACTGGTATTGATGACGGAATTATAGTTGAAATCCTGGACGGCTTGGACGAAAATGACAAAGTAATAGTTGCTGGAAAACACTTGGTAAGTGAAGGAGAAGCCGTTATCACCACAGAATTATAAAATTGGTAAAAATTATTGATGCAGTATAGTTTATTTAGCTATATTAGTTATAATCCGAAGCACGAAACCCGAAATCCGAAACAATATCGAATAACCAACCCTGAATCAAGTTCAGGACAAAACAAAAATCTAGCAACCTGTTTTGAACATTCAGTCATTTGAATTTAGAATTTGCTCGCCCTGTTAGATAACTTTGATTTTTAATTGTGTGTTACATAATAAAAGGGGTAATAATTTTTATAAGTGTTAAGAATAAAACATATCTAACAGGGTAAAGAGTTTCGGTATTCTTATTTCGGATTTTTACGATTACGATTATCCAAATGAAATACATTTCTCCGGCATTGTTTTTTAAGAAATGCTAACTCATTTTCTTTCGTTTATTTACTTTGAAAGGTTTTTTATTGCATTTATATGCTACCTTAATAACGTTATTTATCATATCAATATTATCAGGATGTGGTTTACATTCGCAAACGTGGGAAACACCATGGTTAAGGGAACCTGCGCAATACCAGCCACCACCAGAACTGTTAGAAAAAAATAATTATGCTCCTGACAATAAGGCAAAAGCTCAAGGATACCCAATAGACTTGCCAACTGTTCTTCGCCTTGCAGGTGCACAGCCTCTAGAGCTGGCCATTGTTCGTGAAAAGGTTCATGATGCATACGCAAAGGTATTACTCTCCAGAGAAAAATTTATCCCTAATATCATCCCAGAGGTTGAGTTTTCCAGACATGAGGAAGAGATTCAGGCAACTGCAGGACAGTTTTTTGAGGTGGACAAACAATTCATGTTTCCAAGGACAAAGGTGAACCTGGAGTTGGACGTTGGAGATGCAATCTACTCCACCCTTGCAGCCCAACAGCGTTATCATGCAAGCAAGGCAAAAATGGAAGCAACGACTAGAAATATTGTCCTGAAAGCCGTCATTGCATATTTCGAACTTCTTCAATCTCAGGCCGAGGTAAAGATTGGTGAAGAAGCCAAGAAAATATCTGAAACCCTAATCCGACAAACAGAAGCAGCCGTAAGCCTTGGTAAAGGGTTTAAGGGAGATGTGCTGCGAGCAAAGGCGCAACTGGCCAGTGACCGCCTAGCGTTGACGAAGACAAAAGAGACACTTAGGATATCATCAGTGAATCTTGTTAATATCTTGAGGCTTGATCCGAAAATAAACCTCTTCCCTGCTGATCGCATTGCAACACCCATTCATCTTATACCTAAAGACAAAAACATAGAGAAACTTGTCCAGAACGCCGTTGAACAGAGACCGGAATTAAAAGAGGCTTCAGCGTTGCTTAGTTCCAGTAAGAAGGAGAAGGCTGCTTCAGTTTGGGGACCGATGATACCTTCTGTTCAGGCCGATATTAGAGCTGGTAGCTTTGGACCGACCCTTGATAATCTTAAGAGCACTGAGAGATATAACTTCTCATTAGGTTGGAAAGTAGGTTCTGGCGGTCTTTTTTATAAGGGCCGCAGGGAATTGGCTGATGCCAAATATCGTTCTTCGGAAATAAGATTAGCAAAGCTAGTACAGGACATTATACAGCAGGTGTTAGTCGCACATACTCAGGTAAATGCCAAGCACGAGCAGATGTCTATTGCCGAACAAGGGGTTAAAGATGCTGAGGAATCACTGAAACTTAACGAAGCTCGATTAAGAATGGGAATAGGACTCCCTCTTGAAGTGCTTCAGGCACAAAAGGCATTGATACAGGCAAGGAGGGATTACGTTTCATCAATTATTGGTTACAACAAGGCTCAATATAGACTTTTTGTAAGTATTGGGAATAAGCCCTAGTGCTTTAGTAAATCATTATAACACTATGACGGATGTTACAAGGGCTATAGTTCCTAACACGGATGAATTCAATAAAAACGCTGATTGAGCTAGCACAACAGTGCCAATTTATTCGAGTCTTGACCATGTCAAGATTCCCCAACTCTATCAGATGAGTTGGCATAATCTCCCGTAACTGCTTCTTCATAATCTTATACGATCCTCTGCCTATTTGTCAATAACTTGAGACTATATCCTCGGTTTTTTTAAAAAGCTTAGAGATTGTGGCTACGTTTTTCTGGAAGCCTAAAGGCTTCCGCTACAGGCTTTTGTATGTTGACCTGAATTTTCTTACTTTGATCCATTTCTCATTTTTCTACTTTCCGGGAATATTTTCTATTTATGATTTGTCATTAACATGAGAAGGCTTAAGAGCTTTCTATTAACAAACTGCTTAAAATTGGAGGTGTATCATGCTTAAGAAATTGATACTTGTATTAATACCTGTACTTATCATTTCGTTTGTTGTAAATACAAGTTATGGGGATAAAAAGTCTAAGACTTTTTCTGGCATTCTGGTTGATACAAAGTGCTATGCCATGAATAACGAAAATGTTACTAATGACCATGGAAAGATGAAGGGTTGTGCTGCTATGTGTGCCAAGATGGGAATTCCAGTTGGTTTACTGATTGACGGTAAGAAAAACGGAAAGGTTTATGTCCTCGCAGTTCCTGCGCCAAAGCTTGCGGATCATATGGGTAAATGGGCAAGGGTTACCGGTGTCGAAAAATTTAAACGTGGATTAGTCCTGGAAAAGATCGAGGTTAAAAAGGGAGAAATATACGAAGAGGTAAAGATTCAAACAATGATGTAATGCCCATACTTAAACAAAAAGTTTAAGATTTTTGGAATTTCGAACGTTTTACTGGAAACTAGAATTTGACACTTTGTTGGGATTTAAAATTTCCAAATACCAATTATCATGTATAATTCAAATCTTGAAATAGCAGAAAGAATTTTCGTAATTCAGGATGTTACTAAAAAGAGTATTAAGGTTGCCTTCATTCATAAAAAGTCTGTACCAATTTATTTCCTTAAGAGAAGGGTGAAAAGTTGGAAAACAAATACGTTAAAAGGTTAAAGGTTGGGGATAAGATTTGTTTGTTCAAAAAAGATGGAATATTACCAATTGTATGTGGTTTAATAGATTTTTTTGATGAAGAAAAGGACAAAGTATCCATAAAAGTTGATGAAGGCTCGCTTAAACTTACAAAGCATCTATATGATTTTGTGAATCTTTCGACCCTGAGTGATTCAGGGTCGAAAGACCTGGTCGAACGATTGAGGCAACAATTCATGCAATTTTCAGGGATAATATAACGTGAGTCAAAGAGATAGTCTTCTTATTCACATAGATGCCTTATACAGGTCAGCATTATATCTTGTCAAAAAGGAAAATAGTGCAGATGATCTGGTTCAGGAAACATATTTAAGGGCATTCAAATTTCTCAGCGAAGACAAAGAAATTAATAATGAAAAAGCATGGTTATTTAAAATACTAATTAACACTTTTATAAATCAGTACCGGAAAGACAAAAGAGAACCTTCTCTGGTCGATTTTGATAGCATTGAATCCTTTCACGAATCAATAGAAGAAGAGGCTTTAATGTTGTCAAATACAGAAAACATGGCAGAATTAGATAAATTGTTGGACGACGACGTAAAAAAAGCTCTGGAAAGTTTACCCGATGATTTTAGAATGGTAGTCTTGCTTTCTACTGTCGAAGGTTTTTCTTATAAAGAAATTTCAGAAATGGTTAAATGCCCAATCGGCACAGTAATGTCTAGAATATATAGGGGACGAAAGATGTTAAAGGAAAAATTAGCCAGTTACGCAAAGAAACATGGTTATGGGAAAGGATAAGAAATGAATTGCAATAACGTTAGAAAATATTTTTATGCTTTTATTGATAATGAACTCGATGTAGAAAAGAATGTTGAGGTCCTCGCACATCTTGATATGTGCTATGAATGTAGCCATAAAATAGAAAGGGAACGGCTACTTCAGAAAAGAGTGAAAGAAACTGTTTGTACGGTTAAAGCTCCTGACTATCTTGAACATATGATCTTAAAGAAGACAGAACGAAAACCTAACTTCTTTACTCTACTTAGAAGTAACTTAATGTTAAGAAACAACTTAATCCCTCTTGGCGCTATAGCAATAACGATAATCCTAATAGTTAGTATCTTCGTAATACAAAGCAACTTGAAGAAAAATGATGTTCTTTATCTCGCAGAGTCAAAATTTCACAACCACATAACGAAGCCATTTGAGCCTGATATACGTTCACAGGATAATGAAGTAATTATGGAGTACTTCCAAAGCAAAACAAACTTAAACATAACTTTGCCTGGTATTGAAGAGGGTACACAATTAGTTGGTGCGTCATTGTCTGAAATTAATAATGCGAAGGTTCCAATGGTCTTTTATATGCAAGAAAACAACCTAATTGCGTTGTTTATAGTTTGTAATACTGATCCCCTATCTGGGTATGGGGCAAACATTGATTTTACAAAGATGAAAGAGGTTATAGTAGATAAGATGGTGGTATATAAAGATAATGGATTTTGTAATTCTTGTCAGGTTATTGGGTGGAAAGATGTTGGCAACCAGTATGTCATGATATCAAAGTTGAATAGTGATAAGATGATAAAAATGCTAACTGAAGTATGAGGATAAATAAATGACCAATAAAAAATCAATAATAAAATTTATAATTCTAATAACTATCGTTGCAGGCGCATTTTTTGCATTCACATATACACCCT
Organism: Candidatus Scalinduaceae bacterium; assembly: GCA_046759445.1. Taxonomy (GTDB): domain Bacteria; phylum Planctomycetota; class Brocadiia; order Brocadiales; family Scalinduaceae; genus Scalindua_A. Next base: position 90,633 of record JBHICG010000001.1, read on the forward strand.
TATCACAATATACTCAGAAAGATACACTATTGAGTATCCTTGCACAACTCAGGGAGCATTGGTGGGGACCTATCGGTTTCATCCTTATTTATGGTATCGGGTGTGTTATTGCATTACCGGGTTCACTCTTGACTTTATGTGGTGGTGCAATATTTGGAGTGGCATGGGGTACTCTCTATAATATATTGGCTTCTAACCTGGGTGCCACTCTTGCATTCTTAATGGCAAGATACTTCGGTCGTGAATTTGTATCAAGGTTTATGAAAGGAAGAATAGAATCCTTTGATGAAAAGGTTGCCAGTAATGGTTTCAGGTTTATATTCACACTTAGATTAATACCCCTTATCCCTTTTAATGGACTTAATCTTGGCTCCGGTCTTTCCAGGATTAAGTATCGTGATTATTTGCTAGGCTCTGTCCTGGGCATGATACCAGGTACGTTTATTTATACCTATTTTGCAGACGCACTTCTCGATGGTGTCACAGGAAGCGGAAAAAGGGCGTTTACTAACCTGATAGTTGCCAGTTCACTATTGATACTGATTTCATTTGTGCCTACTCTTTATAAGAAATTAAAAAAATCGAAAGGTATGGAGGGCATAACATAGTCACGGAGAATGTATGAATGGAGAATATTTGAACGTAACTCTGGTAAGCCACACGTGGATAGAAAACATGTGGTTACCAGACATTCGCAAAATTAAGGCTTTTAATTTGAAGTTAAGTTATTAGAAGGAGAAAGATTGTGAGAGATTTTGACCTTACGATTATCGGCGGTGGCGCAGGAGGCTTAAATGTGGCGAGTGGGGCGGTTCAACTTGGCGCCAGGGTTGCCCTTATTGAGAAAAGCAAACTCGGAGGAGACTGTCTTTATTACGGATGTGTCCCCACTAAGGCATTAATTCAGTCTGCAAAAATTGCATCTCTCATCAAAAGGTCTAAGGAATACGGTCTGAATGATACGAATATCTCCTTCGATTTTAAGAATATTATAACTCACATGAAAGATGTGATATCAAAAATTGGTGTACATGATGACCCTAAAAGGTTTGAAGATATGGGCGTACAGGTATTTTTTGGTGATGGCAAATTTATTGACCCTCACACCTTTGAATTCAACAATCATACGATTACGAGCGGAAAATTCGTTATCTCAACAGGTTCAAGAGCCGTTGCTATCCCCATCAAAGGTCTTGAAAATATCAAATATTTAACCAGTGAAAGCGCCCTGGAGCTGGATTATTTGCCCAAATCAATAATTATATTAGGCGCTGGTCCGATAGGACTGGAGTTTGCGCAGGTGTTTGCAAGATTAGGGTCAAAGGTTATCGTTATAGAAAAGATGGGTCAGGTTTTACCGCGTGAGGACAAAGAAGTTGCAGACATTCTCGAAACTATCCTTAAGGAAGAGGGTATTGAGATTCATACATGTGTCAATGTAAACCATGTAAAACAAGAAGGAAATCTAAAGATCGTTGTAGCCGAATGTAGCGGACTGGAAAAGACATTTCAGGCTGATGAATTTATGCTTGCTATTGGACGTGCACCCAACCTTGAGGGGCTTAATCTTGAAGCTACCGGGGTTAAGGTAGAACACAGGGCTATCGTCGTAAATAGTTCCATGCGAACTACTGCAAGGAATATATGGGCATGCGGAGACGTGACAGGGCAATATTTGTTTACGCATGTTGCCGAATATCAAGCTGGCCTTATAGTAGCTAATGCCTTAATTCCTCTAATGAAGAGAAAGGCAAACTATCGTGTGGTTCCGTGGGTTACCTATACAGACCCTGAATTAGGCAGGGTAGGACTAACTGAGGATGAAGCAAGACAAAAATATAAGAATGTGAAGGTATACAAGTATGATGTAAAGGAATTAGACAGAGCAGTCATAGAGGGTGAAGACAAGGGAATTATTAAGATTGTTTGCACAAAGAAGGGTAAGATACTGGGAGCACATGTCCTTGCACCACAAGGTGGAGAACTGCTACATGAATTTGTCCTGGCAATACAGAATAACCTTGGAGTTGGAAGTATTACAGGTACTATCCATGTCTATCCAACATTAGCTCAAGCGGTGAGAAGAACCACTAACAAATACTATGCAGAAAAGATATTTTCTGGTTGGATTCCCAAAGTTACCAAGAAGCTGATAAGATGGTTTGGTTAAATGTTTCTCACTTGCCAGAATAGCCTGGACGGGTGAGGGGGAAAACAGACTGGTTGTGGTTAGTACTTAGACGGATAGAAATAAGACAGTTGAAAAAGGTACTAATGCCAATAAGATATTAACTAAATTTATTAAGAAAGAAGAAACTTGAATGAAAAAGGTTTTTTCATTATTAATAGTTTTGTCAATAATCTTGTTTGTGGTTGGCTGTACGTATACGGATTCTACTAAATCGACCCATAGTAGTAGCCAAACTCCTGAATATGAATATAAGTATTAAAAGAATATTTCAAGAACGATCCATAAATACTATTAGATGTATAAACATATGCAGGCACATTCAGGAGATATAACAATGAAGTTTATTATATTTGTTTTAATTCTCATGGCAGGTTATAGCATGGTAGCCAAAGTTTATGCAGACGGAAAAAACGATCCGAATTCTATATTTGATGGTGTTTTAAATCGTCATGTCTTAAAGGATGGATTGGTTAATTATAAGGGGCTAAAGAAGGATAAAGAGTTTAAGAAATATATTGAATATCTTTCTAATACAGACCCTGATACCCTGCCAACCGATAGACACCGTTTTGCTTTCTGGATAAACGCATATAACGCATTTGTCTTAAAGGGGGTATTAGAAGAGTATCCAATAAAGAGTGTGCTTGACGTTAGCTGGATTCCTCACAGTTTTTTTATAAGAAAAAAATTTAAGACAACTCATGGAAATATTACTCTGCGAACACTGGAAAATGAGAAACTAAGAGAAGCATTTAGAGAACCAAGAATACATTTCGTTATTAACTGTGCATCAATTAGTTGTCCAAAATTATTAGCAGAGGCATATAAGGCCGAAAAATTGGAACAGCAACTTGAAAAACAGGCAAATTCTTTTATTAACAATAAAACCAAGAATTATCTGAATAAAGAAAATAATATCTTATATCTCTCTTCTATCTTTAAGTGGTATGAGGGGGATTTTATTAAAAAAGGTGAAAAAATAGAAGGGTATATTACAAGATATTTAAATCCAGATGATGCGGATTACGTCAGGAACAATGAAATAACCATAAAGTACCTCGATTACGATTGGGGCTTAAACGAAAAAAAATAATATCATATAGCAGTGATGGATGCTTCAAGAGATAACCATTTTCATATTTTGTGTGAATAGTTTGTGTAAGGTTTGGTAATTCTTTTTCTGGTGCATTTAGGTACTAGTATCTTTCCAACTTTACAATAATTTTTTTTAAAGGAGATAAATGGAGTGGCGATGCCAGAAATAGATACTAGTACCTTCTGATTTGATATGACAAATTGAATTCAGAAATATTTCGAGGGGGGAAAGGTGATTTTATGGGAATTTTTTTATAGAAGCGAAGGTTGTTTTTAACACGTATGTCTGTTTTTTTAATTTTTATATCAGATTCTAAATTTTTACGATTTTAAGGAGGTAGAAGATGAGTAAATACTTAAAACTTGGATATTTTTCCATGATCCCTGTAATCTTTGGAATAGTAATAGTAGTAATGAGTGCGTCTGTGGTTAAAGCTGACGAAGAAGAGGTTGTATTAAATGTCAAGGGTATGACTTGTGGTATGTGTTCGAATGCGGTAAAAACTGCACTTCTGAAATGCGAGGGTGTTAATGGTGCTGAGGTTAGTCATAAAGAAGGGAAGGCAGTCGTAAAGGTTGAAGAAGGCAAGGCAAAAACCGAGGAACTTATTCATGCTGTTGAAAAGGCAGGATTCAAAGCATCAAAAAGCTAACAACATATTTAAGATGCAAAGGCTTAATCCTCTGGTAATGTCTTATTAGTAGAAGCATTCTTAAATATCACCATCCCTTTTCCTCTTCTTTTACCCCCGTCATTTACAAGGAGAGGAAGGGGGTATGGTATTTACTTGACATTGAGCAAGTTCCGATTCTGTTACACAAACAATTCAGGATTATGTGATCTGTTAAAGGCATTCATTCATGAGTCCTTTTTGGGAATGATTATTCCTGTGTTATTTAAAAGGAACTAACGCAGATTACATGAAATTTAAAGATTATTTCTACAAACCAAAAAACATCGTACCTTTTCAGGAAGGTAATAGTAAAAGTAATATCTGAAATACAAGGTTAAAAGAAATGAGGTTGGAAATGAAAATAACGAAAAGAACGTTTTTAATTGTATTACTAAATATATTTGTAATGCCCTTTCTTACATTCAATGTCAATAACGATATAGTATTTGCTGAAATTGAGACTGGTGTAAGTGTAGGACAGAAAGCATCTCCATTCAAACTATTAAGTATCGATGGCAAGGAATTGGATTTGAGATCTTTTGGGGATGGGAAGGTTACATTATTGGTTTTTGGTGCTACATGGTGCCCCGCTTGCAAACATGAAGTTCCACTTCTTAAGGAATATTACAATGAATTTAAAGATGATGGACTTGAAGTGTTAAATATTGACATTCAAGAGACCGAAAGGAAGGTCAGATCGTTTGTTGAAAAGAATCAGATAAATTATTCAGTTGTTCTTGATTCGAAAGCTGAAGTGGCAATGTTATATAAGGTAGTGGGTATACCTTTAAATATCATATTTGATAAAAACGGGATAATAAAATACAGGGAAAATAGGCCACCGAGCAAAGAGACTCTAGAAAAATTATTAGCCAACTAAACTTTGAAATAAGGAAAATCTTTCAGGGTGAGATGGTTAAGTCGGTATCTTTATTATAGACATGAATAAGTTCACACAATTTAGCAAAAAAAGGTTAAAAGATATCCTTATAATACTGTTGCTTTTCCTACCTTCAGGGCAATTATTGGCACAACACGACGGGCGATATTCTTTTAAATATCCCAGAAACTTTTTCAATCCTGGTGGTGCAGAGGAAGTTTTTAACCCATCAACTCACAATAAAATAGGTATCTTAATACAGAATCGTACTAACCGTCCTCTCCAGGAAATTACTACTATGATATTTAACACGTCTCCCTTTGACCGTTATAAACAGTTTTTCTACTTCCGCATAGAAGAGGAATTTAGTGAGGATATTGTTAACAACAATATTCTTTCCGCAAGGGCTTATGACTACAATGGCAGACCAATAGCTGGTGGATTGACCACCTCTGAGGGACAGGGCGCTTTCAACCTGACATTTCTCAAGTTCGGTTTTAGGGAGGTGATACAGTGTAGTTGTAATGGTGTAACTATCCATACTAATCAGGGTAATTTTTCCTTTGTTGGAGAAGATTCTATCTTGCATGAGACAGGTCATGCATTTACCGAACTTGCCGATGAATATTCCCATCCTATGTCAAGTAATTTTGCTGCCATAAACCTCGAAGACAGACACGTCCCAGGCCTTAAATGGAGTGGATTGATAGAACAGGGATTTTTGCCCGATAGAAGAATCGAAAGAAACGAGATAATTGGTGGTATAGATAGAGGGAGATTTTTGATACCATCAAACAACTGTTACATGAACAACCACACCAGTCCAAGGGACAACCGCTATTGCCCTGTGTGTCAACTTGCCATAATTAGCAGGATTTCTCAGTTATCAGGTACAGCTCTCCCATGGCAATAGGGCTCATAGTTTGGAAAAAATATATAAGGAACATTTCTATCATAATTATTGTATAAAAGTAAAATAGTAATAAAAAAAACGTAAGCTATTTTTAAAGGAAAGAACTGATGAATAAATTATTATCCATTGCAGTATGTTTGTTGACGATTTGTTGTATAGTCATGATTTTATCAGTTTCTTCTTATGCCTTTGTACATCATGGTAATCATCATAGCAATCTTGGAAACCACGACAAACATCATGGTTATGGTCATGCAAGACATCAAAGCCACGGATTACGGCAACATGGACATCATGGTCATCGATTCAGACACTATGACTTTAAACATCACAGACAACATCAAAGGTTCGAACACCACAGAGCTTTTAGACATTACAGACATTACCATAATTCCTGTTTTTAGGGCACAGTTAACAATCGACAATTATGATACTGGCTATAAGTAAAAACATTACTATACTTCATTATTCATAAGATCACTAAAAATTGTCGTTAGTACAATCATTACTACAAACAAACGGAAATTACACACAGAAACGAAACAATGCCAAAGCTTTTTAGAGAAATTGAGAGACGGTCGGATAAGAGATTAGATCTCTCACTACCAATAAAATTACTCGGTCACAAAGCTAAGTCTAAGAATATCAGTTCTAGTGGTGTTTATTTAGAAGTGGAAACAGATGTTGCTAAATTGTTTTCTCCCGGCAAAAAAATAACGCTTGGAATAAATGCAAATATTTATACGCCCTGGCTCCCCAGCAAAACCGTCAGATTTACTACAAGAGGAGTAATTCTCAGGACAAACACAGTAGAAGGTACGGAGCATGATAGTGAAAAGAGGACAAAAAGATTGGAAATAGCCTTGAATTTTATTGAAAGGTTTAAGGTTATGTATAAAGATCATAATCATATGAACGATTTAAAATCAACTCCGTGTTTTAATGCATTAAAGGACTTCTTAAAAGCTTAGGACTTAATTAGTATCTAATTAATAAATGGGAAAATAAAAATGGCAAATATAACAGTAGTAGCAAACGAAGAATTTGAGCAGACGGTTATTCAATCCGATGTGCCTGTTCTGGTTGACTTTTCTGCAGATTGGTGTGCACCTTGTAAGACACAAACACCTATTTTAGATGAACTATCCAGCGACTTCGATGGTAGGATTAAGTTTGCGAAGGTAGATATTGATGTAGATGGAAACAAAGAATTGGCTACGAAGTACGGCGTCTTATCCGTGCCAACTCTAATACTTTTTAGCAATGGTAAAATAAAGGATACTATGGTTGGCGTTACAAGCAAAAAGAAACTTGAACAAAAATTTGAACAGGTTTTGTAGGAATAATATTATATGGAAGGTTTTTTGCAAGGTTTAGAAGGTTATCTCAGCGCATCACCATTTCTTGCTTACATAGCAGTCTTTTTGGGTGGTGTACTCACCAGCTTTACGCCCTGTGTATACCCGATGATACCGATAACGATTGCATATATAGGAGGACGTAGTGGTGAGTCAAGATTAAAGGGATTTTCCCTTTCGATTTTTTACGTAATAGGAATGGCAGCGACATACTCTGCTCTAGGAGCATTTGCAGCTTTGACAGGAAAACTTTTTGGCGCTGCCAGTACGAATCCTATACTCTACCTGGTCGTTGCTAATATCTTTATTTTTTTAGGCTTGTCAATGTTAGATGTCTTTGTCCTGCCTATACCTTCATTTCTTGCGAGCAGACAACCTGGTAAGAAAGGTGGTGAGTACTTTGGAGCGTTTCTAGTAGGACTTCTTGCCGGAACGGTTGCAGCGCCATGTACAGCTCCTGTATTGGGGGTTGTCTTGACCTTTGTGGCGGCAAAACAAAATGTCATTTACGGCATGACCTTACTTTTCATCTTCTCCATAGGGTTGGGGACGCTCTTAATCATTGTAGGTACGTTTGCGGGTTTGATGTCGAGTATGCCCAAGACTGGGAAGTGGAGTGTGGCTATCAAAAAGTTTTTTGGTTGGGTAATGATAGGAACAGGAGAATATTTTCTTATAACGGCAGGAAAATTATTGGTCTAATTTGTATAAATGATAAGTAAGATGAAGATACTTGGCATCAGTGGGAGTCCAAGAAAAAGTCAGACAACAGAGGGATTAGTTAGGACAATCCTGGATGCAACTGGTTTAGAGACAGAATTAATATCTTTACACGGCAAGAAGATTAATGGTTGTATATGTTGTCTGGGATGTGTTGAAGACAATATCTGTAAAGTCCAGGATGATTATATCCCCTTAATGCATAAGGTACTGGAAGCAGACGCTATCGTGATTGGTGCTGCCAATTATTTTGGCAGGCTTAATGCCCTCACACATTCATTTCTAGAACGACTTTACTGCTTCAGGCATAACAAGGATGGACATGGTGGTATGAGACTTTCCGGTAAATTAGGGGCTATTGCTTCAGTAGGGGGCGGCGGGGAATGGGAAATGCCCGGAAGAGATAGTAAAATGTACGAGATTGCAGGAGAAGATGTTAGGGGATTTTTTGACTATAATGAGATTGAGCTTGTCGGAATCGTAGAGGCACAGGGTGCAGTACCATGCTTTTCGTGTGATTATGGTGAAGTCTGCAGTGTAAGCGGTGTAAAAGCTTTTTTTGGCAAGGGTGCAAAGATTACGCCCGAAATCATACCGTGTTTGGAAAAGCAGCCTGAAGTCGTAAATAAGGCAAAAATGCTTGGAAATGCCTTGCACGATAGATTAAAAAATAAAGAAAAAATGTAAAACAATCTACGGATGTTTACCTCGTACCTCATAGATATTGCCAAATATGACGAACAATTTCCCGACAACATTCCGCGAAACGGGAGCGGGCACAAAGAGGTGCGAGGTTTACATTAATGTTCCCATGTTGGATAGCAAACATCTAAGGGGTAAAAAAACCTTTATTTAAAAGTTTTTACTGATAGAATGATTACTTTTTGATTTTGAGATATATTTCGGATGAAAAATTTTTTTATAAATTGTTATTTAAGAATCTTATTCACTGTTGGAATAGTCCTGTGCGGGATTCTCAATTTGGAATTGAAAGGTAAAGCTGCCTCTATTGGAAAACAGGCCCCCGAGTGGGTGATTTCCGAATGGATTAATACTACAGGATTTACACTTGCGGATATGCGTGGAAAGGTTGTGGTGATTGACTTTTTCCAGCTCTGGTGTCCCGGTTGTAACAATTTCTCCATACCCCTTATGGAGAAATGGAAACAAAAATATCGTGGTCATAAAGATATTCAATTGATTGGTATTCATACGGTCTTTGAGGGACATTCTCATCAAACACCAAAAAGATTACGCCAATACATCAAAGAAAAGAACATAGCTTACCCTGTAGGAATTGATGATCATGTATCAAATAAAAGAACACCAGAAACAATGATTCGTTATCGTACTCGTGGAACTCCTGAAATGGCAGTCATTGATAAAGGGGGTAATATCCGTTTTCAGCATTTCGGTGGTTTTAATCCAGCAGTTGCAGAAAAGCTTATAGATGCACTTCTAGCCGAAAAGTAGCTTCGTACAATGCTGTGAAAAACAGCAGGAAATGTCTTAAGAGATATAAAACCCGTTAAGATAGTAAACGTGAGAATAACTATTTTAACCCTTTTGTCATTCCCGCGAAGGCAGGAATTCACACCCCTTTGTAACAATTGTGTCATTTCTCCTTTCGTAGGAACGACACACTTATTGTCTAAATATTTATTGTTTTCTATATAAAAACGAAATACTTTTATGGATTATAAGTTTTTAATAAATACATACGAGACAGAGAGAATTAAGACTTTGAGTACATGGTGCACGTTCAAGGACGAGGACCTTCCTAAGCGTCCTCATCCCGGGGATAAACGCGGGAGAAATGCTCTTGAGCATATGGTTCATCAGTGTATGAGTGAGAATAAATGGTTTACGGGCATGCTGGGTATTGATGTCGGTGCTCCCCCATTACCTGAAAAGGAAACACGTTTGGAGTTTATTAAGCGTTATGCTGAAGATTCAGAAAAACGGGTAGAGGCCTTAAAAGAGAAGGATAATAATTGGTGGGAAGAAGATGTCAAGTTCTTCGAATTTAATCGTTCACGAGCATGAATTGTTACCAGAAGAATCACCCATACTGCACATCACCGAGGTCAACAGACTATGTTATTGCGAATGTTGGAACGTGAGATTTACAGCACTTATGGTCCAACTGCTGATACAGGTGGTTTACAACAAAATAATGCGCTAACGATATATCCTTATCTTAATATAGAAACACTAATCAAAGAAGAAACAGCCGGTGGTGCCAAGGCTTCATTGCCAGGGCCTGGAGAAAAACCATGTACGGAACGACCTGAATCTTAATATGAAAACAAGGGACATCGTTGCATTACTTAGTACTACATTTCATAAATACGGTTACGTATTGTCTTTCGAGCAAGAGATTCTTCGTCACTTCGATCCTCAGAATGACAGTTAAAATACGTCACCGTATTTACAAACAAGAGCACTTAGTCCCAGCCAATATAGTAAATATCTAAAAAAATAGGCAGATATAATCTTCTTATGTGGAAATATAAGATAAACGTACTTATAATTATAATTACGGCTACTTTTGGAAACACCATGGCAGAGGAAACAAAGGAAAAAGGTTGCCTGTTGTGTCATGAGAGGATCGATGTTATTAATGAGAAGATGCAACCGTTTCTATTATTTTTTGCCGAACAAATATACGGAAGGGAAAACGGTTATGAATGTTCTATCTGCCACGAAGGAAATCCTTTATCCAGTGAGAAGAAACAGTCACACAAAGGCTTGATACCAAACCCATCAAGTATGTGGGCGCTGCATGAGGGGAAGGGTTGTGCGAAATGCCACGACGGTAAAGGGAGCATTGTTACACTGATGGGGGTGCCTCTCAATCCTTCCGTTGGCGGGGAACTTATATGGCAACAATTCCTCTCTTCAGAGCCTTCCTGGTCTCTTGGAATAGATTATGTTTATAGGTTGTCAATGTCTCTGCATTCGTTAACAACAGGGATAGCAAGCAAGGTTTTGTCCTCTAATGGGGTAGTGCCCAAAGGGACATTCCCGTACGGCAATTTCAATATGGAGGATACGGACGGATTATCTCCAAGGGTTGGTTCTGATAATTATAAAGAGTGGATCGATAAGGCAATAAAATCTGGCTTTATAAGAGCAGTTGAAAAGGTAGAGGAAATTCCAGATTTCAGAGAGGGTATCGCAGTTTTTGGTTCGGAAGAAAAAGCTGGTTTTTCAGACATATACAGAAAACAGTGCGGCAGATGTCATGTATGGGGTGAAGGCAGAAACAAAAGAGGTGATTTTAGGGCATCTGGATGTGCCGCTTGCCACGTGCTATACGGTAACGATGGCAAATACGAAGGTAATGATATAAATATCAGGAACAATGGAGACCGGCCACATCCATTAAAACATCGTATCACTACCGCCATTCCAGCGGCTCAGTGCACACATTGCCATACAAGGGGTAGAAGGATAGGGACAACCTTTATGGGAATGTTTGAATACGATTATGTAAGAGATGGCCATGCGCCTCCGTTTGATGAACAAGGAAAAACTCAGGAACCATTATTTACAAAAGAGTATATGCACGTGAGAAAAGATGTACATTTTGAAAGAGGGATGCAGTGCGTGGACTGCCATACTTCTATTGATGTGCATGGAGATGGCAATATCTATCCTGTAACCGTATATCAGGTGGAGATTACTTGCTATGACTGTCACGGAACCCCTGAAAAATATCCCTGGGAACTCCCTGTAGGGTATGGGACACCTGTAACTCTGGATGGAAATAGAGGGGGTTATAAGCGCGAAAATAAAGAATACCTGTTTACCTCAAGAGGGAATGTAAAAGCAAACTGGTATAGAGAAGGAAAGAAGGCTTATGTGTTAAGTTTATATACGGGTAAAAAGCATGAAGTTACCTTACTCAAAGATGTAAAGTTGAATGATAGCTTTAAGACCCAACAGGGAAAAGTCGCTATGTCAACTATCCACATGCATATAGAAAAGATGGAATGTTACGCCTGCCATAGCACATGGACACCTCAATGCTTCGGATGCCATATGCAATATGATAGGAGAGTTAAGGGGACTGATTGGATAAGCACTTCTAAGACAATAGATTCAAAAACAGGCAGACAAACAGTAACAAAAGAATTTGGTAATCTATCTTTTGAAAATAGATCCTTTATGAGATGGGAAAATCCTATATTGGGTATAAATTTTAGAGGAAAGGCCTCTCCCCTTGCTCCCGGATGCCAGGTTTTTTATACCTTTATTGATGAGGAAGGAGATGTCAAGGCGCTAAATAAATTTTATACCACGTCCACAGGCCATAATTCTCCTACATTAGCCCCTATGCAACCTCACTCCATAAGCCTTGTTGCCAGAACTTGTGAAGACTGCCATGCAAACCCCAAGGCCATAGGATATGGCACAGGCAATTCAAGAAGTGCAGAAAAACTCATGGGTGACAGTCCTCTATTCCAGGATCTTTCTAAAGGAGTATATGGGGATATTCCAGGCGCAAAGACTGGAATATGGCAGGTTTCAAAAATAGAGAATTTCCCGTATGCTCTGGATCAATTGGTCGTAAGAAGTGGGAAGCAAACGCAGAATATGCCTCTGCCCGAAGATAGGCCGTTAAACCATGAGGAAAGGCATCATGTTGAGAGAGAGGGTTTATGCATAGGATGCCATCAATATCAAGGAACCCCTGGATGGGAGAGAATAGTTAAAAAATATGGAAAAGCAAGTACTGCGGAACAGCATGAGAAGATAGTTTCAGAGGCAATTAAGAGTTTTATGGAGAAAAGTAAACTAATCCCTTAAATATAGATAAAACATTTTTATGGCAATATTAATAATCCTTTTCCTGACTACGTGTTTTCTTGCATACTCAAACGGTGCTAATGATAACTTTAAGGGAGTAGCTACGCTCTTTGGTAGCAGAACTACTAATTATAAAAACGCCATTCGGTGGGCGACTATTACGACTTTTGCAGGTTCGGTGGGTTCGGTATTCTTTGCTCACGCCCTTGTAAAGACCTTTTCTGGAAAGGGGTTGGTACCACAGGATATCTCTATATCACCTGAATTTCTTACCGCGGTGGCAATCGGTGCCGCTATTACGGTCATGGTTGCGACGGTTACGGGTTTCCCCATATCAACCACACACAGTCTTACGGGCGCCCTCGTTGGCGCTGGGTTTATGGCCATAGGCTCGGAGGTTAACTTTACCGTCTTGGGCAGCTCTTTTTTTCTTCCACTTTTACTCAGTCCCTTTATCGCAACAGCAATTGGCGGAATTCTTTATATTTTATTCCGAAGTATTCGCATTCGTTCTGGTATTACAAAGGAGTGGTGTCTTTGTATTGGCGAGCAGAAGGAAATAATACCCTCTACCCAGCCAGTTGCTATCCTTGCAGCAAAATGTGGGAATTCCATCGATGCGACAATTGATAAAAGTCAAAACTGTATAGAAACCTATAAAGGAAATTTCCTGGGCATGAATTGCCAGAAGATGTTAGATTATCTGCACTTTTGTTCTGCTGGCATTGTGAGTTTTGCCAGAGGCTTAAATGATACACCAAAGATTGTAGCACTTTTATTATTAATCAAGGGTCTGGCAATACACTGGGGTATGCTGGCTGTCGCTGTTGGTATGGCGCTAGGCGGACTTTTAAATGCCCGCAAAGTCGCCGAAACTATGAGTAACAAAATCACAAGGCTTAATCACGGTCAGGGCTTTACAGCAAACCTTGTTACTGGTATACTTGTTATATTTGCCAGTAAGTTTGGAATGCCAGTATCTACGACACACGTATCAGTAGGGTCGCTCTTCGGTATAGGCTTGGCTACTAAGCACATAAACACTCATAAAGTACTAGAAATAATTTTATCGTGGTTCATAACACTGCCCTTAGCTGCTATATTCAGCGGCGGCGCTTATTGGATATTAGTCAGATTTGCGAATTAATCTAGGAAGGATATTTAACACTCGGCAACACTTTGTCATTCTGAAGAGGAACGACGAAGAATCTCACGATATAGGGGCGTATGACAACCCGCCCGAATAGGTACATGCGGGTACGCCCTCACATACACAAGCCTTGTAGCTAATCAACAATTATGGATAAAATGTTTTTAATAATAATCCTTATTTTCTACTGTCCTGCAGCATTATGGTTGTTCCTCTATGGCATTAACAATTATTATATGGTTTATCTTTTTTTAAGTAAAAGGAAGAAAGAAGCATCTCAAAATGCTGAATTCCTCAAACGGTTCTGGTCTACTCATGGCAAATACAAGTTGCCAAAAGTTACTACACAATTACCCATATATAATGAAAGATACGTAGTAAAACGTTTAATTAAGGCGGTTGTGAATCTTGATTATCCGAAGGAACTACACGAAATTCAGATACTGGACGATTCTAATGATGAAACGAGAGATATAGTAGCTGATCTGGTTAATAAATACAGTAAAAAGGGATTCAACATAAAACAAATCATCAGAGAAAATAGAATTGGGTTTAAGGCAGGTGCCTTAAATAAAGGACACGAAGAAGCTGAAGGTGAGTTTCTGGCAATCTTTGATGCTGACTTTGTGCCTGATAAAAACTTTTTTTATGAAACCATCCCTTTCTTTTACGAAAAAGAAAAAGTTGCCCTTGTCCAGACACGGTGGGGACACATAAATAGAAATTACTCTCTCCTAACAATTGCCCAGAGTATTGGCATGGATGGACACTTTATTATTGAACAGGGCGCCAGGACATGGAACGGCCTTTATATGAACTTTAATGGGACTGCTGGAATCTGGAGGAAAGAGGCAATCGTTGATGCTGGAGGGTGGCATTATGATACTTTAACTGAGGATTTAGATTTATCATACAGGGCACAATTAAAAGGATGGAATACAAAATTTCTTTTTGATGTAGTAACGCCTTCAGAGTTACCCGTGGATATGAATGCCTATAAGTCCCAACAGCATAGATGGGCTAAAGGCTCAATACAAACTGCCAAGAAGGTTTTGCCACAGATATTTAAGACGAAAGATAGTTTTACAAAGAAGATTGAGGCATTTATACACCTCAACCAGTATATGGTACACCCTATGATGATCGTCCTTGCCTTACTATCCCTTCCATTAATAATCTTATTAAAACCATTAGTAATCTCTATTTCTAGTACAATGGTAGCCCTGTTGCTTCTAATATTCCTGGGAGCCTCTGCACCATCATTTCTTTATATAGTATCTCAGAAGGTAGGTTATAGGGATTGGTGGAAAAGATGTTTGTTTATACCTGCGCTTATGTTTATCGGATGTGGAGTTGCCATCAATAACACAAAGGCTGTGCTTGAAGCATTATTTAACATTAAGAGTGATTTTGTTAGAACGCCGAAGTACGGTGTTATCAGAAGAGGAAAGAACATAATAGCAAAAAATTATACTTTACCAGTAAAGTTATTCTTTGTCAGTGAAATACTCTTAAGTATATATTGTTTTATTGGATTCATACAATATACAAACGACAAGAAGTTTGTCTTTGGGCCTTTTCTATTAATGTATGCAATAGGGTTTTTCTACGTAGGCATACTGTCTCTTTTGCAAAAATTTAATGAGAAAATAAAATGCTGATTATGAATATTCCTGATAAAAGACTTTTTCAATTATTTTGCCTAATAGCCTGTTTAACGATTCCAGCAATTGATTTAGACCGTACATGTTTTGCAAACATACACGAAAAGGACGAAATAAAATATGTACTTCCTCGTGACGCTATCCCTGCCATAAAGAATCCTGAATTTGTCCCTGCAAGTGAAGCAAGACTTGATGATGATGAACCTGTTATAGGCATAACTATTAATGGTGAAAGTCGTGCCTATTCTGTTTATCTCCTGAATCATCACGAAATAGTCAATGATAAAATAGGAGATAAAGATATTGCCATCACCTGGTGTCCCCTTGCGAACCTGGCAGTTGTATATAACAGGAAAGTTGACGGCAAAGAATATACGTTTGGAGTATCGGGTAAGCTACTCAAGAACACCCTCGTAATGTTTGATTACGAAACTGAATCCCTCTGGCCAATCGTTTATGGCAAGGCTATAGATGGAAAACTATCGGGTAAAAAAACAAATATAGTAGTTAACAGCCAAAAGATGTCATGGGGTGCATGGAAGGCATTACACCCAGATACATTGCTACTGTCTCTTCATGGTTCAAGAACAGTTGGTTATGATGTTTATAAACATTATCATAAGAGTAAAAAAACAGGCATATATCCTGTCGTAAATTCAGATAAAAGTTTAAGTGCGAAGACAAATGTTATCGGAATAGAACTTAATAGCAAACATAAGGCTTATCCCTTTAGCATATTTGATACTACGAAAATAGTTACTGATAAATTTCAGGGTGAGGACTTGCTTATTTATAGAAACAATGAGACCAATAATATCATGGTCTATGATAGACACGTAGACGAATATATAATTGATTTTGAAGAAAATTCATCACAAAATTTTGCTACGGATAAAACAACAAAAACTACGTGGGACTTGGAAAATGGGATTGGCATAAAGGGTAACATGAAGGGTATACGGTTACAACGTGTTAGTTTTATGGCCATTTACTGGTTTGTCTGGGCAGATTATTATCCTGATACTGAAATATTTAATCAATGAATTTCATTTACTGAAAATCAAATGGGAAACCTACTTTTTATCCCCTCCTTACGAACTTCTAGTTACCCACAACTCTGGGAGGGATAAAGAGCATGGAGTAGCACCCCTTAGTCCCCCCACTGCTTTCTTGCACCGTATCGGCACGATGCGAAAGCAAGAAGTGGGGGGAAATAATGTATAATTAGTTTCTTACGGAGGGGAGATAATTAATTCGTTCTCTTTCCTTAAATATGATGTGGGTAAGGTTAAGCCTTACGAACGAGGGGGAAATGGGGGTGGTTAAATAAAATGGAATCTCAGTTACATTGAACAAATACCATGAATAGGAAATTACTTTCCATAATAATAACAGGACTGGTCATTGAAATCCTGTGTATTTCGATTGCTTCCCTTGGAGATATCAAGGAAAATATACCTATGTTTTGTTTTCTGTATACAGCCTCTTTTATTGTTTATATCTTTGCTGTATTTTATATTTTGAAAAACACCGAGATATTTGGAAAAGACAAAAGCAATTCTAAAAAGATTCTTTGGACTATTATAATCTTTTCACTGATATTTCGTTTGACACTATTACCTATGACTCCATCAGAGGATGTTTATCGTTACTTATGGGAAGGAAAGTTACAATTAAATTGGCTTAATCCATATTCCTACCCGCCGGAATCGTCAAGTCTGGAACATCTCAGGGACAACTTTTTTTCCGGCATTAACCACAAACATCTGACCACAATCTACCCTCCACTGACGTTAATGGCGTTTGCCCTAGCGGATTACGTATCTCATTCCTTCATATCAATGAAGTCTACTTTTTTGTTTTTTGATGTGCTTTCAATATTCATATTAATAAGGTTTTTAAGGGTAGTGGGAGGGAAACCCGCTAATGTGTTGATATATGCATGGAGCCCGTTAGTCCTTATTAGTTTTGCGGCAAAGGGACATTGCGATTCTTTGCAGATATTTCTCGTAATTCTTGCCTTATACCTTTTCTCTATTAGAAAGAATTTAAAATCTATCGTTTCGATTGGCCTGGCAGCAATGTCCAAATTTGTATTCATTATTATAGCCCCTTTCTTAATTCCCAGACGTAAACTCAAATATCTTATAGTTTTGTTTACAGTTATTGCACTTTTGTACTTACCATACATTGGCGCTGGTAAGGGGTTATTTTCGACACTTTTACATTTTGGGACTCAATATCATTACAATGATTCAGCTCACTTCCTGATTTTTTGCCTATGTCTCGGCTCTCCATTTATGTCTAAGATAATTACGTCTATAATTTTTTGCGCTGTACTTTTGTATTTGTATATAAATCATATGACCCTTTTATTTACAAAAGATAATGAAAATTCCCCTAATTCCTGCTTTAGCAGGCATAAAGGGGGGACAAATCCCCCTCTTTCCCCCCCGCAGCTTTCTTGCACCGTATCGGCACTATGCGAAAGCAAGAAGCAGGGGGGATTTAGGGAGATTGATGATAATATTTTAAAATTTGCCTTTCTGTCTGTTGGTACCTTTTTAATATTTGCACCAACAGTTCATCCATGGTATCTAACATGGATTGTCCCCTTCCTCTGTTTCTATCATAGCTGGGCATGGCTTGTCTTGACAGGAACTGTTGTTTTCTATTATTTTATGAATCATAATTTATTTTCAAGTATGATAGAGTATAACAACGAATGGGTATGGCAAGAAGTCCACTGGTTAAAATTACCAGAATATGTCCCTTTTTATTGTCTGTTAATTTATGGATGGCTAAGATCAGGTTCAGCCGCTAAGGCACGCCAGAACG
Source organism: Candidatus Scalinduaceae bacterium (assembly GCA_046759445.1). GTDB lineage: Bacteria > Planctomycetota > Brocadiia > Brocadiales > Scalinduaceae > Scalindua_A. Next base: position 108,931 of record JBHICG010000001.1, read on the forward strand.
ATGTATCGGCTGTGTCATAATTATAAAAACGCTCTCAATGTCATTCTGAACCCTTCGCCCGTCATTCTGAGCCGAAGGCGAAGAATCTAGTTGAGGCTCAGGATAAACTCCGTTAAGAATCTGATATCTTCAGTAGGTTATAAAACCGAGATTCTTCGGCTAACGCCTCAGAACGATTATATGACAGAGCTTTAAATATTTCTTACATAATGTTTTATGGGAGGTTAACACTAAATGGAAGTAAACGATAAATCACTTTTTTACGTACATGATTATGTTCAAATAGAGAGAGACTCTCTTTATCTACTTATAGACCCCGAAACACCAAATTGGATTGTAACTGACAAAAGAGGCAGCCAGATTGTAAGCAATATTAAAAAATGTAAAAACGTTAGAAAACTGATATTCGACTATGCAAATGATTTTGATATGGAACAAACCAGGGCATGGTTGGAAATAGATACATTTCTGAGGGATTTGATAAGGTGTAAATTCTTATCCTCAGAACCCGTAAAGAAAACTGCTTACGTCGGCAGATCAAATTTCATTCACGCAGAAAAACTCAATGAACTATGGATTCACACTAATAATCTCTGCAATCTGACATGTCCGCATTGTCTGGTGAATTCATCTCCACACGAGGATAAAGGTCTTCCTACGGACTCAATCAAGAAGATTATTGACGAAGCTGTAACATTAGGAACAAGCTGTTTCTATTTTACGGGTGGCGAGCCATTTATGAGGAAAGATATTTTTGAACTTATTGAGTATGTTTGCAATCGTAAAGGGACAGAACTGATAATACTTACAAATGGAACACTTCTGAGAGGAAACATCATTGAAAGATTACAAAAGTTTAATAAGGAACAACTAAGGATTCAGATAAGCCTTGATGGTTCAAAGCCGGAAATAAACGACCCTTTGAGGGGTAAGGGCAGCTTTGACCAAATTATCGAGGGGATTAAGAATATTATCAGGATTGGATATTCTCCGACAATAACAACCGTGGTGACAAAACATAATATTAATGATGTGCCTGAAACGACAAAGCTGATTGCACAATTGGGTGTAAAGACTCATCATCTCCTCTGGGTACACAAACGAGGCAGGGTAACTGATAATGGTAATGATTTTTTTACTTCAATAGATGAGGTAATCGAAACAACGAGAAAGGTGAAGGATGTAGCAGATAACCTGGGTATGTCAGTAGACAACATTGATTCTTACAAATTCAGGGCAAATAGCAACAGAGGAACACGTTACGATTTGGGTAATGCCTGTTACGATAGCATGTGCGTATATTCAAATGGTGAAGTCTACCCGTCTGCTTCATTTGCCGGCCATGAAGGGCTGAAATGTGGAAGTATACTTGAGAATTCCCTTAGAGAAATCTGGGAAAATAGTAATATTAGCAAGGCATTTAGAAACGCAACACTACAGAATAAAGAAAAATGCAACGAATGTCATATAAAGTTTATATGCGGTGGTGGTGATATTGAACATTCATTCTTCTATTCTGAAAATGGGTTCAAGCTGGAAAATAATAAATTCCCTGCAGACGTTGGCGTACATGCCTTGGACCCTTATTGTGACCTGCACAAGGAGATAGTCAATGACGTAATATTTGAGCTTGCTGAGGCGAGGAAGAAGTTGTTGGAAAGAAAAACAGGGTTTACTGCTCCCGTTGTATTACGCTCAATGGGCGAAGGCTCTCTCAATTGTGGATTGACGATTTCGGATTTCGGAATAGAAAATCTAAAATCCGAAATCCGAAATCCGAAATCGGTTCGTACTCTTCATTCAAACTGTGTGCTTTCTTTTGACGTGGATAAGCCAAGAAGTATTGTACGTGAGTTTTATGGTAATGCGGCAGAAGCTCCTCAAGAGGACTTATGTTGTCCAACCAAGAATTCAACAGAAGATACAAGTCATATTCCACAGGATGTATTGGACAGGTTCTATGGATGCGGAAGTCCGACTACAATAGCAGAAGTCTCAGAAGGAGAGACGATGGTCGATTTGGGAGCAGGCGCGGGGATTGACTGTTTCATTGCTGCAAAGAAGGTTGGCCCAAAGGGTAAGATTTACGGGATAGACATGACGGATGAAATGTTAAAGGTTGCCAATGAAAACAAACATCCGGTGGCAAGGAACCTTGGTTACGATATTGTGGAATTTAGAAAAGGATTTTTAGAAGATATTCCCGTTGATAATAATTCAGTTGATTTGATCACATCAAATTGCGTTATCAATCTATCCCCTGACAAAAAAAAGGTCTTCGGCGAAATGTGGCGAATACTGAGGGATCACGGGAGGATTGTTATCTCTGATATTGTTTCTGAAGAAGAAACTCCTCCGTTTTTAAAAATCAATAAACAACTGTGGGGTGAATGCATCAGCGGCGCATTAACCGAAGACGAATTTATGTCCTATCTTGAACAGGCTGGCTTTTATGGACTTCAAACACTACAGAAGGTCTTCTGGAAAGAAGTGGAAGGGTATTCATTCTATTCAGTAACATTACGTGGGTATAAGTTTGAAAAGAAGGAGGGTTGTGTATACGTTGGGCAAAAGGCAATTTATCATGGCCCGTATAAGGCAATAACGGATGAAGAAGGCCACCTGTTCCCCAGGAACGAGCCCGTTGAAGTCTGCACAGATACAGCGGCCAAACTAAGCAACCCACCTTATGCAGGACAATTTACCATATTCAATCCTGACGATGCAAATACCGCATCATACAATTGCAGTCCCTCGGAAGAAGGCGTTCCTTGTTGTTGATGCTACTCTGGGCATGCCCTAATATCATTTCAGTGTCTGGTTATACGCTTTTATATTTATGAGCATCACCTCAACGGCCATCATGGCAGTTGACCAAATAATGTCAGTTGACAGATGTGATACACAACTTGAATCGAACAAGAGGGACGACTTTGATGAGAATTCTTCATCACCTGACCACACAATAAGTACTACAGGCACCCTTGGAAAAGGGGAAAGCTTTAAAGAAATATCTCCATATTCTAACTGAGAACCATCAAGACTTTTACCGATGTTTAAAAATTCCTTAAAATTATTGCTAAAGTACTCAGCTATTTTATCCAGGGGAATGACATGCGTGCCTTTCAAAAAAATATCTCCTCCAGGTAAATCTGAGGGCCGCACGAGTTGACCCGATAACGGTAGATCTTTCGCATGAATCAAGTATCTAAGAATTGAAAGCCTTGAATATTCACGAAGTTCTTTGACCAGGAATTTCCCTAAACTAGAAGTACCGAAGATATCTCGATTCGTCAATGAAATATAGACATCCTGACCAAAGCAGGCTAGTTCATATGTCGAATTATGAGAATTAAAAATTACATTAGCCCTGGTTTTTACATCCTTTGAGTCAAGCCCTGTAAGTATATCCCATGCCTGTTTTTCACCTGGCCATGCCATAATTTATTCTTTTTGTACAACGCTCCGCATAACCGGCTGGTAAAGAAGCACAGCAGATTTACCAGTCTGAGTTGATGCGGTTGTTGGGCATTGTGCATATGCACTATCTATTTAGTTCGTTCTCGATAACGTGCGACAATTTATCCCACGTTTCCTCTTGCTCAATTTCTGGCAATGATAGTAATGGTTTGTCAGGAGAATTTAATGCTTGAAATTGTGAAAGGTGCTTGTCTCTCAAAAACCGACATGGTTTTAAAATAATAGGTAGTACCCTTGTTCCTTCTAGCTCAGCTTTTTTGAGAATCGGAGGTAGTTCATTCTCAACAATGAAGTCGGATGCAAGAAAATCGGCACTTATTATTAAAACCGCTATTGCTGCCTCTGATAGTGCTTTTTCGATTTGTTCTTTCCACTTTTCTCCCGTCTTTATCTTTGTATCATCCCATACATCAACCAATCCATTTTTTTCTAATGGCTTGAGATGAACATGAAGTCTTTCTAGATGTTTTTTGTCTTCACGGCTATAACTTATAAATACTGATTTTTTATTTTTTGATTTTGCACTGTTCTCTTCTCTGTAATAGTTTAATTTCTCGTTTTTTAAAAATATATTTCCCCCTGTTCCTATAGAAGACCGCCATGTCCCTTCTATAGCACCATTACCGATAACCTTAGCATTAAGAGTTACGTTTCCATGATTCGAAGTTGGCATGCTAATGGTTAGTGGACGGTTATTAACAAAAATTTGTTGTGTGCAATTTTTCTTTAAAAAATCCCAGTCTGGAGTCATATTCAATGTAATATCATCATTCTTAATTTCTCCTGAAAATGAATACACTACTGTACCATGAATTGGGTCATGAATTCTGGCAATACCCGAAAGCTTGGTTAATTCCTGCTTTACTTCTGCAAATACATTTGCATTATTAGTTCCTGTGATTCTTCCTGACCAATTCCCCTCAATACTTCTCATATAATTATCCTTTAATAGGTGTATCTTTTAAATTTGATGCTTAACGTTCAGCTTAACCGGCTGGCTTTGTAGACATTTTTTCTTGGGTTTCTTGGGGATGCATCTTGATATTTGACATTGTGAATTTGCGGCTTACTAAAAAAAGATTTTCCTTCCATGATTTTTCAAATAATTTCTTTGATGTTTGATTTGTTTATCAATTTGTTGGTTTTAACTTTGTCAAATGTCAAATACGTCCCCTATCTCCCGTCCTATCTCCGTCTATTATTGTTTTTTACGCAACTATTTTACTGCAATCCTTCGCCAAGAGGATGTTGCCGTGACTTTTCTATTCTGTAGTGCTTTGTTATGTTTTTTTGTAATCATTTTTCAACTTCTGCCGCCTGTCTCAATGCTAAAAATGCTTCTTTTAAAGGTTGATTGACAGCGGAATTAGGTTCATCAAGCACTAATTTTTGATATTCCTCGATAAAAGCTGTTCTTTTTCTATGAAAAAAATGCAGAAAGTGTTTTATGAACCCTATGCAGTCAAGTATTGCTATTTCAAACTTAGACAAATCATAAATAGATTTTGCATATTCACTAACTTCAAAATCAATTTCTTCGGTGGTTATGAAAATATAGTTATCTATGTTTAACTTAGACTCAGCAATTTTTTTAATTGCAATCTCAATATCAGATTTGGTTATTCGCTTTTCTTTCATTTCATAGCTTGTAACAATATTATCATCATTGATTAAAGTTACTTCAACGTCACCATAAGCACCAGTTTGTTTGTCCGCCGCATTGTGTGCTTGTAAATCATTTATTTTTTCTCCAATCAAATCTGAAACACTGTTATATGCTGCGGCAACTATTAAAATAGGTAATCTGCTTGAATTTTTACAAGCCAAGTGTTGCTGCAATAAATTAACAATTTGCTCAGATGATAGAGCAATTGATTTGTCTGAGCCTTTTAAAGTTTCGATTAGCTGTTTAATCCGTTTAGCATTTTCTTCCCGTATTATGACGAGTATTCTAATCGTTTCTTTAAATAGTTTTTCGGCTGATAAGTTACCTTTATGGACTTCATCAATCAACTCAAGAGCTGCTTTGTATAGCTCAGGTTGTCGGCCAACAAGCTCTGTTTTGGGTGTCATTGTTGAATTTCTATTTCTAAAAGCAGGAGTCAAGTATGCAGTTGTTGTATTGCAAGGAAGGTTATGTTTTTCTATTACCTTTTGTATATACTGCTCGTCATAAGTTCTTCCTGAGTAAGCATCTTTATCCCTTATTTCTGTATATGGCTTTCTGATATCAATCTTGGAGTTGTCTATTTTTGCAGCGCAGCAGGACAATAAAAACCTTATCGGCGCTTTAATTCTTATATTCCTACAGACAAACTCTATTTTCTTCTCTAAATGCTTGCTACCAACGAAAGTCCTTTTTGCATGTATTGCTCTTTGTACATATTCTTCCAGAGTATTCAATAAATTACTCATTTTTATAATAACCTGCCTATTGTTTCGACTTCATAATTTACCCATAGCACTTCTTTTCTTTTATCTTTTGTTGAATGTATTGTCTTCTGTGGGCCAAAATGTTTTTTCCATTTTGGAGCCGGATATAATTTATCCATTAGTTCACATTCATAATTTGATATTGCAGCTTTTCCCTTGATATTGTTTAAGACCATTGACAACTGAACATGCTCGTCATTACTCATTTCAAAACCATATGCTTTATTGTCGCCTCTTGTATCGTGAACATATGGCGGATCGCAATAAAAAAGAGTTTCCTTACTATCATACAATTGTATTACTTCAATTGCCGGTCTATTTTCAATCTGAACTCTTAAAAGCCTTTCTGCAATAAAATCAAGCTTTTCAACTCCACCAATATAACGACTGATAACACCACTCATTCCAGAACGACTTGTATTTTTGCAATTTGCCCATCTTCCAATTGTTGCCGTTTGTGCTAATCCGGTTCTTACTTGCCTCGCTCTTATATAAAACCTTCTTGCACGTTCTAACTCATCCTGACTACTATCCAACTCGCAGGCTAGAGAAAATTCTTCTCTGGAAAACGGCGTTAACAAGATTTGTTCTAAAAGTTTCTCTTTTTGAGATCGTAAAACTCTAAAGAAATTAACAACTTCTCCGTCTAAATCATTATATGTTTCTACATTAGATGGATATCTGTTGAAAAGCACTGCACCTGAACCTGCAAATGGTTCACAGTAATGATTACAAGAGGGCAAAAGAGGTAATAACCAATCCAAATGAGAATATTTTCCCCCATACCACCCAAAAGCAATTACCTTTTTTCCATTTAATCTTGTTAATGGTGAGGGAGTCTTTTTTCCGTTTTTACAATTCTTTATCTGCATTTTAATCATCCCCTATTCTTGTTTTTTTTGAAACCCAACTCATTTATTCTTTACCCTGCATTTGTTTTATTCTTATCCATATTTTCTTGGGCACACATCTTGACATTTGACATTATGAATTTGCGGCTTACTAAAAAAAGATTTTCCTTCCATGATTTTTCAAATAATTTCTTTGATGTTTGACTTGTTTATCAATTTGTTGGTTTTCACTTTGTCAAATGTCAAGATACATCCCCTATCTCGTCCTAACATTGAATTGAGCAGTTTATCTGCTCAAATGACTGGTTGTGCATCATGACATCTAATTTTGTACTCGTCATCGCAAACTTGTCTGTTTGTTTATACCCCATCGTCAGCAATTTCCTTCCAAAATACGGGCGCTACCCCTGGTTTTTCTTTGGTGTAAGTTTTAAATATCAACGTTGAATGGGAAAACTCCTACCTCTTCCTGTAGTAATCTTTGTGCCATAACAACGTCAGGGTCATCCCGATTTTGATCGTAAAAAAGCTGGTCAATCATAGAAGTCAATATAAAAATGTTATGTGCTTCTTGTGCGTCAATAAATTTAATTTTACTAAGTGTTACACTTCTTGAGAACGATTGTGCTATTTGTAGTCCTTGGTCGTTTTCAAAACCCCGATAAACCACCTCACCTCTAGATTCGAAGTTTTTCTCAATTAGCACGCCTCCCTTTATAAAGTCTTGACGAACCGGTGGATTAACATACTTTGAGCACGAATTATTATATTTACTAGGGTCTATATATGTCTCTGGATTTTCTAAAAAAATATTGATCATATGTTTTTGAGCATCGCAAACATTTTTGATAAACTTTAAAAATATACTTTTATCGAAAAGATTAGCCCAAGCTAAGTCGAGAGGGAAAACTTTTTCAATCATTTTTGGAAATTTATCGGCTTCACGTAGTCCATGCTTAAAAGCTTTGTTAACTTTTGACAGATTAGTTATATCACTCCAATCGTCAAAGAGCTGAATAGACAAGCTTGAGCCATTTGGAGGTCCCGCTTTTAATAAGTAATTGTGTATAGCAGCAAATCTAAAAGTTGGACACGCTCGCCATTTATCATCTTCATATGATCCCATTAATGACCAAAATACGATAGCTGATGCCATTTCTAAAGGCATTAATTTGTTATGACGGTGCCAAATATTTAGTAGCGCACGGTATAATATAATATAGGGTACATTCAGTTCCTTAAAAACAATGTCCTGAAATCTTTGGAGTGACTGCTTCCCTAAATCTGACCAAATCGTCTGCATTTGGCAAATTAGCCCGGACAATTCAAATATATGGCAAGGTTGATAGATGACAGATTCAGATTGTTTTGGTGGTCGAAAAGTAAAATTTCTCATCATCTGATAATAATGCATTGTGACCGCAATTAACCGATCAAAATGATTAAGTGTTTCATTTTTAGCCAGTTTTAGTAGTGAATTGTCAAGCGTGAAAAAAGGTAAAGTACAAGGTCGGTAATGTAAACCATTTTTAAGAGGCCTCAAATCGGAAAGGTGTTTGAGCATGCTTTGTCGTTTATGATAATCATAACGAGACCAAGAAGAAATTGGTACTGGAATACAATTAAAGGATTCATTGTTTTTCATATCTATCAAATGTCCAAGAGTCTGCACACCGTTAAAAAGTATCACCATGCGTAGCCTCCACAACATCTGACTATATGGTGCTATAAGAAAATCATGAAAGTGGCGTACTTCGTGAGAACAAACTGAAACCATTGACAAAGCATCAAATGCCTGAACTGGCGACAAAGATAATATTTCATTCTCAGTGATTGATCCAGCTCGATCTAACCAATTGCAGCTGTTTTGATCGGCTACACGGATCACAACGCCTACATATTTTGGATTAAAACCCCCGTAATCAGCTTGGATAGAATTGATTATCATTTCTCTTTTAATAACCCCGTAGCATTTTGAAGTTTTAGTTGGATTTCCATTTCAGTCATACCCGCAGTTATTTCTTCAGATGCAACCATCGTTCTAATTACAATTTTTTGGTTTGGGTTGTTCTTCATCCAACGTTCTAAAAGTTTAGCGAATTCTTTGCTAATAAATATACCACCTTGAATGATTGCTATTACCGCTGCCACTTCAATTATACCAAATTGCAGGTAGGTTTGTTCCTTTTTGCTTGCAATATCTTCGATTACTATGTCATTGGCTTGAGCAAAAGTTCGAAATTGTTCAACAAAAGCAGGGTCACATAGAATCTCCGTACGTACACTCTTTGGATTAGTCATAAGCTATCTCCTTTTTTTACTAAAGTGATTATAACAAGTTATTATAAAGTTTTTGGATATCACCACTATTGTAATGATATCAAGAAAACCAAGTTACTACCTTATGGAAAAGCAGCGGGAAGGTTCATTTATTTACGTTTCTGCAAAAATAAACTTAATTCAAGATGATTTAATCTCATCACACAATGCGGCATAGTCTTTATACTGTTTGAATTGAACATGTTGGAATAGTAAAGCTACATATTATTGAAGTCAAGGGAAAAGAAATGAAGGGGTCTCAATGGGTCATCTCAATCTCAACTCAAGGGGTCAAGTCTGCCGATAGCTAATCTAATAAAGACTGTATACGTAAAATAATATCAGTTAAGCCATAAGCAGACTTGACCCTTTTCGTTTATCCAATTTCCTATAACATAGTAAATTCTGGCTATGATATAGAAGGTATTTTATGATCTCAAAAATCAACAACGCAGCAAGAATACAAAAGACTACTTCAGAAACATATCTGTATCTGGTCTTTCCCCAAAAAATTAACGCGTATCCTATCCAGTTCATCATCACGATTCCGTATAGAAAGACCCACATTCTGAAGGTATATCGGCACAAGAATAAGAAGGACAAACTAGCAGCCAAAAACAAAGCAAAATAGGTTAGTGTCAATTTGTAAAACCAATAGGTACCTTTCAGTTCTTTTGATGGCCATGGTGTTCCTTGTTCTAATCTTGGTAAGCGAGTACTCCATGCTACGGAATAAGTATCCGAAGTAAAAAATAATTTGTACGTTCCTTTTGCAATATCCTTGGCTATTCTTAATAGGCTAGCGTTGGTTAGATACTCAAGTCCAAGTTGGTAACCGAGTTCCTGCTGCTGAACCTCATTCTTACCGTCGAAAACTGTTCCCTTTAGAGTATGCCAGCCATATCGATTCTCATTATGAGCATAATAGAAGTTTATGCCTCCTGTGGTAGACAATCCTGACCCCGCACCAACCAAGTAATGGTTCCGGATATACCAAGGAGCAATGGTTACACCAAAAGCCAACAAAACTAGAAATACCGACAAATATCTGTGAGCGTTATGACTGAAATTGAAATATATCATCACTAAAAGTACTGGCAAAAAAAAGATGGCCTCGCCACGAGTCAAGGCTGCTGTTCCAAATAATACACCGGACAATACTAGTCTCACAGTCCGACGAGTAGATAAATTTACACGGTTGTCGCATAAAACCAAAAAAGCTGAAAAGAGGAAGATAACGTACAAATGCTCTGAAACAAGTACTGGTGATAAGAAAACAAACGTTGGATTAAAGGCACAGATCAAAGCAGCGAGTATTGAAAGTAGTTTTTCTGAAGTTAGATATAACACAAGCCTCCATACTATATAGATCAAGAATGTGGACAGAATCACATTGACAAAACTTAACCAAGCTATTGAATTACTTATCCACATTGTGATAGCAAGAAAGACTGGGTACCCGGGAAGTCGAAACGCGGACGGATTTGGAATTCCAAGCTGACCCTGCTTCAAGAGTCCTTCAGCCAAACGTAGATACTCCTCAGAGTCTGATACTGGAACTGGTTCAGCATATGCCCACCATAGAACTCGTGCTGCAAATCCAAACAGAATAATAAGAATGATCCATATTGGACATTCCCGCAATGATAGAGGTATGAAACCAAGAGTGTTCTTTTTTTTCATCATGAATCCTTATAAAGGCTAACGTTTAAGCTAAGCTAACCCGCTTAGCAAATAGAACTATGAATAAGGATAAAATAAACAAAGAATCTAAAACTTGAAAACCGCACATGATAAAAGGGGTTAGCTTAAGCGAATGGTTATGTAATTTTTCTAAGTCTTGTTAATTTGTTTGAGTGCTTTAGGTACTCTTATATGTTGTTTTATTAATGGTTTTGATTTGTAAATATTAACAAATGTTTGTCTCAAGTCTTTATTTATTTCCAAGTCGTTGACAAATAATTTGTGAGCTTTTTTCATATGGCGAAATAGAGGATACGGATTTATAATAACATGATCAAAGCCATTTGGTTTTTTCAGATGTATTTCTTGAGCCCATGTCTCTTTACTACAGAGAATGATAAATTTGTTTTCCATATTGAATGAATGAACTAACCCACACCTTATAATTTTGTAAAAAATCTCAGGTTCATAACTTTCAGGGAAATAGTTTCCAACAAAAGTCATAATTTTCTTCTTATTACCACTTGTGCTTGGACTTGCTGCTGCATAATTTGCCAATGTATCTACAGCACAGCATATTAATATTGTTGCGCCAACTCCCTGATGTAGTTTTAGACAACTTGCAATATTTGAGTACACATATGCAGGAAAGTGTTTATTAAATCTGGAAACATAGGGATTACTCATATTAATTTTTAAACATAATGAAACGGATGAGCTACGGCGGAGATGAAAAAGATTTTATGAGTCAATAATAAGTCTAGGATCGCCTAAGTCTTCGTCGTTAGCTCAAGCCGATTGTTAGATTTTTGTGTCATTTGGAGGTGGAAACCGCATATCTCTCAAATAATTTGTTTTTGAATTATAGTTGTATGAATTAATTACATCTTGTGCAACACCATCAGCATTCATATATAAAGCCCCTCCATTAATTCCCATAAGTTCTAATTTAGCAAAAACATCAGTTACACAATCTTTTTTAATAAATACTTTATAAAGAGTAGCTTCCGCCTTCTCTATCTCTCCATTTGGGAGATGTGTATCTGGCTCCTTATGCTTCTCGATCAATTCGTCTAAATTTTCAGCATCTATATTGCTGTAGTTAAGTGTGTCATAAAGAAAAGCTCCATGTTGCCGATGCATGCGAGAGTTATATTTTCCTGGAAATGGAATGAATTGCATCCATGGACCTGGAAAACCATCTTTAAATAGGTCTCCTTTTGGATAAAGAAAATCTTTATATCGTTTCATGACTTCATCATATTTTTCTTTTGGATCTAGAAACAGTGTAGCCCACAACCATGCCAACTTGCTAAAATTTAAAGCATAAATAACAGAATATTCCTTTTCTTTTGACTTGTAGTTTCTCCTAACTCCATTGAAAGTGAAAAATAATGCGATATATGGGGAATAACTGAAATCTAAAACGGGTGTGGGGACACCATGATGGCGGGCATATTCAAGCCAATCAAGGCGATTGTCACTTTTAAAAGGCAGCATTCCGAGCTTCGTCAGACCAACACGAAATTTGTCGATCATTTCGTCAATATCTGAACTCCATGATTCATGGGGTATTTTCCTGTGACGATTTAAGGTTGTTGTTAGTTTATAATGTTCTTTCGTATGTCCTCTAAATACAAAGTCTCTCTTTACAAGAGCAAGATTATCTAAAAACTCAAAAGCACTATTCGCATTATCAAAATGGTGATTTTCAATGCTCATTCTTTTTCTCTTTAAAATCTAACGGCCGAATTAAGCGGGCGTGTTAACGCTCCGACTTGAATGATTTGTTATAAGATAAATCATTGAAGTGCAATAGAACTTAATTTTACAAGAATTTTCCAGCCAGTAATCACTAGCCTAGTTAGAACTGAAGTGATTATTAAACTTAATACAATTTGTCCAAATAATCCCAATGGTTTCTTTTTAAATGACGTAATTGGCCAATACTTGTCTCGAAGTTTACCCAGCAATACTAAAATGTAAGTCCATAGGTTTGAGAAAATAAGAAAAAAACCGATGAACAAAACAAAAAAGGAGTATTTTACTTTGAGTGCTGGCGAGAGGAGACTCGCTACTATTAAGCAGAAAGAAAAGCCAGCGATGACGCCGAAAAGTTGAATAAGCAATTCAGTAAAGGGATTCCGAGTTACACCATTGTGATTTTGGTACTGTGCGAGTCTCGTCGAAAGTCTTTTGAAAACATTATCAACCCATTTTTCATCATCATCAGATACAGCAAGATAACATCTTGAGCTATCTGAAGCATCTAATAGTATTTGTATTCTTTTTCCTTTATTTTCTAAAAGGTTTTTAACAGAGGAAAAATCAAAGATAACACGCTCAATTTTTTTTCCAGTTTCGAAACAGCGTTTTATTTCGGAATAATCTTTCCTAACAATTCCCATCCCATCGTAACGCAGGGTGTATACATTCGATTTTAGTTTTTCATCTTCAGAAAATGAGCTAGTTTCGTTTACGATAGTCTGTAAATCCGAGTTTATTGCGTCAATATCACCTATGCCAATAGTTAAATAGGGCATGAAACTATCTTTTAAGTAATCACTCATTTATTTACCTTACAAGTTATTATAAAGTTTCTGGATAACATCACTATTGTAATGATATCAAGAAAACCAGGTTACTACCTTATGGAAAAGCAGCGGGAAGGTTCATTTATTTACGTTTCTGCAAAAATAAACTTAATTCAAGATGATTTAATCTCATCACACAATGCGGCATAGTCTTTATACTGTTTGAATTGAACATGTTGGAATAGTAAAGCTACATATTATTGAAGTCAAGGGAAAAGAAATGTGTAAGTGAGATATAGGGTGGGGTGCACCGCAAAGCGCTCAAAACCAGAAAATTAATCAAAATTAAGGTAATGTCCTAATTTCAGTATCTTTCGTATTGCTTCCTAAATTTTTAGAGTCCTTACCCGATAAATATAAAAACAAGAAAAGATTTTTTTATTAACTGTAGTTTTTAATTGACTATTTTAAAAAAAATGATTTATAATATTTAAATTACCCTAAATTATGTTATCTGCCAACACAGTACAACTTTTCTTTAAAGAACAAGTGTTATCACAAGCTTCTAATAGGACTATAATTAGCGTTGGTAAATGCTTATTCATGCAAGATTAAATGGCCTGTAGATGGCAAAGAAATAGTAATACGAATAGAACCAGCGTATTTTGATTTTCTTAAAATTTATTGGCCAAATGATTTTATTAATCTTTATACAGTACATGAAGTATTAATAAAACCTAATCGTATATTCTCTGGTCTCAACAGACCTTATAGTGATAGTAGTAATAAACTATGTGTTGTTGGTAAACCTCTTTATTGGTATATAGGAAATACCAACAACAAAGTGCCTTTTCCATCCGGCTTCGTTTATGTAGTATTTTTGAACGAAAGATACAGTGTATATGAATTTGGAGCAGAGAAAGCAGATACAGATGATTCATTAAGTCCTATAGGTTGGAGAGATCGCTTTGGAGAACTGATATGGAAGAAAAATTCATAGAACAAGTGACACAAGGCTTAAAAGGAAGTGATTTTGGCTCTAAGCAACATGAGCCTCAGATTTGGTATAACAAAGAAGGTGACTGTATTCAATTTAAGACCAGACATGTTGCGACAATAAGAAAGAGAATTGACGAATATTTAACATTATATGCGACAATGGAAGATGAAGATCCAATTGGATTTCAATTAAAAGATATACATGCACTAGCCAGTGTACATGATATAGATTTAATGGCTATACAAGCAGATTACACTTCTAGGGATAAAAAGTTAGTTTCAATCAGTATGCTGATATTTAAGGCTTTTGCTAAAAGACCTCCTTCTATAAACAGGATTTCTGGCTATACAGATGCATTTAGGACTATGGTAAAAGATGGAGATAATGTAAAAATTCCAGTATCATAATTATATGCCTATTATACAAATTCTTGATTTTCAACTTTTTAATATAAATTTTTTTTAGTCAACAGACCACATATATATTTTGTCAATGGTACTATCTTTATTCTTTGCACCAACCATGAAACATTTTGATTGACAAGGAATATTCTCACCAAAGACTTCAATTCTTATCTTTAAATCACCATTATCTGTAGAATAACGCACAGGGATTCTGGTATAGTTATGATCAACCTCAATATGGCAAATATCAAAACTAAGACTATCTTCTTCTTTCCCTGCCATGTACCATTCTAATACATCCACAAATATACATTCTCCAGGAGCAATATTAACAGATCGCCTATAGGGTTGAACGTTGTTATCCGTAAATTTAAGAATTTCCTCCCTACCAGTGGTTCCCTCAACTATCAGTTTAGCCTTAACATCTTTAATTGTTGTTACAGAAGAATCATTGTGAATAGAAATTCTCCACACTCGCTCAAAGCGATCATATATATGTTTTGTGTTTGGATTCTTATTTTTTTGGAAAGTATCATGACAATAACTTGGATTATTTTCAGAAAAATCTATTCGTAATTTAGGTTTTTGCTGTTCTTCTAAAAATTCTATTGTTTGCTGTTTAGAATTTATAATATCTTGTTGTTCTTCGTAGATATCTTCAGGTACAAGACGCAGTGATTTCCATAAAAATAGAACTCCAAACATTATTATTACTCCTATAAATTCATAAAGTAATGACATTAAAATGTTATAATTTTTATTGGCTACAAGAATACCATTAATAATTGTTCCAATGATTATAGTGGCAATCTCGTATAATTTCTTTTCCTTAAAAAATTCCCAAATTTCGTTCTTTGTTCTTAAAAGGCGAATTTTGTGGTATTTTCTAGATTCCATGCCCAGATTCTATTGTCTGGACTATGTTGTGTCAAAAAAAATAATTCAAATTAGGACACTGCCAAAAAATTAATCAATTCTTGACATAATATATGATAATCGGCTATACTAAAAGTTTATTTATAGTCCTAATAACAAATATGTATAAGGAGTGTTCAAAATGAGTGAAGGTTGTCCAGGATCAAGAACGATGGATTTCAGTGAAAAAGATGAACAAGTTGAAGAAACAGGCGCACGCCAGTCTCAACTGAAGCAATGGCCGATTCAGTTGCACCTGGTTTCTCCACAAGCACCGTATTTTCAGGAGAGGGACATATTACTTGTAGCAGACTGCGTGCCTTTTGCCCTGGCAGATTTCCACAAGGATTATCTTAAAGGAAAAAGTCTGGCCATCGCCTGTCCAAAGCTGGACTCAGAACAGGAAATTTATGTAGATAAGATTACGTCTTTGATTGATGAATCAAAGATCAATACCTTAACGGTTATGATAATGAAGGTACCCTGCTGTATGGGTTTGACTCATATTGCAAAAGCTGGCGCCGACAAAGCTAGCCGCAAGATACCGATCAAGCAGGTAGTTGTAGATGTAGCAGGCGGTCAAATCCTATCCGAAGACTGGATTTAAGACTTGATCATTTTCCAAATATAAGAAACTCCTGGGAAGCCAAAAGCTTCTCAGGGGTTTTATTATAACTATAAAATTTAACCGCACTCACCAAAAAACTCGTCGGGCAGGGAGATAACAGAGTAAAGACACTTAGCCGCAGACTTACTTAGCGTAGCCGCAACCAAAAGTATATCGACAATCGCAAATCCTTCATGTTTATCCTTCAATAATAAGCCGTAGTCCACAGTCAGAACATTCCTTTGCATCCTTACCAACATGGTGACCGCAGGCAGGGCATTTGCCCTGATCGGCCCATTCCTGTGATTCCCTGATTTCCGGATGCAATTCCATGTAATATTCATCAATACTGACAAGGGCTGCCTGAGCATCCTTTTTAGCAACCAGGAGATGGAATTGGCACCCGCACGTTCCAGCACTGCATCCAGGAGCAAGCGCTATGCGGGAGGGAATATCCTTCTCAGAAAGCATGTGAGATAACTTCTGGATCCATTCTTGTTCTTCTTCCTTAATTACTACCCATTCGTCATGGGCTTCATCTGGAATTGGAGTTTTCATGTAAATACACCTTTATTCAAAAATTACGCTATTTAGCTCGTTTTCGTCTTTCCTTATAAGATGCCGGTCATTTCTTTATTTCTTTATTTCTTTATCTCTTTATCTCTTTATCTCTTTATCAAAACCATTGTCTGCAGGTTTATAGTATCCCCTGCCACCAACTCCCGCACATACTGTCAGACTTGCAAACCTAAATGGGACAACTTATGTCTTCCAATTCTCCGCTGAAGACTTTCTTGTTCTCAGAATAGTCTATCGGACATTCGATAATGACCGGTCCTTTCTCATCAAAAGCCTTCTCTAACTCAGGAAGAAGCTCGTCTGTAGAATTAATCTTGAATCCTTTAGCCCCATAACTCTCAGCATACTTGACAAAATCAGGGTTGCCGTAATCTAGGGCAAAATTCTTGTACCCATAAATCTGCTGCTTCCATTTAATAAAGCCATAGGCATTGTCGTTAAGGATGAGTACAACTACGTTTAGTCCCAATCTCACTGCTGTCTCTAATTCCTGGGAATTCATCATAAAACCACCATCCCCTACAACCGCCAGAACTTTCTTTTTCGGATGGACTATTTTACCCGCCATCGCGCTGGGCAGTCCAGCGCCCATAGTAGCCAGGGTATTATCCAGGAGGAAGGTGCCAATGTTGTAGGTTTCGTAATGACGCGAGAACCAGAGTTTGTAGATACCATTGTCCAGACAGAGAACGTCTTCCTTTCCGAGTGTCTTCCTGCAATCGGCAACTATGCGACGTGGTTTAAGAGGATAACTTGGGTCATCTGCACCTTCTACAAACAGTTTGGCATTTAATTCTTTTTTTACTCTCTCCTCATACTCCCCGCTATAATAGTAACCTTTCAATTCTTTACCCAGTAATTCCAGGGAAGTTCCTATATCTCCTACAAGTTCCCAATCAGGGTTGTAATAAGTATCAGTCCTCGCGGGGTTAAAGTTAAGATGGAGAATCTTCTTATCCATATTTTTGTTCCAGACGCTAGGAGGATGCTCACGAGTAGAGTAGCCAACCGTAATGACCAAATCTGCTCTGTCAACCACACAATGAACGTAATCTTTTTTATGAATGCCGAATGCATAAAGGCAGTTTTTATGATCTGCTCCCAATACACCTTTCCCTAATTGAGTATGAATGGCATAAATGTTGGTTTGGTCACAGAATTTCCGTAAGGCATCACGGACTAAGTTCCTTTGAGCCCTGCTGGAGACAATGATAATGGGGTGTTCGGCTTTCCGAATTATCTCAGCAGCTATCCTGACCCCCTTAGTATCTGCAATAGGCCGTCGCACTTTGATTGACTTCTGTGGATGGATAGAATCATCAACCTTCTCGTTAGCAATATCTTCAGGCACCTCAATATGACAGACTCCTTGCCGTTCTGTTGTTGCTACTTTAAAGGCCATTCTAATCTCTTTTGGAATTGGTTTCGGACCTTTAATTTGCACCACCCTCTTGGTAAGTGACTTCATCATGTTAACAACATCCAGAACCTGAAAATTTGCCAGTTCATTGTTGCGAATTCCTTTCTGTCCGGTGATTGCCAGCAGAGGCATTCCACCAAGTTGAGCGTGGGCAATTCCCGTTACTAAGTTAGTTGCACCCGGACCCAGGGTAGACATGCAAACCCCTACTTTCCCGGTTAATCTCCCGTAAGTAGCCGCCATAAAAGCCGCTGCCTGCTCATGGCGGTTAACTATTACCTTTATATTAGATTTCCGCAAACTTTCCAGGAGGTGCAGGTTTTCCTCACCGGGAACGGTAAAAATATACTCCACTCTTTCTTCTTCCAAACATTTGACAAATAAATCAGAAGCTTTCATGGTTCATACACATTGATTGCCTTCACATTAACGAATTCTCTCAATCCGTATTTTGATAGTTCTCGACCAATACCACTTTTTTTGATACCTCCAAAAGGAATGCGAGGGTCTGATTTTACAAAGGAGTTAACAAAGGCGCAGCCGCATTCAAGTTGTCGTGCAATTCTCTTTCCTCGTTCAATATCTTTCGTCCAGACGCTCCCGCCCAGTCCAAACTCGGTTGCATTCGCCACTTTTACGGCATCTTCTTCGTCCGCGACAACAATAATCGGGGCAACTGGACCAAACACTTCTTCTTTGACTACTTTCATTTCCTTTGTCGTATTAACAAGAATCGTTGGTTCGTAGAAATACCCCTTATCTTTAGCTCGCTTCCCTCCCGTGAGGATGGTAGCGCCTTTATCAACGGCATCATTAACTTGATCCTCAATTTGCTCTACAGCCTTTTTGCTAACTAACGGTCCTAAACGTGTTGACTCCTCTACCGGATTACCCAAGACTTTTTGTTTCACGTCTTTGGCAAACTTTCGAGCAAAATCCTCTGCAACGGATTCCACAACAATAAATCTCTTTGCAGCGACACAACTCTGACCACAGTTGAGGAATCGGCCCACTGTTGCCTGTTCGGCTGTCTTATCAAGGTCTGCATCCTCTAACACAATAAACGGATCTGAACCTCCCAGCTCCAGGACTACTTTCTTCAGATTCTTTCCCGCTAATTCTCCGATTCTTTTCCCGGCACTGGTGCTCCCCGTCAATGAAACGCCGGCGATGTGGTTTGAAGCCACAATCTCGGCGACTGAATCATGATCGGCAATAACAGTCCTAAATACGTTCTCAGGAAAACCGGCCTCTTTAAACACATCTTCGATTGCCAGGGCACAACCCGTCACGTTACTGGCATGCTTAAGGAGTGAAGCATTACCTGCCAATAACGTTGGTATACCAAATCTAAACGCTTGCCAGAAGGGAAAGTTCCAGGGCATAATCGAGAAAATAACCCCCAGGGGCTGGTAAACTACGCGATGTTCCTTGCCGTCCGCTTTCAGAACTTGTTCCTGCAACCATCGTTCACCATTCTCTGCATAAATTTCAGCCGTCCATACACACTTTTCAATCTCGGCTCTGGCTTCGGTGACTGGCTTCCCCATCTCTTGTGTTATTAATTGAGCATACTTCTCTTTATTATTTCTCAGGACTCTTGCTACCTTTGCAAAATATGACGCTCTTTGTTGTACCGGGAGTGTTTTCCACCCCACGAAAGCTTTATGGACATAATCAAGGATCACCATCACCTCTTTCCGAGACATAAGACTATAGTCTTTAATCACTTCTTCTGTTGCTGGATTGATTGTTGTAACAGTCATGGTAAACTGGAGCCTCCTCTTTAATATTTGATATTTAATAGTTTTGTGAAATCCTTTTCATCATAAAATCATTCAAATTCCAATCATATTCCTTACATATCAAAAAAAAAATCTATTTAACTTGTTTTCGTTTTTCTTTGTAAAACGCCAACCGCTTCTTAATCTCTTTATCAAAGCCGTTGTCTGTGGGTTTATAGTATTCTTTACCCTGTAGCTCCTTTGGCAAATAAGACTGTTCTGTGTATCCACCATAACTATGCGGATATTTGTATCCCTTCGCATATCCGAGGTCTTTCATCAGGGATGTGGGTGCATTTCTGACGTGTAACGGTACTCCTAACGCCCCTTTTTCTTTGACGTCCTGTAATGCACTTTGATAAGCTACGTAAGAGGCATTACTCTTTGGTGCAGAGGCAAGATAGGTTACACCCTGCGCTAGAGGTATCCATCCCTCCGGCATCCCAACAAAATGAAATGCATCTTTCACTGCTACGGCTACACGGATAGCATCGGGATCAGCATTGCCAATATCCTCTGAGGCAAATATAACCATACGCCGTGCAATAAAGAGGGGGTCTTCTCCTGCCTCTAGCATTCGTGCCAGCCAGTAGAGGGCCGCATCAGGATCACTACCACGCATAGATTTGATAAAGGCCGAAATCACGTTGTAATGTTCTTCCCCACCTTTATCATAAAGAAGCGCCCTTCGTTGCATGGCTTCCTGTGCAATCTTTAAAGTTACGATTCGCTTACCTTCTTGATTAGGCCTGGTAAGCATTACGGCCGATTCAAGCGTATTTAGGGCTACTCTCGCCTCTCCATGAGAAAGCTCCTCAATAAAGTTAAAGGCATCTTCTTGTATCTCCAGTTTCAATTTGCCAAGACCTCGCTCCTTATCCGATAGAGCATTAGTCATTATAGTATTAATGTTGTCTGCAGTGAGTTGTTCCAGAACCAGAACTTTACAACGTGAGAGGAGTGGTGCATTGACCTCAAATGAAGGGTTCTCCGTAGTCGCGCCAATCAAAGTAATAGTGCCATCTTCTACATGATGGAGAAAGGCATCCTGTTGGGCCTTGTTAAATCTATGTA
Organism: Candidatus Scalinduaceae bacterium; assembly: GCA_046759445.1. Taxonomy (GTDB): domain Bacteria; phylum Planctomycetota; class Brocadiia; order Brocadiales; family Scalinduaceae; genus Scalindua_A. The sequence goes on from JBHICG010000001.1 coordinate 130,014, forward strand.
TCTCGTCGACGAACAGGATAGTTCTTCTTCCATAAAACTTAAGCTGCTCTTTGGCTTCTGTAATGACTGCACGAATATCCTTGACACCTGACAACACAGCCGAAAACGAGATAAAGTGAGCGTCCATCGCCTTTGCAATAATTATGGCAAGAGTAGTCTTTCCCACACCGGGTGGCCCCCAAAAGATTAAGGATACCAATTCTTTATTATCAACAAAACCTCTGAGAATTTTATCATGTCCAACTAGATGTTCCTGACCAACAAACTCTTTCAAGTTTCGTGGTCTCATCCTATCAGCCAGTGGGGACTTCTTTGCCGTCTTTGCTCTTGCTTCAAACAAATCAACCATTTTTGATCATTTTAAAATCTTATAAAAACCAGCCAAAATAATTTCCTAATATTGTCAATTTACATATTGATGACTAATTAGTCAATCATTTATACTATTAATCTTTAAGGCTTCTTTCTAGGGGAATTTTTTATAAATGCTGAAAATATTAAAGTTGCCAGCAAGTCATTTGTCATATGGCTTCGCAGCCATTGTTTAATTTGGAAAGTTCCAATATATTTGATAACATTGAATATACGGGTTCTGGTTGTATTGTTGTCGAAATTAAGAGTCTGTTCTGGTTGAAGTCCTAAACGTTAGGAGTCAAGATGACTATATTTTAAAGGTAACTTTTAAGACGGCGTGGCCCTGAGTTGTTTTGCTTAGGCAAGATCGTTTTTCTAATTACGTTTTTTACAAATTCAGGAGCATATTAATAGATGACAGGAAATAACGTAGCGATTAAGGTCAAAGACTTACGGAAAGAATTCTCAGTAGAAAAATCTGGTAAAGGTTTTATTGGTGCCGTAAAAGCCCTTTTCCACAGAAGGCATAGAATAATTACAGCCGTTGACGGTATTAACTTTCAAATAAACCGTGGGGAATTTGTAGGTTATGTAGGTGAAAACGGCGCCGGCAAATCTACAACCGTAAAAATGCTAACCGGTATCCTTGTACCATCCTCAGGAACAGCAGAGGTTAACGGAATTGTTCCTTACGAAAAACGACAGAAGAACGCCGCAAAGATCGGTGTTGTCTTCGGTCAAAGGACACAGCTTTGGTGGGATCTTCCTGTCAGTGAATCTTTTGAGATGTTAAGGGTAATATTCCGTGTACCTAAACCGAACTTTGATCATCAGATGGAGAGGTTGGAAAATGCGTTAGACCTTGAACCGCTTCTGAATATGCCTGTCAGGAAACTCTCTCTAGGTCAAAGAATGAGGTGTGATTTAGCTGCCTCGCTAATTCACAACCCGCCTGTATTATTTTTGGATGAACCTACAATCGGCCTTGATGTGCTGGCAAAAGAATCGATAAGAAACTTCCTTGCAGAAATTAACAGGGAAGATGGCACTACTATTATCCTTACCACCCATGATATGAATGACATTGAACAGCTTTGTAAAAGGCTTATTATCCTGGATGAGGGGAGGATTATCTTTGATGGCGAGACGGAGGCGTTAAAGCAACAGTTCGTTCATGAAAAAGTAATCGAGGTAGAGTTACACGAAGGTGGCTGTGCCTTAAAAGAAATCCCAGGCGTTATAGTTATAAGTGAGCATGGGTGTAAAAAGTGGCTAAAGATTGATAGTGATAACTACAGTACGGGTGAAGTCATAAGCCTGCTTGCCAACAACTATAAAATAAAAGATATCTCCGTAAAAGAACCGTCCGTTGAGAACATAATTAGAAACATTTATGATAACCGCGTGAAGCTGCCAGCACCTCTGGATAAATCACTTACAAAATAAAATGAATCTGGAAATCTTTTTTAAATTTGTATCAATATCTTTTCGGAAACAGGTCACTTACAGATTTGAATATTTCGTTGGAATCTTAAACGGCTTTCTATACGTCTTTATATTTACCTCATTATGGAGGGCGTTGTACTCGCAGTTTGACGCCGTAGAGCATAATGGTTTTACCTTATCAGCAATTATTACCTATGCTGTTATGGCTATGGCAATCAAGATATCCTTTACAATGGATGACTCGATCATCTCCAAAAAGGTTCAGGATGGTTCCGTAGCGATGGAGCTTATAAGACCTACATCCTTTTTTCTTATGAACCTAGCAGAAAATATGGGGCATTCCCTTTTCCATCTTTTAGCAAGAACTGTCCCCATTATTACCATCTCCATTTTTATTTTTGATATCCATATCCCGTTTGAACCTTTAAGGTTTCTAGCGTTCCTTTTATCAGCTTTTTTAGGATACTTACTTCTCTCCATGCTTAACTTTACCATGGGACTACTTGCTTTCTGGTTTGTAGAGATTTTCCCGTTCATGCTTTTTAAATATGCCCTGTTTACTTTCTTCTCTGGTGGAATAGTTCCTATTGATTTCTTTCCGGAAACCTTAAAGCCAATAGTAAACTTTCTTCCGTTCAAGTACATGCTTTACTCACCCACCATTATCCTTATGGGGCGAGCGCCTTTAATGGAGATTCATTCAATAATAACCACACAGTTAATCTGGGTCTTTATAATGGGTTGCATTTGTAAATTTACGTGGAACGCTGGCAAAAACAAATTGATTATTCAGGGAGGGTAGATGGATACTTTTAAAATTTATCTCACACTTATTTCCACTTCGATAAGGGCAAGGATGGAATATAAAACAAGTTTCCTGTTTTACACAGTAGCCATATTGGCCTTTTATATTGGACAAATCGGTTTACTTTTCGTAATCCTGAACCGTTTCCAGAAGATACAGGGTTGGACGTTGGGAGAAATAGCTTTTTTATACGCCCTTCTTACCTTCGCTCATGGATTTACAAACCTGATATTCGCCCAGCTTATCCACTTTGACCAAATGATTGTTAGTGGAGACTTTGATAGAACACTGGTAAGACCTCTCAGCCCATTAGGACAGATAATCTTTTCCAAGTTCGAGGTTTCAACAGCTGCGCATCTCATAATCGGGTTTATGGCTCTTTACTATGGCTCACATCTTGCCAGCATAGATTGGACCCTTAAAAAGGTTTTACTATTTCCCGTAATCGTACTTGGTGGTGTCTTAATCGCCGGGGCTATACGTTTAATAGTGGCGGCAGTTGCCTTCTGGACACTAAGAAACCAGTCGTTGGTTCATACGGTGGTATTCTCAAGTAAGGAGTTTATTATCTACCCAGTAACTATATACAACATGGGTATTCAGTTATTTTTAACTTTCGTATTCCCTATAGCGTTTATCAACTTTTATCCAGCTCATCTGTTTTTAGACCGCTCGGGAGATAACCTTCTGCACCCTGTATTAGAGATGGGAACACCGCTTGTAGGTATCATCCTGTTTACAATCTCAATCTTCACATGGAAAGCGGGCTTAAACCATTACCAAAGTTCCGGTTCTTAGAGAGAATTTTTAAATTGACAATTTCTTTTCATTCTCTTCAATAAGCTTCTCAACCATTCAGCTGGAATGGTATACAACTGTCATAAAAACCAAGACAATCTATCATGTATGGGAAAGACATTATTCGCAAGAAAAGAGAAGGATACGAGTTATCTAAAGACGAGATAAGTTTCCTGATTCAAGGATACGTCAAGGCTGATATTCCTGATTATCAGATCGCTGCATTTTTGATGAGTGTTTATGTTCAGGGTTTAACAACGAGAGAAACAGTTTTTTTAACAGAAGAGTTGATAGCATCCGGAAAGGTAATAGACTTAGGCTCCATTCCTGGAAAGAAGATTGACAAACATAGTACGGGTGGAGTCGGTGATAAGGTTAGTTTAGTCCTGGCTCCGTTAGTGGCAGCGCTTGGAGTAAAAGTGCCGATGATATCTGGTCGCAGTCTGGGTCATACCGGTGGAACTCTTGACAAGCTTGAATCAATTAAGGGTTTTCAGACCGATCTTACAATCCATAAATTTATCAAAAACGTTCGTGAGGTTGGGGTATGCATAATTGGCCAGACAGAAGAACTCACACCTGCAGACAGAAAATTATACTCTCTCCGTGATGCAACGTCTACTGTCGAAAGCATACCACTGATTGCAAGCAGTATAATGTCAAAGAAAATAGCATCTGGCGTGGACGGTCTTTTACTCGACGTAAAAACAGGAAATGGCGCATTTTTAAAAGAACATAATCAATCAATATGTTTAGCAAAACAGATGATAGAAATAGGAAAAGAGATGCAGAAAGACGTTGTTGCCATAATCACTGACATGAATCAACCACTGGGCAAGATGGTCGGAAATGCAACGGAGGTTGTAGAAAGCATTGAGACGTTAAAGGGAGAAGGTCCGGAAGATCTGGTTGAATTAACTGTTACAATAGGATCGCATATGCTTATGCTTGCAGAAATATGCAATAATCTGGATGAAGGAAGAGAGATGTTGCTTAAAACATTGAAAAATGGTAAGGCATATGAAAAGTTTGTAGAAATGGTTATACAACAGGGCGGCAACGAAGGTTACCTTTTGGACATGAAAAACAAAGCAATCTCTAAAAAAACCAGGGAAGTATTAGCAACAAATGACGGTTATGTCAGCAATATAGACACTTACAAAATGGGCACTGCAGCCTGGGTTCTTGGCGCCGGCAGAGATAAAATAAACGATAAGATTGACCATTCTGTTGGATATGAAGTATTGGCAAAACGAGGAGATAGGGTTGAACTTAAGCAACCTCTGGTGAGAATATCTTATAACGATGAAAAAAAATGCATTCAAGCAGAGGCGTTAATAAAGGAGGCTTATAAAATCACAAATTCTCCCTCACATCTCCCACCACTTATTTACGAAGTGTTAGATAATTAAATCTATGGTGACACATCGTCTGGTCCGGTGAAATTTAGCTCTTCGTCACCGGTAAGTATGTTGGGATGAATATACCAATCTCCCGTGAAAGACTTTACGGCAACCTTGTTTGCGGCCTCAGCCTCTTTCCCAAGGCTCACACCATAAGTCAGCCCACTCGTTATTCCTCCCAGTATGGCATAAGCTGCCTTAAATGGAAAATATACCGCTGATGAGAAAACACTACCTGCTACCAGACCAGCTTTTTCTGCAGGACTATGTTCGGAAAAAGGCTTGGCATAAACATTCTGGATAGAGCTACCTTGTACAAAGAAACAAACAACTGACAAACACACTAAAATTACAGCTAGTTTCCTCATCTTTTCCTCCTTGCAATAAAATTAAACATTGTCAAAAGTTAATCACAAAGCTCACAGAAAAATAGTTTTTGTGTATATCATAAGATTAAAACTTTCAATCTCTCCTAATTTCATATTATATATCCTCATAGACAAGGATAGTCAAGAGAAATTATCAATTGGTATTTTCAAGAGATTTGACGTTCGTTGCGGTTACGTAACTCGAATCGTTATTCGTTTTACAGATACCGTTTCCAGATAGGTAACCTTTCAACGTCTGACACGTTTTTTTGGTTTCCTTCGCAGTCTCAGCAGTTAACTATACCTTCAAGCAAAACCTATACTCTTTAAGAAATCAACGCCATCCATCAAATCCCTTTTAGTCTCTCTAGGATGAATCTCAAGTATCTTCAGCGTATCCTTTTTCAGGTATTTCTTTAACAATCTAAAATCCACCTCACCTGCACCGGGTACCTGGTGATCTATATACCCTGTGGCATCATGAAGGTGTACACCAAGCAAATATTTACCGTATGTCTCAAGGAGCTGATTTGGTCTTATAATACCTAAATTTTCCTGAACCTTTGCATGTCCTACATCATGCCAGTACCCAATCCTCCCATTTCCAAACTTCTCTAATACGATACCTATCTCATCAAGATTCGGATACTCTCTGAAGTAATATCTATTTTCAATACCTACATTGACGCCAAGGCTCTCCGCAGCCTTCTGTATTTCATCTATGCTCTGTAAGAGAACGTCAAAGCTTTTCCCTTTTTTCTTCTCCCTTTCTAGTCTAAACTCTTCAAGCATTTTTCTATGTTCATTCGAACCTATCTTCCCCTCATCATACAACCTGAAGAGGTCTTGCTTTACAGTATCCATAGGCACTCTTCCAAGATGCAAAATTACAGCCCCGGCGCCTAGTTCTGCCGCTATTTGCATGGTTCCAATTGTATATTTAACTGCCAATGCCCTCTCCTCTTTGTCTTCTGTCGACAGAAGGAATACATCGGCCCCACCCTCTCCAAATGTTTCTGGAATTGGAAAAAAGTTGTGTATACTAGATATCCTAACCCCGTTTCCTTTATTTAAGAATTTTTTTATTTCTCTAAACGTCTCTCCAGATATTCTGTATTCTAACTCTATGTCTCTAAATCCGAGTTTAGAAAAACATTCCAGGAGTTTTTGCCCATCCTTTACCTTACCAGATTTCCATACAGTAGAAATTCCAAGCATAGTATATAATATGGTTCTAAAAAATATTTAATATCGAGATCACAGAAAATTGTGGGAAGTATCCCTTTATTTCTCCTTTAACCCTTTTTCCTCTTAGATATTGTCATTAGTCCAAAAATTACTATTGCCGCAACTACAATAATACCTCCCAGTACACCAACAATCCCTCCTCTATCCTTTTTTACTAATATCTTGTCTACTTCCTTAGCCCTTAATAATTTCTGCGCCTCACTTTCCATGGCGCTTATCTTTTTATAAACCATGGCAGAACCAAACCACCACGAAATATCCTGTTGCACATGTGCAATACCTTTGTATGCGTGGGCCTTGTCACCAAACCACATGTCAGTATATAAATTTTCTATGTAGGAAGGATTATTACTCCCTGCCATGAAAACACCATAAACCCCCAATATAGGCCCATACACAGGCAACTTGCCACCAGTAGCCTTAAATGCATTGTAAATAGTCTCTCCAAGTAAGTCAGGTCCTAATACATCCGCAAGCACTTCTCCCATTGGATACGGATCTCTCTCTGAAACAGGAGGATCAAAGGCGTCTGCTGCCGCTATCTCGTCTAAAATTAAGTGTGCCCTATCCTGTAGCTGCCACATCTCAAACATCATATTATCCAGGTTTTCAAGATAAAGCCTTGCCCAGCGTGGACTATGGCAACTGGAACACATTTGTATCCATTTTTCTCGCTTTGCCTTACTTTCTGGCGAGTATATGTCAAGTTTATAATTCAATGGCGGCAACTTTACACCATATGGATAAGCCTTAAGGGAGGACTCAAATTCAACACTCTTTGGCGGAACAGTACCCATTCGCCATATAGCCTTTGAAGCAGTAGTGTGTGTGAACTCTCCCTCCCTCTGATACATGTGACAGAATTGACAGGTAGGAGCTCTATAATCTTTGCCGGGTATAACCTGTCCAAGTGGTTTTTCCCAATCCCAGCGCTCTCCTTCAAGTTCATATATTATCCCCATCTTGGATCCCAGATAAGACTCGGCGTCAGGATGATCAAACCCCATATGGCAACTAATGCAAGCCTCCGGCCTTCTACCCTCAGCAGCCGTATATTTATGTCTTGTATGACAAATATCACACTTCTCAGTAGTTGCATGACAATAATCACATCCAAACATGGTTGTGAGTAAACCTCTCCTTGCATTTTCAGAATACCATGGTGGAACTACATTAGCCGCAAATGCGTCCACGTGATTCGGACGACCATATTTCATTTCATCCAGATACTCACCTACCTGCTTAGGATGACACTCACCACATATATCAGGTGTAGGCATCCTAAGTTCTTTGTGGTCTTTGCCATGACAATTACTACACGTAACCTCCTTTAATTCCGTTTCCAGCAATTGTTCTATCCGTTTCGTCTTCTGCGAAAAATAACTGTTCTTTTTTGGATTTGCATGTGTGGAGCTCCTCCAATCATGCACAATACCCGGCGTTACCTCCTCATGGCACTTTACACATTCCTCAGCTTTATACTTCTCCAATAGTTGGTCATAATATGTGCCGTCGGGTCTTACATAATGCCTTTTAGGAAACCAGTACATTTGCATTGGCACGGGTTTGTAATAATCCTGCCATGGCCCTGCACCCTTTTCCATCCCGACATTATCGCTATACAATGCCCTTAACTGCTCAGATGGGTAAATCTCGTTATAATAATTCATTGCCCTTTTTTGCATCTCCTTAGTTATTGGCTCATCAACAACTTTATAAGCTTTTTCTTTGTGTTCTTTTGCGGCGATTGCAAGATTATCCTGCAAGACGTAAAAGACCGTAATCGAAGTTACAATCACACAAATTTTTAGAAGATTCATTATGAAAATCCTCCCTTTCTTTTATTGAAATTCACACTTCCTTAACCTATACATGTAACTTTACATTAATAATCACTTTTCAAGAACGTTCTCCTTCTAAAACAAGTAGTGATTGTTATTCTGCTATACAATTTTATCATTCACAACTATTTTCCTTGTTTTATCATTTCTAAAGATTCATCTACAATACGCTTATATTTTGGATTAAACCACTCATAAGGGTCATATTTTTTATGTTCCCGGAAATACTTTACCCTCATCTCATGTCTCCTGCTTCTATGGCAACCGGTATTACTACCACAGACATTATATGCGGGTGTTATTCTGGCAATTTTTTGGCCTTCTAATGCCTTGCCCACGTCCATAAAGTAAGCAAAAACCTCCCCGGGCCCATGGCACGCCTCACATGTTATTCCCTCTTCTGAATATGTACCTGTTTCTTTATCATATCCTGTTGTATGGCATTCATAACACATTTTCCTATAATCTTTATCACCGTCTATAAAATCAGGCGCCTCCTGTACAACCCTGAAGCTTTCAAACTTCACCCTCTTCCACCGTTCGACATGTGGGGCCGTCAAACCTGTATGACATCGCAAACACCTTCCACTACCCAGGTATATCGCCTTTTCCCCCGTTATTGTCCTATTCTTAAAGCTTCCCCACTCAACCTCATCGTCCAGTGAAAGTGTAGCTAACTCTTCCCACATTGCAAAGATTGCATCAGAATTCGTCATCCTTTTATGCATCTGCCGTTTATGCTTATACATGTCATGATGAGCATGTTCTTCATCCAACATCCTTCCAACTCCACCATGGCAAACAGTACACCCGTATATGTCAAAAGGAAAATCCTTTACAACTGTGATATGAGACTCTTTCAATTTTCCCTCATCAATGTGACATGTCATACATCTATCTACTTTTTGCCCGTTTCGTTGATTCGCCCAACTATACTCACCTTTCAGGAGTATTTGTTTAATCTCATAACTTGGATTTCGCAGTTTTGCCAGCTTTTCTTTTAATTTCTCTGTTTCTTCAATGTTTTTTTCGTTTTGTAGCTTTTTTTCTACATCTTTTCGTTGCCCCTTATAATACTCTTCCTGATACTTCTTCCAACCAGGCTCAGCAGCATCCTTAATCCAGTTGTAAGAACTCAAAAAAAGCATTATGCTGAACAAAAAAAATAATTTTCTCTTTATCTTCACTTAATTGTTTCTTTCAAAAAAATTTATAACCATAATCTAAAACCTAAATTGAGCGATTTTGTAGCCGCAACCTTGAGGTTGCGTGACTTACGAGGATCCATCAAATGATGAGAAACGCAGGCGGTCAATCTTAAGATTGCCTTAAGCCAGCGGCTACAATGGCATATAATATAAAATCGCTCAATTTAGGTAAAAATTAAATATTAAACCAAGGGGTTTGCAGTATGTATTTGATATTAAACAAAAGTCTTAAAATAATCTTTATGATTACGCCTAACATCGTTAGCAACATTATCATGACAATATAATATCTAATACCCCCCAATTTTTCGTAAAAATCCTTCTTTTTCCTTTTTATGATTATGAGTCCTGCTCCAAAATAAACAAGAATTGCAAGGAGGCCTAAGACATTTGGAAAACTCTTTAAAGGTGGTGGAGTTGGAAAATCGAGCGTCCACTCTTCCCACGGCCAGAAGAATGCCCAGAACGGCCCTCTCATGTATACGCCAATAACGATAAGCACAAACCAGAAGATAAATCCAAATACGAAAACTGTAACTGCAAATTTTCTATCTGAGAAGTTGTAAAACCCATTTCCTTTCGGATTCACGTCCAGATAAGGTAGCATCATAAGGCCAACAATAATAATACCAGGAAGCACCACTCCAGCAAACCATGGATCGAAATAGACAAGTGCCTCCTGTAAACCCAAAAAGTACCATGGCGCCTTTGCTGGATTTTCAGGTTCTACTGGATTGGCAAGTTCTCTCAACGGCGCATCAACATAGAATGAAAATAAAAGCAAAAAAACAGTCACAAGAATCGCCGCCAAGAATTCCTTTGCTACCAGGTTTGGCCAGGCAAAAACATTGTCAGTTTTATTTTTTGACATATCTGTCTTTTGTGGTCCTTCAAACTTCACTGCAGGGTTTGACATAAATATTCTCCCGGCAATTAAAGTGAACGAGAAATACCTCCATCTTTTCTTACACGCCAGAAATGAAGCATCATTAGCCCCCCGGCAATTACGGGTATTGCTATACAATGCCATACATATGCACGAAGCAAGGCCGGGGCAGCAATTTCAGTACCGCCTAAGAGAGCAAAACGAATATCATTATTTATCTTTACACCTAATAAATCAGCAAAAGGCCCTTGATAGCCTATAAAAGGAGTTGCCCCACTCATATTAGTACCAACCGTAATCGCCCAATAACCAAGCTGATCCCATGGGAGCAGATAACCAGTAAAACTCAAAAGGAACGTTAACACTAACAAGACTACACCAAGAACCCAATTGAATTGCCTGGGAGACTTATACGAACCTGTAAGGAAAACCCTGAGCATATGAAAACATACTGTTATAACCATCACATGGCCAGCCCAGCGGTGTGAGTTCCTCAAAAAACGTCCATAAGGCACTGCATACATCAAGTCAATCATATCTGCGTATGCGCGATTGACATCTGGCACATAATAAAACATTAACAAAATGCCCGTTATCGCCTCAAACAAGAAGATAAAGAATGTTATACCACCCAGACACCACGTAAACCTGATTTTTAAGGCATGCTCTGGAATCTTCACGGGATGCAAATGCAACCATACGTTACTTATAGTCTGAAGGGCCCTGTTTCTGGAGGTATCAGCATAACCATGTCGAAACACAGACTTCCAGATTTCACTGTCCGTAATTCTCTTTATTATATCCGAGATTAAATTCATTTGAACATTCCCTGCTTCTCATTACTTTTCTTAACACCACAATCATATTAGAAGTTTACAATCCTATTCTTCGTTTGTACCCTAGTATATTATTAATTTCTTCATCATAAATTAAATATTTATATAATCAACTCTGTATCGAGGGGCACTTTTTTACTCGTATCTACAATCATCTTGCCATCATCTGAAAGTGAAAGCTTATAATGATACAATGGCCTTAGTGCAGGGCCTGCAAAATTTACTCCATTTCTATAATATTTACTCCCATGGCATGGACATTCAAATACGTTCTTTTCCTTTGACCAATGAACCGCACAGCCAAGATGCTGACACACAGTTGATATTGCCTTAAAACTGTTACCATCCCTTATTATAAAAATTTTCCTGGACTTCAATGTTGCAACCATATTCGCTGCAAAATCCGATGGGATACCAACGGAAAAAACAGGAGAAGGCTCAAAAAGCACTTTGGAAAAGAAAAATCCTTTAGGCCCTAAAATTTCCCATGCATAAGCCAACATAGTTGTCAGGAACACTCCCCATCCTGCTATAGTAAAAAAATCTCTTCTTGTCGTATATATGCCACCCTTTGAGTTTTCTTCTTGTGTTTGTTTTAATACTTCAGTCATAATTCGTTAATTCGTATTGTACTGGAACAACCTTAATTGCAATGGGCTGGTTTACTGTATTGCATACATTCTCACAAATACCACACCCTACACATTTTTCTTTTTCTACAATAGGCTTACCGTCATCCTGATAAATTGCACCTGGAATTGGACAATTCCTTACACAGTGTTCACAAAATTGCGCACCCCAGGCCATACAATTGGATTCATTTATATACGCTTTACCCATCCTCACTTCTTCCTTATCCCTCACCTCCACCAGAGCGCCTTCCTTACACGCCTTTATACAGGGAAAATCCTCACATAAATAACACGGTGTCTCTTCAGGTACTATAATAGGCGTACCGTCAGCAATATCAAAATCTTTATTTAATTTCCGTATACTTTCATGCGGGCAGACTTTCAAACATTCATCGCACCTGGTGCATAAAGAAAGGAACTCATTCTCTTTCACTGCCCCAGGTGGCCTGATATAACGCCTCGTCCTTGAATTAGTATTAGGGTTGGATACAGCATCTACCTTTCCCTTAACGATCTCACTAATCTTATTTCCTATAAAGGAAAACGTTTCCTTAAATAATTCCCTTCTCCCACGATCAACAATCTTATCCTTCATTATATATCCTCAAGCACTAAATCCAGATTTCTAATTTTAACTAATAAATTATAAAACATTTTTTTTAATCTTAAAAGATTTATTCTCTTTTTCTGCAAAATAAAAAAGCCCCTAACTCAAACTGTCAGGGGCTTTTTAATGAGACAAAAATCTCTGTGAAAATAAAGTCAGGTAATTATGGATGCATTTTTTATGTAAAAAATATTTGGTCTGTAGCTTTATATTAGCATATGCTGGAATATCCAGAATGCAGAAAAATAGAAATGATTTTACGAGTTATGTGAGGTTTTGCAGATTTGTCTTTCTACATTTGACCCTTGCACCGGGATTCAATCAACACTTTTCTCCCCTAACTTTATAAAGGGAGTTATAATGAGAAACTTTAAGATGATTTCATTGCATCAGACCACTTTGCTTTGGCTTCTTCCACAATTTGCCGCGTAATCTCACTACTACCTTTCTTCCTGGCATAGTCCTCCACTTCACCAACAACCATTTTCCTCACAAACGCAGGAACTTTTGAAATCAAAGACCTGGCATCCTCATTCCAGGAAACTTCTCCTTCTTCAACCGTTTGGCTCAAAGGTCGTTCCAGGCCGATATTCTCTCTTTTTTCATAAAAAGGATTGACCTCCATATCCTTTTCGTTTCTCGTTATAAGAACATTACAATTAGCAAAACGTAATATATTCTCTGTTGCACTCCCAATTTCCAGTCCATTTATCGCATGCATACCAGTGCGTCCCAAGACCAATAGTGATGGTTTCACCTTGTCAACATGCCTCAGTATCTGATCATAAGGCTTACCTTCAAGTAGTGTGCTTTTTGTCTCAAAACCCAAATCTTTCATTCTATTTATGGCAATTTCCAGATGTCCCCGGTAAATTTTCTCCAATCCCTTGTCAATAACGTCTTCATGAAGCTTCTCTTGCTCCTCTGATTTGAACACATCACCCATTTCTCCAGAAAGTATCTTAGCAATACCACCAAAAGCCACTCTATGATAATGAGGGTCAAAGACAGACAATGCTTCCACTTCTAATTCAAATTCCTTCGCAAGGCTGCCTGCCATTTCTACCGCCCTCGAAGATTGTTCACTCCCATCTACGGCTACTATTATACTGCCCTCAAGTGGTCTGTCATTTTTAACAACCAATACGTCAGTATTTATCTTCCTTACCACCCTCTCACAAACACTACCAATTAGGTTGCCATTTACCTCTCCAAGTCCTCGTATACCAATAATAACCAGGTCATAATCTTCATTTTGTATATCCTTAACTAACTCAAGATAGTTTTTCCCCTCCTGAACATTACGACCAAAAGACACCCTTTCTTTCTGACACTTCTTTTCAAGGTTATCCAGATAAGAATTTGAAATTATTCGTAGTCCACGACCTATCAAAGAATTATGAAATTCCCTTTGCTTCTTAAGTTCATTTTCATCTCTGTACTGCTCTGGCAATCCACTTTCCATTTCCCTGAATCTCTTGTGATGTAAGCCAGCCGCATAAACGTGTCCTCCTATCAATTCAGAAGCATATTTCTTTGATATCGATATCCCTATATCTTCACAATAATTTGAAAATTTTGAGTTATCTAATGGAATAAATATTTTTTTATACATCAAATAAACCTCTTTCAGCCAACCTAACCTGAGTCGGGCAGATTGCTAATCTATGTTAACAACCTTAATTTCCTTAACTCACACATTTTTTTACTTCGCAAAACAATACAAAATAACAAAGCCCGTTGGGCCTATCGTTTCAGTTTCAAACTAATTATTCCCCATTCAGACAAGGCACCTGCTACTACGCCAACACATATCAATCCCATAATTCCAAAAACAATGACATTAAATACACCTCCTGGTTCTTCACTTTCAGCAACCTTCTCTTCACTTACCTTTTCTTCTGCAGGCTTTTCTTCCGGAATTAACGAAAGTCCTCTCACATATGCAGCAAGACCCTTAATTCTATCCTCGCTGAAAGTATTCTGCCATGGAGGACACAGATTCGACTTTCCCACTGATGCAGTCCCACCACTTATAACCCTAACCACATGATCATCACTTAATGTAGCCATGTAATCGGCATCTGTAAGGTTTGTCGGCCCAGGTTCTAGAACACTTGCAAAGTTTTTACCATCTCCCACTCCTGTTACACCATGGCACGGCCCACAAAAATGCTCATACATTTGTTTAAAAGTAGTCCGTACCCCTTTCTTTTTCATATTTTCTTCCGTTAATGAGAATACCAAATCAGTAACCACTCCTGCGCCCGCTTCCTGACCATCATATTCTTCCGCAGACCTTTCTGCAAATTCCTCATCTCCATATTTTCCAAAATCCACCCCTTCAACAGGACCATAAGGAGTATCAACGATCTTTGCGATTACATACGAAGTACTGCAAATCATACATACTCCTGTAAAAAACATTGCAAAAAAGAAACGATGCAAGGCAAAAGGTGGAAAAAAATTGAGCAGTGTACACCTTCTGGTATAACTAAAAATAATATTAATTACCTTCATAATATTGTACCTAACGTAATTTTAAATTAATAAACTCCTTAACACATTTATTCATGTAGTGTCATAAGAAAATGAGTTAAATCAAGTATCTCTTCGTCCGACAGGTCATATTTGGGCTCTACCGCTCCTGGATTAGCACGCTGCGGATCCTGTATATGGAAAAATATAAACCCGGTTTCCAGTCTAGTTCCGGCCTGGTTGAGGCTTGGTCCCAGCGCACCAGCTTCTTCACCTGCAGTATGACAGGTTTGACAACCTTTTTCAAAGAAGATAGTCCTGCCTTTTTCTATCTGTTCATCCGTAAGCTCATCTTCATCTATGTCCATAACAGGCACTTCATTACTAATCAGGAATTTTTCAATGAAATTCGCTGCAGCTATGGCATCCTCTTCGCTAAGAGCAAACCTTGGCATTTGTTTCAGTAAGGGACGTATAGGATTGGGAGACTTGAGAAAATCTATTTCCCATTCCCGCTTAAGCTTGCTGCCCGCACGGGTTAAATCCGGCGCAAAGTGTCCACCCGCATCACGCATCCTATGACATGTAAGGCATCTTATTTCGTCAATAAGTTTTGCAAATTCAGCATGTTCACCCGTGGCAATAGTTTCCATCTCCATTGGGTCTTCAGTTTCCGGTTGATGTAATAGATTTTTTTCATCAAAACCCTCTATCTTATGGCATAAGAAACACCTGGTTAACTCTATTACCCTTTTCCCCTCCTCGATAAGGGCTTTATTTCCCCTTAAGGCTTTGTATTCATCCCGGCTTTTCTTGAGTAATTCTTGTTCTCCCGGAAGCACATAATCTCCTGCCTCATACTCCTCTCTTGTTATCCCATAATATTCGTGCACTTCAGGTTTGAATTGGTCATCCCTCATTATGAATTCAATAATTTGTCTCAGTTGTTCATCTGTCAATTTGAATCTGGACATCTGTGTGCCAGAAAAATAACCTTGAGGTTTCTTAATCCAATCAAACAACCAATTTCGGTTGACCTTTATCGTGATAGCGCCAAGGTCAGGACCAACTCCAACCGCTCCAAATTCCTTATCAACACGATGGCAGATAATACAACGTGATGAACTAAATATAGACTTACCCTCAGCAAACAAAGCGTCCATATCATCCCACTCTTCATCCGTCATATCATCCTCACTCTTAAATAAAAAGGGTTCCCAATCTACCTGAGGAAACTCTTCATCGGCAATGCTGGCCAGATAAGCGATTATGGCTTCTATTTCCTTCTCCTCTAATCTGAGTATGGGCATTCGAGCCTTTGGATCATGCCCCTTTGGATTATTAATCCATTTTCGCAGCCAGTCTATATGTACCTTATGGGTAACATTATTGAGTGTGGGACCATTCTTAGGACGATTATGCGGATCCTTAAGCTTAAAGGGAAGCGGTTCAAGCTTAACCTCATCCCCGAAAGAAGACACCAAGTCTACTGGAATAATAAAGAATGATACCGTCATTACAAAAACGATTAAATATTTAAACCTATTCATTAATCCAATTTTCATTTTCATACTCTTGTTTTTTCTTGTTTGTTAAATTAAGTTCTCTTTTAATTTACTCATTATTTGTTGTCGCTACGTTTATTACGTAGCCAACCAACAAACCAGAGCTCACCACCCGCAGCTATTATGAGTCCCATAATAGCATATATATAAATGCTAACCGGTGTCGGTGTCTTTAACACCACATAGTACCAGGGCGCTAGAGAATGTACAGAACCTATCTCATTATTTGCACCATTCCAGGCCGCAAAGGCAACAGGAATATTCTTGCTCATTGCAAACTGCACATCATTGGCTTTATCTTCTGTTATTAAAGATCTTGTAAATACAACCCGCCATCTACCGTCCTTCCAATAACCCTTACCACTTATATCTGTTGTAGCCTGTGTAACAAGGGGTTTTTTAAACCCCTTTCCATTAATCTCTTTTACGGAAATACCGCCGTCGTATTCCCTAATGTTCTGAAATCCCTCAGCCTGAGCCTCAGGATTATACTCAGCCTTCCATTTCCAAATATTAACCTTATGAGTCCTGTCACCCATTGCAAAGTGCGGCTTTTCAGCGCCTGGATATTCTTTCACAGGAAACTGAATAGAAATAGCATCCCTGTAAATTTCGTCTTGAGCGCCTGTTCGGTCATCCCACTCAACCAGGAAGGCCACACTATCTTCGTTAAACATGGATCTCAAATTTACAGCGTTTATGGATCGAGTCCATGATCTGGGAGCCACCATTAACTGACCACCCATTTCAATCTCTGTTATTTTCTTAATCTCATCCCATCTTGAGTCAAACGGATCAGTGGCTAGATCACCCTCTTCTATCATTTTAGATTCAACCACTATTGAACCACCTCCCTTTGTTACGGGTATCGGGTCACGATTCAGTGATTTTACAAAATGTACCAGATGCCATCTATCTTCCTCTGTAATCAGCTCGGCAAAAGACCCCATAGGTGTCCCATTAAGACCTGTAGAGATACGATTAAATATATCCTGCGTAGTGTTTCCACCCTTAAACAGCCAGCCCTTAGTCAAATCCCTTGCCCTGAACTGAAACCCCCACTCATTTCTCAGTGTCTTTGTTATTCGTCCATCACCCCTTCCTTCATCACCATGACACAAAAAACATTTATTTTTTTTGAACAGTTCTTCTCCTTTGGCAATACTTTCTTCGTCAAAAGGTGGTTCTTCAGGAACGGTTATAGGTTTTCCCGGCCCTTCCTTTTCCCATTTGTCTGAAAAGGTCTTTATGTAGCCGATTACCTGTCTACGTTCCTGTTCACTTAATAGTGTTTTCCAAAATGGCATAGCCGTACCGAATACGCCATCTGAGACCGTCTTGAAAAGGTTGTCTTCAGTTGGAAGCGTCCCTAACGGTGTTGTCCGAAATCTGAAATCGGCATTCCTGAAATTCCGAGGTTTAGGATCAAGACGTGGCACAACCGGACCGTCTCCTCCCCCTTTAAGGCCGTGACAATAATAGCACCTCTTCTCAAAAATTTCTTTCCCTTTGTCAACATCTTCGTCTGCAACCGCCTGCACAGAGTTTGCCAACGCCATAAATAAAATACAAAAGGATTGTAAAATATATTTTTGCATTTTCATGTTCATTCTACACCCGTTTATTAGTTCGATATTAATAAAACCACACACGAAAGCCCATTACCATTCTTTAACTAAAAGAGGCAGAATCCCCCTTAGTCCCCCCACTTCTTGTTTTCGCAAGAAAGCAGTGGTGGGACTAAGGGGGATTATCATATTTCATTCTTCTTCACCAAGTTCTTCCGGCACTCGTGGTGATACATCTGCCGTTACATATTCTCCCATTATAATCTTCCAAATCTGCTCTTCTGTAAAATCCGGTTCCCACGGAGGCATTGTAGAATCCCACGGGGTAGCAGACATTGGTAGACCAGGTCCACCTTTCGTTATACGCCAGACCGGATAATTTTCAACGAGCGTACCAATAGTCCCGGGGTCTCTGAAGTTAGCGGGTTTCAAACGAAAGGCATCGGCAAATAGACCATTACCATCCGCCTTCGAACCATGACATGGTCTACAATTTTGTTGGAAAAGAACCTTTCCTTGCTCAATATGTACCAACTGTTCTTCAGGAGAATCTTTACGATAAGGATTTTCAAGACCCTCAAATTTGCCTGGTAATGTCGGATGCTGAATCCTTAATTCTGTAGGTGAAGACACCTTAGTAGCTCCTTTTGAATATACAGTCTCCCCTATTAGGAGCGGAATGGCTATTAATATAATAATGCGAAGCACATTCTGTGTTGTTGACCTGTTTTGATACAAAAATGCCAGGCAGACTTCTATCCTTTCGTTACTTGTCGTAACCCAGAGAAACGTAAATACACTTGTCAAGAGCATATACCATAACATCAAGGTTCCCGGTGTAGGTAATACATGATCCTTACCCATCACCCAGGCCCATACAAAAGGAGCCGCAAATTTTAATAACAGATACATAATAATAACTACCAATATAACCCAGGGGAGCAAATATGTTATGCTTATGCTATCTGCCGGCGTTTTATTATCATTTACTTTATTATTATTCATTGGCTTCTTACCCCATCAATTTAAGTTACAGAAATCCCTATTTTTGGTTAGCAAGGAATGATACAATGTCGTATAATTCTTGAACATTTAGCATTTCGTTAAAATTACCAGGCATCATTGAGATTGGATCCTTTTTCCTTTCCATGATTTCATCCTTATAGATTTCCACGATTTCTATCTCACCACCTTCATCCACAGCCATTTCAACTATCTCCTCATCTTCCTTTTGGACAATTCCACTGTACATCACATAATCTTGATCCATAATAGATGTGGTCTCAAATCCGCCTACAATTACCTCACTGGGCTTAAGGATAGATTCGACAAAATATTCAGGCCTCTGAACTGCGCCCAAACCTGTAAGTTCAGGTCCAACCTTTCCTCCTTTACCATTTATGGTGTGACATTTAACACAGCTTGCCTCACGTGCCTCATTAAAGAACAGACTCTCACCTGCAACAAGATCCACCGGAAGAGGAGGTTCCCAGGGCTTTTCCTTACTCCCTTTTGCCTCAGGTATCCTGTCTTTCATTGCTACTACTGCATCTATATCCGCCTCAAGTATCTCATCTCCCCCAAGCGTTTGCAAATATGTGAGTACGGCCAGGATTTTTTCACGACTGAGAAGAATTGGCGGCTCAAATACCTTTGGCATGATCTTGCCAAAACCCTCCACCACATATGCCTGTGGTTCCACTATTGATTCAACAAGGTAATCAAGCGACGAATATTTTTTACCTGTTTTCTCCTCTCTCTCTTTTATCCTGGAAGCCATGCTACTGGATTTCCCCGTATGATCAACACCACCCATAGCAATTCGCACCATTACATTACCCTGGTTAGGGCATCGGTTAGCGCTACCTTCTCCACCCACACTATGGCATGTACTACACTGACCTTCACCAAAAAATATATCTTTTCCCGCCTCTGGATTGATACCTGCTGCCGATTCCTTTGCCCCGCCTGTCCCTGATACTGTCGTAACGTAAGAACAGAAACCCATAAACGCTCCTATTCCAAGAAGGCCTACAATCAGAACCATTATGTTAGTTTTCACTTTAAACGATCCCCCCCTAATTCAACTTCTTTCAACCATCAGGTTATGAGAAACGTCCGCCTAGTCGGACGGCTACAGTAATATACAATATCAAATCGCTCAATTTAGCTACTATTATTTTCTCTATTTGATTGCTTTCTTGAGGTACTATTACTATCTATTATCTCTCCTCCATTGGTAAATGCAGGCTCAGGTACGATCCCAGAAACCTCAGGAACAATCTTCTTTTTCTTATCAGTCAATCCTGCCAGCCAGAATACAAGGACTACCAGGCTTAAAAATGTGGCAACTATACCCCCATTCATCAACCCCAACGTCCTGACACTGGGTGTAAAGGCAAAGGGAGAGCTGTCCTGCATGAAACCATATATGTGCCACTCCATGCGAAGCCCCGAACGGATGAACCCCATAACACCTATAAGTATTACAATCGCCACGCACAGAAGTACAAGGATATACTGTGCCCTTACCGGTATCTTGCCCCATTTAATTTCGCCAAGTATTTTACTATTTTTGAATAAATAGCCATCTATTACGGCATTCATAGTCATGCAGCTTAGAACCATGATTACCTGAGTTACCGTAATAAACCTCATCACCAGATTTGCCTTGGACATGACTATAAATCCATAAAAGCCAAGGAATAGTACAACCGTGAATACAGTCACACCATAGTTAATATTCTGAGCAAGTAAACCCCTGTTGATAATAGTTAGAAAAGCAGAAACTCCCAAAACTACTGTTTCAAATGCAAGCAGGCCAATCAATGGCCATATATAATTCAGTGTATTTGCATCCACATCAGCCCTGGAGAGAGATAGTGCATAGTACCCCATAGTGAGTGCCGCAAGGACAGCAGTAGAAATAACCACAATCTTAGCACTTCTACCATGGGTAGAGAAATGAGCCCTCTCGCCCTTATTAACACGCCTGTATATCAAAAAAGTGAAAAAGGTGGCAAGTATAATCAAATTTAACACAGCAACCTTACCCGTCATTACGCCAAAGTATTTTGAGAACGGATGATATGCCTCACCAATAATGGCCCTTTCTTCACCGCTAAGAGGCAGGTTATGCGGTGTTACAACTATGGCAAAACATATGGCAATGACAGCAAAGACGTATTTCAGCAACCCGTTATAACGCTCTATGCCAGGCATCCTCTGCATACCCATCCACAGGTAATAATTAGCCATAGTAAAGATTGTGCCCACCATCGTTACCTGGACAACAAACGGCCACGAAAAGGCGCCACCCATCATCTGGTTTCCCATAACGGCGCTGGCACTGTATACCTCCCTTCCCAGCCAGTACCCGGCAAATGGGAGGGGAATTAATCCTATAATACCAACAAAATTACCGGTATAACCCATCCAATCATAATGCCTTTTTTCCTCAGGTGTCTGAGATTTCAAGAATTTTATAGCTGCATACCCACCTACGATAAACCCGCCAAATGCAAGATTTCCCAACAAACGATGTACGGCAACGGGTATCCAGAGAGGGTTCCAAACCGCATTATACAGGCTTGTGACAAAACCGGTCTCCATATTTATCCCGGAAGGACTCATCATAAATGTGGCCCAGGAATTAGCCGCCAACATGATTACCGTACCAAAGAGATTTAACAATACACACAACGAAATGTGAATCCATCTCTGTGTGGCAGTGTGAAGTAATCTATCCCACGAATAATACCAGGCATACAGTGTAAATGTCTCACCAAAGAAAAGGAGCGCATAAAAGAACATCGTACTATTGAATATCCTTATCATCTCATGCATGAACGCAGGATAAAGGCTTATAAGCGTAAAGGCCAGAAGTCCACCCAGGGCGGCAGTAGTAGCAAAGGCTGCAGAAAGAAGCTTGGCAAACTCCTTACCTAATTTGTCGTATCTAGCAGCCTCTATCGGGTCATCCTTTGCCTTCTTTAATGCAACAAATTCAATCGCCAGGGCAAACATGGGCACTGCAAGAACAAATGCTCCGAACATAAGATGAAGCTCTGCTATAAACCAGATGAGCTTGCGTGAACTCATGCCCATAAACGTCCTATACTCTTTCTCCTCAACTTGCGGAGCTTCCTCTACTGCTTCTTCTGCCTCCTCAGCGGCCTCCCCTTCAACAGTTTCAGATGCCCCTTCACCTTCCGATGCCGCTTCAGCAGTTTCAGATGTTGCAACTGCTTCTGTTGTCTCTTCGGCAGTTTCCTGAGCATACAATGCGTATGATGAACAAAGCGCTATCAATACTGCAATAACCGCAGCTAGCATAATTATTTTTACATTAGACATTTTAGATATACACTTTGTTATCCCCTGCATTTGTACTATATTGCCCGAATAATTTATAAGATTTTTAACCATACGTTCCATGATAATCCCTCCCCTTTAACCTCTCTATATTCCCAATATAATCTCAGAAATTTTGCAACATAGGATATTAGGGATAAAATTTAACTATGCAATTTTTGCCTAAATTGAGTGATTTATGTAGCGTGATTTAAAAAGATTTTTAATCAACCTATCAGATAATAATAAACGCAGTCTAAAGCCTTCGGCTACAAAAATTTCGTCAAATAAATCACTCAATTTAGGTTTTATTAATTGCGTTATTTTAATTTAAATTCTTTTTAAAGTCAACCTCTTCACTTCTTTTTCTTTTTCTTTTTCTTTTTCTTCCTTTTTTTCTTCTTTTTTAGTTCAAAATCTACTTGTGTATCCGCATTTGCATTTATAGTAACATCTTTTTTTATGCGCCTTCCCAGGGCCTCTTGCCATGCTGAAACCTTGTATGTGCCTGGTGGAATATCTTCAATCTTGAAATTTCCATTCTCGTCAGTTACTGCGTTATACGGGCTATCCTTTACAACAATCCATGCCAACATCCATTTGTGCACGTCACATGTCATTTTAACCAGACCCGGTTTTTTAAGGGGCACAGAAAATGTGCCTCCAAATGGCACTCCCTTATTAAAAGGGCGATTGCTATTTGACGGCATCGTATATGAGTGGAGATTATGCATAACCTTGTCAACCTTATTAGGGAATGATACGGTAGCGCCCGCAGGAACAGCCATTACGTGTGGCTCAAACCAGCATTTTCTTTGACCCATATTATAACCTTCGGCAGGGGGCTCAGCTTTTTTACCTTTCTCAATACCCTCAATAGAGACCACTACATACCTTATTCCCTTATTTTCAGCATTGATAACATATTTCTCAGAATGCTTAGGCTCCGCACCGCACACCTCTTTATCTTTATCTACAGTAATGGTTTTCACCTTGGGAATCTTCTCGCCAACAAATTTTACAGTACCCGATATCGATCCTCCATCCTTTACGTCTATCTCTTCATATCCGTATACATAACCTTTAAATCCAATAACTAAACTTATAATAAAAATAACTGCTAACGGCTTCATTATAAATATGTTTTTCATTATACATATCTCCTTAATTTTTATATGTTTACTTCATTAATTTCTTATTGATCTTTTGAACGACACTTCTTCACGAGCCATACCTCAGCTAGTGCGATTATGATGGTGCCTATAAAGCTATATATATATACCAATATTGGAGTCCTCACCTCCAGGTTCAAGAAATACCAGGACGATATAGACATCTTCAAGCCCACCTCCCCATTAGAACCATCCCGGACATGAAAGGCAATCGGGATTAATTTACCTCTTTCAAACTGAATGTCTTTACGTTTATCTTCAGTGGCTAATGTCCTCTTCACGACTACCCTCCATCTACCATCCTCCCAGTATCCGTTACTACTTGCTGTTTGACTTTCTGCAGGTTGTACCTTAATGGGATTTTTAAACCCTGTGGCATTATATTCTTCCACAGCCGGATTCTTCTCAGGGTCTTCCTGTACATCCGCCTTCCAGCGCCACAGATTAACAGGGTTACCTGAATTGCCCAGGAAAAAATGCGGCTTTATGGGTCCATCCGGAATCTTTGTGGGAAATTGAATCTCAATAGAATCCCTTAAAACCCATTGCGGAAGCACTGTTTCCTCTTCCTCCTCAAATCCGTATTCATCATCTTCTTCTTCGTATTCCTCTTCTTCATATTCTTCTTCCTCGTATTCCTCGCCCTCTTCGTAATCTTCTTCTACCCATTCCTCTTCGCCTTCAGTAGAAGTGGAAGTATATAACTTTACATACGTAAACTCCTTATCACCCTCCAGATCGATCATCTCTTCATCATGCTTTATGTTCTTAAATCTATCATCCCATTCCAGAAGAAATGCAATTTCACTATCATTATACATTGATCTTACTGATACAAGGTCAACTGACGGTATCTGCCAGCGGGGCTTTGCCAGTACCTGCCCGGTAAGATCAACATTAATGCTTCCTATATTATCCCATCTTGTATCATCAGGCGCTGCAGGCAAATCCCCTTTGATATATTTTGATTTAATAACCACCTCACTTCTGTCAACATCACGAACCAGAGTCTTCACATAATAAGACAAATGCCATCTTTCCTCATCAGTAAGGTTATCAACAAATGATGGCATGGGTGTACCGTCCATCCCGGTTGTAAATCTGGTATAAATATCTTTAACCGTAGTGCCACCTTTGTACCTCCATGCCTTTGTCAGATTTCTGGGTAGTATGGGAAGTCCACGCTGATCAGCAAGCCCCATGGCCGATTCTCCATTTCCCCTGCCTGCTTCTCCATGGCACTTAAAACATTCAGCCTTTTTATAAACCTCTTTACCCTTTGCAACGGTTTCTGCCGTTGAAGAAATCTCATCAATATTAACAAGGTGTTTATATGGATCAAGGTCGGGGTCAGTAAAAATATCTGAAAATGTCTTAATGTATTGTATCACCTCATTTCTTTCCTTTTCATTTAATAAAGCCTCAAAGGTAGGCATTGCCGTACCTGGCACTCCTCTCTCAAGGGTTCCTTGCAAATCTTCGTCAGTGGGCGGATACCCACTCTCTGTGGTGCGAAATTTAAATAGTGCCGTCACAAAATCCCGGGGCCTTGGAACCAGGTATTCTGCTACAGGTCCATCCCCTCTTCCCTCACGGCCATGGCAAAACCAGCAACGCTTATCGAATATCTTTTTTCCTGCTTCAACTAATTCATCAGTTTGAGCAAAGACTTGTGCATTCTTGTAAATCGGAAAAATTATCAAAACCCCTAATACTCCTTGAAATAATATCCTAATTAATATATTCATATAAATTATATTCCTCGACTCCGCTCGGAATGACGTCACACTGAGCGAAGTCGAAGTGTAATCAACATTGAAATTACTATAATATTAATGAAATTCCTCCGGTATACGGGGTTCGACACCTGCAGTATCATATTCTGCTATGATTATCTTCCACTTCTCTTCATCGGTAAGTTCATTTCCCCATATAGGCATAGCTGAATCCCAGGGTGTGGATTGGACAGGAAGTTTTGGTCCACCCTCAGTTACTCTCCAGAATGCAAATGATTCTACCACGGTAGCAATCGTGCCCGGATCAGAAAAATCCACAGGTTTCAGGCGAAAACCTCCCGCCATCGGACCTGCGCCATCTGCCTTACTGCCATGGCAAGGCCGGCAATTAATCTGGTAAAGTGCCCTTCCCTCATCCATGTATTTCTCCACAAGCAACCCCCTGGCTTTCTCTAAACTAATATCTCCCATGTTTTCTTCCTCAATGAATTTCTTTACAACTTCATCCTCAGGGTTTCTCAGAGGGTTCTCAAGCTTTTCGTATTTTCCGGGAATGGTCGGATGCTGTATCCTCAATCCTGTGGGTGACTGTGCCTTTGGCGCCTTATAGGAGTATATTGACCATCCAACCAGGAGTGGAATTATTACCAATACAACCATCCGTATCTTATTATAGGTAGTTTCTCCAGGTTTCCCCCTCAAAAACTCAGTTACAGTGCACACAAATTCATTCAGTTTTTCATCATTATATGTAATGTATAAGGCAACTCCAATTACAAGCAGCATTATATACATTATTACTGCGGCATTTGGCAGTGCGAAATAGAAACGTGGTATCACCATCACTATTATAAGGCCTATTATGATTGCTATAACAGAATACCAGAATACAGATAATGTTGTTTTCTTTTCACTCATTGCAATCTTAATAAAAATGACAGGATATTATGGAATTCCTCCATGTTTAATGTTTTAGAAAAATCAGGCATAATAGACGTAGTTTGCGTGGCAATTGTTTCAATATCGTCCTTATGTATTTCGATTATCTCACCTTCCTGGTCAGCCAGCTCAAACCATTCTTCATCTTCGCTCTTCTTTACACCGGTAATATATTCTCCATCAGTCGTAATAACCAGATACGGCTCAAAACCACTAGCAATCACGGCGCTTGGTTTGAGGATTGATTCAACCAGAAATTGTGCTGTTCTGGTCCCTGCGACAGTAGTTAGTTCAGGTCCTATTTTTGCGCCCTTTTCTTTTACTGTGTGGCATTTGGCGCAACCCGCCCTACTTTCGGTATCAAAGAATAAGGATTCTCCAACTTCCGGATCGCCTTCCATGTAAGGTGCCCATGCCACGGCTTTTCCCTTGCCGGCACTGATTTTTTTCACCACTTCCTCAGGTATTTTAATGGCTGATTGGTCAGATTCACCCCCTTGCGTCTGTAAATAGGTTATAACGGCCATAATCTCTTCCTGGTTTAAGGAAATAGGCGGCTCATACACAAATGGCATCTCACCCTTGAAACCATCGACAACGTAATTATTAGGAAATGAAATAGATTCTACTATGTAATCTGTAGCCGTCATACCCGGTTTACCCTGCTTTGCTCTTTCTTCTACCCTTTCTAAAGCCCTTTCTGCAACATTTTCCAGATTAGGACATCTAACTGCGCTGCCCCTTGGTCCGATCTGATGGCAGGTATGACACTTCCCTTTGCCCCAGAAAATACTCTCCCCGGCTTCAGGACTAATACCTGCAATGGTGGCAATACTCGCCGACTCCCCGGAAATCCTGCTTAACAATCCACACAAATATACGAAACTACCAATAAATACAAAAGTGAAAATAACCACATTGAGGAAGGGTCTGTTCACTCCTTATCCCTCCTCCTCGAAGATATATTTTTTTGCTCGGCATTAACGCCAAAATTTTTTGCTATTATTTCCCCGCCGTCTGTACTCGAAAGCGCAGGTTCTGGAACACCAACAGCCTCTTGCGCTACATCATGTTTTTTCTCTGAAACACCACTAAGCCAGAAAAGAAACGTGACAATTCCCAGAAAGATTAATGTGCATGCGCCTATTACCTTCCCCATATACGCCATTGTTGGGGTGTATGCCCATGGAGATGTGTCCTGCATGACCCCGTATATGTGCCAATTTTCCCTGAGCCCGGACCTTATATAACCCATCAAGGCAATAAGCATGACAATAGATATACACATAAGGATGAGGGCATATTGTGACCTTGCATTCATCTTCCCCCATGAAATCCCCCCCACTACCTCTGCTCCCTTAAACAAATATATATCAATTACTGTGTTTACGGTAATACAACTCAGTACCATTAGTACCTGAGTCACAGCTATATTCCTAAGAAATGGATTGGCCTCAGTCATAATCACAAAGCCATAGATACCGAGGACCAGAACAACACTTGTCGCCGTAATAGCAAAAAGAACAATCTGGGCAAGCTTCCCTTTGTTTAAAAACGTTATTACAATAGCTGCCGTTATAGCAATTATCTGAAAGAACAGCAATCCTCCAGGCAGCTTAAAAAACTTTGCTTTTTCAGCAGATAAGTCCAGTGTGGATGGGTCAAGTGTATATGTAATAACACCGTACCAGCCGAGTAAAACAGCTACGAGCGCCCCTGTTATGCCAATTACGACCTTGGCGCTCAACCCATGCCGGGAAAATGGAAGCGTTGTGCCTTTATTTGCGCGCCTGTAAAGCAAAAAGCAGAAAAAGGTTGTAAGGATTATGAAGTTTACGACTGCGTTTTTGGCAGACATCAAGCCCAGGTACTTTAAGATCGGGTGATATTGTCCACCAATGCTTAATTGTTCCTCAGAGCTTAAGGGCAGGTTGTGCGGTGTTAGCCAGATAGCAAAACATACAATAAGGACTATCACCAAATACTTTATATACTTCTCATACCTTTCACCTCCCTTTATGCGCTGCATCCCTGACCATAGATAGTAGTTCCCGCCGAGAAAGATAAATCCTATAAGAATGGCCTGTACGATAAACGTCCAGGAAAACGCACCACCCATCATGTTATTTCCCATTACGACACTGTTGCTATAGACCTCTCTGCCCATATAATAACCGGCAAACGGAAGAGGTATCAAGGCCGCAAGGGCA
>JBHICG010000002.1:0-116762 GCA_046759445.1 Candidatus Scalinduaceae bacterium
TTGCGATATTGTGGGCTACGTCATACACTATCTCTATCCCAAGCTTATGTGCATCTGCATTAAAAACTTTTGAGAAGGTCTCCCTGATCCTGTGGGCAATTACCTGCCTGTTTACAAAGGCGCTGTTAGCTGCACAGACCATCGCCTTATAATAATCTGAGCCTTCCGGAGATTTAAAAGGTGCACAGGCAAGTTCTCTATCCCTGACAGTCATACCATATTTCTTCATTGCGTTATCAAACACCCTTAGATAATCCGTTGCAATTTGATGACCGAACCCTCTGGAGCCACAATGTACCATGATAACTATTTGATCTTTTTCCTTAATACCAAAAGTCTTTGCAATCTTCTCGTCAAAGATATTTTCTGTTGTCACCAACTGAATTTCCAAATAATGGTTTCCGGATCCAAGAGTGCCTAATTGATTTATTCCCCTCGATATGGCCTTTTCACTCACCTTTGATGGGTCTGCACCGGGTATATGTCCGTATTCCTCTATCCTCTCCCGGTCCTGAGGCCACCCATAACCATTTTCAATGCACCAGTCAACGCCTCTTTTCATAACTTCTTTAAATTCTGATACTGAAACCTTTAGAATACCCTTGGAGCCGACTCCTGCAGGAACAGACCTGAACAACTCATTTACGAGTTCTCTCAATCGTGGCTTTACTTCATTTATTTTTAAATTTGTGGTGATTAGCCTCATCCCACAATTTATGTCGAAACCAATTCCTCCCGGAGATATGACACCGTCTTCTATATCAAAGGCGGCTACGCCGCCAATAGGAAAACCGTATCCCCAATGACCGTCAGGCATGCAAAGCGCATATTTTTGAATGCCGGGGAGACATGCAACGTTCGTAATCTGTTCAAAGACACCTTTATCCATATTTTCCATGAGTGTGTTGCTGGCATATATCCTTGCAGGAACTTGCATTCCTTCTTTCTCAGTTTTCGGGATCTCCCATATCCAATCAGATACCTTATTGACTTTCATATCGATATTCATTTTCTTGCCTTTTGAATGTTATATTTTGAAATTGTTATTATCATTCGTTTTTCAGTTGCGCTTGCCCCGTTGCGAAGCTTTACAGGGTCTGTATAATTTATTCCCCCTCACCCTATCCCTCTCCCCAAATGGGAGAGGGGAAAGATAGCCAAACCTGTTCCTCTCCCAAAAGGGAGATGGAAAAATATTCAACATCACTTTTGCTTTAATAATTCATTTTTAAAGGTTTGTCCGAAATGATTGTCTAACTTATTCAATAAATTTAATATAACAAGATTTTATACTATTCCTTTCCTCTCCCCTTGTTATGGGGAGAGGATGCCTGTCGATAGATAGGTAGGTGAGGGGACATTTTCACCTTTTTTTCCTCTATAGTCTTTAAAATAACAGCATATACTCCTTCAATATTATTTAATATATCCAAATCACTAAATCTTAATATTTGTATTCCATACTTGGCTAACTTTCTGGTTCTCAATTCATCTTTAACTTTACCTTCATCGCTATAATGTTGTCCTCCATCAGCTTCGATACCAAGTTTGCATTCTGGAGAATAAAAATCTAATATATATCTATCAACTGGAAACTGTCTTCTAAATTTTACTTTAGCTAGTTGGCGATTACGTAGCAGTGACCATAATTTGTGTTCTGCATTTGTTTGGTTTTTTCGAAGAGATCTACATTTTCCTATATTCTTTTTCTTCATTACCCCTCACCCTGCCCTCTCCCCAAAGGGGAGAGGGGAAAGTATTTCTTCTTATCTTCCATTACCAATACTCATCAACGTTAAACGTATCCAGCTACGCAACCTAACAACGCTTAGTTTCATATATCTAAGACAAACCTGGATATCCATTTTATTGGCTTTTGAAAAATTTTGTATTTCCTTACTATAGTGAGCGAGATAATTAAGGTGTCCGTCTACCTATGTCATTCTCACGAAAGTGGGAGTCTGAGATAGATTCCCGATCAAGTCGGGAATGACAATGCAAATTCTGAAGTTTAGTCCCCCTCACCCTGGCCCTCTCCCCGAAGGGGAGAGGGATAAACGATCAACGTTAAACGTATCTTAGCTGGTTCAATCATGTTGATTGAACCTAAATGTTTAGGTTTTCAGGCTTGCAGCCTGAACCAGCCAAGTAAACGCAGGCTGAAGCCTGCGGCTACTACTCATATATCCAAAACAAATCTAGCTATCCATTTACCTTCCTTTTTAGAAACGTCAAAAAGATGGTAGGTTATCGCCTTTACGTCACACCTTAGTTCATGCTTAGATTGTTTTATCTCTTCTCCAAAGATTATGGCATTAAGTAAATAGTTAGAGTTCTTTTTTATCTCTATATCAAATTTACTGAATACCATATATTCTGAATCCTTTAAATATATTATCTCGGCAAGCCAATCAAACAACAATTTATCTATTTCCTGATTTTCCAGATGGATTTCTTTTTTTGTCTTCGATTGTACACCTTTAGTATCCACCATGGTCTCAAAGGTTGCCATCGCAGAAGCCCTGAACAGTTCCTCAAGGGTATCCCCACGGGATTCTATTGCTACGTCGGCCGTTGCTATATCATCGAGGAATACGAACTCTTCCATTTAATAGATATCAATGAGAAAGTAAATCTATTTTCTAGTACACGCTTTATTATGAAACAAAGTGAACATAAAAGCAAGTTTAACCTAAATTGGGTAATTTAGGTTAAAGATTAATAAGATTTTCACAAGGCTAGATGATTGATTGTTAGCGTAAGATATTACGAAATGTTGATTTGCTGATGTCCGTGGAACATTATCACAAGAAAAACTAAAAGGTAGTATTAGGATATATATTAGTTGAGTGTATTGCAGACATTATGCTTAAGGTTTCATGTTCAGGATTGTGCTATTAGATTGAGATGTTCTGGTAATAAAAACCATCGGAAATCACCTTTATGAGTTGGAAGTTGTTCGACATCAATGCGGCAGACTCCGCCCATTTCGAAATGTACAGAGACACGTGCGGTCTCACTCAGCAATTCTGAAGCAATCTCTCCAAGTGAGGGGAGATGACCTGCAAGTAGCATATTATTTTTGTCTGTAAAATCTTTTAGATAAGATACGGCATCTTCAGCAGGAACTGTTGGCTCCAGTGTGGGAGTAACCTTGATTTGATCCTTTGGGTATCCCACCTCTTCAGCAATGATTACGGCAGTTTGGTGAGCACGCGCCTTGGGACTACAGAAGATGAGGTCGAAGTCTAAGCGTAATCGCTTAAGTGCTTTTCCTGTAACATGACATTGTTTAAGACCGTCATCGTTAAGGTGCCTTTCTGAATCCTCATCTTTAGTATAGGCAGCTCCGTGTTGAACAAGATAAATTTCCATCATAAACCTCCTTTTATAATTTGCAGCATTGTCAAAAAAGTGTTCGCCACAGAGTACGCAGAGAAAATATGGTTACTTGATCAAGACCGTAAATGTTTTCTACGATTATTTCATTAAGATGTAACACGGAACAGCAGTTATTTTTCTGATATTCTGCGAAGGAAGCGCCAAAGTTTACGCCAATTCAGGTATACATGCAGGGTAGCAAGGCTTAAGGTAGCATAAGCAAAATAGCGATGTGGAACAAACCTGCGCAGTTCAAATTGTGATTGTAAATAGCCCAGAACCCCTGTGATACAAATAGAAAATATCAGCAAGATACTTATTATGTAATTAATATCATCGCGCTTCATTCATAGTGTACCAACAGCATGGAGGTAAATAACAGCCTCCTTTTTGCCATCAACGTCAATAAGTTGATTAAGTTCGTTGTCCAAAAATGCACCTACGCTAACAGAGCCTAATCCCAAAGACGTTGCCTGTAAATAAATATTTTGGCTAATGTGCCCAGCTTCTATATATACATAGCGGAAACCACGTTCTCCATATTTGTGACGAACACGGTTAAAGATGGCTGATAATACAAAGGTTACATCTGCGTCACCCAACATCTCTTGTTTGAGGCCAGCAGAGGTTACCTCTTTTCTGAAATCACCAGATTTTACCAACTCCAATGCATGGTTAAGCACGGCATAATGGTATATACCCTGTGGCAAACCCTCCACATTATTAGCGATTACATAAATCTCAAATGGGTAAAGGGCACCTGCAGATGGTGCGGTGCGTAAGGGTTGACCATAAATTTTACCAGTTATTCCCTGTGCGGAGAATAGTAACTGTGACAATTGGGATATCGTGATTGGTTTTTTGGAGTAATTTCGTACTGAGCGTCTCTTCTCAATAGCTTCTTCTACGGATGTTCCTCGATATTCTGGCTTAGGTAATTCTATTACCTTTGCATCAGCATAATCCTTATATTGCGAAGGCTTTTTTGGCTTGATGCGAAACAAATCCCCTATGACACCACGCCACGTTAAAGATGTTTCATGATGAAACCGCTCACCAATGCTCAATTCCTTCTCCACATCTTCACTATAAGCCGTTGACCTAGAGGTAATTGCTAATAGTACGAAGATGAATATTTTGATAGAGAGCGTCTTCATGTTTTTTCAGAAATTTTAAGTATACACCAACGTATTAAAAACGTAGAGAAAACAAATATAAATACTTTCTCCAAGGACAAATTGCTGATACTACAGAATACTTAAGAACTACAAAATAATAACATTTATAATCAACTGTTCCTTGCATTAGGCGAAAGAGGAAAAGGTGTATAGTTTTTTATTTTGCATTCCCATAATCAATGCTGGTTCAGGCTACAAGCCTGAACCAAAATGTTTAATTCAATCTACAAGATTGAACCGGCAAAAAACACCATCTTAGCGGTAGATAGTGTAGATGTTGATTTTATTGAGGAGAATTGTTGCGAAACAATTTGTTACAGGATAAAGAGTAATATTATTTTAAAGTTCCTAAGAGGTTTCCAAACGCTTTTCCAGGGCGTCTAGTTCATCTTGAAGCCCTGCAGGTAGTCTGTCACCAAATTTTGCAAAGTGTTCCTTAATTAAGGGTATTTGTTTTTTCCAATCTTCAGGATCCACTTTTAAGAGTTCTTCTAAATCCTCAGTAGAAACATCCAAACCATCAAGATATAGGGCATCCTTAGTTGGGACCCAACCAATAGGCGTTTCTTCAGCCTTTCCTTCACCGCTGACTCTTTCAATCACCCATTTTAAAACACGGCTGTTCTCACCAAAACCAGGCCAAAGAAACTTGCCGTTTACGTTCTTACGGAACCAATTCACATAAAAAATCTTGGGCAATTTGTCAGCATCAGTCTTTTTACCGATGTTGAGCCAATGATTAAAATAATCACCCATATGGTAACCGCAGAAAGGCAGCATTGCAAATGGGTCATAGCGGAGTTCGCCAACTTTGCCAGCAGCGGCGGCAGTCTTTTCAGAGGAGACAATAGAACCTAAAAAAGTTCCGTGCTGCCAGCTAAAAGATTGATGTATTAAAGGCACAACACTTGCGCGTCGTCCGCCAAATAGAAAAGCAGAAATAGGAACACCCTTTGGGTCTTCCCATGCGGGATCTATTACGGGGCATTGGCTGGCAGGCGCTGTAAAACGCGCATTTGGATGAGCTGCCGGAGTACCTTTATCAGGTGTCCATTCATTACCTTTCCAATCGATTAATTTAGCAGGTAATTCATCCGTCATTTCTTCCCACCATACATCGCCATCTTCCGTATAGGCCACATTCGTGAAAATGCAGTTTTCTTTCATAGCAAACATACAATTTGGATTAGATTTCATTGATGTTCCGGGCGCTACACCAAAAAAGCCTGCTTCGGGATTAATTGCGTATAGACGGCCATCTTCACCAAATTTCATCCAGGCAATATCATCACCTATGCATTCTACTTTCCATCCGGGGATGGTGGGAATCAACATTGCTAGATTGGTTTTACCGCAGGCACTCGGAAATGCCGCTGTAACATACTTCTTTTCACCATTAGGCGGCGTAATGCCCAGAATAAGCATATGTTCGGCAAGCCATCCTTCTTTTCTTGCCATCGTAGAAGCAATACGCAACGCAAAACATTTTTTTCCTAATAAGGCATTTCCACCATAACCGGATCCATAGGACCAAATAGTTCTTTCTTCAGGAAAGTGAGTAATATATTTATTATTTGCATCACAAGGCCAGGGAACATCCTTTTGCCCTGCTTTCAGTGGCATACCCACAGAATGAAGACAAGGAACAAAATCACCATCTTCACCTAAAATATCTAAAACAGCCTTTCCCATACGGGTCATAATTCTTTTATTATTTACAACATAGGGAGAATCTGATAATGCTACTCCGATATGTGCGATATTCGAACCCAAAGGCCCCATACTGAAAGGGATAACATACATGGTGCGTCCCTTCATACAACCGGTATAAAGCTTAATCATTTCAGCCTTCATTTCATCCGGATCACGCCAGTTGTTGTTGGGGCCGGCCTCTTCTTTATCTTTTGTGCAAACAAAAGTTCTATCTTCTACTCGAGCAACGTCGGCTGGATCTGATCTTACCCAATAACTGTTTGGTCTTTTTTTATCATTTAATCTTACATAAGTGCCGTTTTTGACCATCATTTCGGCCAGCTCATCATACTCTTCCTTGCTTCCATCGCACCAGACAACCTGGTCAGGCTGACACATCTTTGCCATTTCGTGAACCCAGGCCAGAAGTTTTTTATTGTTTGTTAGTGGAGTTGTGCTACCCATAGAGTCTCCTGTTAGGGCGGCGCTCCCTGTCTGCCGACAGGCAGGCATACCCTCTATAATGTTTATTTAGTATTACACTGTAAAATATTCTTTTTCCCCTATTTACTTGCCCGCATGAAAGATACAGTCGAACAGGAGGACAAGTTTTTTAATAAACGAATATTTACTTAAAATATCCTTGAGATTAAATTCGAAACAATATCTATAATATAAAGCAAAATATCAAAATTCAAAACAACCTTAATCATTATTTGTTTAAGTGGTTTGGAACATTAGAGTAAGGCAGTTCAAAGAGAATTGCACGTCATTCGAATTTGCCTGTCCCGTTTGATAGCAAGCATCCTACGGGGTGAATGTTTCGATAATCGGGTTTTGATACTTTATTATGATTGCTGCTCTGCTTCGTTGTGAAATTACTATTAAAAGGTTTGGTATGTTACCAACTATTGAGGTAATTTGCAACAATAACTCAACAGATTGCTTGGGAAATCAATAACAACAGAAATCACTTCTCGTTGTACCCGTACTCTATGTCATTTCAACCCGATGTTCTTTCTGACGGGCAGAGCCCTTCGCTCAGTGGCATTCTGAAGGAGCAAAAGCGACTGAAGAATCTTTCTCTTTAGACTATCCATCAGTGGTCGTAGCTGGCTCAGGATAAGCTCTGAGAAGAATCCCGTCTTCACTTTTTGTCATGCTGAATTTATTTCAGTATCTAATAGTGTGCCTGGCATAAACCCACGAAAAATCACTAAAATGTGCATTTTACATTGCAATTGTAGCAAATATGGGTTTTACTAGTCCTGGATACCCTTTTGTATTAAAGTGGCTACATATTTACTTGATTATTCGAGTAAGATTTTGCATATACACATTATTGAGCTAGTACAACTATTCCTATTTTATAACACACTTTTTGAATCACTAGAATATGGAAGAAGGACTAATAAAAGTTTCAGATGACTCAATCATAGACCTCCCACATAAAGGGCCGTATAGGGACGAAAACGATAAAGTTCTACATGGTATATATATCAAGAACCTAGATAAGACACAGGAAAAGCTTTTTATAAATAATGGAGAACTGGTGCGAAAATATAAATACCCAAATATTAGAACAGAGTTCAAGTCTGAAATGGTTAATGATTATAACCTTCACTTCTGTGGTGAGTGGAGTTGGCCTGATGTTGATTATAAATACGGTCTTATTGATCGTGTAAGAAGGAAGAAAAAGCCTATGGGTCTTATTATTTGTGACAAAAGAAGTGAATTAAACAAACTGAAACACACCATAAAATATCTAAATCTAAATATTATAAAAAAAGACAAGGAACTTGGGTTCTGCCAAAAGGGAAAGCTGAAAGATTTGTTTGATTTAGATTCTCTGCAAAAGGATTACGTCAATTATCTGAGTTACAAGGCTATTGACTTTAAGAAAATAGAAGACAAGACACTCGATGAGTGCATTACGCCTTTTGATTATTACAACCCTAAAGATGATGAAGAACTTATAATAACAGGGTTGGTTTTTGGATATCCAATAGAATTCACAGTCTCTATCATACCCGCGTTTCCGCACGGGGCTTTCCTACGGGGTAAAGTATAAATCTTAAAACAAACTCTGACACCTTAGGCTTGCATATCGAACTATTAAAAGTTAAAATATAGCATGAAGTTAAACCACATTGGTATAATTAATAAGAGCGAAGAGCAGGCACTACCGTTTTATAAGGATTTTTTAGGTCTTGAAAAGACAAAAGAAATTATATTGTCTCCGGAACTTTCAGAGCAATTGTTTTCTCTTTCTCAAGAGGTAAAAGTTTTAGTTTTTGAAAATGACGGGATAAAGATCGAGGTGTTCATATCTGATTTTCAACTTGCCCACCCCAATTTTACGCATTTCGGTATAATGGTGGATAATTTTTCAGAGATCACAGAAAAGGCTAAGCGGTCTAATGTTGACCTTATCATTGGGAAACATAAGGAGAAGACCGTCTACTTTCTAAAGGATTTTTCAGGCAACTTAATTGAAGTAAAACAAAAACCGTAGAATTGGTATCAAAGTACTTTTGCTTTGTTGTCTATTAAATTAAATAGAGACTTATGCATAACCTATGGCAATGAATATATAGGGTTGCATATTTGATATTGGTTCCTGAATAATTAACTGTATTATTTTGAAGAGGCATAATATGAAATGGTTATTTGCTTTATTTTTGTTCATTGCTATTGTTCTGTCTTCATTACAATTTAGAACTAAACAAGTCTTCAGTTTTCAAAAGGAGACTCCTGAAGTAGTGATAGAAAAGTACCTGGACGCTGTTATCTCAAATGATTATCAGACCGCATATTCATTTGTCTCAGATAACAATAAAGAAATCAGGGAATGGCTGGAATTTTTAAATTTTGTTACCAGTATAGCCCCTGCAAAGCTTATTTCAACAATCCATCTGGCTCATTCTTTAACCAGACACCAGATTGTTAAAATAGATTTAACCAGTGATGGAACTGCGGTCATTAATGTTGAATCAATAGCCCCAAACATGGAAAAGATACTTGAAATTACTCATTCTGAAGATGAAATTAAATCATTATATGACAACGGCAGCTTACCCTTAAAGCAGAAACAAGGTACTTTCATTCTGGGTAAGGAGAATAATATTTGGAAGATAAAAGAAGTGGAGGGGACATCCGGAGATTCTGTTTCTAAATTAGCAATGGATTTAGCAGAAAAATTACTCAGCAAAGAAGAAAGCCTAAAACTGGATAATGAAATCAGGAATTATCAGAATAAGTAGGAAAACCCGCCAAATAATAATCGGACAAACTGACCAATTCAAGGGATCCGCGTAGCAATTGAAAGTAGGCAACCTGCCGAGAAATAAATCACAAAACAAGGTGTGAACCCATTTGTAGCTTGACTTATCTTTATAAAGAAATATTATTTTATAATACAAGATTACTCAAGATTTATCAAATGGAAGCAAACTCTAAAAGAAGGGTTTTTATTAAGGAAACCCTAACGGACAGGGATCTAACGCAGGAGGACTTATCAAGCAGGTGCCTGATCGATAGTACGATACAGTCCTTCAAGTTAAGAGAAGGACGTTGCCGTTATCTACGAGCACAGGACACCCTCTTGAAGAATCTTTCCATTGATCATGTCCTCTGCGATAAGGGGCATTATAAGAATTGTCATTTGAAAAATTTACAGGTTAGGGATTCCTTTCTTACCGAGAGCATTTTTTTCGGATGTAAGTTTGAGAAGATGGTGGGAGAGATAAGCTCCTTTGGTTTATCTACCTTTTACGACTGCAAGCTCCAGGGATCCTGCCTCAGTGAAATTTCCTTTAGCGGTTCCTGGTGGCATACCTGCCGGTTTGAGCAGGAAAATTACTTTTTTGTCCGTTTTCCTTCCTCAGTCTTTATTGATACTCAGTTTGTGGGGTGCCGTCTGCAAAAGGCTATTTTCAGGGCGGCAACCTTTATTCGATGTAGTTTTGAAAATTGTACGCTAGACGATACGGTATTTCATAAGGCCCGTTTAATAGATACGAAGTGGATTGATACTGATATAGATCAGGCAGCTAACCTGAAGGAGATTAGCTATGATTAGACGTATTCTCAGTCAACTTCATGATGGATCTCATAAATAACTATAGTATTATGATGACCAATCTGATATTCAGGCGTTTTACAGTGGGGAATTTCGGTATCAACGGTTTTCTGATGGCGGATCCCGAGACCCGGATTGGGGTTTTTATTGACCCGGGTGGTTTTAGTACTGAGATAGAGGCCTTTATTCAAGAGCGACAGATTCTGCTCAATTATCTTTTTTTTACGCATGGTCATTGGGATCATACCGGAGGTCTGCCAGAGTTCAACCGCCGCTACACAGTCCAGTGCTATGCCGGTCAGGGGGAGGTCAGTGCTGCCAAACATCAGTTACGGGGTGGTGAGATGCTCGAGGTCGGGCATTTAAGATTCGAGACGCTTTCCATACAGGGCCATACCCCCCATGGAATTTCGTACTATGGGTCCGGTTGTGTGTTTACGGGTGATGCTCTTTTTTGCGGGTCGGTTGGCGGGACAGGCTCACCAAAAACTGCACAGTGTCAGATCGACCATATCCGCAGGCATATCTTTGCCTTGCCAGATGAGACCCTGGTCTTTCCTGCCCATGGCCCCATGACCACGGTTGGAGTGGAAAAATATACCAATCCATTTTGCCAGGTAGGTTAGAGCATACAAATAATAAGAACAGCGACCCTTAAAAAAGGGGGAGTACGGAATATGTTTGATCTGCAATCAGGCCTGTCTTTTAAAAAGGGATAATTTGATAGAATTAAGGTAAAAAAAACTGGTAATTTTACAAAATAGCATTGTGAAGTGTTTGACTTATAAAAGTACCACCAAGCAAAAAACATCCCCTTTCCCCATATCCCGAAATATTTCCCCAAGTAACTTAGGAGTCTTAAAGGCTGGTTTCCTCTTGATTTTGATAATTAGTTGATTATCATAAACCTCAGAATTTGCACAGTCTAAAAAAGTCTTGCTTAGTTTCTTAAACAAGACTCATTACCATACCTGAATAGAAAGGTAAATAATACATAAAAATTGTGGGGTTTATGGTAGCATGTTTATTAAGCGTATATAATGGGCAATCTTATGCCCAGAAAAATGACTTTAAGATAAAGGTTGGGGTATATGTTCGTGGCGAAGAACACCTCAATGGTTTAATTGAAAGTTACATAAGTAAAGAGCTCAGGAGTCTAGATAATATTATAGTAACCTATTCTAAACTTGATTGCGTAATTGACATTGTAGTAAAAGAACTTACAAACGGTAACGGCGGTGGGAAAAACGGTTATGCGCTTTCCGTAACTATTGTTGACAGGTTTGATACTTTTCAAATAACAAGGGCAATTAAAGAATTAGATACCATAATCCCAAAGATCATAACTCAAACGATTGTGATAAAACAACTGGAAGAATTATCGGAAGAATTAGTTGGTATAGCAATAAGTACCGCCAAAATTAAAAGTTATCATAATAGTTTTTTGTATACCGGAAGTGCTAGTCAATTACGTGAACTATGTTTAAAAGTAGTCGCTGATTTTAATAACGAGTACCTTAAAGGGAAAAGGAAAGTGATGCAAAGAAGGTATTATTGATTAGAAGCAATATGCGAAGCCTTGATACTATATATTCAATGTTAGAGGAAAGGAGCTATTAATGAAAATTTTAATTGAAAGCCAAACGAGGATTAAAATGATTCCGGAAACCGAACATGAGAAAGAGAGCCTTGATGCGCTGTGGAAGGTTGTTATCCGTTGCGATAAAGACAGTAAGGTATTATGCCCTATCGGCGCCTACATACCTTCGCAAGATGATGGTGCCAGCTTTGCAATACAAGACCAGCGGTGATGGATGCAAGAAGCTAAAAGCAGGCAATTTTACAAAGTAAAATAACCAGAGGCAGGATGCAAGAGAGAGGAAAGGGAGTTGTAGTAATAAGAATGTGAAACTGAAAAAGAGGATTCTTATCTATTAATAAATCTAAAAATATTTAAGGCAAACCCTGGCAAATAATATCGGGAGATATACAAATGACAGTAAATAATACTGGAACGAAATCAGAAAGACGTAAGGGGCCAGATCTTTGGGTTAGGATACTTGGATGGCTTTGTGTTTTCGGCTGGTTTTTAATGTTTGTGGCTCTATTTATCATTGACAGGGCAAAACCACAAGCTGAAAACATGTTCACCAAAGCTGCAAAAATTGAAGTGCGTACTACTTGGAACCAAGAATTAACTAACTACCTTTTTTACTTAATGATTTTTGGACTTTGTATAAGCGTCATTGGAATTGTGATTAATTCTAGAAGGCATCATCGTGAAGATGACAGGTTCAGGTTTACCCTAATAATATTAGGAATAATATCGTTCTTAGGCATTATCAAATATCTTTTCTAGTTTTAATGCCGGATGGTTTAAAGTTTATAAATGTATTTTGCATCTATTTAATTACATGCTGTATACTTTGCAAAACCATAGTTGTTGTATTTTCTTTGCAATTTAGTTTTCATTAATCTAGGAGGAGGCGGTATACTCTTAACCGAAATATGAAAAAAACTCTTTAACAGAAAAAATGCCATTTCTGTTCTATGAGCGTTTATTCGAGAAGTAATGCAAAAAGAATAATGTTGAGATGCAAGTTATGAGCAAAATATCTCTTTTTAAATTGTTAAACAAAGTAAAAGATCTGCCTCCTTTGCCCCAGAGTATTTCACAAATACTTGAACTCACTAGAAGTGCTAATTCTTCTGCTCAAGATTTAACAAGAGTATTTGAACGTGATCCAACGTTAACGGCAAATATCCTTAAGCTTGCAAACACATCTTTTTATGGTTTCAACAGGAAGATAACAACCATATCCCATGCAATAGTTTGTCTTGGCTTTAACACCGTTAAAAGCATCGCATTAACCGCATCCACACAAGACATGTTGAATAATGAAATATCTGCGTATAATCTTGGAGAAGGAATGTTGTGGCAACATTCCACATCCTGCGCAACCTGTGCGAGAATAATTGCACAGCGTATTAGATATAAAGATTGTGAGGAAGCTTATATAGCAGGACTATTACATGATATTGGCAAGATTATACTGAGTAGTTTTGCAGAAGAACAATATGACCAAATAGTCGAGAAAACAAAGGACAATAAAACTCCATTTAATATAGCAGAAAAGGAAATTTTGGGTTTTGATCATCCCCAAATTGGTGGAAAAATTGTTGAGAAGTGGAACCTGCCACCCATTCTCGTAGAAGCAGTACAATATCACCACCAGCCAGATAAAGCCGAGATAAATAAAACACTGACATACATCGTACATCTTGCAGATGCAATTAGTGATATGCTTGGAATTGGACTTGGTAGCGACGGTCTTATGTATGTATTTGAAGAAAATACTTTCGATATTTTAGGCATTAGAAAGGAAGATGCAGAATCTATAATGAGCGAACTCGTCGATAAAATTCAAAGCACAGAGCAACAATAATCATACTTTGGCACAGTCGTAGTCAGGGCACGAACGATATCCTTTTCCTACCTTAAGCTCTATCAGGTGAATCTTCTTTAAGAAATAGTCTGATGGGTTAAGGTTTCAAGTTAAGCAAACTCATTAATGGAGGGATGAGGGCCAAACCTAATCTGTTGACAAATGATTAAATCCATCAGGCTTATATTCTTTCCTTCGGTAATCAGTTTCATAAAAACCAGACCCTTTAAAAATAATCGTACTACCTGCACCAATAAGACGCTTTAATTTCAGTTTGCCACATTTAGGACATTTTCTAATTGGTCTAGTGGATATTGACTGAAATAATTCAAATGTATGATCACATGTGGTGCATTTATAATCGTAAGTTGGCATATTTCTTCTTCCTTGTAATTCGTTAAATTATTGCACTTGTGATTGTTTTTACAATGCCAAACAAGCACAAAATTAACTAACTTTATTATCGGCACACCATCAAAAAGACTTTAACACAAACTCTTTCCTTCGATACACTCCTAACCCATTCACGCCAAATTACATACAGACTCTTATCTCCCATATTTTTTATTGACTTGAGTAATTAATTAGCTAATAATTTATATTCTTACAAAACCATAAAATTTTATCCCATGGATGGCATTTATGGAAATATAGCAACTTCGTTTCATAGTATCGTAAATAATAAATCTACTTGGATTATATGTTCTAATAGATGCAAAATACTACGTCAATTGGGAAACCGAATTATAAGTTAGACAAAATCACAAGAAACCAATAAAGAGAAGATGAAGAAATGACAGTACTGATTGAAGAACTTAAGAAGGAGCATTCGGAAATCGTTGCCGCACTCAACGAAGTAAAAGAACTTGGTATTCTTTCGAAAGAAGGGCAGGTAAAACTTATGTCTGCAAAAGCGCATTTGCTTACACATCTTAAAAAAGAGGACGAACAACTTTATCCGGCTCTTAGAAAAGAAGCGGAACATAATGAGAGTCTAAAAAAGCATTAGATTTATTCACAATGGATATGGAGGATGTCTCAGAAGTTGTACAAGAATTCTTTGATAAATATTCTGGAGGAGTTTCGGAGAGAGTTTGAAAGCCTTTTCGTAGCTCTTGGTAAAAGGATAAGAAATGAAGAAGACGTTCTCTATGATGAGTATGAATTTATGAATCAGTAATATTTAAATTGGGGATACAGTACTTGATTATGTAGTTTTATAGATTATTTTTATATATTTAATAGTTGGAAAGCAAGTTATAACAAGAATGGAGGAGAAAATATGAGGAAACGTCTTGTCACATGTCTGGGAATCACAATCATGGTGTTATTCTGCGTAAGAGCAGAAGCCATTGAGTGGGAGACCGATTTTGAGAAAGCTTTATCAGCCGCCAGGACTTCTGGTAAGTATATATTGCTTGATTTTAGTGGATCAGACTGGTGCGGTTGGTGTATGAAACTGGAAAAGGAAGTATTCAATAAGGATGATTTCAAGAATTTTGCCAGAGAGCACCTTGTTTGTGTATTAGTGGATTTTCCCCGGCAAAAAAAACAGAGC
The DNA here is from genome assembly GCA_046759445.1 of Candidatus Scalinduaceae bacterium. Taxonomy (GTDB): domain Bacteria; phylum Planctomycetota; class Brocadiia; order Brocadiales; family Scalinduaceae; genus Scalindua_A. The sequence goes on from JBHICG010000002.1 coordinate 15,337, forward strand.
AAGAAACTGAAGCAGCAAAATTGGGAGTTGGCAAAGAAGTACGGGATTCGAGGTTATCCAACTGTTATTATGCTCAGCCCAGAGGGAGAGCTGGTTGGCAAGACCGGATATCTACAAGGTGGACCCAGGATGTATGCGCAACACCTAAAGGAAATCATCGTTAAACATAAGGCAAAACAATAAAGGAAATTGATCTCGGAACAACCGAAACTTTCCAAACGGTTTTGTGTGTAGATAGGAACAAATTCTGTTTTTCAAACAGGGATATATTTGTCTGAAAATAGTTTAGAAGTTCAAGGAATTTAGTTATGCCAAATAAAAAATAAATTTTTCGGGAAGGGACCTTATAATGAGAAGGGTTTATCTTGACCATATAACCACTACACCAACAGACCCAAGAGTAGTTAAAGAGATGTTGCCTTTTTTTACAGAACATTTCGGCAATCCATCTTCACATCTGCATGAATATGGCTTAAGGGCTAAAAAAGCAGTGGATGAATCAAGGGAGAAAGTTGCAGATTTGATTAGAGCCAAACATGAGGAGATAATTTTTACTTTTACGGGAAGTGAGGCAAATAATCTGGCAATAAGAGGCTTAGCCCTTGCAAATAAAGATAAGGGAAGTCATATAATTATTTCAGAAATAGAACATTTTTCAATATTATATACAGCAAGAGATTTAGAAAAAGAAGGTTTTCGGGTATCCTATCTAAGGGTAAACAAAGATGGTCTGGTAGATCCTAATGATGTCGCTAAAGCCATAAACAAGGAGACCATCCTTGTTTCAATTATGCATGCAAACAACGAAATCGGCGTAATCGAACCTATACAGGAAATAGGAAAAATTACAAAAGAAAAGGGAGTTATATTTCACACGGATGCCGTTGCAACAGCGGGGATTATTCCAGTAGATGTTTCGAAACTGGGAGTAGACTCCCTGAGTATGACTTCACAATCATTTTACGGTCCGAAGGGCATTGCCGCATTGTATTTAAAAGAAGGCATTGATATTATCCCCATAATGAAGGGAGGCGCTCAAGAAGGCGGCCGTAGACCCGGTACTGATAACATACCAGGAATCGTGGGAATGGGTAAGGCCGCTGAACTTGCCAAGACCGAGATGAAGTCGAGAATCGAACACCTTGTCCCGCTTCGCGATAAGATTATAAAAGAACTGCCGGAAAGGATAAAGTACTTCCATTTTACTGGACATTTAACAAATAGGCTTCCAGGACACGTAAGCTTTTGGATATCCTTTGCGGAGGGTGAGACACTGGTGTTATTCCTGAATTACAATGGTATAGCAACTGCCAGTGGTTCAGCTTGTAGCTCTCCAGATCTTCAGGCATCTCACGTGCTTACCGCTATAGGCGTACCTCCAGATGTATGTCATGGTTCAATTACTGTGAGCCTTGGAAAGGATAGTACAGAAGAGGACGTTGATTATTTTCTAGATACATTACCAAAGGTAGTGGAGAGATGCTGGCATATGTCTCCCCTGTATGAGGATGAATTAAAAAAGCAGAAGGCGTAATCCACCATTTTTTGTTTATGTTTACGCCTTGTATGTCCTTTCCTTTCTAAAGAGAGCTACGTAGTTTATTGATTTCTTCTGACAAAGGCAGTGGTTTGTAGCCCAATGCTAATGCCTTGGTACTATCAAGGGAGACATCGGGTGGTCTCGGCGCCGACATGGCTACATCCTTTTGCTTGCTTGGGATCAACCTGGGTTCTTGAATGTCTAAGACATCCTTGAGCAACTTACCAAAATCATAACGTGAAATACGTTCAATGCCTCCTAAGTGTATTAGACCTGTTATTTTCTCAAGAGCCAGGAAAATCCCTTGAACGGCTGTTTGTACACTTACGGGAGTCCTAAATTCATCTACAAATAATCTCAATTCTCGACCTTCTCTCATTGTCTCTATCATTGGTTGAATAAAACTTGTAGCTACAGGTCCCGAGATACCAAACATCAAAGGCATACGACAAACGGTGACCTTTGAATAATATTTAAACATGCCTTCCTCTGCCAATACTTTCTGCTCACCATAAATATTAACAGGGCAAACCTGGTCTTCTTCACAGTAAGGGGCATTAAGCCCATCAAAGACCAGGTCAGTTGAAGTGAAAACACACGGAATTGAATAATCAGCACAAAGACCCGCAATACTGATTGAAGAATCTACGTTGATTTTTTGAGATTCAGTGCGATTTATCTGGCAGAAATTAGGATCAGTTTGCGCTGCAGTATGGATAACTACATCAGGATGTATCTTTTGAAATAGTTTCTTCAGTTCATTTAAATCGGTGAGATTAACTTTCAGTATATTTATGCCTGCAACTTCCATGTGACGGGAAAAAGCTGTTCCGAATGTCTTCCATTCTTTTTTTGCCACCTGACAGATATTCCAACCCAAAAAACCACTAGCACCCGTAACAAGTAATTTTTTCATAATTCATTTTTTCACCCTCATTATAGAAAAAATTAATGAAGTTATTTGTCCTATCTGAGGTGAAAGGAACGAATAGTTGCCATCTCAAAACTGTATATCAACTTGTCCCTTATTCACTACGTCCAGGATATTTCTCTTTAAGAGGTTGGCTGTCCCTATTTATGTGTGTTTGTTGAGCGAGGGCATTTCTTATGTATTTTGGAAGGTTAAAAAGAGCCTGGTGCGTTGTACCATCATAGAATCTCAATTCACCATTGACTCTTTCAGATATCCTTTGGTCTATGTCTTCCTTAGTTAACTGTGTTGGATCAAGGTCATTTGTGGCAAGACAGAAACCCCAGAGCATAGCAAAAGATGGTACATAGGCGGCATAAGGAAAAACCTTTGTGAATACGTTCTTAAGGGTTTTATTAATGATGGTATAGGTGTTGAGGGCGACAAGGGAAGTGGTGCTTGCCTGTATGGAAAATAATCCTTGAGGGGTAAGCCTCTTCTTTACAATCTCGTAGAATTCTTGGGTAAAGAGTTTATAAGAGGGACCTCCTTCTAAAGGGCAGGTAATATCAATGATTATTACGTCAAATTTTTCATCAGTCTCCTCTATGAACTGGCGACCATCCTTAAACAAGAGTATTGTCCTCTTATCTGAGAAACTACCGTTATGAAAGCTTGGCAGGTATTTCCTCGAGCATTCTACCACCTTTTCATCAATATCTATCATCATAGCCTTTTTGACGGTCTTATGACGGAGTGCTTCTCTTAGGGCTGCACCCTCACCACCTCCTATGATGGCTACCTTGTTGGGTATGGGATGTAGGATTAAGGCAGGTTGTACAAGGGCTTCGTGATAGACAAACTCATCCACCTCGGCTGACTGAAATTCATTATCGAGAATAAGAAATCTACCAAAGCATTGACTATCTGCAATTACTATCTCCTGAAGATCAGAATATCCATGATATATAGTTCCATTTATGGCATGCTTATGGACCTCATAGGGACTAAAATAGTCGTAAATCCATCGTGAAGGGACATCTTTTTTCAACATACATCCCCTATAACTTCAGAATGTGCCCTGGAAAGAATGGTTCCTGTTATCTGTGGAGAACCTCTTTTTAGTTCAAGGGTGGTAGAATCCTTCGGTTCAAATCCCTCCAGTAAACGTTTTGTTGCTAACTGAGGATTAACAACTGTTCCACATGTAAAAATATCAATGGCTACATAACCTTCTATAGGCCATGTATGGATTGCAATGTGAGATTCTGCCAGGATGGCTACACCGGTTATTCCCGGAGGATCAAACTCGTGATAGAATTGCTTAATTACTGTAGCTCCGGCATCTTTAGCTGAATCACACAAGAGTTGCATTATCCTTTCTGTATCAGTAAGGACTTCCCTTTTACATTCCCACATCTCAAGTATGAGGTGTCGTCCGAATGCTTCCATTCTCTGCCCCCCATTCTTACTTAAAAAGAAAGATAAAGAATAATTTGTAGCGATAGTTTGTTTTTGATGGGTATCAACACAAACCTGTAGGCATATAACACCTAATATTGCCTTAAATTACTCTAATAATCTTTTAATTTATATAATGGTTGTCTATTGATAAATAAAGACTTAAATCTTATATATTGGTTTTAGTTTGTCAAGAAAGATTTTGTTTCTTGTCATTTAAAGATATTGACAATTTAATACTGATTTGATATAAAGTGCGACGTTCTAGCCAGGTTACCATTTACAAAGGCAGTTTCGTTATTATTAAATAGACCAACGCTGTCTCAGTAATTTAATCGAATGAGATGGTGTTGGCCTTTTTTTTAGTTAAATTATTAGACATTTTCAGGAGGTAGAAGAATGGCATTGGATCCTACTAAACATGCAGATTGGGAAATAGCAGAAGACTCTGAAGCCAGGATGAAAACAGTATATCAGTTGGCAGAAGAGTTGGGTCTGGAGAAGGAAGAATTACTACCCCACGGGCATTATGTAGCAAAGATTGATTTCAATAAGGCTATTAATCGGCTTGGGAACAAGCCGGACGGGAAATACGTTGATGTGACTGCAATTACACCGACTCCTCTAGGTGAAGGAAAATCTACTACAACTATGGGGCTGGTACAGGGTTTGGGAAAAAGAGGCAAAAATGTTGTAGGTGCCATTCGTCAACCATCTGGAGGGCCTACCATGAATATCAAGGGTTCTGCTGCAGGTGGGGGGCTTTCTCAATGTATTCCTTTAACTCCTTTTTCTCTCGGATTGACAGGAGACATTAATGCAATAATGAATGCTCACAATCTGGCTATGGTGGCTCTTACATCTAGAATGCAACACGAATTTAATTACAACGACGAACAACTTGCTAAAAGGAATCTGAAACGTCTTAATATTGATCCATATAACGTTGAATTTAAATGGATTTTAGATTTTTGTGCTCAGGCTCTCAGGGATATAATTATTGGCATTGGCGGGAAAATGGATGGGTTCATGATGGAGTCCGGATTTGCCATCGCCGTTTCCTCTGAGATAATGGCGATTTTAGCAGTTGCCAAGGACTTGAAAGATATGCGTGAGCGTATGGGGAAAATTGTATTGGCTTACGACAAGTCTGGAAAACCTATAACTACCGCTGATCTGGAAGTTGATGGTGCTATGACTGCATGGATGGTTGATGCAATTAATCCGAACCTGATGCAAACAATTGAAGGACAGCCGGTATTAGTTCATGCAGGGCCTTTTGCCAATATTGCCATTGGCCAGTCCTCGATTGTCGCCGATAGGATTGGACTAAAAATGGGTGATTATAATGTTACTGAATCTGGTTTTGGAGCAGATATCGGATTTGAAAAATTCTGGAACTTAAAATGCCGTTTTTCAGGGAATAAACCCAATGCAGCAGTCCTTGTTGCTACTATCAGGGCACTCAAATGCCATGGTGGTGCTCCAGTGCCTATTCCGGGCCGTCCTCTGGATCCAAGTTACAAGGAAGAGAATGTTGAATGGACGGAAAAAGGAACCGCAAATCTTCTCCACCTCGTTAATGTGGTCAAAAAGGCAGGGATTAACCCCGTGGTTTGTATAAATAATTTTTACACGGATACAGATGCTGAAATCAAGGCGGTTCGAAGGCTTGCTAAAGAAGCTGGAGCCCGTGTTGCACTTTCCAAGCATTGGGAAAAGGGTGGCGAAGGAGCCCTGGAACTGGCTGATGCCGTAATAGACGCTTGCAATGAAACCAATAACTTTAAGTTTCTCTATGAATTAGACACCCCTTTAAGGACGCGTATCGAGTTGATAGCAGAGCAGGTTTACGGTGCAGACGGAGTCGATTATACTCCGGAGGCTCTAGCAAAAGCCAAGTCGATGGAAGTTGACCCGGAAATCGCCAAATTGGGAACCTGCATGGTAAAAACCCATCTTTCCCTTACAGATAATCCACAGATTAAGGGTGCTCCAAAGAATTGGAGATTGAATATTCGAGATATATTGACTTTCAAAGGAGCTGGATTTGTGGTACCAATTGCGGGAGCTATCAAGCTCATGCCGGGGACCTGTTCAGATCCTGCCTATCGACGCGTTGACGTTGATGTGGAAACTGGTAAGGTAAAGGGACTTTTCTAATTCCATAAATGGTTATCGCAAAAAGATATTAGAAAGCTGTCAAAAGGAGATTGCAATATTCTATGATCACCAAGGGATTTGGTGGTTTTTGAAAAAGGTTAGACAGGTTAATGAAATGAGCTATAATAAAATGTTGCCCATGTGTATGAACAAAACACACTATATTGATTGATTTGTCTGTTATTTTACATTTACATAAGTATTAAACGTCGTGTACGTTTCTAGAGTAGAAAGGAGTTCATTTTAGAAGTATGAATATATATAATGGAAGAATGTCGAAGAGTTTTATAAGACACTTTTTTGATCTTTCATTAATCGGTTTGGTTTTTTGCCTATCCTGCGGAAGGGAAGGAACACAGCAAGAAGGGGCTGTTGAATGGTATACTGAACTTGGGTTTAAAAAGGTGGGGGAACAAATGAAAAAGGATACCCAACTATTGACGCGCAAAATAAATGAGGGCGAATGGAATGAAGCGATTAAACTATGTGCTACGATAGGAAAGTCTTTTGAAAAATTAGACCTAAATAATCCTGTCATTCCTAAAGAGTTTTCTGAGTTTAAACAATCATTTGATAGTTCCTTATCAAAGCTTTTGCTTGCATGTCAGGATAAAGATAGTGAAAAGGTTAAGATTCGATTGCAAGTATTTAAAAAATCATGTCATCACTGTCACGTAGTATTTCGTAAAGAGATGAAAAGATCACAGAAGGAAACAGACTATGGTGTGGCGTTGGAAAGGTTATATACAGATTAAGGGCTTACAAAAATTAATTTGGCGTCAATGCATTCTGCGTATATATTTAAAACAGTAGACTATAAAAAATATTATGAAAATACTTGTTACGGGTGGGGCAGGATTTATTGCGTCTAATTTAGTTGATAAATTAATATCTCTAGGGCATGATGTGGTAATAGTTGATAACCTTTCAACAGGTAAAACTGAAAATATCAACCCAAGGGCAACTTTCTATAAAGAGGATATATGCAATGCTAAGGGTTTAGAAAAAATATTTTCAAAAGAAAAACCTGATATCGTCAATCACCATGCTGCTCAAGTTGATTTAAGAAGATCTGTAAAGGAACCTACGTACGATGCACAGGTTAATATATTAGGTTCTTTGAACCTTATAGAATTATCAAATAAGTATAACATAAGAAAATTCATATATATTTCTACAGGCGGAGCCATTTACGGAGAGCCAAAATATCTGCCAGCAGATGAAAAACATCCCATAGAACCTTTGTCGCAATATGGTGTAAGCAAGCATACTGTTGAACATTATTTGTTCGTTTCTGAACAAACCCATGGTCTGAATTATACAGTATTGAGATATCCAAACGTTTACGGTCCAAGACAAGACCCTCATGGGGAGGCTGGGGTTGTTGCTATATTTAGTGAATTGATGCTGGATGGCAAACAACCAACTATTTTTGGTGATGGAGCTAAGACAAGGGATTACGTTTATGTTGATGATCTTATAAATGCAAATGTTATCGTTATGTTTAATCCCGCAAACTCACAAGGGGAGTTTTATAATCTTGGTTGGGGTAAGGAGGTAAAGGACATAGAGATTTTCGAAGCGGTAAGAGATGCATTGGGGCTTAAAATAAAACCTATCTATGATAAGAAACGACCAGGTGAAATTGATCACATTTGTCTTGACAGTGCTAAGGCAACTAAGCAATTACACTGGAAGCCAGAAGTGAAACTTAAAGAAGGGATAAAACTGACTACAAACTTCTATAAAAAAAGAAGGCAACAAACGTCTTAATAAAAAACCTTTGAATGAAAACACAGTGAAAATCCATTTTATCTCTTGGTCCACTGGAAACTTGCCCTTGCACCCTTTTGACCATATTTTTTTCGTTCCTTCATTCTACTATCACGAGTCAAAAGCCCCGCATTTCTTAAATTTTCTACAAGTGCTTGATCCGATTTATAGAGGGCCCTGGCAATACCTAAAGATATTGCTCCAGCTTGACCACTTAAACCGCCACCATGAACGTTTACGAATACATCATATTCCCCTAAACTTTTTGTGGTTTTTAATGGTAGTCTGGTCACAAATTTATCTCGATCCCTGGAAAAAAAATCTTCGAGTTCTTTACGGTTTATAATGATCTTTCCAGTACCTTTTCTTAGTCGAACCCTAGCTATAGATGTCTTGCGTCTACCTGTACCCCAAAAAAAATCATTACCTTTACTCATTTTATATTTCCTTATAATTAAATTTCCAAGACCTTTGGTTGCTGTGCCTCGTGAGGGTGATCAGGTCCTGCATAGACCTTTAACTTTTTTAACATGGCACGCCCTAATTTTGTTCTTGGTAACATTCTTTTGACGGCTAACATAATAACTCTATCCGGATGCTTATTCAGCCAGGTTTTTACGGGATGTTTCTTGAGGCCTCCGGGATAACCTGAATAAGTATAATAAACCTTGTCATTAATCTTGTTACCCGTCAATTTTACTTCTTTCGCATTAGTAACAATAACGAAGTCACCTGTATCAACGTGTGGAGTATATATGGGCTTTGTTTTTCCCTGAAGAATCATAGCAATACGGCTCGCCATCCTTCCTAACACTTTATCTTTGGCATCAATTAAACACCATTCTCTCTGTACTTCTTCTTTTTTAGCTATAAAAGTCTTTATCATGAGTATAAGCTATTTGTGTCAGAATTTACTGGTTACTTTTTACAAACTTCTAAATATTACGATAAAGTATTTGTATAAGAAAATCTTGAACCACATTGTATATCATAGTATCTAAGACTTGTCAATATTTTTGTTTGATTTAATAAATAAAGTTATTAGAATGGTGAAAAAGACTTTATATAAGCAATATAATTAAGTGTTTGCAAATATCAAAAGGAAATTATCTTGCAAAAAATTAACATATTTTTCCTATCGTTAAAACATCAGATATGGAGAAGGTATTATTATGTCTTTAATAAAAAAGAAGTAGCCCAATCAATAAGAAATAGAAAGGGAGAATGTAAACGATGTGGTCTTTGCTGTCAAGCCTCGATACGATGCCCTAAATTCTTTTACGATGAAGACGGTTTAGCAATGTGCAAAATACATGATAGTAAGCCACATATGTGTAAAATATATCCGTACAATGGGAGGGACTTTTTTCCACATCTAAAAGAAAAGTGTGGTTTCTGGTATGAGGAATAGTAAAAAAAACAATCGTTAGAGGGGAGCTTTTTGATGAAGATTTTTAAAGTAAGATTTTTATTAGTTTTAATAATACTCTTATACTGTACGACCTCTTATGCTCAAAAACTAAAGCTAGATGTCAAGGAGCATGTACTTAAGAATGGTTTAAAAATATTGATGCTGGAGAAACATGATGTTCCAACTGTCTCACTCCGTGTCGTTTATAAAGTTGGATCTGTAAATGAGCACCCCGGAATTACGGGGGCATCTCATCTGTTTGAACACATGATGTTCAAAGGTACAAAGATCTTTGGAATTAAGGATTTTGAAAGTGAAAGACCTCTCCTTGGAAAGGAGGATGAACTTATTGCTAAGATCGAAACAGAAAAGGCCAGAGGTGATGATATTGATAAAGAAAAGGTAGAATTCCTGGAAAAAGAATTACGAGAAGTATGGAAAAAGCAAAAGGAATTAATAGTTAAGGATGAGATGTGGTCTATTTACCTTAAAAATGGCGCTACAGGCCTTAATGCCTCTACCGGTAGTGATGCTACATATTATTATTGCAACCTTCCCGCAAACAAGCTTGAATTATGGGCGTTTATGGAATCAGACCGTATGCGAAATCTTATCCTGAGAGAATTCTATTCTGAAAGGGATGTCGTGATGGAAGAAAGGCGGCTTCGTACAGAAAATAGTCCCTTTGGTTTATTGATAGAACAACTAAACGCAGCCACATATACCGCCCATCCTTACGGCTGGCCTGTTATAGGCTGGATGTCAGACCTCCAAAACATAAAAAAGGAGGAAGTTGCCAAATATTTCAAGCAATATTATTCTCCCAATAATGCTGTTATAATTGCAGTTGGTGATATAAATCCGGGTAAGGTAATCGAACTTGTAGAAAAGTATTTTGGTGATATTCCACGCCAACCACCTTCACCTAAGGTCACGACAGTTGAACCAAAACAGATTGGAGAGCGTAGAGTTTATGTTGAATATGACGCCAATCCTGTTTTGTCTATCGCTTATCATAAACCTGCAGTTGGCCATCCAGACCAATATGTTTTTGATGTCATTGAGGCAATACTTTCCAGTGGAAGAACCTCAAGGTTATATAAAAGTCTGATTGAAGATAAACGAATTGCTGTGATGGCCCGTGCATACGGAGGACCTTCTAAGTACGCAGATGCCTTCATCTTCTTCTGCACGCCACGAAATCCACATACGGTAGAGGAGGTTGAAGAGGCAATATACGAAGAGCTGGAAAAACTAAAGATGACCGCCGTGACTGAACACGAACTACAAAAGATTAAGAATCAGATCGAAGCCAATTTTATAAGAAGCCTGGACTCTTCAACAGGACTGGCTAGTATAATAGCCTCTTATGAGGCAATCTATGGGTGGAGATATATTAATACCTTAGTTGAGAAGACAATTGCAGTCACACCGGAGGATATCATGCGAGTTGCAAAAGAATATTTTACTAAAACTAACAGGACTGTTGCTATCTTAGTGAAGAAGGGGGAAGGAAAGAGATCATGATAACGGGAAAAGCTAAGGTTTCACTAAGCTCAATATTAATCTTTCTATTTTTTATGTGGTCAAACCTGTTTTTCGTGCAGGTAGGGACACTTCTTGCATATGATGGGCATGGTGGTCATGTGAAGGGTGGACAGGCTCATGCTATAGGACCAAAGCTAACTGAACCACAATCAGAAGGCGCCAGGATAATATCAAAGTTCAAGTACAAGCCAATTGAGTTCACACCGCCAAAGCCAAAAAGAATGGTTTTAGACAACAGTATGATCCTTTACCTCCTTGAAGACCATGATTTGCCTATATTCAATATTACAGCACGGGTTAAGACGGGCGCTATTTATGAACCTAAGGAAAAGGCCGGGCTTGCAAATCTGGTTGGTAGTGTGATGAGAAGAGGGGGTACAAAGACAAGAACGCCGGAACAGATTAATGAAGAACTGGAATTCATAGCGGCATCTGTTGAGACGTCGATTGGGAGGGAATCAGGTAGCGCTTCACTATCTACGATGAAGAAAGATATTGATAAAGGTCTGGAGATATTTGCTGACGTACTTATGAACCCTGCCTTTCCTGAAGACATGATCGGGAAACAAAAAGATGAGATATTGGAAAGTATCCGAAGAGAAAATGATACTCCCAGACAAATTATTTTTAGAGAATTTAGAAAGATATTGTATAAGGAAGATCACCCTTACAGCAGAAAGACTAACGGGTACAAAGATACTATTGAGAATATAACCAGGGAAGACATGATTGCCTTTCACAGTAAGTACTTTCACCCAAACAATGTCATTGTGGGTATTTCGGGAGATTTTCATACAGAAGAAATACTAAAAAAATTAAAGACCGTTTTTGCAAAATGGGAAAAAACCGAGATAGACTTTCCTGAAGTACCACCAGTGGAAAAGGAATTTCAGAAATCGACAAATTATGTTTATAAGGATATCAATCAGGCTCATGTAGTTGCCGGGCATTTAGGCATACACAGGTTAAGTAAGGATTATTTCCCGATTAAGATATTGAGCTTTATCCTCGGCAGTGGAAGTTTTACGGCTCGAATACCCAGCAAGGTTCGTTCTGACGAAGGGTTAGCATATTCGGCATACAGTGCTTTCCACACGCCAAGAGATCTTGGTTTCTTCTTCGTATCGTTACAGACAAAGAGTGAATCAACAATAAGGGCTATAAAACTTGCCCTTGAGGAGGTGAAAAAAATAAGAGAGAAACTCGTTGATGACGAGGAATTAGAATTAGCCAAGGATACCTTTGTAAACCAATTCATCTTTAAATTCACGTCAGGCGCCAGTATTGTTAGTCAGATGATTGGCATAGAATACGAAGGATTACCTTTAGATTACCTTGAAACTTATGTAGATAATATAAAAGTAATAACCAGGGAAGACATACTACGTGTAGCAAAAGAGTATCTGCACCCAGATAAGATAAAATTGCTCGTTATCGGTAATATGGAGCAATTTGATAAGCCTTTTACTGAGTTTGGAGAAGTAAATACTATTGAATTAGATTAATTCCTTCCCCTAATGCAAAAATAATTTGAAAAGTTTAAGTAAGTTCTTGTTTTGCATTTTAAAATTTGAAATTTTCACTTTCAATGGCCTCTCTTAACAAGAAGGAAATCCTCATCACTGCCGGCTCTACACGCGGTTATATAGATGTTGTTCGTTATATAACCAACACTTCAACAGGTAAGCTTGGCACAGAAATAGCTCTTGAGGCAATGCGTCACGATGCAGTTGTTACCTATATATATGGAAAAGACAGTTTATGTCCTGTAATAAAAAACCACGCTGGTATCAGACCTTCTCAACTTAAATTAATGGAAATTGAAACCAATAATGACTTAATAAAAATCCTGCAAAAAAGATTAAGGGGTAGAAGATATGATGCTATTGTTCACGCAATGGCTATAGCTGACTACATACCAGCTAAACCTAAATATAATAAAATACCCTCTGGGAAAAAGGAATTAATAGTAAAATTGGTACGAACACCAAAAGTAATAAGCGTTATCAGGAATGTATGGCCGGATGCCTTACTTGTGGGATTTAAATTAGAGGTAAATAAAACAAAAGAAGAACTGATAAAAATAGCCAGAGGATTTTTGAAAAGAAGCAAGGCTGATATGATTATAGCAAATGACTACAAAAATATTTCAAGAAGTCGTCATACAGCATACATGATAAGTAATGCCTGCCATAAACCAGGCACATTAAAAAATAAAAAGGAAATAGCAAAAGGCATAATTTTATATCTTGAAAAAATACTTAAATAAAAAGTAATGTCGATTTTTATGGTTAAATTTTATTTGACTGGATATCTGTATGAAATATAATTGAGTTTTAAGGTTTGTTGCTAAAACTAAGTGAAAATAATTCTCTATATGAGAATCTTATAAAGGAGTTGAGTGTTATATGGAATGGGACAAAGAAGCAAGTTCAAGGCTTGAAAATGTACCAATCTTTGTAAGAAGACTTGCGCGTTCAAAGATAGAAAAACGTGCCCGCGAAAAAGGGAAGGATATTGTTACTGCAGAGGACGTGGAATACGTAAAATCAAGCTTTATGGGAGCCAAGAATAATAAAGATATAAGTACAGATCCATTCTCTGTTGCCTCTGCTACAGAAGAAGATAAATTTGAAATCTTGAAAAGATCAGGTGAATATGAAGTAGAGGATGGGTGTCCCGCCATGTACCACATAGATGTATGTCGCGGAGAGGATATCGAATGTCCTTTTTTGATAGCAAGTGTTAGAGGGCTTTTACAAAAAATAAAGGATAGGCTTAGAGAAATAGAGTTTAGTAAAAAGCTTATCAATAAGATTGAAGGCAAGATTCTCCCACACCAGAGGCTAAAGATTGCAGTAGCTAGCTGCCCGAATTGCTGTTCCCAACCTCAGATCAGGGATTTTGGTATACACGTGAGGGCAAAGGTGTTTGTAGATAAAGATGTTGAGTGTAATGGATGTGGAAATTGTTTGAAGGCATGTAAGGAAGGTGCAATAAGAATTTCGGGACTCTCAAATGAACTTCAGGATGAAACAAAAGGGAAACATACAAGATATTCCGGAGGTAATAAAAAAAATGTCACAATTAACTATAATCGTTGTGTTTACTGTGGTCTTTGCGCTGAAGTTTGTCCTACAGGTACCATAAAGACAGAGAAGAAGTGTTACCGTGTTATGATAGGTGGTAAATTAGGCAGACATCCACGATTTGCAGATGACCTCATCGACTTTGCAGATGAGTCGGAAGTGATTAAGGCACTTGATGTATGTGTGGATGTAATATTATCTGAGAAGAGAGAAAAACGTTTTGGAACGCTAGTGGAAAAAATAGGAATTGAAAAATTCAAAAGAAGAATCAAAGATAAAGAACGTAATATACAAAAATCCTCTAGCAGCAAAGAGGTAGTACACTTCTAAATACAATTATAAGAGTAATACATTTATATTAAAAATGTCACTTAGTGAAATAGATAGAAAAATACTCCACAGGCTTCAGACAAACCTCCCGTTATCCCATAGGCCATTTCTTGACCTAGCCAAAGAACTGGAACTTGATGAGGACCTTATTATAAAAAGAATAAAGGCCATGATTGAAAATAAGTATGTTCGTCGTATCGCCCCTATTATAAATACGCAGGCGGTTGGGAATTCTGCGACGCTTGCGGCAATGCAAGTATCGGAAGATAAATTGGAAGAGGTAAGCAACATAATAAATGGATACAGTGGTGTTTCTCATAATTACTTAAGAAAGGGAAAGAATAAAGAAATTCCACTTAATATCTGGTTTACGATGTCAGCGCCATCAAAAGAGCGTCTTGCTGGCAATATTCAAGAAATTGAAGAACGCACAGGCATTAAGGTTCGTTGTTTGCCGACAACTAAGAAGTTTAAGATAGGGGTCAAATTCAAAATAGCTTAGGTAAGCTGAAAGGTAGTAATTTATGACAGAAGATGATTTAGACATTAAACTGATAAAACACATACAGGATGGTATTCCCCTGACAAAGACACCGTACAAAGATATCGGTGATGGTTTAGGCGTGTCAGAGAAGGAGGTTGTTGATAGGTTAAGAAATCTTTTAGAAAATGGAAAGATAAGGCGTCTGGCAGCTTCTATTGCCCATAGAAAGATAGGCATAAATTCCAATGCAATGACCGTGTGGAGAGTCCCAAATGAAAGAGTAGATGAATGTGGAAAGATCATGGCAAGTTTTGTAGAGGTTACTCACTGCTACGAAAGGCCAACATTTCCTGATTGGCAATATAATGTCTTCACCATGATTCATGGCTATACGGATAAAGAATGTGAAAACGTTATCGAGAGAATAAAACAAAAAACAGGCTTGTCTGATTATGTAATGCTATATAGTGAAAAAGAATTCAAAAAGGTGGGAGTCAGGATTTAAGCAAAGGCTTCTGAATATCAACAAACAATTCTGATACATTGAATTGTTTTGAAGGTTAGTATATGCCCTGTTTGAAATTCAGCAAGGTCTTGATTTTCTTTTATCAGTGAATTTGTTTTCTGAAAAGCTTCATATTATATTTACGAAGAACATTCATAGGTCAATAAATTTTCAGAAGCAGGTAATAAGCCGAGTTCTGTTTTAGATGACCATTAATCTGGTCTCGATGTTACCATCGAGATCAATCGGCTTACCCAGAAGCTTTTAAGCGGACCGCTTATACTTCTTTATTTAGCCTTTCTCCCAGTGGGGTTTACCATGCCCCTCCAGATCACTCGGAGAGCGGTGGGCTCTTACATTAAGCTCGTTAATTTGAGCCCCACCTTTTCACCCTTACCCTGTCAGACGATTACTTCATCAATCTTACAGGGCGGTATATTTTCTGTGGCACTTTCCTTGGGATCACTCCCACTCCGCATTATGGAGCACTGTGTCCTATGGAGCTCGGACTTTCCTCTCCAGAACTATTATAGTAAAATTTGAATTTTTAGAACTGGAGCGGCCATCTCACCTACTTCTGAATTGGTGCTTTTCGTTTAGGAAAAGTATGCGGCCACAATTTGAACAAAGAACGAGTTCTCTGCCACCCATGAGAGAGTTTAGGGTTTGTAATCTTATATTCATAAAACAACTACCACATACATTATCAACCACCTCTGCAATAGCTTTCCCATCCTTAATATTTGATAATCTCTGGTAATGATATAAAGTATCCTCATCTAGCAAATTTGAGTATTCTTCCTGATCACTCTGCAGTTTTTGGATTTCCTCATCTGTTTCTTTTATATCTGTATCTACGCTTTTAATGAATTCTTTTAATCTTGTTTCATCATGTTTTAATTCTTCTGTCAATTTCTTATATTCTTTATCAATTATTTCCAATTTTGACATCAGGTTTAAAATATCATCCTCCAGCAAGGACTTATCGGCCTTTTTACAGCTTATTTCAGAACTTAATGCGCTGTACTCCCTATTTGTTTTAATCTGGTTTAGTTGAACATTGAGCTTATTGATTTCCTCCTCATCAGTTTTTAAATCAAGGTCTTTTTTATCAATTTCTTTTTGTATTGATAACAATTCATTGTGTTTTTGCTCGGAAGAATATCCTTTACTTTTTATTTGATCCTCTTCTTTTTGAATTTCTTTTTTTCTGTGTTCCCTGTATTCTTCTAATTCGCTTATCTTGTTTCTCAGTAATTGTAATCTTTTTAATACTTCTAACCTTTCAACCATAAAGTTTCCTGAGTATTTAATGCATTACCGTAGCAACTTATTTTACTTGCTTTCGCCAACACTATCTAAAAATCCTTCTAACATTCGGCTTCTTACTGGATGTTGTAGTTTTCTGACAGCCTTTGCTTCTATTTGTCTTACCCTTTCACGTGTTACCATAAATTTTTTGCCGACTTCCTCGAGTGTATATGTATAACCATCTCCAATACCATAGCGAAGCTTAATTATTTCTCGCTCCCGATATGTTAGTGTATCAAGTACACTTTCAATCTTTTCTTTAAGCATCTCTTGTGCAGCTGCTGATACAGGAGAATCTGATTTCTCGTCTTCTATAAAGTCGCCGAATGAGCTATCCTCACTTTCTCCAATTGTCCTGTCAAGAGAAATTTGATGTCTAGAGATTTTAAGTACTCTTCTTGCTTCAGAGATTGGTATCTTCACTTCCTTTGCAATCTCTTCAATTCCTGGGCTTCTACCTCTTTCTTGTAATAGTTTTTTTGAAACATTCCTTATTTTGCTCATTGTCTCGATCATATGGACGGGAATCCTAATAGTTCTAGCCTGATCAGCTATTGAACGAGTGATGGCCTGTCTTATCCACCATGTAGCATAAGTGCTAAATTTGTAACCTCTTTTATATTCATACTTATCAACGGCCCTCATCAATCCTGTATTTCCTTCTTGCATAAGGTCAAGAAAACTTAGACCACGATTTCTATATTTCTTTGCAATACTTACTACCAATCTCAGATTCGCACTAGAAAGTTCTCTCTTCGCAGCTTCATGTTCCTTGTAAATCCTTTCGATGGATTCAATACGTTGTCTTAATTTTTCTGGGTACTCAAGTGTTAAGTTCTCAAATTCGCCAAGTCTAGATTTCAATTCTCGCAATTTGCCATTCCATTTGCCTTGCTTTCTATTGCGTAGTTTAATGTGTTTTTCAATATTAGCCATTTCTTGAGATATTTCCTGTAACCGTTTCATTATCGGTTGTAGTTTCTTGGTACGAATATTTAAATCTTCAAGAATTGCAGAACCTTTTCTTTGGCGATTTCTAACGTTTTTCAGAAGTCTTACCCTTTCTTTTGCAGATGTCTTTTTCAGCTTTGCCCTGAGGTAATCTTCGCTATTTTTCTTTATGATTATTTTTAATTTTTTTGCCTTTTCTGGAAATCGCCTAAGAAGCCTATCTTTATGGTTCTCGAATTCAACATTAATAGCCAATGTACGGTCGAACGGAAGATCACCACTAATAATATCCTCTAAAATCTTTAAGCAAGCTTCTTGTGAAAAGCCGAATTTAAGTATTTTCCTGTGAAAATTCTTTCTGGTCATTTCTATTTTTTTTGCTAACGATATCTCTTTTTCCCGAGATAATAGAGGTATTACTCCCATTTGAGTTAAGTACATTCTTACTGGATCGTCAATTTTTTCCTTAACAGTTTCGACTTGACCCAATTCTGCTCCTGCTGTTTCACTTAATTCCTCTTCTTCTGTCTCTATTATATCACGAGTTTCTATCTCGGACTCTTCTATAAGGTCAATCCCTAACTCATCCAACATCATTAATATTTCATCAATCTTTTCGGGACGCATTAAAGCATCCTCAGGTAAAAAATCATTTAACTCTTCGTAAGTTAAAAATCCTTTCTCTTTACCTTTCCGTATAAGAGCCTTAATCTTTTGACTCAGCTTTTCCATTAAAGGTTCTCCCTATTTAATAAAACAAAAATTTTGTTTGTCAAGATTTCCTTAAAGAATGGAAATCCATGCTTTTTTTATGAAATATGGTAAGCAATTTGTCAACTTCTTGTGCAGATTCTTTTGAACTGTCTAGAGCTAACATCCTTTTTTTTGTGTGTTTTAAATCTTCTAGATTTTTTCTTTTCTTAATAAATTGAATACATTCATTAAGCAACTTTTCTCCGTTTTGGTCTAGTTCCATTATGCTGTTTTCTTCTAATGTACTTTGCTTTGAAATTATATCAATTAAACCTCTGCTCATTTCTGTAGTGTTTAACATATGAGAAATATCACTAAGCCCTACCTGTCCTTCTTGTGAATAAATCTCTGATATTCTTTCGGCTATGCATCGAAGTCTCTCATTACTAAAACTATTAAAGCCGATATCTGATTCTATCTTTTTAATTAAATCATTCTTGGTTAGCATTATGCCTAAGATTGTCATTTCTACAGTTTCTGCCCGATATGAGTTTGGTTTTATTTTATTTTTTAAAGAAGCGTCTAATGTTCTGTCGTACAACTTCGTTCTATTCATTTCATTCTTTTGTAAAGACTTAAATCTGGCTAAATGTTTACGCAAAATATCTTCTTCTATGGACATTTCTTCTGCAATCCTCTTGATAGTTAATTCGCGCTTTAAAATATTAGGAATTTTCATAGCCGTTGAGAAAATATCTTCTATTGCCGATGTTTTTCCTGAAACTGAAGAAATATTCCATTTATCTTTTGAAAGTTTTATTTTAAAACTGAAAAAATCATATGCTTTCTCCACTTGTTTTAAAAACCTTTGCACACCCTTTTTAACAAGATAATCGCATGGATCATAATTTTCAGGCAAAAGAACAACGCTTACTTCGAAATCTTCCTCGATGAAAATATCTAAATTTCTTTCTGAAGATTTTTGGCCTGCAGTATCGGCATCAAATACTAATACGGCTTTGTCGCAGTAACGTCTTAATAACCTAACGTGCTCGCGAGTCAATGCCGTACCAAGTATTGCAATTGACCAGTCTATTCCACATTGATGTGCCATTATAACATCTGTATAGCCTTCCATAAGCAATACCTTACGATTTTTCATTATGGAATTTTTTGCCAAGTTAATTCCATAAAGTGTCTTGCTTTTATTAAAAATCGGGGTTTCTGGCGAGTTGAGATACTTGGGCAAAGAATTATCTAGTGCCCTTGCTCCAAATCCTACAGGTCTGTTTTGAAGATCAAAGATTGGAAACATTAATCTATTACGGAAACGGTCGTAGAAAGCATTATCCTCTTTTCTTAATAGAAGCCCTGCCTTTTCAAGCACTTCTGTGCTTATATTCCACTCTTTTGAATGCGTCAGTATTGAATTCCAACGATTAGGAGAATATCCCAATCTAAATTTTCTAATTGATTCGTCATTTATAAACCTGTTTGAGACGTAATCTTTTGAACGTTTACCCTCACTGGTTTTCAATAGCATTTTACTGAAAAAAAATGCTGCCTCTTCATTGGCTTCGTACAATACACTTATTTCCTGCCTTTTTTCATTTGTAACAAAATCATCAATCTTAATATTTGCCTTTTCAGCAAGAAGTTTAACTGCTTCTGGAAATGCCAAACCTTCCTGTTTCATCAGAAAATTAAAAACGGTTCCACCCTCCCCACAGCCAAAACATTTGTAAATTTGCTTTTCTACATTAATAGTAAAAGATGGCGTTTTTTCGTGATGAAAAGGACATAAACCTATAAAATTCCTCCCTTTTTGCTTGAGAGGGATATAATCAGAAACAACGTCAAATATGTTTAGGGTTCTTTGTATTTCAGAAATTTTTTCGGGGGGGATATAGATAGCCATAACAAAATTTACTTATGATATCATATAAAATATAAAAGTCAATACTTATGTTGTTTAAGTTGTTTAATAAAAAAATGAAAATGTATATATTTTTATTTACATTTTTTAAGTATACTCTGGTTAAAATGGGGCTAAAAATCTTAGCAAATATAACTTTATTTTATAACATATTTAATAATGTTTAAGTTCCTACTACCATCTACCATTTTAGATTTATTATATAATTATTTGGAATTTGCCATAACTTCTGTTTAGTTATTGCCTTACAAGTGTTGCAGGTGGAGAAAAGATTACGTGGGATTTATGTGATAAATTTTGGCAGACTATCCGTCATGCCAGGTTTTTGTCTTATTTGTCTAGGTGATTGATTCAATCCAGGATGTCTAAGCAAGGCAAGGGGCTTTAACCTAATAATTTATGTTTGCTTCTTTATATAGTAATTTTAACAGGATAAATTCACAGCCATCTGGCGAACGTGCTCTTTAAATCTTTTGCCTCTTTCTTCGTAGTTTGTAAACATGTCATAACTGGCACACGCTGGAGATAGTAAAACTACATCGCCGTGTCTGGCAATTGTATTTGCCTTACGTACCGAATCATTAAGAGAAGGCGATAAGTAAATATCAGGCTTTGCATACTTGCTTCTTATGTTCTGGATAAGCTTCTGTATATTTTTGGCGGTTTCTCCGATTAAGATCACGCTTTTTGTATTTTTTGCGCATTCCCGTGCAAATTGATTAAGGTTTATTCCCTTATCATAACCTCCTGCAATTAATATTATGGGATTTTCAAAGGCCTTTATTCCTGCAATAGATGCTTCTGGTGTTGTAGCCTTTGAGTCGTTGTAATATTGTATCCCATTAATCTTGCTTACGAATTCCAGTCTATGTTCAAGTCCTGAAAAATTTATAACGGCATTTTTAATAGACCCAGCATTTGCACCAATTATGTTTGCCACACATGCTGCTGCCATTATGTTTTGTATGTTATGAATACCCTTAATCTTAATTCCTGATAAACAAGAAATAACGGTCTTTTTTAAATTATAGTTGATAATAATTTCATTATTGTGCGGGAAGGCACCCCATTTCAATTCTCTCTTGGTGCTATACCATAAGATATTGCTTTTACATTCGCTTCCCCACTTTCTCAATACTTGATCATCATAATTCAGTATGGCAAAATCACCTTCCTTTTGATAAAGAATGATAGTCTTTTTAGCATCAATATAATCTTTTATATTCTTATGTCTGTCAAGGTGGTTTGGAGCTATATTGGTAACTACACTTACATGAGGACTCAACTTTATCTTACTGAGATTATCAAGTTGAAAACTTGATATCTCAAGGACAACCATATCACGCGGTTTTATTTCCTCAATATGTTCCAGTAATGATATGCCTATATTTCCTCCCACCCAAGTGCGAAATCCTGCCTCTTTCAACATATTTCCGATTAATGATGTAGTCGTGGATTTTCCATTGCTCCCCGTAATCCCAA
This sequence comes from Candidatus Scalinduaceae bacterium, assembly GCA_046759445.1. Classification (GTDB taxonomy): domain Bacteria; phylum Planctomycetota; class Brocadiia; order Brocadiales; family Scalinduaceae; genus Scalindua_A. The sequence continues at coordinate 36,924 of JBHICG010000002.1, forward strand.
CAATTGGCGCTGGGCAAAGCTTAAAGAATATGTTCAATTCTGTATCAATGTGGACGTTGTTATCTTTAGCTATTTGTAAGAATTTCGATTCATTCGGTATCGCAGGATTAACAATTAACAGGTCTACATCAGAAAAATCTTCCTCAAGGTGTTTCCCTAGCCTATATTTAACTGGCAAACCGTCTAGCAATTTTAGAGATTGCGATAACTCTTCAGCGCTTTTCAAGTCTGTTACCGTTACATTTGCATCTTGAGAAACAAGAAATTTAGTAATGCCAACACCTCCGCCAAATAGTCCTAATCCCATTACGGTTGTCTTTTTGTTTCTAAAACAATCTTTTGGTGTAGTTTTTTTGTCCATAATCGGTGTTATTTATCCTAATTTGCTCTTAATTGCATCCATTACTTGATTTGTTACTCTATCGAAAAAATCATGTTTGGATTGAATATCTACGAATTTGTGTTTATCAATTGTAATTGGTTTATGGTAATAGACAGAAATCTTTCCTGGATGTGGTAGCTTTTTGTGCTTTGGCCATGTTTCATAAGCGCCAACTATAGTAACAGGAATAATACTGGCATTTGTCTTGGATGCAATCCTGGCAATACCTAACTTAAACTTCTTAACCTTTCCGTCAATACTTCTTCCGCCTTCTGGAAAGATAATCAAGGCCTTTCCAGCATTCAGGGTTTCAAGGGCTTTAATATAAGCGCTCTTATCGACCTTAGATATTTCCACGGGGAAAGCGCCTAAAAAACGTATTATTTTTCCAAAAATGGGTATGGAAAAAAGCCTTCCCCATGCCATGGCTTCCATATTTCTCCTGATACCAATAGCAACAATTACTGGATCGTAATAAGTTATATGATTAGGGGCTACAATAATAGGCCCATTGGCGGGAATGTTTTCACAACCATAAAACGCAATTCTATGAAAAACCTTAAAATAGAGAAGAGGTATCCATCTAAGAAGTTTAAATTTCATATTCGAAATAAATAATTGACACTTATCCTATGCCACAGTAAAATCCCTATCAAATAAGTATAAATTAAGATAACACTTCTAATAAATCAAGCATAAACCCCAATAGGTATCACCTATCTAATGGGGAAAATACTGTCAGCGTCTGTTCTATATGTATCACTGATTTTACAGGTGGTTATAATTAATGGAGTAAATATGCTTAAGGAAAGAATAGGCTTTATTGGTGGAGGGAAGATGGGTGAGGCCCTGGTTAAGGGTATCCTTAAGGCGAATCTTAGTGCCATAGATAGGATTATGATCAGTGACGTAGACAAAAAGAGATGTCAAATAATAGAAAACGAAACCAGAATACAAACCACACAAGAAAATAGAAAAGTAACGTCCAATTCTGATATTATAATTCTTGCTGTCAAACCAAATATGATGGGTGACATCATGGAGGAGTTAAAGAGTGATTTAACTCCCAAACATCTAGTTGTTTCTATAGCAGCCGGAATCCCTTTGTATTTCATAGAATCACACTTAAACAAAGACTGTAGAGTTGTCAGAGTTATGCCTAATACGCCATGTCTTGTAGGTGAGACTGCCGCTGGTTATGCATTGGGGAAAAATGCCACTCAGAATGATGGGAAATTAGTTGGTGAGATTTTTGACGCAGTGGGCAAGTCTTATTTGTTAGAAGAAAAATATCTAGATGCCGTTACGGGTTTAAGTGGGAGCGGACCTGCCTTTGTATATATGGTTATTGAAGCATTATCAGATGGCGGAGTTAAGATGGGTTTGCCAAGGGATGTATCAACGGCACTTGCCGCACAAACAGTTCTTGGCGCTGCAAAGATGGTATTAAAGTCTGGCATGCATACTGGTGAACTCAAGGATTCTGTTACCTCTCCGGAAGGGACTACAATAGAGGGTATTCATGCCTTGGAAAAAGGGGGTATCAGGAATGCGCTGATAGACGCAGTTGAAGCTGCTACTAAAAAATCCAAAAAACTGGGGAAAACATTATCAAAACAAAGTTACGAAAAAAACTGATTTAGGTTTTTAGGACAACGAAACATCGAAACGAAGCAAATACACAGATATGGTTATTGTGTTAATTTTGAACAAAAAATCTTTTCGAATATGTAAATAGTTTTTTTACAATTATTAATTTAATCGATTTAAAAATTCATGAAGACATGTGTGACTCATTTCTTAGAGTATGTCATGCCATTTTGGTGAACAGAAGAATACAATTTAATTTTTATTTATGATGTTCCATACCTTTTCTGCAATCTCTTTCTTAGGTAAAATTTGATTGTTTATTGTACAACCAATTGTGAACCAGCTACTATCTTCCTTAGCAAGATATGTGTATATGTCTTGAACCTTCTTTAAATAATTTATATCTTCTTCATGTAAATCCGCTTCTGGTTTGAACCCCTGACTGCCTTTAACTCTAGCCTTGATTAATTCTTGTGAAACATCTATGGATACATGAAGATAAATGGTTAGGTTAGGCCTGGGGATAGCATACACTTTATATTCAAGTTCTTCTATCCATTTAAAAAATTTGTTTCGTTCACCGATGTCTTTAATCTTTGCTCCCTGATGTGCCATATTAGAACAAACGTATCGGTTAGATATAATTATGTTTCCTTCATCGAGCCAATTGTCCAGCTGATCTTTCATTTCCCATCTATCACCCGCATAAAGCAGAGAAGAAAGGTATGGGTTTACCTCATCAACCTTTGATTCAATTCCTTCGGTGTTTGTAATTTTAGTCAAAAATTTGTTTGAGGTCAGATCAGATCTATAATTTCTTTTCTTGGGAAGTGGGTAATTTTTTAGATGTTTTTTTAATTCTTGCGGCCACCCAAATTCACCATTCAGATATCTTTCGATCATATCTGCAAAAAACGACTTGCCATATTGTGGAAAATCAGTCATTTGTACCTGATAACCTGCTTTCAGCAACCTTTCCACAAGTAGATGAGTTTGAACTGTCTTTCCACTCCCATCAGTACCCTCTACAACAATAAGTTTGCCCCTCCGCTTGCTATCATTCTGGTGGGTGGGCAAGCTATGAGGTGAATTCATAATCAAAACCTTTCATTTTCTAAGACAGGATTTTTAGTATAATATCAATTCTTGTGTCAACTTTTTAAAGGTTTACGTATAATCATGAACTGTGTTATTCAGCCTTTTGTCATCCTTGTGGAAGCAGGAATCTATCTTCATTTTGCGACAACTACATTGGGATTCCACTTTCTCTGCATGAACGAATCGTTTGGATAAGCCATATAGTATCAATGTCTTAATAAAAATCAATTGATTTGTTATTATTAATTTAGGGTTAGGTATAGCGGTTAGGATTTTTGAAGTAGTATTAAAAAAATTGGTGCGTGATAAAATGTATAATATTGTAAAAGGAATATTTTTTGATATAATTACGCATTATGTATATAAGATTTTTATATTCGTCACAATGTAAGATATTTTGTGTTATTTTTCTGCTTGTATTCAGTCATAGAGTATTTGCAGGAGATGAAGTTGAAAAGCTAAGACGAGAAATCTTAGAACTGGAAAAGATTGCAAACCCATTTATACAGATTTTCCAAAAAGTTTCAAGTTTGGTTGAGCCTTCAGTTGTAAGTATCATAGCAGAAGGTGAACCTGGAACTTCTATGAATCCGCACGATAAGTTGCCTTCTCCCTTTTCTCTCCCCGAGGAGAATGGGAAGAAAAAACCTAAATCTCATAGGCCAAGCTTTGGTTCAGGAATTATAATAAAAAAGACAGGGTATATTCTTACTAACTTTCATGTTATAGCTGGTTTTGAAAATGGAAGGATAACCGTAACACTACATAATGGGGATAAATATGATGCTGCAGTCATAGGCAAGGATCCAAATACAGACTTGGCTATTTTAAAGATAGCCGGCAATAGCCTCAGAGAAGTTACTTTTGGAGACCCAAAGAGCGTAAAGGTTGGAGATTGGGTTATTGCTATTGGTAATCCTTTTGGATATAGACAAGCCGTTTCAGCAGGCATAATAAGTGCTATAGGGAGAACACATATCACACCATTTCCCAAACCTTTTGCGTATGAAAATTTTATTCAGACTGACGCAGCAATAAACCCGGGTAATAGTGGCGGTCCGCTTGTAAATCTACGCGGCCAAGTCATCGGTATTAATTCTGCTATTGCAACACGAACAGGAGGGTTCCAGGGGGTTGGTTTTGCAATCTCTGCGGAAATAGCAAATGAAGTCATCGATGATCTTATCGAAAAAGGAAGAGTAGTAAGGGGATATTTAGGTGTCGGAATTCAAGATATCAATGATGGACTTGCCTCGTACCTGAATCTAAAAGATAAAAGTGGTGTATTAAGGCAGTTTAGATTAGATTCCGATAAGGGAGCCTTCATATCAGAAGTGTGGCAAAATACTCCTGCATCAAGGGGAGGGATTCATCCTGGAGATGTCATTATTGAGTTTGATGGAAAAAAGATTCTCAATGCTGATGATCTTCAGAAGGCTATAAGGAATTCGGCCGTTTATAGTAAAGTTAAAGTAAAAGTTATACGTAATAAAAAGAAAGAATTACTGGTAGTCAAAATAGACCAACAGCCAGGGAACATGTCAGGCAAAACGTTCATAACCGTAAAGGAACCCGAACATACAAGCTTTAGCATGGGTTTAAGTGTTGAAACCCTGACGTCAGAAAAAGCAGAGGCAATGGGTTGTCAAAAAGGAAGAGGAGTACTTGTAAAACACGTTAAGATAGATAGTCCTGCAGAAAGGGTAGGCATAATGCCTGGTGACTTAATTTTAAAGGTTGGCTCAAAGGATGTTAATTCAACTGATGAATTCCATTCAGTATTAAGAGGATTTATAGAAAAAGGGTTGTCTGTTTCTATATTTATTAGATCGAAGGGTTTTATTACCTTGAAATAAATTATCCCCGGTTAAGAATCATCAACTAAAGAAGCCAAATCCTTTGCTGTAAAATCACATTCGGGGTAATTTGTGCAACCGTAAAACCACATGCGTTTTTTTCCGCGGCGTTGTACTAGATTGCCATTGCATCCCTCACGAGGGCATTTTCTGTCCGTAGGTATGGCCCTGGCGTTTTTACACTTTGGATAATTTGAACAACCTAAAAATTTGCCCATCCGACTATTTCGTATAACCATGTAACTTCCACATTTTTCGCATTTTTCGTCAGTTTTTTGTACTTTGGTTTCGACAACTTTATCACCATCAAGTGACTTTGTGTTTTTGCATTCTGGATAACCGGAACATGCTAAGAACTTAACGTTTCTATTGAATTTAATAACCATATCTTTGCCACATTTTTCGCATACTTGCCCCGGTTTTTCATGTTGAATAGGCTTCCCATCTGTATCCAGAGCTGTCGTATTCTTGCAATCCGGAAATCCCGAACAGCCAAGAAACTTGCCGATTCTACTCCATCTGATTACCATTGGTTTACCGCATACCTGGCAAGTATATTTGCTCTCTTCAGGCAATTGTTTTACACTGCTCATCTCTATTTTTGCTTTTTCTAAATCAGAACTGAAGTTTTTGTAAAACTCGTTTAAGACTTTGAGCCAATCTTCATGAGCTTCTTCAATTTCATCCAACTTGTCTTCCATTTGAGAAGTAAATTCTACGTCGAGAATCATGGGAAAGTGTTTAATAAGCTTTTCTGTGACTAATATTCCTAGTTCAGTCGGATAAAATAAGCGTTTTGTTTGTTTTACATAGCCACGGTTTTGTATGGTTGAAATAATTGCCGCATATGTGCTTGGGCGACCAATACCTTTTTTTTCCAATGCTTTTACCAAAGTCGCCTCCGTAAATCTAGGTGGTGGTTGAGTGAAGTGTTGGCTTGGAGTGAGCTTGATAAGATTCAAAGCTTGATCTTTTTTTAATGTTGGTATATCTTGATCTTGTTTACTTCTCTCCTGATCCGTATATGTCAAGATCGTATGTCCATCAAATATTGTCTCTTTACCTCTTGCCTTAAAAATATATTTTTTTATCTCTCCTTTTTTTGGTTTGGCAGTTATTTCTACTTCTGTAATTGAATACTGAGCTGGTTTTATCTGACTCGCAACAAATCTATCCCATATTAGTTTGTAAAGCTTATATTGATCGACTGTTAAAAATGATTTTATACTTTCTGGTTTTCGTTCTACATAGGTGGGCCGAATAGCTTCGTGACCAAGCTGTGCTCCTTTTTTTGATATATGAGTCTTTGGTTTAGGCAGCAGGTATTCTTTGCCATATGTTTGTTCGATTACTTCACGACATGAGCTTATGGCTTGTTGAGACACACCAAAGGAATCTGTTCTCATGTAAGTAATTAATCCGATAGATCCTTCATCTCCAAGTACAATACCTTCGTATAATTGTTGTGCTAGCAGCATGGTTTTTTTTGTACTGAATCTTAATCTTATTGATGCCTGTTGTTGCAACAGACTTGTAGAAAATGGAGGTGGTGCATTGTTAAGTTTAGTGCGCTTTGAAATGTTTGTTACAATATATTCAGCATCTTTTAATACTTCTTCTATTTTTTTTGAATCTTTTTCATTGGTGATTTCTTTATTTTTGTCATTAATTTTGGATAACTCAGCGACAAAAACTTCCTTTTTGGGCTTGGAAGTGCTTTTTGCCTCAGCATGTATTGGCATAAGTTCGGCCACAATTTCCCAATATTCTTGAGATTTGAATTCCGTTATCTCTCTTTCTCTTTCTACTATAAGTCTAACAGCTACAGACTGTACTCTTCCAGCACTTAAACGTTTAGCGATTTTTTTCCATAGTAGGGGACTTATTTGATAACCAACAATTCTGTCAAGAATCCTTCGTGTTTGTTGTGCGTTGACTTTGTCCATGTTAAGGGGACCTGGTTCTTTAAAAGCATTTTGAATTGCATCCTTTGTTATCTCATTGAAGGTAACGCGCCTAATCTTGTTTTCTGGTATGCTCAAAGCTTTGCACAAATGCCATGCTATAGCCTCACCTTCTCGGTCAAGGTCAGAAGCCAAATAAACAAGGTCTGCTTTTTTAACTTCTTTGCGCAATTTCCCAACTAACTCTTTTCTAGAAGGGATTATTCGATATTTAGGGATAAAATTATTTTCGATTTCTATACCAAGACTTTTACTGGGAAGGTCTCTGATATGTCCTATTGAAGAACGAACAAAATATGATCGACCTAAGAATTTGTTTATAGTTTTGGCTTTTGCAGGTGATTCTACAATTACCATTGATTTTGTAACCACAGTATACCCTCTTTATAAAAGTTTGAAGTTTTAAGACAAAAGAATTGATAATATACCTTAGACAAAGACCAAAAATTAAAACAAAGGTATTCATTAGTGTCAAGGACTTTTATGGTTGATGCCTTTCTTGTGTACTTTTTTACGTGTTTTAAATCACAAAAATCAAATTTTCTACAAAAAGCAGTTGATAGTTATAACGACGCTTTATATAATCAAACTTTCACTATTCTGTGGATTATTAACTGGTATTTTATTAAGTATTTTAAAATGTATTAGAGGGTTATATGCCGGCGACAAATTGGTTTAGAAAGAATCAGAAAAAACTCTTAGGTATTTTAGTCGTATTTTTGATGGTAATATGGGGAATAGGTCCGGCAGTTGATCTTTTGGTGCCGAAACCTCCTATTGGAGAAATCTTTGGTGAAAAAGTATCACAGGAAGAGTTTAATGATACCGTTGTCAGGTGGGCTAGAGTTTTTTTCAGAGACTCTAGGGAACCCGTAGCTGAGCAAGTTTGGAAACAAATGGCATTATTTCGTCAGGCTGATGAAATGGGTATATTGGTAACTAATGAAGAACTGGCACAAGAAACGCAGAATTGGTTTCCTTTTGACCCGCAGATCTTTGCTGGCAAAGAGGAATACCGACGCATGCTTGGATCGATATTCCATATGACAGAATATCAGTTTGAAAAGACTTTTAGAGAATATCTCTTAGCCCAGAAGCTTATGTTCTTTTTAAAAAATTCAGTAAAGATAACCAAAGATGAAGCATTCCAGAGGTATATGAAGGAAAATGAAGAGGTAAAAGTAAAATATGCAGCCTTTAAAGCCAAAGATTTTATTAACCATGTTGAAGCCAACGAAGATGAGATTAGGTCTTTTTATGACAAATATAGTGGAAATTTTCCAAATCCTGAAGAAGGGATCTGGGGTTATAAAGAACCGGAGAAGGTTAAAATAGAATATGTGATGGCGAGGTATGATGTGCTAGAAGAAGTTAATATTACTGATGAGGAAATGCACAAATATTATGAAGATAATAAGGATGTTATATTCAATGAAGATGTATATAAAGAAGCCATAGATGTATTCAAGGGCACGGAAAAGTCCGAAGAGGAAAAACCAGATAAAACTTCTATACCAGAATATAAACCGTTTGACGAAGTAAAAGAACGAATAAAAAACACGTTACGGCGTGAAAAAAATGAAGAATTAGCGAACAAACGAATTGGTAAAGCTGATAAGTATATCAATGATAATATTGGAAAAGAGATATTTATTAGTTTTCCAAAACTTGCAGCAAAAAACAACCTGTTGTATATAGTGCCAACAAATCCAGGTGACGGAACAAATTACTTCAGAAAAGACGAATTGAGAAAAGTGATTATAGGCATGGAACAATTACCACAGCTTGTATCTGAAAGGGACGTAAACGATCCCTCACCACCATTGGGTTCTTTAGAAGGAAAGCTTATATTTCAGGTGCTGGAAAGGCTTGAGCCTAGTTCACCTCCTTATGAAGAAATCCGTGACAGGGTGGAGGAAGACCTACGTTACTCAAAGGCGTTTAAAAAGGCTGAAACATTTGCAGAAAAATGTATCGATAAGATTAAACAAACATCTTTTCAAGAAGGTGTAAAATCTATTCAAGAAGAAACAGGTAAGATAGAAATAGTGGAAACTGATTACTTTAGCAGGCCCGGTATTATTAGTGAAAATGATTATATCAAGGTTTTGGGTTCCGATAGACCTAATCTTGCAGAAATGGCATTTGATTTGAAAATTGGAGAATCTGCGGTTGCTATAGAAGGAAAAGGAGAAAAAACATGTTATGTGATAACGTTGGTAGATAGAAAGAAGGTTGATCCAGAAAAATTTGAAGCAGAAAGAGATGCAATAATGAAAGGATACCTAATTGAAAAGCAATTGGCATTTTTATCTGAGTGGGAATCATGGGTAAATAAAAAAACACGATTAGGAAAAGGTAAAAGCTAAGTTCAGGTTAAGAGGCTATATTGGATACAATTTTAGGTATTAAAAAATTGCAAAAAAAACTTATTTGGCCGGTTGTTACATTAGGCGTGTTTGATGGCGTACATTTAGGCCACCAGAGAGTAATAGAAAAAACCGTAAATCTGGCAAATAAAAAGAAAGGGGAATCAATAGTTTTAACTTTCGGTCGTCATCCAAGAAGCATTCTTTCCAAAGAACCGCAATCATGTATTACATCACTTGAACATAGGTTAGTTTTATTTGAACAATTGGGCGTTGATATAACAGTTGTATTAAAATTTAGTAAAAAAGTCTCAGAAACTAGTGCTGAGGATTTTATAACTAGAATAATTTACGGTTGGCTTGGAGCCAAGGTAATTGTGCTTGGTTTTAATTGTTCATTTGGTAAGGATAGAATGGGTAATGCATCTATGGTTCATGATTTTGCAAACAAGTATGGATTCGAAGTAGTTACCTGTAAACCTGTAGAATCTGAAGGTGAAACAGTAAGCAGTACTGCAATACGAAAAAATATTGTTCAAGGGGACTTACAAAAAGCTAAAGGAATGTTGGGAAGACGTGTTTCTGTATTCGGTACTGTTGTTAAAGGTTCTGGTAGGGGCAAGATGTTAGGATTCCCTACGGCTAACCTTAATCTTCATCATGAGATAAAGCCTCCATCTGGAGTCTATGCTACAAAAGTTTTTTTAAGTGGGAAGGAGTATGGTGCAATAACTAATGTGGGGAAAAGGCCCACTTTTGGGGAAAACACACGTAGTAGTGAACCTATAGTTGAGGCACATATAGTAGATTTTAATGAATCAATTTATGGGAAGGATTTAGAAGTGCAGTTCCTTTTTAAATTAAGAGAAGAAATAAAGTTTGAAAACATTGACGAACTAAAGCAGCAATTAAAACGGGATAAAAAGAGATTCACGAATAGGTCTTTCAAAAAGATATTGACAGAATAAGAGCATAGCATACAATGCGTAAGGCTTAATAATTAAACAACTTATAATAGTTTTTTTGGGCAGATAGCTCAGTTGGTAGAGCACGGGACTGAAAATCCCGGTGTGGTCGGTTCGATTCCGACTCTGCCCACCAAATCTAAAATATTTTAACTTTGCGTTTCTCTTTAAAATAGATAAGGCGGTAATATTAAGAAAAGGGGAAGACATTATTCTTGTAGCATGCAGCGCTTTAGTCGCCAATTCCCTAAAGGCGGCAACAATGTTGTCCGATAAAGGGATAGAAGCTACCGTCGTAAATATGCATACGTTAAAGCCGTTAGATGTAGAAACGTTAGTGCAAGCAGCAAAAGAAACAGGTGCTATTGTAACGGCGGAACAACATGTTCTTGATGGTGGTTTGGGGAGTTGTGTAGCCGTTGCCCTTGCTAAAGAATATCCGGTGCCAACGGAGATGATTGGTATAGATAATCGCTTTGGTCAATCGGGTGACCCGGAGATACTCTTTAAAGAGTATCATTTAACTGCTGAAGACATAGTAGATGCGGCGATGAAGGTAATTAAGAGGAAAAATCAGAATAAGGGAGTGATTTAAATGTCAAAAAGTTGTCTTAATTATATCTGGATAATAATTATAATTTTTTCCTTAAGCTTATACGACATCCATGCGCAAACAGACCCGAAAACTGATCCGGATACTTATTATCAGAATTTCGAAGAGTTTGTAAAAGTAGTTAAGGAAATACAAAATAAATATGTTGATAAAGTGGGTCTGGAAGAATTGCTTAAGAATGCTTACGAAGGGATGCTTGCTGGTTTGGATCCTTATAGTCAATACGTTGATTCAGAGAATCTTGAAGAGCTGAAGATTGAGACAGAAGGCGAATTTAACGGTCTGGGTATTGAAGTTGTTATTAAGGATGGTATTTTAACTGTTTTAACACCAATCGTAGACTCACCTGCCTTTCGTGCAGGCGTGCTTATTGGAGACAAAATTATAAAAATTGATGATGAATCAACAAGAAATATTTCTATTCGTGAAGCCGTTAAAATGCTACGTGATAAACCTCATACGAAGGTTAAGATCACGGTTGTTCATGAGGGAGAGAATGAACCCGTTGATATAACTATTGAACGCGCTAATATTCACATAAAAAGTGTACGTGGAGCAAAGATAGTTGATAAAGAAAGCAAAATTGGCTACATAGCGGTTAGCAGCTTTCAGGAAAATACTATAAATGACATGGATTCTGTTATCAAAGATTTAAGAAAACAAGGGTTGGAATCTTTAGTCTTAGACTTGCGATTTAACCCCGGAGGTCTCTTAAATATTGCCGTTGACATGGCGGACAGATTTATTAAAAAAGGCGTAATTGTAACTACAAAAGGAAGACATAAATCGCAAGATCATAAATATAAGGCTCACAGATCAAGGACATATCCCAAATTTCCATTGATAATATTAGTTAATAATGGGAGTGCAAGTGCCTCGGAAATTGTTGCAGGCGCTATTAAGGACCATAAACGTGGACTTTTATTGGGAACGAAGACCTTTGGTAAAGGCTCTGTTCAGAGTTTGATTCCAATAGAAAACAGGAATTCTGCCTTAAAGATGACAACTGCCAGATACTATACACCCTCAGGGATTCAGATTGATAAAACAGGCATCGAACCAGACATAAAGGTTGACCTCACAAAGGCCGAAGTTAAAGAACTATATACATACCTATCCAGGATTAATGCTAAAGACATACGAACAGATAACGGTCAAGAATTTTATAATGATAGTAAGAATAAGGCAAGGTTTGTTGACGTACAGCTCTCCAGGGCAATTGATGTCTTAAAAGGCATAAGAACTTATGCTAAAACAGCAGGGTCTGAATAGACCAAAAACAAGATAAAACAGTTCTGTAAATTTTTAATCATTCCCAGAAGTTGAAGGATAATTCTATTAATCAAATACACATCTTTGATATTTTCCAGTTTCTTATAAAAATATGATAATATTGGGCATCGAAACGTCCTGTGACGAAACATCCGCAGCCGTGGTGGAAGATGGCGTAAAAGTCCTTTCAAATATAGTAGCCTCACAACAAAAACTTCATTCAAGGTTTGGCGGTGTAGTTCCTGAAATAGCATGTCGTGCACATACCGAAACAATCATATCAGTTATTGACAGCGCTATTATAGAAGCAGATATTAATATTAATGATATAAATGCAATCTCGGTGGCAAACACACCGGGTCTTATCGGCGCATTATTAATAGGTCTTACCACTGCTAAAATGTTGAGCTGGATATTAAAGATTCCACTCATAACTACCAATCATTTACACGCACATATTTATGCGAGTAAAATCGAACACAAGGATATTGAATACCCGGCCATAAGCCTTGTCGTATCGGGGGGTCATACAACCTTATTTCTAACGCATAGCGAAACAAAACATACACCCGTTGGCGGAACTATAGATGATGCTGCGGGAGAAGCCTTTGATAAGGTTGGCAAAATTTTAGGTTTAGGCTACCCCGCCGGGCCGGAAATTGATAGTATTTCCAGAAACGGTAACGAACAGGCAATATCATTCCCACGTTCGTACATGGGAAAGGAATCTCTCGATTTTAGTTTTAGCGGTATTAAGACTGCGGTCTTATATCATTGTCTGGGGCAGGATACAAAGCTTGACAGGGCAAAGCCGAAATTAAAAGACCAGGAGATTGCAGACCTTGCAGCAAGTTTTCAGGAAGCGGTTGTTGACGTTCTGGTAGATAAAACCATTTACGCCGCAACTAAATTTTCTGCTAAAGTAATAGTCCTCGGTGGTGGTGTCGCTTCCAACTCAAGACTTAGACAAAAACTTGGAAAAGCGGCAAAGAACCAAGAAATACCACTGTATTATCCTTCAAAAATATTGTGTATGGATAACGCTGCGATGGTAGCAGGGCTGGCATACCACAAATATCAAGAAAAAGATTTTGCAGAACTTAATGTTGAGGCAATACCTTAGTTATGGATAGCAACTCTATCAAGAATCTTTTGGAAAAGGTAAAAAAAGGCGAGCTTACGATAGAAAAGGCATTACGTTTCTTTAAAGATTTTCCATACAAAGACCTGGAATTTGCCAAGGTTGACATCCACCGAACTATTCGCTGCGGGTTTCCTGAGGTGATTTTCTGCGGCGGTAAGACGCCTTCTCAAGTCTTTAATATTGCCGACCAAATCGTTAAAAACGGAGCAGATTTGCTGGCAACTCGTGCTAATAAAGAGATTTATGAGTATATTTCTCAGAAATATAAGACTGCGCGATATAATGACATTGCCAAAACAATAGTCATTCGAAAATCACGCCATAAGAAAAAGAAGGGTCTAGTCTTAATTATAACTGCTGGGACTTCAGACATTCCTGTAGCTGAAGAAGCAAAAGAGACAGCGGAAATAATGGGAAACAACGTAAAGGTACTTTATGATGTCGGAGTTGCTGGCATTCATCGCCTGCTTAAAAACAAAAAAGATATTTCAACTGCCAGGGTGATTATTGTTGTTGCTGGTATGGAAGGAGCGCTTGCCAGTGTGGTTGGTGGAATGGTTGATCGCCCCGTCATTGGCGTACCAACAAGTGTTGGATACGGTACAAGTTTTGGTGGAGTTGCTCCGCTATTGGCAATGCTGAATAGCTGTGCCGCTAACGTTACCGTCGTTAATATTGACAATGGTTTTGGAGCAGCTTATGTTGCGTCACTGATAAATAGTACCAAATAGTGAGCGATTTACATAGATTTTCGATCAACCCATCAGATGTTAGCTGTGCAAAAATTACGCATTATATACTTCAAAACTTATTGATTCTATGGTATAAAACATTAACTAGATTAAAAAATATTGAGTGAGTTCATAATGATGGAAAAGATAAGAAATGATAAAATTTTAATACATAGATTATTGTCAGAAGCGCGTAAGGTTATAAAGTTTTCTTACTCACCATATTCAAATTTTCGTGTAGGTGCAGCAGTCTTAGATGAAAATGGCAAGATTTACACTGGTTGTAATATTGAGAATGCATCTTATGGGTTGGCAATCTGTGCAGAAAGGGTTGCTGTATTTAATGCTGTATCCCAAGGAGTTGAGAGAATAAAGGCAATTGCTATATATTGTGATAAACAGGATTTTTGCTCACCATGCGGTGCATGTAGACAGGTTATTTATGAATTCTCTAAGGATGCAATAGTTATTTTGGGAACTAAGGGAACTGAATATACTATAAAGACAATTGCTGAATTGTTGCCTTTGGGGTTTTGTCCCAAAGATTTAAGGCATCAAAATTTAGATTAAAGTCTATGGGAAAGGGTACAAATAGAAGGAAGGTGCCAGAGGGATTTGGGGAGGAATTCTGGAAAGGATTTTGGCAAACAATTCAAAGTGTTTTAGAGATAATTAAAATTCTCCCCCTATGGCAACGTTTACTTGGAATACTTGCTGTTTTTGTCTTCATTATTGTTATTGTTTCTATAATAGCAATCGGTGATAGTACTGTTGTTATAGTCGGTCTTATTATTTTTGGTCTCCTTATTTTGGTTTTAGGAGTTGCCAGTTATTTTCCAATTATTAGATTTAAAGCAGTTAAGAAGGAAATGACTAAGTTACCTAAAAACACAATTTCTGAGCTCTTAAAAGGTATTACTATAAATGTATCAAGAATATTGAACATCCCAAATGAAAAACTTAGATCCAATATATTTATGCTTGATGAAAATGATTATTTAAAAATTCCTAATGGACTCCATTATAACATCGGAACTCCTGTTGAACTTTCAATAAAAATTCCACCAGGGTACGGTAGCACAGGGAATGCATTTCTCAACAAAGAGCCAACTATTGCAATTCTCAAAGAAGACTGGGGCAAGTATATTCTTGATGATGTGGAAATGCAAAAAGTGGATAAGAACTTAGTGTGGATTGTCTCAATGCCAATCCCCTCATCAGGGACTCTTGGTGAGATAATTGGAGTGTTGAATGTAGATTGTCTTAATCTAAAAAAGGGAAGGACTGATCTTGAAAGAATAGTTGATGACATGTGGTACTGGGTAAACTTAATATCACCCTTATTATTAAGAAAGGAGTAACTATGAAGTTGAAGGAAAAAACTCAATCAGAACACTCTATAATTTACGTACCAGAGCATTTTGGGAGCAAGTCAATATCGGGGCCGAGCAGTGCTTTCATGGAAACGGTTAAGGAGATAAAAGCCTTAAATTTTGTTGGAAAATCTACTGATGAATTTATAAATGTATGCAAGCTCAATATTCGCAAAAGCCCGTCTTAGGAATTGATATAGATAACGTTATTTCACAAACTGATACCACAATAAGGAAACTCATACAGCGTCGATATGGTATATCTCTTATGCAAGCTCATATCATACATTTTGATTATCACAAATGTGGAGTAAATAAGGAACAAGAGAAAGAGATATTTTCTTTATTTAATACCTCTGAATGCGAAAAATTAAAAGTCATCCCAGGTGCTGCAAGAGCCTTATCTATTCTTAGCAACACTTATACGGTCATATTAGTAACGAGTAGGAATCCTTCTATAAAACAAAAGACCGAAGAATGGCTGCATACAAAAGGAATCCATTATGACGAACTTATCTTTAATGATAGAAAGCATGATATAGATGTCAATTTCGACTACTTTATAGAGGATTGTTGGGAATATTCGATAAAGCTGGCTGAAAAAGGCATAAAAGTTATCTTATACGACTATCCTTGGAACAGAAACAAAGGAACCTCCCCTAATATTTTAAGATTTAAAAATTGGAATGAAATCCTAATTTTTTTAACATAGGTACTATTTCTACGTTGTCCTAACTGTCTTCAAGCCCTGGGGAAAAATGGACAAATCCTATTTTTTTTAACAAATGATTCAAATGCTAAATATTTAAGCATTGCAAAGATCGCAGTTACAGTGTTGGTATACCATATTACCCAAAAGAGGATAATAACGATATAAGAAAACATTTATTGTGTCTCTTCCTATAAATTTGATTTAAATCTATTACAACCCTCATTTCGTTGTATACTTATTTCTTTACAATCCCAATACTACTTACGCCTTGCTTTTTCAGTTTTTTCTTTGTACATTCAAGCACTTTAATTAAGGTTATAGAATTTACGTAACGTTAAATAATGTATAAAGTAAAAGACCTACCTAAACTTATTTCCAGAAAAAAAAATTCACACAAAGGAAATTATGGTCGCGTATTGGTTCTCGCTGGTTCTCCTGGCATGACGGGTGCTGCGTACCTTTGCTCGAAAGCCGCATTGAGGAGCGGTTCAGGTTTGGTTACGTTGGGTATACCTGAAAGCCTGAATCTCGTAATGGAAACCAAACTGACATGCGTGATGACATATCCACTACCAGAAACGAAGGTGCTCACATTATCTAATAAGGGTCGAGAAGAAATCCTGGAGCTATGTAATAAACACGATGTTGTAGCATTAGGTCCCGGTCTTTCACAACAAGCAGAGACAAAAAAGCTAGTCCACTGGTTAATAAAAACAATAGACCGCACCATTGTGATTGATGCTGATGGGATTAATGCGCTTGTCGGTAATATTAATATATTGTACAAGATAAAAAGAAACGTCATAATCACACCACATCCCGGAGAGATGTCACGTTTATTAGACCTTGGTTCGGCAAAGGATGTACAAAAAAAAAGACTTAGCATTGCAACAGAGTTTGTTCAATCAATGCATAAAAGATTAGGAAAAGAAAAGGGCATAACCTTAGTCTTAAAAGGGGATAAGACAATAGTTGCAGATTACGAAAAGATATACATAAATCAAACAGGTAATCCCGGAATGGCAACTGCTGGCACTGGGGACGTCCTTACGGGAATTATCGTATCCCTGATCGGTCAGGGGTTAAGTGAATTTAATGCCTCCCAGCTTGGCGTGTACGTCCATGGTCTTGCAGGTGATATAGCATCGAAGGAAAAAGGAGAGACATCAATGATTGCTTCTGATATTCTAGACTCTTTACCTGCTGCATTTTTAAGATACGAAAAGAGGTGTAGGTAATGGCTCTATCAATCGAACAACTTGAATCATGGGAAAAAGAGGCGCGTATTCACCTTGACAAGCTTCATGAAGTAGATGAGATGATCAAGAGAAAATTAGTAGACAAGAACCTTGCCAGGCGGATGGGAACCGTTGCAGAGGATAATATACAGATACTAATTTCAAAACTAAGGAACTCCCTGGAGGATTCAGATATATCAGAAATATGTGCCGTACTAGACAAGATCAAGAATAAAGAATCCGATAATGAGGTGAAGGATGGATTGGAGAAGATAGCGCAAGAAAAAGGTTGCCACAAAGAGTTGATTGAGATGATTAAGGATTATGATGGTCACATACTTTTACTTGCAATGCAGGTTATAAAGAAATTACTAAAACCTGAATAAAATATTTAACCACAGAGAACACCGAGAGCACAGAGATACTTTATTGAAAGGATTAAC
This sequence comes from Candidatus Scalinduaceae bacterium, assembly GCA_046759445.1. Taxonomy (GTDB): domain Bacteria; phylum Planctomycetota; class Brocadiia; order Brocadiales; family Scalinduaceae; genus Scalindua_A. Next base: position 54,674 of record JBHICG010000002.1, read on the forward strand.
AGGATTCAGACTGGACATTTGCGGACAGAGACCGCATCACCTCCCAATAGACGACCTTTGTTTAATACTAAAACTCCCTTGCCAAAACCTATGGCTGATTGAAACTCTACCGTCCACAAACCATCATACATTTTTATTTCCTCCATTTTACAGATTTCAATTTTCCAGTTTATTAACAAATCTCTTAATCACTTCAAAATATTCCTCACCACCCACTATATAAGTATCGTTATGCGTGGCGCCAGGAATTGTATAGAATTCCTTTGGTTCATTGGCTGCCTCGTATAAAGTCTTTCCCTGTTCGATTGGTACAAGTTCATCTCTGTCTCCATGAAGGATAAGGACAGGTACTTTTACGTCCCTTATCTTCGTAATACAATCATATTTTGCCTGTAGGATATAGCCTACTGGTATGTAAGGAAAAAGGGTCCTTGCAAGTTCTTTCATAGACGTAAAAGGAGTTTCAAGAATCAGACCACAGCATTTTTCCTTTATGGCAAGATCAACGGCTACTGCGCTACCGAGGGAGCGGCCAAAAAACACAATCTTTTCATGATCTACGTCCCTTCTCGAAAGTAGATACTCAAGGGCTGCATTAGCATCAGTATATGTTCCCTGTTCAGATACCTTGCCCTCACTCTTACCATACTGCCGATAATCAAAGATAAAGATATTTAAGGGCACTCTGTCGTATAGCATCTTTATGTTTTCGAGTCTATGGCTTATGTTTCCTGCATTGCCGTGAAACCACAGGAGTGTATGCAGATTGTTAGCAGTTAGAATTTCTGTTTTACCCGGGATAAACCATCCGTTAAGCTTCAGTCCATCTTCGGTATTGAACGTGACATCATCATATTCAATACCCCAATCATCAGGTGTTGAATATACGTCTTTGTCCGGGTAGAAAATGAATTGATTTTCTATGAAGTCAGCACAACCCATTATAAATAATGTAGTGAAAACTAAGGATATTACATATTTCTTTACCATTGTAATTAATACAGTTCATGAACTATGTTGTTGATTCCACATTACTATTCTTTTTCTGTGGATTTTTTAGTGGTGTTTTCATTGATAAGGACAATTTATGTTTCCCTTTGAGTTCCTTGTTTAATATGATATGTAATTTTGTTTTTATACATAAAAGGGTCTGTAGAAAAGCATAGATGAACATACTTTATCTTATTTCTATATTTTGGTATTTCTTTGTCCAGAAGCTCTAAAGCATTGGAAACAATCTTAGGTTGACACCATTCTTTATTACTCATTATTTTTGTATATGCACTTGCATATTCCTTAATGATCTCTAATTTAATCTCGGACCAGATTCCTATTTGGTCAAGTTTCATTACTATTTTGTTTATAGATTACTTATTTTTATCTTTTAAGCAAGGCTTGATCCTTTTTTAACGGTCGCTGGTATTATTATTTTGCAACTCTAAAATGGAATAATTTTCCAATTTCATTTTGATCGTCTAAATCATCAAGCTATTGTAATACTTTTTTCTGTATTTCTGAAGAATAAAGCTATCCTTGCATGCTGAGCAGTTCTTTTGTGGAAGGGGTGAAAATTTTATCCAATGGTTGGGTCTAGAAAAGAGGTCATGATCTATGTAAGTGACATCTCCCTTTAGCGCTCTATCAGGAAAGATGCGTTCTTTAAGAATTTCTCCTCCAATGAGTATTCCGGGAAGAACCGCTGCAAAAGGTATTGGAACTATCAAAGAAGCCTGTCCCTCAAAACTCATTTGGCCGCAATGTAAAGATACCCAATCTGTAAAACGTTCTCCTAAAGATGGTAATGGAAATCCTAACCTACATTGGACTTCTTGCATTTGAGATATATGCCAGTCCTTAAAATATCCGTTATTATTACGCAATGTTTTTACTTCTTCGTATGGGAGTCCTATGAAATTTGCTAAATCTCTGTCTGGATCCTGCTTATTGTTATTTTGCAAGCAAACATGACAAGCAGTTAGACCCATTTCTACCCTTTTTACATAGAACCCTCTTTCTGCCACACCAGCATCAAATATAATTCTAGGAAGGTCCCACTGAATTGCTTGTCGAGTTTCTAGGTTGTCAACGGTTGAAATAAGTAAATCGAAAGAATCGTACTTAGTGATCTTTGAGAACTCTAAATAAGTCTTTTTATAAGCATCAATTTCAAGGTTCGGAAATTGATCAAATAGTTTTCGTATTAGGTGGACTTTTGGCACTTTTTCCTTTGCATCTTTTCTGATGGCATATATATAACGATTAAGATTTGACAAGGTCACTTCATCTGGGTCTACCAAAACTACTTTACCTTGTAACTCAGGCAGACATACAAGGCAATATAGACAAGCACCCCCTCCAGCGCCAACTCCAACTGTAAATACTTGCCCGAGATCAATAGTTTTAGGTAAAGTAGGGTTATCAGCATTTAACTTAATTTGTTCGTACGAAAAGAGAGAAAAGTGTATTTCGTCTTCAAGTAAATTCATTCTGGGTAGTTCGCTTGATTTAATACCTAAAGTTGTACCTTTATATTCTAAGACTCTTTTGAATATTTCGCTTACCGCCCAACAAGCAGTTGCCATAGCTCCTATTGGATTGAAGTTCGATGAAAATTCTCTGTCGTCACTTTTAGCCACTAGATGTACAAACCAACCGTCAGATGAGATTGAGACCATGTTAGGATGCCTTATACCTGTTTTTCCTATACCTATTAGTACTAATGGCTCACAAGATAAAGAAGGCAAAATTCGAAGATTAACCCCGGTGGATATAATAGAAGAAAAATGGGTAACGGCTTCAGTTAGACTAGTATTATTTACTAAAGGGATAGGGGTTATAAGTCTAGAATTTCGTTCAAAGATTACATAAATTTCTGTAATAATTGGATGAAGTCGTAATAAAAGGTTAAGAACTGTAAAGAAAGTAAGTTGACCATTTGGATTAACAGAAGCTTCTTTTCCTAATATTACTATTATAGGCGCAGGCACCTTAGCCCATCTATGAACTTCTTGTGGGGAAGATGGCATGAGCTGCCTAAGAAGTGTCATCGTCCTTAAGCACTCCTGTTCAGATTTCATATTCGAATCTCCAAAGGTAAGATAATGAATCTTTTCTGGATTTCCTTAACAGGCAATTTTCTCCACCATAGTTTTCCTTGGTACTCGTAAATATAACAATTCTTTGAAAGTTCCATTCCTGAAAGACAATAGTTCCATACAACTATTGAGATGTAGCCAATATGAAAACTCACTGGATGCCTTTCATCACCTGTTGAATGTTCTACCTGGTTTGGGTGACTATGAACTTGCGCTAGTAAGGTTAAACTATGCCTTGAAAGCTTAGTTACAAGTCTTATCAAATCGTTTTGCTCGAGAGAAACTCCCTCTCCCCACTCAGAACCCCCAACAAACATAGTGGTTATAATAGAAGATTCTTGTGCTCTTTTACCAGCCCAAAGTACAAGACCTTCTTTACCGATTTCCCCCTTTAGTTTTAAATACGCTTCTGTGCCAGATATTATCTTATGAGAGATATAGAATTTATTAGCTATGGCGGTAACTAACTTCATTGATAAGCTTTGTCCATTTCAACTTGAATATCTTCTAATACCTTAGATAATAAATATTTCTTTACATTCCAAGTATAGTTAGTATGTAGAATCTCATGAAACTCTCTAATGCCTGGAATACACAACTGTGGTGGATTACGCCCCAGCGCAGCCTGAAAGGCTGATCCTAGTTTTGGCCAGAATTGCTTCCCTTCTTGCCTAGTCTGTGGATCAACAAAAGTAAAAGCAGGAGCTCTTTGTGGGTATCCCTCGTAATATAAGCGTGCCATAAATTTTAAGGTTGGACTCTTTTTAGGATACATAAGTACATATACATATAACCCCTCTGGTGTTACCTTCCATCCGTGATAAATAAACAGGTTATTATGCGCTTGGAGACAATCTAATTGTTCTTGAATTTTGTGACTAATAACTTCACTTTCCATTAGATCACCACTGCACCAAGAGGGGTTAGAATAAGCGTAGCACCGTTTGGCACATTTGATTCGCCGATAGTATCATCCTCAGACAGGGGATTACCATTGAATATTAAACGATAGTTGTCCGCTTGTGACGGATCGATCCCCAACTTAGCCATAGTAGATACTTTCAAAGCTCGAATAGGTTGGTTCGTATTTACCTCAACTTCTAAAGGCTGTTCTGTTGCCGCAGATTCAATTGTTAGTATAAGTTTTTCCATTGCATTTCCTCCTATTTAACTTAAATTAAAAATTTTTAATTTTTCATTAATCACGAGATAGAACTTGAAAATATAGTAGTTAATAAATATTTAACCATAGCTTAACGTACCTGTCAAGGGAAAAATTTACTAATAGTTAATTATTTATTGACCTATCTTTCACAACTCGTTATACTTTATGCAATTAAGGAGACCTAATAAATAATGGAAGACCAACTTGCCAAACGAATTGGACATCGCATAAAGAGCAAAAGAATTGAACGCAATATAAATCAAAACAAATTGGCTGAGAAGGTAGGTATAAGTCCCGCAGCAATAAACCAGTTTGAGAAAGGAGAAAAGAAACCATCGTCCGATGTACTCACTAGGATCGCAAAAGAATTAAGTGTCTCCACTGACAGTCTTCTTACTGAAAAGGGGGATGAAATTTTCGTAGATGAAGAGGTTAAAATAGCTTTTAGAGCATTCAAAAAGTTGGAAAAAGGGGATAGAGACATAATCGTAAAGAATATACAATTTCTTAAAGAACAAGCGAAAAGAAAAGGAAAATGAACATAGCAAAACTTTACGCAAAAGATCTTCTCATAGAATTTGAGAACTTATCTTTACCTATAAATCCAAAGAAAATTGCTGAGGCTAAAGGGATTATAATTAAAGAAGATGATCTAGAAGGCTTTAGTGGTATGTTGCTTAAGGTAGGCAAAAGAACTCTTATTAGCGTTAAAAGAAGCATAAGAGAAAGAGGGAAAAAGAGATTCACACTAGCCCATGAACTAGGGCATTATCTTTTGACTAAACACTTAACACCTTCAGATATCTCATTTGAATGTACTGATGAAGACATACATCATTTCGGAGAAAAAGATAATAAAGAGTCAGACGTGAATGCATTTGCAGCAGAGTTACTTATGCCAGAAGAATTTTTCAGAGAAAGAATTAGGTTAAGCGATCTTACTTATGAACTGATAGATAGTCTTACAAAAGATTTTGATACCACACTTACGGCTACTGGTAGAAGATTTGTGGAACTTAGTTCTTCATATGCATTAGTTTGTTCTCAAAATTCTAAAATAAAGTGGTTCCTTAAGGGAGAAGATTTTCCTTATTATTTGTACTCTTCAGGTACCGTAAGCGAATCTTCGGTTGCCATAGATTTTTACTAGAGAAAAAAATTACCTACTTGTTTTGAATTGGTACCTGCAAACGCTTGGATTGATGACAACAGAATAGAGGACATGGAAATCTTGGAAATGGCTATACCACTTCCATACTATAATCAGGTTTTAAGTTTTTTAAGCATTGATAATTCCAATGAAGATAATGACTAGTAGACCCAAGTCAGACTTCTACTGATAAATTGCCTAAAATCGGCCAATTAAGCATAATACATTTTTTAACGGTCGTTGTCCCTAGTTTGTATAAACTTATAGAAAGGCTAATAAACCTCTGTTTCACTTGTCTATCGTATGATGGACATGTATAATTTGATGAGTTATGGGGTAAGAATGCTACAAAGCAAAAAACTTGACTCGTTATTCCAATGGTGATAAAATCTTTAATACTTTCCTTAAAGTTCACCCACTAGACCTATCATGTCTATCCTTAACAAAGCAGAAATAGTAAATATTAAAAATGAAGATGATTGGATGGATGTTTTGTCTTCATGCGAAGGCCATTTATCAATAAAAGACTACCCCAAGATATCTGAATATTTATCGAATAATATCAAGACAGTATTTATTGAAAAAGATTATATTGATAAAGATTTTCGAGATACATTTTATAACTTCTATTCAAAAAAATTCGCAGATTACCCCAACAAGGCTATTAGACTTCACTTTTTTACTACCCTTATTAGCAACGATGACATTTATGATTTAGACAAGTATCAAAACCATTATGTTGGTTTTATAGTTATAAGGCCTACAAGAATTAACACAATAGGTAGAACTATTTTAGATCCTTCTAAAATATCAAAAGCAGGCGGATATATTTGCTCTACAGATTATAAAGTCCATATTCTTGGTGCAGAATTAAATGTTAATGGGTTTCCTTACATAAGCCAAGACACAGACGTTACTGTTTGTGCTCATGCCGCTTGTTGGATGGTTTTTAGATATTTCAGTGAAAGATATCCAACTTATGCAGAGATTTTACCGTTTAAGATTTCCCAATTAACAGAAAACCTTTCTTATGGCAGACTTGTTCCATCAAAGGGGTTATACCTTTCTCAAGTTGCAGAAATATTTTCAAAGTTCGGATTTTATCCTGAAATTTATATTAAAGCTCAGTATCAAGATAATTTTGACAGGCTACTTTATTACTATATTGAATCGGGTTTGCCAGTAGTTGCTGGACTTAGCAGACATAATCATGCAATAACAATCTTGGGCCATCTTTCTAATTATGAAAGATCTGTTTCAAATAACAGTGTAGAATATGTTGATGGTCTTATAATTAATGATAATAATCATCTCCCTTACCAAAAACTTTTAAGAAGTAATCTTAAAAAAGAAGGTTACTGTTCAAAGTATCACTTTGAAGATATAGATAGCTTTATCGTTCCCCTGTATGAAAAAATTTACTTTTCTGCCGAATATGTTGATGCTATGGCGGAAGCTTTGTTAGATGACACACATTTTGGTATTAACGCTTTGTCTCAGCTTGTAAAGAAAAACAACATTATAAAAAGAATATTTCTTACATCTTCTAAGTCCTATAAAATACAAAGAAGAAAACAAAATTTACCTTTTAATCTGTCATCGACATACTGTGGAATGAATATGCCAAAGTTTATTTGGGTATGTGAATTATCCACCTCAGAATTTTACTCAAAAGGTGAAATTATAGGTGAAATTATTTTTGATGCTACAGCAAACCATATTGATACATTCTGTTTTTTGGTTATACATTACCCAGACTTTATAGTATTTAATGATAGAAATTATTTGACTTATAATCCAGAAAGGTTTATAAAGGGCACACTTAAAACAAAAGATTTGCTATCATATCAATTATATAAAAATAATCTAAAGGAGATATGATATGTCAATTATGAAATTTCCACCAATGGAAGAAAAAAAAGGATTTTTAGATACTAATGAAAAGGTTCATGAGGCTTGGTGTTCTTTAGAAAAAGCAACGGAGAAAGATTATAAGAAATACGATGAAGCGAAAAGGGCTGTACAAGAAATATCCCAAACTAAACTTTTAGACTAAGATTAAAACGAAGAAATTATTTCCCATAAAATAACAGTTCGGTCTTACATTTAAATTAATCAACTCACTTCTCAAAGATTTCAATTGCTTGGTTTATGCTTATATCCCATCGTAAGATTTTTAACGGTCGCTGTTGTATATGCTCAGTAATTAAGTAACTCTTTTGGTATAATAAATCAAAAACATTTTTCTAAGACAGAATCATCCTTTCAACTTTGGTTTTTGCTGTTTTAATAATTTTTTTTGCTTCTTCTTGTAACTTTTCTGCATTTTGCATTCATTCATTAACTTCATCTACGATTTTTTGCTGAATATTTAGAGATGGGATTGGGATCTTGGTGGTATTCAATAATTCAACATTTACCCCTGACTGATTATTCCAATTTGTACATATAGTAAAAAATATCTTATGTTTTTGATATATATTTAGAATTATTGTTAAGTATTCTGGGCAAAATAGGGCCAATAAGAGAAAGGAAATAAATTACGTTTTTATTGCATAACATTTTACTTAAGCTAACTGTAAATTAGTCATACCTTTCAATATTTTATCTCCTTCCATTCTACATTTCTTTACTGCAGTTAGGGTTCATTCTTCCAGCAATGTTTTTGTCTAAAATAATTTCTCTATCCAAGTTCTGTAAGTTCTTCAATTACTTTTAAGTCTGTATCTGTGGCTTCGTTAATATTTGGCATATTAATACACACTCATCTTTTTTGTTGAGGCTTACTTTTCTATGATATCTTCTGTGGTTGTGAAAATAGCTCCAGCATCTTTCATTTCATTCAGTGCTTCTTCTACCCTCTTCGTTAACAGCCTTAATCGCATCTGTAACCAGTGAAACTTTGTACCCACGTCTTAGCAGTTCAAGGATGGCCACCTTAACACAAAATTAATTAAGGAACCTAATTATATCCTTGCTGTCTTTTGTATGATAAATAATTATTACAATCGGTAAATTATTTTTCGCTTCCACCTGAATAACCCTTTTTAATAGTTCTTGTTGTGACATTTATCGAGACGCTTCAAGAGCATTTTTTTGAATTCTTTTTCTGAAAGATTCGGAAATCTCTTACGTAATCCATGAATAAAAAGTTTATTTGCAAATTCGGACAACTCAAATGCCTTAAGCAACCTCCTTTCAGGTGACATTTTACGAAGCACTTGAATGTATATCTTATGATTTGGACGTTCTTTAATATTCATATTTGATAAAGTTCTTTTAAGGCTTCTTTTTCTCTTTCTTCACTAACAACTTTAACTGTTCCACAATATTTTATCACTTCTATAACTGTTTTTTTAACCATTTTAGAACCTCTTTGCCTTTTTCAAATATTACCTTTGTTTTCTCTTTATCATAGTCTTTTAGCATCTTCTGGAGGTCGTCTGGATAATATGGGAAGATTCTCATCTTATTCAGGGCAGAAATAGTATCAGAAAATTCTTCAGGAAGCTTTAAGTGAACTTTTTCAATGAGATACGGTAGATTGTTTGTGTTTAAGGGTATTGCGTTGAATTTCTTCTGATAAAGCCCTTTAAGGGCTTTTTCAATGGAAAGATGGCACAGAAATACGGCATAAAAATACCTTTCGGCCTTAAGCATATACTCGGCAGTATCCATATCGTAATCAGCCTGACTCAGCCATTCTTCAGGTTTTTTTGCCATACTTACTCCTATCCCTTAGATTATGTGTATGTATATTTGCAAATCTTTTTTACAGTATCGCTCTACCGAAAAAGCGATTTTATAAAAAGCCCCGTTTATATAAGATTGTAATATACTTGTTTCGATTTGTAAACGCAGAGTTTTTGAGATGAGATTGCGAATAGATATGGCTATCTGGGATAATCTCTAAGACCATAGAATTAAAAAGGAAGAGAGTGGTCTTTTATCCTTAGGAGACAGTGTTTATTATGTGGAACTTGTCGCTACTAGCCGGGTAAACCGAGCGTGTATGATTCTTGTTTATGTTTAGAAAGATTTATAAATTCCATCCCCCGCTCTATAGCTAGTTTATTTACCTCAAAAAAAGGAGCTTTATTACCTTTTAAGACATTTTTTAGACATGAGAGAAAGATAGGGATAGAAACAAGTTTTTTTACGGCATTGTATGCACCCAACATAACCATGTTTGATGCTACTACATTACCCAGTTTGTTTGCTATTTCAGTTGCTGGAATTTTAAAAATGCTTGTTGTACCTGTTTCGTTATCTATTTTATCAATCATGGACGAGTTTAAAAAGAGCGAACCGCCTGGCTTAAGATAACTCTTAAATTTTAGATAGGAAGGCATGTTCATCATAACAAGTGAATCAGCCTCTTCGATAACGGGAGAGAAAATTTCCTCTTCTGAAACTACTAAGTGATAAAAAGCTGTGCCACCTCGTACTTCCGTACCATAGGAGGGAAAAAAGGTTACGTTTTTCCCATCAAGCATCACTGCCTGTGCGATTAATCTACCAAGAAGCATCATCCCCTGTCCGCCCAAGCCGGCCAAGATTACGTTTTCCGTCATTTTAATAGAAGGTCTTTAATTTTTGTTTTCCCAGTCTTTGAAAATACCCAGTGGATACGTCTCGGTCATTTTATCATCTATGAATTTCATAGCATCTTGGGGATTCATTCGCCAGTACACTGGACATGGAGAAAGAACCTCTATTAACGAAAACCCCTTTTTCTCTATTTGGGTCACAAACCCTTTTTCTAATAATTGTTTCGTTTTAATGATTTTTTTTGGAGAAGATACTGAGGTTCTTGCGAGAAAACTGCTTCCATCTATTACAGAGAGGATTTCGCAAACACGGAGGGGGTATCCATCGTTCTTCTCACTGCGCCCTTGAGGCGTTGTTAATGTCCTTTGATCGAGTAAGGTGGTTGGCGCCATTTGTCCGTTTGTCATACCGTATACTGCGTTGTTTACAAAGATTACGGTTATATTTTCGCCACGATTGGCGGTATGGATTATTTCTGCTGTTCCGATTGCGGCCAGGTCACCGTCTCCCTGATAAGAAAAAACAATCCTGTCTGGATGAACCCGTTTTATCCCGGTAGCAACCGCAGGTGGGCGTCCATGAGCTGCCTCGCACATGTCTATATCAAGATAGTTATACGCTAATACTGCACATCCTACAGGGGCTAACCCTATTGTCTTATCCTTAATATCCATATCGTCAATTATCTCAGCAATTAATCTGTGAACGATACCATGCCCGCAGCCAGGGCAATAATGTGTTGGAGTATCAATTAGTGTTTGTGGGTTTTCATATACTGCTTCCATTTAACATATCTCCTCCTCGTTATCTTGAGGATAACGATTAAAATCTGTTTATTTATTTTATGTTACACAGGTTACCTTCTCTTTAGAAGGCGTTATTTCAAGAATCTTCTCAAATATTTCTTTAGGAGAAGGTATTCCACCGCCTGTTCTTCCGTAAAAGTGAACCGGACATCGTCCATAAACTGATAATCGAACGTCTTCCACCATTTGTCCCGCACTCATTTCCACAGTTAGTATAGCATGTACTCTTTCTGAAATTCTTTGTAAAATATTACATGGAAAGGGCCACAAGGTAATTGGCCTTATTAAGCCTACTTTTACATTTAGATTTTCACATTTCCTTATAACATCTTTACATATCCTTGCACATGTGCCATAAGCGACTAAAACAATATCTGCTTCTTTGGTATTTATTTCTTCATAGCGTACTTCCTCTGCCTTAATTTCACTATATTTCTTTTGCAGTTTGGCGTTAAATTCCTCAAGCTCTCCTTTAACCGGATAAAACGACTTGATAATGTTTCTTTTCCTTTCCTTGGCGCCCGTAAGAGCCCAGGTTTTTGGTGGCAAGTTTGGCTTTTGTTTTTTGTTAAATACAACAGGTTCCATCATCTGGCCTAATTGAGCATCGCCTAAAATCATTACCGGATTTCTGTAACAATCTGCCAAATCAAACGCATCGAAAACAAGGTCTGCCGTCTCTTGTACCGAACTCGGCGCTAACACGATGGTGTGATAGTCGCCATGTCCCCCACCTTTTACGGCTTGAAAGTAGTCGGCTTGAGAAGGAGAGATGTCTCCTAAACCAGGTCCACCACGCTGCATATTTACGATTATGCATGGAAGTTCACTTCCCGCCAGATAAGATATCCCTTCCTGTTTGAGACTAATCCCGGGACTTGAAGAGGATGTCATCGTCCTGGCCCCTGCAGCAGCGCTCCCATGTACCATGTTTATGGCAGCAAGTTCACTTTCTACCTGTATGAATGTACCACCGACTTGTGGCATTCTGATGGCCATGTGCGTCACAATTTCATTTTGCGGTGTTATTGGATATCCATAGTAGAATCTACAACCAGCCAATATAGCAGCTTCTGCAGCAGCCTCATTGCCGGTAAAGAGTTGTTTCTGGTTCTTTTCAGTTGGCATTGTAAGTAGGTTGCCCCCTCCAATTCAATTTTTCCCTCAAGACATCATAAAAAGTTCTTGTTTGTGTATCAACAAGTTGCAGCTTTTCTTTAGCCTTTTCAACAAGAATTTTATCTCCAGCCATGATATCAGTATATACCTGGCCATCAATGGTTAGTCCAACTCCTTTTGATTCAGATACCTGTTCCATTTCAATCCTGGAATCACCGGAAACCACAAGTGGACGGTTTGATAAGGTATGAGGGCATATCGGCGTAATAATAAAGGCTTCCATATCTGGTGTAACTATCGGACCGCCAGCAGATAAAGAATGTGCGGTTGACCCTGCTGGAGTCGATATAATCAGGCCGTCACTGCTATAGGTGGTAACCTCTTTTCCGTTTATATATAATTTGATCGAAATTAACCTTGATAGAGAAGCCCTGGAAATAACAGCATCATTCAAGCCCAGGGTTTTCTTGATGATTTGTTTAGAGCGGATTACATGACAAGTTAATAACATTCTTTGCGAGATAACATATTTCTCGGCAAATATTTTATCAAGGGAATGACTAATTTCTTTGGGGGTGAGTTCAGCCAAAAAACCGAATTTCCCCAGGTGTACGCCGATTAGGGGAATTTGCCTTCCATGAAGTTTTCTGCAGGCCGCCAGTATTGTACCATCTCCTCCAAAAACAAATGCTAAATCGGCTGATAAATCTTCCATTTTGTCTTCATTAGTAATGTCAACTATCGAGAGGTGACATTTCTTGCGGAACAGGGGTTCCAGTTCAGCTATTGTCTCTCGTATCCTTTTCTTGCTTTTATTGCCTAGGATTAAAATCTTCTTCATATCAAATTAGGAGTCTGTTTATACTCCTCTTTATTTTTGGTAATTGCAGGTTCTTGTTTGTTCCAGGACGAAATAAAGCTTTTATAGATGCCTTCCGCATCAAGACTAAGGGTTTTTAATATTACATCGCGAGAACCGTGTTCAATAAATTTATCAGGGAGACCCAGTCTATGAAGACATTGGGCATTAATACCTTTGTCACCCAGTAATTCTTGAATTGCTGAGCCAAATCCTCCAATTAATGAATGGTCTTCTACCGTAATAACAATTTGGTGCTCTTTTACAACGTCTATGATAAGATTCTCATCCAACGGTTTAGCAAAACGGGCATTTACAACGGTAATATCAATTCCTTTTTTGGTAAGCATATCCGCACACTGCATGGATTGATATACCATTGCTCCGTATGCAATAATTGCGCCGTCTTTACCTTTTCTTAAGACTTCACCTTTTCCTATTTCTATGGATTCAAATTTTTTATTAAGATTTTCTTCCGGCACATTTGCTCTCGGATAACGTATTGCTACTGGAGAATTAAGTTGAACCGCCTTATTTAACATTATCTTTAATTCAGTGCCGTCTTTTGGAGCCATTAATATTATCCCTGGCAGATGCCTTAAGTAGGCGATATCAAAAACACCATTATGAGTGGGCCCATCACTCCCTACGACACCTGCCCTATCGAGGGCCATCACAATACCATGTCCCTGAAGACAGACGTCATGAAAGACTTGGTCATATGCACGCTGTAAAAAGGTCGAATATATTGCTGCCACAGGTTTAAGTCCAGCGGCTACTAATCCGTTTGCAAGTCCAATGGCGTGTTGTTCGCACATCCCTACATCAAAGTACCTATCGGGAATTTTTTTACCAAAAGTATCAGTACCTGTTCCTTCAGGCATTGCGGCTGTTATTGCCACTATATTTTTATTAGATTTGGCGATTTCAACAAGCGTTTCGCTGAATATCTTCGTGTAGCTAATTTTTTTAGGATCTTTAGGGGCCTCTATAACCTTTCCATTCTGCATTTGAAAGTTGCCAGCGCTGTGATAATAAGCGGGGTTTTTTGATGCAGGTTCAAATCCCTTACCCTTTTCGGTAATTACGTGAAGTAATATAGGTCCTTTCAGGTGTTTAATATCACGTAAGATGTCTAATAGGGTTCTAATGTCATGACCATCAACAGGCCCGAAATAGTTAAATCCCAAGTCGACAAATATCTGTCCTGGAGTAATTTCCCGCCTTAATATTTCTATAATATGTTCTAATGTATGGTCCATACGTTTACCAACAATTGGCAACGATTGTAATAAATGATGGACTTCTTTTTTGAAATCCGTAAAAATGGGTGTGGTGCGAATTTTATTTAAATATTTTGAGAATGCACCTACTGTATTTGAGATTGCCATTTCGTTATCATTGAGCACTACGATTAAGTTTCTTTTTAAATACCCCGCATGGTTAAGCGCTTCAAAGGACATACCGGCTCCTATTGCCGCATCTCCGGCGACAACAACAATTTTCCTGTTCACATCATTTATTTTATCAGCACAAGAGAGGCCGAGAGCGGAAGAAATCGCATGTCCGCTGTGACCACAGGTGAATGGGTCGTATTCGCTTTCATTCTTATCCGGAAAACCACTTAGTCCTTTATATTGTCTTAGAGTTGAAAATGCCTTTCTCCTTCCTGTGAGTAATTTGTGGACATAAGTTTGATGACCTACATCCCAGATTAGCTTGTCTTTAAGAAAGTCAAACGTATAGTGTAAGGCAATTGTAAGTTCAACTACACCAAGGTTTGATGCCAGATGGCCAGGATTTTTGGAAACAACGTCAATTATAAATTCCCTCATTTCCTGTGCTAAGACCATCAAATCTTCCGTGTTTAGTTGCTGCAAATCCTGCGGATAGTTTATTTTTTCTAATATTTTATGTGCCATTTTGCTCCTTCACGATTTAGCTTTTTTCGAGCTACCTGAATTATAAGGCAGTTCAATAATCTACATGCTTAATTCTCATCCTGAGTTTTTTCCAAATTGAATTCTTGAATACAGGTTTCGCCAGTTGCGTTTTTAAATAGGATGTTAATCTTCTTTTCAGTATTTTCTAATATTTGATAACATTGTTTGTATATTTTAATACCCCTTTCGTATTTTGCAAGGGTTTCGTCTAATGTTATTTCACCTTTTTCTAACTGTTCAACTATTTCTTCAAGCTCTTTTAGGGATGCCTCGAAATTTTTCTTCTTCAATTATTTATTAATCCTTAATTATCTTTCAGTAGAAAGTATTGTAGAGATGATACTGCCTTTAAATAACTTTGTTTTAATTTTGTCGCCTTCGTTTAAATCCTCCACTTCGCAAAGAGATTTATTATTTTCCAACCGGGTCGTAATAGTATACCCTCTTTTTAATACACTGAAAGGATTTAAACTTTCCAATTTACCTGCAATGCCCGACAATTTTTCACGTTCAGTGTTTAAGGTATGTGTTATATTTAAGTTAAGCCTCTGGGTAAATTCATCTAATCTTTGTTGCAGCCTGTGAAGCTTATCTAATGGTTGTTTCATTATATAACTATCGGCAATTCTGGTAAGCTTATCTTTTGATAATGTTAGTTTATTTTTAAGTGACTGAAAAAGTCTTATCTTAAATTTTTCTAACATCTCAAGGAGTAAATCTCTGCGAGGTACAACTAATTCACCTGCCTCGGAAGGTGTAAGAGCTCTCCTGTCTGCAACCAGATCAGCTATTGTTATATCAATTTCATGCCCTACTGCAGAGATTACGGGTATTCTAGAGTTGTATACGCTCCATGCAACAATTTCTTCATTAAAGGCCCATAAGTCTTCCAGGCTGCCACCTCCTCTGCCTACAATAATTACGTCAATGTCAGGCAGCTTATTTAATTCTATAATTGCCTCAGCGATTTCTTCTGCGGCACCGTCACCTTGTACTTTCACGGGATTTAGGAGTATCTCAACGTTGGCAAAGCGACGGTTTATAATGTTTAAGATGTCTTTGATTGCGGCGCCGGTAGGTGATGTTACTATTCCTATTTTCTTTGGTATGAATGGAATAGTTTTTTTATGAGAGGGATCAAACAAGCCTTCTTTTTCCAACTTTTCCTTTAGTTGTTGAAATGCAAGCTGCAGGGCGCCTATGCCTTTAGGTTCTATTTCATCAATTATTAATTGATACTGTCCTCTTGGTTCATAAACGGTAATTGAACCAAAAGACATTACTTCTATTCCATCCTTGAGTTCAAACTTAATCTTGTTAGCGGTATTTCTGAAAATAACTGCCTGAAGTTGTGCATTTTCATCCTTAAGTGTTAAATAAACATGGCCTGAACCTGGTTTTCTTACGTTAGATATTTCACCCACTATACTTATATTAGAAAAACTCTGTTCCAGGGATGTTCTGATTTTTCTTGTAATTTCAGAAACAGAGAATACCTTTTCGATTTGTTGTCTGAAAAGAGATTCTTGGTTTACTTTGTTTACCGGGAATTTATCAGACATTTCTATGCAGCCCTAATGTTGTGATTATAACTAAAGTTTTTGCTCAAAATCGCACTCAATTATTAGCATAAACATTATAGCCATTTTCATTAATTTTAACTCTCTTTATCTTCTCAGCCTTGCCTGTTTCCTTGTTTACGGTTATTACTGCTCCTTCTATATGAAGATCCTTTTCGGCTATGTCATAACGAGCAGGCACTTGTGTGACAATAGACTTTAATACAGGGTCTATACGCCTGCCTAGAATTGATTCATGTGGACCTGTCATACCCAGGTCTGTGATATAGCCGGTTCCTTTGGGTAAAATCTTTTCATCTGCCGTTTGTACATGTGTATGTGTGCCAACAACTGCGCTTACCTTGCCGTCTAGATGCCATCCCATTGCTATTTTTTCAGAGGTTGCTTCAGCATGCATGTCAACGATTATTATTTTTGTCAGTTTTGAAAGTTCCTTTACTGCCGCATCTGCAGCCCTGAATGGGCAATCTACTGGTTTCATAAATACGCGCCCTAAAAGATTAATTATACCAATAGAGCAACCCTCCTTTGTTTTAATAGCAACATATCCTCTACCGTGTGCTAAAGGAGAATAATTCGCTGGCCTGAGTAGCCTTTGTTCGGACTGTAGAGAATTGAAGATTTCTTTTCTTTTCCAGACATGATCTCCCATTGTTATTACGTTTATGTCGTAAGAGAAGAGTTTGTTAGCAATATTAACGGTTATTCCCGAGCCACCTGCAGAGTTTTCTGCATTTGCTATGCAAAAACCGACATCTTGTTCTTTAATAAAATTTTGAAGTTTTTCCCCTAAAATCTTTCTTCCCGGTTGCCCTACGATATCGCCAATTGCGAGGATATTTAATTGCATTTTAAAAAATTGAGTATGATTTGAAAAATCATATAATAGACAGCGTATTAATTTTTTTGTGGGGTTATTATATCCCCTGTACATTACCCTTTCAATGAAATCTTGAGCCTTCAGAGAGAAAATATAACTGTACTTACGTTCTATATTTCAATTCTCTTAATATTGCTATACAAGCGATGGTACTAAAAAATATGTTATCATCATTGCAAACTGAAAACCAACAAATTCTGTTAACCCATGATTTCTTAACAATTTCTTGCTTGACACTTTTAATACAATATATTACATTGTATTCTCTTTGAATACACGTATTCGTAATGAAAAAGCAAATTATTGGAGGTAATTATATTGAAAGTTTTAACTATACGTTTACCAAAAGATATCGAAAACAAAATCAGGATCAAGGCTAAACTCAAACATCGATCAGTTTCAGAACAGATAAAAAAGTATATCAGTGAAGCAATGATTTGCGAAGAAAACCCGGATTTGCCACTAAGATTTATAAAAGAAACACTTGAAGCCAAAGCAGAAATTGAAGCGGGACTTGGGGTAGAATATAAGTTTGGCACAATTAAATGAAGAGCATAATCGCTTCGAATCGTTTCTTAAAATTTAAGAAAAAATCACCTAAGAAATTACAACTGGAGATTGACAATGAGGTAAAGAAAATTATCAATAATCCCAACATTGGTGAATTGAAAAAAGGAGACTTGAAAGCAATACACGTTCACAAGTTCAAGTTTAAAACACAACTTTATTTACTTTCATATGAAGTTAAAGGAAGCACGTTATTTTTGTATCTAATTGACACACACGAAAATTACTATAAGCAATTAAAGAGGTATCTGTCTTAGAATAACTCTTAAGCGTATAATTTCTTCATACAATTCGATAAAAACTTTTTGAAATACGTAATCATACAATCAAACGGCAGCATTTGCGAGTTTGATTTTTAATAACTATAATCACAAATCAAGGTTTGATAATATCCTCCCCCTTCAATAAATAAAGAAAAATTATCTTTGCTTTTTTTCTATTAGGAGAGGTTTATCTCTTGACAACGGGGGCCTTATAGGGCTTAGGCAGAGTGTAAGTTAGCTTGATTATTCTCTCTAAATTCATCGGCCTCTTTGATGATCCTTTGCCACTCAGTTGGTCCCGTTCCAGAATATAAGCCTTGGATTTCCCCGTATATTTCCCCAGAAATACAGACTAACAGAAATGAATCAGCCCTTGATATCGAGTCGGCTGGAACTTGGACTCTACCATTATCTATTTCGATGTAGATGGAAGAATTGCGTATCTTGAAGAGATCGCCGTCTCTAAACCATTTGGCAAACCTTGATTCCTCTCTGCCATAGATACGCTTGACTCGCGCATTCACTTCGAGTGTCATACCAACCGCATATATATACTTCTGCTCATGATTATAGAAACTTCTCTTATCAAGTTTGCCTGAAAGATCCTTATTGCCAAGTATGATTATCTTACCCACCTCTTCAATGAGAGTGATGGCAAAGAAAGAAGCAAGAGCAAAATCATTCTTCTCGTAGAAACGGCGAGCTAATAACCAATACTTCTCTAGGTGATCTCGCGCCCCTTGCGGTAGAGAGATAGGCTTAGTATGGATATCCATTAAAGCTCAATCCTTGCTTTGTGAAAGCCATTCATTACTTATTGGACACTCTGCCTAACACCATGCATAACCTAGTGGGATACTAACCTTGTATTATTGAATAAGTTTGAATGCATTTATAAGCTTGAACCTAGAAAAAGCCCTACATTCCCGTTCAGGTTCATGCGATAGATAGATATTAATTTTCAACCTCACTACGAAATAAAAACCTTTCTTTTTCAAATAGAATTTTTGAAATAATAATATCCAAAATAAGGAACATTCTCTTTTCAAGTTTTTTGCTGGGTCCATAGTTAGCAGGAGCAAAATAATTAATTCTTTTGGCTTTGACTAATTTTTTGCAAACATTTAATGATTTTGGGCTATTTGGCTTATATACAGCAATGGCAAATCCACTGTTCATCTTTACTACTGTCATCGATGGTACATCAGTGAGACCATCTCCAATATAAATCATATTAGAAAAAGGGATTGCTCTTTCGCTTTCAGGCATATATTCATTAATTGATTTCGTAACATCTTCTATTCCTTTATTTATTCGAAATAAAAATTGAGTTTTTGATGTATCATTAATCACTATTGTTGGAAATTTTGCCACATGATGATGATCAAAGAAATATTCAGAGGCATACATTCTTTCGAAATTTTTTTTAATATCTATTCCCTCTAATATTTCCTTTAAACCTGACGAAATAATGTAATGTTTTATTTTTACTTTATCATTTGACTTCTCTTTAACATAATCATTAATCCGATCAAACCATGTCTTAACACCAGGATAATAATTAATATTTTTAGCAAGACTTTGAAGTTTGTTTTTATCGAGATGAGTTCTTTTTTCTTCAATTTTTTCAATGAGTAACCGCATATAAGTAAGCATACCATCCGCTTTTGTTTTTTTTGTTTCTTTTTTGACTTCTTCCCAAAACTTCTTTGAACTGAGCTGTAACTCGGGAAGCATAGTATATTCTTGCATTGGTAGAGGAGTTAGGGTTCCATCAAAATCATAAACCACTGCGATTACATTTTGGCCAAAAGATCTTCTGGTTTTTTTACTTTTTTTCATAAGGGTTATTTACTTTTTTGTTTCTAATGGCAGAATTGAACGGCAACCGCAGGCGACACGGAGAAAGTGAACGCAAGCGCTCGCATATTAATGTCGGCAAGGCGGCAGCCCCGCTTGCAATGCATTTGTCAATATGAAATAATTCTTATTTCATTTCTGTGCAACCAATAAGAGACTCGGCCCCTTAGTCCGTGACTTTGGCCCTTTAATTGGGATATGTTGTACCCGAACCTTCATTATTCAACAATTAATTGTTTTTTTAATACTTCAATCTCTTTCTGGAATTTCTTATCTCTTTTTATCCAGGTTTCTAATCTCTTTAGAGCTTCACTTACCGTTGACCCTTTATTCCCATCCCAATTTCTATATTCTTCATATCGTTTTTTATTTTGACGAGCTCAATTAAAAGCTCAATTTTTTTTTCCCATAGTTCTTCTCTTTCTTTCTCAAGTGCCCCAATTTTTTGTATGCTATATTGATTGTAGGTATCTAATAATGATGTAGTATCCTTACTTTTTTTAGTAGCTGAAATAGGTTGAATATAAAATTTCAAAAAATCCTTTCTTACAGTAATACGTTTTTCACTATGCAAAAAGACTCTCAGTTCACGAAGAACAGTTTCTCCACTGTTTAAACCAACAGCGCCGAAACTTTCTGTTTCCACAGTATCAACCCAAGGTACTTTCCTTCCTTCCTCTAAGATACGAAAGGATATATTTAAACTATATATAGGAAATTCATTGTTATTCGTAATTTCTATGGGAACAGTAATCCAATGATTAGATTCCAACTGTGGAGTAATAAAAGTTAATGCCACACTTTTGGCAGTTTTTGCTAAATCTCTTTCAATATAATAATTTGCTAAAACAGAATCTATCTTTTTAAAACGGTCGTTTAGTGTTGTATATTCACTATTTATTTGATTATATTTTATAAGAAGATCAGCTTTTTCTAATAACGCCGAGAAAGAAATACCGTCGATTAATGCCAGATATTCAGGTGGGCGTATTGTTTCGTTGAAAAAAGAAGGGTAGCGTGACAAAAAGTGGTCATATTTCTGTTCAAGTATATGAATGATTTGCTCCTGTTGATCAGGAGATGCTTTATTAAGCAAACTAGCAAGGCTTTTTTGGTATGCTTCTTGTGATGAACCATCAATTTCTTCGTAGGAACCACCACACGAAATCAGTAATGTAGTACACAACAGAGCCGTTAAAACAATTATGAAATTTTTCATAATTAATGTAGACATCAAGTCGTGGTTTATAGTAGTAAACTATCTGCCTTTGTCAATCGAGAACAACCTGAATTTGGGGAGTATTTTATCCGACATTTTTTGGTAGATCTATAAATTATTAAAGAAAATTATCTTTACTTTTTTCTATTAGGAGAGGTTTATCTCTTGACAACGGGGACCTTATAGGTGTTATGTGCGATATTTATCTAAGAATCTCTGAATTTCATTTTCTATTTCTTTGAAAAAAGCTTGGAGAATTTCTATATATGCAGAAATAAATTCGCTCCTAAAAATTACAATATCGCCAGGGTTGCCTGACAAAGATTCTTGCGCCTTTACAAACTTATTGATTTTGTCGCTTTCATTCTCTGGCAAAACACTGCCATTATGAACAACGCAGTTTCTCAATCTGTTAGTGTTTTTAATGAAAGATAGCTCCTTATTAATTCTATCAAATTTGAATTCTGGTATTTTTTTCAAGAATAATAGAGCTCGTTCGATACCACTACCTTTTAAGTCACGAATGCAAATATTGCTTTTTAGTTCATCTCCTATCTGACTGCATAATAGGTTTAAATGATGTTCTAGAAAATTATATAGCGTTATAAACATTGACCCTCGATGCATAGAAGGAAACATAAATTGGTTTTTGTGTAAATCGTATGTATAGCTTTCAATAAACCGATCATGATTATTTTCAGGTATTTCTTTTAGTTTTTCTGTGATATGGGCCTGTAATTTCTCATCATTTTTTTCAAATAATTTTTCAACCTCAGTATAAAACTGCCTGTAATCGTGAAGATCATTAACAATAGAATGTGGATATGTGACCAACTCGAAACTAAAAGGAATATTGTTACTTTCTTGTTTGTGCATTTTATTTTTTCCTGCACATAATTTACTTTTATATAGAGAATATAGATAGTATAAAAGAATATAGCAAAAGTAGCAAAAGAATATAGGTGACCTTATTAGATGAAATGTTATATTGCAAGACCTGAACCCATTCTTGCGCTGGCCCCGTTTCTTACCCTGTTTCTCCCTGTTGGTTTCCCGACACCTCGAGAAAATCTACACCAACCCTATTTTTTCCCTTTATTGTCAGCAACAAAGTGAGCAATAACTTACTGCACATGCTCTTATTTCGTGACAATGAGCGCAATGAACACCCCCGTGAGTGCCAAATAGAGGCCTTTGATAGCAACACCAAAAAGAATTAGCTCAAATCCTGACCAGATCATAAGTGCTACACCAGCAGCAGTCAGCACCACGGTAATTGTAGCAATCCCAATCAACTCTTTCGCGTTGTAATTATTTTTGTGCCTCGTCCGCAAAGAACCAATGAAACCTGCCGGACCAATGAAACATAACGCGCACGCCACGAGCGCGGCGGTACCACTTACAAGTGAGCTTTTAAACATTACTTGAATGCAAGTGATCACGGTGATAAGGAAATAAAAATAAGCGAGCCACATTGGAGAATATAGGTCCAGAGAAAGTTAAATAAGAAATCTAAGATTTATATTTAAGCGAAAAGTGTAACTAATTTGTAAGTAAATCAAATTTTCATAAAGCAATTCGATTAATCAATTGATTGAGGAATCATCTAGTAGGAAAAGTCTGTTTACTCCGTGGAACCAACTATTCCACTGGGGTTTTGTTCTTGACATCTATCTCAATAGGTGACCCCGTTCCGCTCTTGTAACGCACAGAGGGGATCTTTTGCGAACACCCAGGGCCATGATTGCGGGGCCGCTGAAACGCTTTAGAAGTCGCGAGGGTCCGGGTTCAAAATTTCTTCATCACCTTCAATGGGATATTCAGCATCGTTCAATTCTTTACAGTCAACATGATCACCCAATGACCAAGGACTAATAGCTGTAGGTTGCGCTATTGATTTTTTTTCAACTGCGATGGAGAATTCTAATGTCGCTTTTCTCCGAGCTTTCTTTTCATCTTCTGCTCGCACTATTACATTACCTTTATATATACTTGCATCCCAATGTTGAGAATTTAAATTTTTCGCTTCTAAATAGAATATTTTCATTGTCGATTTCTTTCTTCTAACATTTACTTTTATATTTATTTTATATTTCTCAGCGTGTTATCGTAGTACGTGTTGGATATCAAGCTCAAACCGATAGAATTGTACTGGGACATAAATATAGACAGCGACTGTTTTACCTAAACCAGTTAACCGTCATTGTACTAACTCAATAATTCGGTAATAAATTTTAGTCTTATATGCTCTTTTATAATAGTGTTATAGTAAAAAAAAGTTACCTATTTACTGAGCATATACAGCTGTACCTATTTATTCACCTAGCAAACTCAGTCTCTCTTGAAAAATCTTGAGCAATTATTTCTGTACTAGTTAAAGCTAATTCACTCATTACTGAAATAACCTCTCATATTCTAAACGTTCTTCAGGGGTAAGTGACCTTTGCTGAAGTATTTTTATAAGTTTCTTTGCTGTTTTTTGTTTTTCTTCTGTTATTTCCTCAAAATTTGGGATGGGTATGGCCTCTACCAATTCGCCAGTTGATATAAAGCTTGGGGGAATTACAACTTTATTTACTTCGTAGCCACTAGTAGAACCATATAGTTCATACGTTCTGGATCTATTTAATTCGTCTATTTTTGCGACAACGAAATAATCTGGCTCGCTAAAATAGCGAAATGAACGGAACATAAAACCTTCTCGTTTTGCTCCCAGAAATTGTTTAACGTTATCTTCAGAAGCAGTTAGCCGAAAGCGTATAGTTGTTTTATTTACATATGGGCACAAAAATTCAACGACAATATCGTTTTCAGTCTTTTCTATATCTTCGAGATATCCTTTGAACAAGATGGGGTTCTTAGAATGGGCTTCCATGAATTTTTGGATTTCATAAGTGAAAGATGAAACACCCAAATTTTGCGGCAGGAAATAAACTGCGCTGTACTTACTTTTCAATTCATCAATCTTGAGTCTTTCTTCCTTTTGAGATTTTTGTACTCGTTCTTTCCTTTCAGCTTCTTCTTGCGACCTCCTTTCTTCGTAGGATGGGCCACACCCAGAGCTAAGAAGCAATAGACTCAAGATGATCGTATAGGCCAAATGAGTTGTGGATGTCGATTTTTTAGGTTGAGGATCGCATCTTTGATATTTGATATTCACATTGAGGACTTGCATTATTCACAATCCTATGAAACAAGTATTATGATTTGAGAACGACTATTTTTGGCAAGAAAGCTCATGTTTCTACACTCGTGTAGACATAAACCTGAATTATGTTAACTAATCCACATCATAAGACGCGGCAAAGTTTTTATGCTGGTGAATAAGGTGATATTAAATATACTTATTATTGAAGTCAAGTATAAAAAGAGAGGTGGATTCAGGGCCTGTTTCGTATTCTTTTCTGGATTGTCTTGCTCAGGAGAATTAAGTTTAAAAGGCTGAAGCCTTAACTCCTAATAGTATTGTAACGAAGGCCGATTTGTAATTTAAAATTGCAAAATTAAAAATCCCATCATCCTGTCTAAAAAACCCATAATGTTGGTGGAAGCCTAAAGGCTTCCGCTACATATTTTACCTGTGTTTCGTGACCTGCCCGATTATTTCATTTGGGTGAGTTGAAAGGTTCTAATTTAAAAAGTTCTCGCAGCATTGATTCAGGATAGATACAAAAAAGATATTCTCTATTTGTAACAATTGAATTGTACATTAACTTCTTCTCTATTTGCTCTATTTCTGTTTCTTTCTCATCAATTAAGGGTTTGATCTTTTCCTTCATCAATGCATTAAGTTGTTTAAGTCTGTTAAAAATCCAACGTCTTTCTTTACTATCATGTGTTTCCCTGGCTATAAGGTCTTTTTTTTCACTTATCATAGACCTCATGCCTACGTCTTCCATAGTTTCCCTTGGGGCGTATCTTTCAGGATTGTAATTCATATCATTAATATCTTGCTTGAGGACTCTAATATCTTTGCCAGAAGCATTATAAGGTTTATATGGCAGATGTAGAGTTGCCGTAATCGTTGCATGCCCGGGAGGCTCCACGCCAAAAAAAGCCCTTATGATTTCATCAGTTACCAAATCATATTTTGCGCCCCCAACCCCATGAATAAACAGGTCAGAAAAAAACATCCTTGAATACATGGTTGTAATTATGGCCTTTGGCCGTATCTTCATACCAGCGTTTATCAAAATCTTTATTTTCCTTAAATTTTCCGACGAATTTACCTTTCCGTAGAAATCAAGATCAGCAACAACTATATTTTCGGATACTAAGCTTACGTGTTTATCACTTGTCACGGAAGCAAACAGTCTTTCCCTTGGTTCATTTTTCTTCCATATCCAAAATGGTAATTCAATCATGTCTTCTTTTACCATCAAATCAGGTAATGGATTAGCCTTTGAACTAATCTTTTTTAATTTACGATACTCTCCAAGTTTTGCGTTATAAATTCGCACAAAATTCCTTATATCCCCTACTATGTGCAGAAAGAAATTTAAAAAAGACTCTGTCTCAGATATAAGAGAGACAGGTATCTCCAGATTGCTAATGCTAAATCTCTGTAAGTATGAGTGAATTGAATAGGTAAACAAATCACCAAGACTTTTCGTTTCCTTGCTAAGTGCTATTACCATATCTATAAAATCTTTGAATGTCTTCTTCATGTCAGGATTAGATATGATTCGAAGCACATTTTTTTTAAAGGCCGTCAATTGTGTTGCATCTGTATATCTGACTTCTTCAAAAGCAAGATTATATAACCTTGAGACAAATTCTATCTTTTCCATTGAAGAACTTAATCCGTTTATTTTTGGAATGTTCAAATAATTGTCATGGCAGCCGTCATTATCAACTACCATATTTATGCCGATGCCATTTACGCTTTTTGAAATACTATTTACGAGTTTATTCTTTACCATTATACCTGGGTGTGCGAGGATTGGTGGGTGTCCGGTTTGTATTATGGTTTTGTCTGGAGTGTAAGAATTATGAATAGATGGCAGGTCTTTTTTAGATATTATCTTTAATTTTGAACAGGTGAACCATAATTTCTCAGAATATTCCCTTGCCTTTTTTAGTATCTCGGTTCTGGCCTGTTTGCGAAACTTAGAAAAGGGGATACCGTTAATATTAAAATTGTAAGATTGAAATCTCTCCTTATTTAGTTCGATTAATCCGGGAATGTCTTTATAAATGGGCTTGATGAATATCTCTTTGTCTTTTTTTGGAATCACAAATGTTTCAATTTTCATAGACATTAGCTTCTCAGCCTGCCTGTGCGAAGCACGCAAACAGGTCGCTAATTTAAATGTATAGGAATTTCAATCATAGTTTCCCCTCTAGAAAGAGGGGATTAAGGGGTGTGTAGATATACCTTTAACACACCCCCAGCCCCTCTTTTTAGAGGGGAACATGAAAGTCGCTGCCAAAGGCAGCTTAACTTGTTGCTTTTTGCTCCGCAAAATAAAACTTAAAATATTTGGTTCAGGTTACAAACTTGAAGCCATTTAGAGATTTATTTTTCCAATTTCTCTTTTAAATTATGAAGTTTGTTGAGGGCATCAATTGGTGTGATTTTTGAGGTGTCAAGATTCTTTAACTCTTGAATCACTTTATTCTCAGGCGTATTAAAGAGAGGAAGTTGCATTGGTTTAGTTACCTCTTCTTTTTTATTAATAGTCGCAAATTTGGGTTTGCCGTTAATGTCCAGAGTTTCTGCCTCAAGATTGGCAAGTATTACCTTTGCCCTTCCAATGACCTCATTAGGCATACCAGCCAATCTGGCGACATGGATACCATAGCTTTTATCTGTACCGCCCTCAATAATCTTTCTTAAGAAGATTATTTCATCTTCCCATTCCCTCACTGCAATGTTAAAGTTTTTGATACCCGGGAAAAGTAAGGCCAATTCGGCAAGTTCGTGGTAGTGAGTAGCAAACAACGTTCTTGCCTTAAGATGCTCATATATGTATTCTGTTAATGCCCACGCAATACTCACGCCATCAAAGGTACTGGTACCACGACCAACTTCATCAAGTATTATCAAGCTCTGTTTTGTAGCATTGTTCAGGATATTTGCGGCCTCATTCATCTCCACCATAAATGTACTCTGACCTTTTGCTAATTCATCCATTGCCCCCACCCTCGTAAATATACGGTCAACAACACCTATGGTTGCCTCTTTTGCAGGAATAAAACTACCCATCTGTGCCATGAGGACAAGCAAAGCTACCTGGCGAATGTACGTACTTTTACCTGCCATGTTAGGCCCCGTAATAACCATGATTTGATTATTTACTCCATCGATATCAGTATCATTAGGTATAAACTTCTCGCCTATCAGGGTCTTTTCCAGTACAGGATGCCTCCCATCAATAATTCTGAGGCAGTGACCATCTTTAACTACGGGTCTTGAATATCCGCTATCAACGGCAATACACGCAAGCGCTGCAATACAATCTAAATGGGCAATAACATCTGCTATCTTTTGAATGCGTTCAGTATATGTGCTTATGTCCTCTCGAATCTCTTGAAAGATATCATACTCTAATTCCTTTGCCCTTTCATCAGCAGTAAGAACCTTTGCCTCATATTCCTTGAGTTCGGGGGTAATATATCTTTCTGCATTCTTAAGAGTTTGTTTGCGAATATACGTATCAGGTATATTATTTTTGTGAACATTTGTGATTTCAATATAATATCCAAAAACCTTGTTGTAACCAGCCTTTAATGAATTTATGCCTGTCCGTTCAATCTCTTTTGCCTGAAAGTTTGCTATCCAGGTCTTCCCATTCCTACTGGTATTTCGTAACTCATCCAAATTGTGATCATAACCTTCTTGTATAATGCCACCTTCACGAACAGAATGAGGTGGTTCGGGAACTATGGCAGTGCTTATAAGCACCCTGACTTCCTCTAATATATCCAGCGCTTCATAAAGTGATTTAAGAATAGGCGAATTGCAGACAGAAATCATCTTTTTTAATTTTGGTAATACAGAAATCGATTGCTTTAGTGAAATAAGGTCTCTTGCGTTTGCTCGACCAAAGCTGATTTTCGTAGAGATCCTTTCAATATCATAAACGTCCTTCAAATGTTCCCTGATTTCCTTGCACAGGTTTTTATTATCATATAATTCCTCAACCCCATCCTGTC
This sequence comes from Candidatus Scalinduaceae bacterium, assembly GCA_046759445.1. GTDB lineage: Bacteria > Planctomycetota > Brocadiia > Brocadiales > Scalinduaceae > Scalindua_A. Next base: position 82,889 of record JBHICG010000002.1, read on the forward strand.
TAAATCTTATATCCTCTGACGTACAAAGCGGACTTATCAACCAGCCTTTTATTAGACGTCCTCCCATGGGAGTTTTAGTCTTATCAATTATACCAAGCAGGGAACCTTCCTTTTGATGCGTTCTTATCGTCTTAACCAGTTCTAAACTTTGTTGTGTTGAATGATCTAACATCAGACGATTTCGACTTGAGAATTTTTCAATTCTATGGATATGTTTAAGTGATGTTTTTTGTGTTTCGTTCAGGTAATTCATTAATGCACCTGCTGCGTTTATGGATGGGCCGGAATCTTCACAACCAAATCCCTCCAGCGAAGAAGTGCCAAAATGACTAATGAGCCTGCTATATGCCGTCTCTCGCGTAAATTCCCAATCCGCACGATATGTTATCATCGTGCTAAAATCTCCAGACAATCTTTTCGGAAGGTCAAACTCTTTAAAAGTAAAATTTTCTGGCAGAATACACTCAGATGGATTTATCCTCGTTAATTCATCCATTAAACGAACCTCACTAATGTCCTGTATCATGAATTTACCGGTAGAAATATCAACCCACGATAAACCAATACTATCGTCATTTAAAAACATGGATAAAAGATAATTGTTGTCCTTATCATTCAGCATTGCATCTTCAGTAAGTGTGCCAGGTGTTATGATCCTTATAACATCTCGTTCAACTATTTCCCCTGTCTCCATTTTTGAGCTGGATTTTCTTAAGCTATCTTGTATCTGCTCACATACAGCAACCTTATATCCAGCCTTAATCAACTTTTGGATATAAGACTCGGCTGCGTGATGAGGTATACCGGCCATAGGTACAGCCTTTTCTCCTTTAGACCTTGAGGTCAAAGCAATACCAAGAATTTTCGTTGCAATCTTGGCATCATCATAGAACATCTCATAAAAGTCACCCATACGGAAAAACAATAATGCATCCTCATGTTTCCTCTTTATGCTCATATATTGTTTCATCATGGGGGTTGAAAAAGTCATCTTACATCCTTTTTTACTAAAGGGTTGTAATCAAAATCCGAATCTAGTGATTTCTTAAAATACACCTACCATTACGGAATGTCAAGATATAGACTAAGTATCTATTTAATAAAGACCAAAAAAAATTGGAAGTTCTAAATTGAATTATGATAGTATTAAAGAGAAAAAGAAGGTGTTTTAAATTACCTAGTTTTTATGAATTCTTGAAATAGAACTTTTTTGAAGAAAGGAGTGAAAAACGATGTCTAAACTGGCCAGTAAACAATGTGTACCTTGTATGGGCGGTGTACCGCCTTTGAAAGGTGAGGAACTTGAACGACTTAGCGAGCAAGTAAAAGGATGGGACGTAAATGAAGAGCATCACATTTCCAAGACATACAAATTCCCCAACTTCGTAAAAGCGCTTGCGTTTGTCAACAAAGTGGGTGAAATTGCAGAACAACAGGGACACCATCCAGACATCTTTCTGACCTGGGGGAAGGTTCGTATTAAAACATGGACTCATAAGATAGATGGTCTGACAGAAAGTGACTTTATCCTTGCCGCTAAGATTGATGAGATCCCTATTGTCTAGCAGTTGTACTATATAACCTAAATTCCAGAGTTATAATCGTCTGCTATTCTCTGGTAAAAATAGCAAAAGCTGTGGTGCAGTACTGAATAAAGAATTATCCAGAGTCAATTAATTGGTACTTTTACATTTATGTCTAGGAATTTCAAAGATAAGATTCTTCGTCATGGAGTTTACCCTCGAGCCTGTCAATCTGAATACAAAGTTCGAAGACTCTAAAAAGTAAGATTCTTCGGTCGCTTAGCTCCCTCAGAATGACAGGTGAAGGGTACCTCAGAATGACATCGTGGTGATGAAAGTGTTACTCTTCGCCAGGCTGTCCGAGAATAAACAAAAGCACCATTTTTGTCATTCTGACCCCGCTGCTTTCTTGCCGAAAGTAGGCTCTGTAAGAGCGAAAGCAAGAAGCGGGGTCAGAATCTTTAATTATAAGTATTTACAGAAGTATTAGATTCCGGATCAAGTCTGGGTGTGATTCTGTCTGTCCTTCGGACAGTTTAGCAGAATCACCTAAGCAATTCTGCAACAACAGAATTGCCAATGACAATTCTCGGACAACCTGTTGCTCCCAGACTGTGTTACAATTATAAAAATGCACTCAATGTCATTCTGGAGCGTAGCGAAGAATCCAACTTGTGGCAAGAGATTTCGTGATTAATATACAGAAAACTAGAACAATTGTTATGAAAACTATAGAAAAAATAGGGTTAATATATTATTTAAGTAAGAAGCGGTTTCTTAAGAAAGGAATAAAAGTTTTGGATATTGCACCTTCAATGGCTTGTAAAAGATATTTTGAAAGAAGAGATATTGATTATATTTCTATTAATATACAAAGGCCATTAAATCCTCAATCGATTAAAACACAGATGGATTTAACTATGTTAGGTTTTAAGAACGAAAAGTTTGATTTGGTAATTATAAGTCATGTTCTGGATTATATAAAAAAGGATATACAAGCACTAAAGGAATCATACAGGGTATTAAAAAAAAGTGGGAAATGTCTTATACTAATTCCCTTTTACGGAGACAGAATTATTACTGAAGAATTAAACAAAATTATAATTTTCCAGTATGTAATTTATGTATTTACCTAAGGATCCAAATATTATTTATTTATCACAAACATTTCCATCTGTTACCACAACATTTGAATTAAATGAGATATATGAACTTGAAAGATCAGGATGCAAAATAGAATTATTTTCTCTGAAACGACCTTGCCACACTATAGTACATAATAAAGCCCGAAGCTTTGTAAGCGGGGTTACTTATGCCTCTCCCATCTCCCTTTGGAAGGGAATGTCAGCGAATCTTTATTTTTTGTTTTCATCTCCTTTAAATTATCTTGAAGCCCTTTTTTTGCACATAATATTTTTTTTATTGCCGTATCATTACCATGAAGTTTCTGTTTTTATAAAGTCCGTATACCTTGCAAAGATTATGTGAACTTTATAGATGCATTTTGAGGTTTCTAAGAAAGGAAGGTATTTTATAGATCGGTGGGTGACAACTTTCAATATTGATAACTGTAGGATTTTTGTCGTAATTACTCTATAACTTGTAATGGCAATTTAACCATCATAAAAAACTTGACAATTTGCAACAAACTTATATATATTTATACGCTTTGCTGAAAGAACATTTTCAAGATATTAGAATTTGTAACTATAATTTAGACTTAATGGAGGTTTATGATGAAAGCAAAAGTAGATGCGGATACTTGTACAGGTTGCGAACTTTGTGTGCAAACATGCCCTGAGGTTTTTGAAATGGAAGACGACTTAGCTGTCGCAAAGGTTGATGAAGTTCCGGCGGATGCAGAAGAAACCTGCAGACAGGCAGCCGAAGAATGTCCTGTTGAAGCAATAATTATTGAAGAATAATTATTGTGTGAAAACCGCAGGATAAGTATTTTGCCACAGAAGACAAATGGAATGTTGTGCGTGTCCGTGTTTAAGCTGTCTAAAGTTCTCTACGAACATTTCAGAACTGTTTTGAAGATTGTATGGGAAGTGATATAGTTTATGGAAATCTGCTCAGTACGATATCCGAGTACCAAGCCTCAACCTTTCCGTGAGTTCGATCAGCATTGGTCTGAAGCCCCACGTAGATAATTACGGGTGGTTCCTCTCCAAATTCCTGGGTATAGTCCTCATAATGGTTCACCTTGTAGCTTAACCACTTACCAGCATCTTTTTCACCACTCTGGACTATTATCATCTTTGCCCTGGCCTCACATGGATTTTTAAAACGTTCTCCCACAGTCAGGTTATTTCCGTATGCATATATTAAGATCTTGTATTTGTATGGTATCCCCAAAAACATTTTCCCGTAGACCACACACACGGCAGCGGGGTAATCATCACCACCCACTTCCTTCTCTCTACTGTTCGGCAGGATATTAGAGATCTTCCAGTTCCAACTCAAAAATGGATATTCTTTTGGGCCAAGATTAAGTGGTTTAAAGAGAATAGCACCACTATCATTTGCTTTTACATAAAGTGTATTTTTACCTTCTATTTTTACAAGCTTAGGCATAATCCTGTTCTTAATCTCCCTGCAGATTCCCTTATGGGTTTTCCAACCTATAGGTTCACCCTTAGCCATCTCTTGTTCATTGAAAGTGGTGATAAGAATAGAATCTTTTAGTGGCATTTCAGAAGCTGTGGCACAGGAAAAGGGAAAGAAGATAGTCATAATGATCAAGCCTCTCATAAAAGGCACGTCAAACATTTTGGGTTCACCGCAAAGAATGCAGAGATAATAGAGAAAATTCTTAATATATCAAAAATAAAAGGGCGAAGACTTAATTTCTAAAAGAAGTATTTACCCTTTAGGGTTTTATAATAGGCTGCCCATGCATGTCATTCTGAGCCGTAGGTGAAGAATCTCTTACTTAGTAATCTCTGTGGTAAGTGATTATAATAATCTTTCAGCAATCTGGACTGCATTCAAGGCAGCGCCTTTCAATAAATTATCACTTACAATCCACAGGTTTAGTCCGTTTTCAACTGAGTTATCTTCCCTTATCCTTCCGACAAATGTTTCGTCTTTGCCTGCCGCATCAGTTGCCAGTGGATATAACTGCCTTGACGGATCATCAATGACGACTAAACCCTCAGCCTTGCTCAGCAAGTTCCTTGCCTCATCGGCGTTTATCTTTGCTTCAGTTTCTATATTAACCGATTCACTATGCCCTCTAAAAACTGGCACCCTTACGGTGGTCGCAGTCATACATAAAGAATTGTCATCCAATATCTTTTTTGTTTCATTAATCATCTTCATTTCTTCTTCTGTGTAACCGTTTTGCAAAAAGGCGTTACTCTGTGGTATCTGAGGCAGGACATTAAATGCGATCTGATGAGGAAATACGTTTCGGTTATAATTGTCTTCATTAGAAAGCAGATATTCACTCTCCCTCCTTAATTCGTCCATGGCCTTTAGCCCAGCCCCTGATACCGCCTGATATGTTGATACCACGACCCTCTTGATCTTTACGGCATCATGTAACGGTTTTAAAACCAGGACAAGTTGGATTGTTGAGCAGTTTGGATTTGCAATTATGCCATTATGCTCTGTTATCTTATTTGCATTTACTTCTGGTACTACAAGGGGCACATCATCGTCCATTCTGAAGGCGCTTGTGTTGTCCACAACAACGCTGTTGCCCTCAATAGCATATGGTGCAAATTCCCTGCTTATGGTACCACCCGCGCTAAAAAGGGCAATGTTTATGCCTTCAAAGGAGTCCTTAGTTAATTCTTGTATCTGTATTTCATTTCCCCTGAAAACCACCTTCTTTCCTGCTGAACGACTTGAGGCAAGTGGCCTTATCGTATCGGCGGGAAAGTTCCTTCTTTCGAGCACCTTGAGCATTTCCGCTCCTACTGCTCCGGTAGCTCCAACTATTGCGACATTAACCCCCATTCAATCTTGCTCCTTTTTTATATATTTTCCAGTGGTATTCCGTGTAACTCAGTGGTAAACTTTCCTCTCCTTTTTATTTGACTCTGATTAAGATATCATCACTGATTCCTAGTTTGTTCTTTGTTTTATGAATCTGAGATAAAAATCTTTTGGCATCTTCTGGATAACCTGCAGTTGGCTTTATGTCGTGTACCCTCTCTTGCCAGTACTCATTAAATAATCTTATAAATAGTTCTCGTATGTATTTACTGAACATTGATGCAAGCGCAGTTGGAAAATACTTTGAGTCTGCACCTACTGCAAATGATACATTCATCTTTCTTCTCTCATTGCTAATCTTATACGTTGATATTGAATTTCCCTCCAAAATAGCGTTTACGTTACATCCCTCAAAACTATTTGCCAGTAATTTATGATAGTGATTTCTTCCCCCGTGTTTATCGATTAAGACTTGAGGTTCATTTTTCCCAAATTGCTCAAATATTCCTTTAAGATGTTTTTCGCTGTTCTTAAAAAGGAGTAAAGATTTGTTTCCGTAAAGTTTTAGCTGCTTGTTTATTTCATACGCACAAATAAAGATGCTCTTGACTTCAAGCAAACTTACCTCTTGTAGACTTATAGTGTTTTTGACGAGGTCAACATAATTCAGGATGGCAGATACATTTGATGCGACTGGTAAATCTATATCTTTTCCTTTATACCATGGATATTTATTAAATACTTCTTCGTTGTAGTTTGACAATAATTTTAACAAATCAGAAAATCTTGTTACTTGACCTTTTGTACACCAGATAAAGGATAAAACTGCTTCCTCCAAAATTTTTAATCCACTTTTTTGTGAATATATTTTTTTACTGTCATGTACAACTACACGGTTACGGCGTTTTTGAATCTTATCTGAAATCGCCTCTTTGAGTAAGTGCCAGATGTTAATTTTATTGTTATATTTAACAGGTATGTCAATGGCGACAGTGGTTAACACAAGTGGCCCCAATTTCGGGCCGTAACCAGCCTCGTCAATACCCGCAATTATTGACATCTTTTTACGATTTCTTAAATTTTTCTTTGAGAATTATAAATGGAAATATTAAAAAAACAAAAGGCATCTTGGATTATAACGCATGGGTTAAGGCTGTCAAGAAACCATTTGTAGTCGAATAACCGGAGATTTATACAACCCTGCTAACTCTATTATATTTTGGAACACTACTCACAATTGGAATGGTTGAATAATAATATTGGGTCTGGCTCCACGCCATTAGTTAATAAACCTTAAAAAGTATTGACAGCTAAAATGTTTTATGCGATAAATAGTCTTAATTACAAAAAAAAAAATTAACAAAGCCAACATGATTACCAAACTTAATATCAACAAGTTATAGGTTTTTCACAAAGTTATGACAAAAATGATAGAAGGTAAAGTTGTTAGAATACTTGATGAATACAGCATAGTTATCAATGTCGGCAGAAACGATGTGGTATCAGAAGGCATGGTTTTTGCGGTTTTTACGCAGAGTGATGACGAAATAAAAGATCCAGATAATGGTGAAGTCCTCGGGAAGCTGGAAAACGTAAAAGACTATGTCACCGTAGCTCATGTTCAAGAAAAATTTTCCACCTGTGTTGCAAGAGGGCAGGAAAAAATAACTAAAGAGAGTCAAAGCTCTGGTGTTCAAACTCTTAGTGGGGCTATGATGGCTGAATCTATGACAGCAAGACCAGGTGGCTATAAAGTCGGTACTGAGAAGTTAAATGTTAACGTCTCTCAGATTATGGGTATGCCGCAATCTGGCCCAATTTCAGTTGGTGATAGAGTACGTTCTGTTGGGATAAAAGTATAAAATCTAAAGATATCGCTACTTCTTTTTTAACCTCCAAGATATTAATCTCTAATTCAACAATTTCTTGCTTTTTCTATCAGAATATTTATTAATGAAATTTCCCCAAATATCTGACAAGCGCTAAATTCGAAACCCGAAGCACGAAATGTGAAATAAATTCAATGTACTGCACCCCTTTTATCAAGCAGCAAAATTTGTATTTGTGAAAATTGTAATATCAACAAGACGTTTATTGAAAAGAGAACCTAAATTATGAGAATTCTCAGATCACAAGATGGCAGTATTATGCGTGATATTGAAAAGATTAAACAGGAATTGTGTATATTTGCCGATACGGTGACAGAGGTGATGTACGAAAAGACTAAAGAGGTATTTGGTGAACCACAATCTCCTCTGGAAAGTGTCAAACGCATTGTCAATGATGTGAGGGAAAAGGGTGATGATGCCCTGGAGTATTATTCAGAAAAATTTGACAGAGTTACTTTGCCTGCAGAGGATTTTAGAGTTGAAGATTCTGAGATTGAGGATGCCTATAAGAGGGTGTCTTCAAATTTTATAAGTGCTATAAAAAATGCGAGAGAAAATATCCGAGTGTTTCAAGAATATATACGCGTCCGTGAACCTAAACCATTCTTTTCGAATGGTGCAAAAATAAACGTAAAATATGAACCCATTGAAAACATAGGAATTTATATCCCCGGGGGTTCTGCTTCATATCCATCTACAGTTCTGATGAATGCGATACCCGCAAGGGTTGCAGGAGTAAAGAAAATTACAGTTGTTTCGCCGCCCGGAGCGGATGGAAATATATCACCTGAAAGGCTGGTTGCATGTAAGGAATCATATGTAGATGAAGTTTATAAGATTGGTGGAGTCCACGTGATTGCAGCCCTCACATTTGGCACCAATACAATCCAAAAGGTGGATAAGATAGTTGGACCTGGCAATATCTTTGTAACGCTTGCAAAGAGAGAGGTCTTTGGGTATGTGGGGATAGATATACTAGCAGGTCCAAGTGAAGTCTTAATAATAACTGATGATATTGAGAATTGTGCTTACGTTGCATCTGATTTACTGTCGCAGGCGGAACATGCCCCGGGTATTTCGATGTTGGTTACATGTTCTGAAGAACTTGCCAATAAAGTACAGGACGAAATATCTAAACAGCTTAAGAATTTATCTCGATGTGATTCAATCAAAGAATCAATCGACAAATTTGGTTTTGTCATTATTACGAAAGATTTGAATGAGGCTGTAGATATTTCAAATGCCCTGGCTCCGGAACATCTGCAGGTTGTCGTGAGAAATAATGAAGAAGGAGTTTTATCCAGGATAAAACATGCAGGCGCTATTTTTGTTGGTCCATTTACACCTGTGGCAGTTGGAGACTACATTGCCGGACCTTCACACGTTCTCCCGACTGGTGGGACAGCAAGGTTTTTCTCAGGACTGTCGGTAAATGATTTTTTGAAGAGGACGAGCGTAATTACATATTCAAAAGACGTTTTGGAATCATCAGCCAGGGACATAATTACAATTGCAGAGGCAGAAGGCCTGGAGGCACATGCTCAATCTATTCGTATAAGGGTAGATAAATAAATCAAAAAATAGATTTAGAGAATTCTTTGGACAGGATTTACAGGATAAACAAGTTATTGTAAGCCTAATAATATAGACTTGTCCTTGAGTAAAAACGAAGGAATGATAGTTGGTTTTTCCCCTAGTCATTTTGAACGAAGTGAAGAATCTCTTGTAAGTATGCCAATAGATGATTTGTGAGGTTAATGTGATTTCCATAAAAAGATTCTTCGGTCGTTCCTTCCTCAGAATGACATGTATGTTATTAAAACCTTTGAGGTTGCATTGTTATGTAAAAAAGTTTGCCCGAAGGGCAATAAATTCAAAAAGATGGAAACTAAAAAAAAATCAAGCTACTTCAGGAAAAATATTGATAGAATGGCCGGTTACGTTCCTGGTGAACAGCCAAAAGACGACGCTTATATCAAGTTGAACACAAATGAGAATCCATACCCTCCATCCCCCAAAGCTATTGCTGCTTTGAAGAATGAGGTAAACGAGAAATTAAGACTGTATCCTGATCCAGGCTCTACAAGTGTCAGAAATAAAGTTGCAGAGGTTTTTGGTACAGTAGCTGAAAGAGTAATGATAGGCAATGGGTCTGATGAACTCTTAACCATAATAATCCGTTGTTTTGTGGGTCAAGGTGATAAGGTTGTTTATCCGTATCCAACATATCTTTTATATAAGACTTTGTCTGAAATTCAAGATGCCAAAGCATGCATAGTGGATTATCTTGAAGATTACTCGTTGCCTGAAGAAATCCTGGTTGAAGATGCGGCAGTTACTTTTATATGTAACCCTAACTCACCTTCAGGAACTATGGTACCAGTAGACAAAGTCTCTGATATTGCAGGGAGAGTAGATGGTGTGCTTGTGGTTGATGAGGCTTATGTGGACTTTGCCGATGATAATTGTTTGAGGTTGGTAGATGAACATTCGAACGTAATTGTTTTACGTACCCTTTCCAAGTCATATTCTTTAGCCGGAATGCGTCTGGGTTTTGCTGTGGCTCAGGAAGATTTGATTAAGGGCATGATGAAGGTCAAAGATTCATACAATGTTGACAGGCTTAGCATGGCAGTTGCGATTGCTGCGCTGGACGACCAGGAAACGTTTAGGAGAAATGTTGACAGGATAAAAGCGACAAGAAAACGTCTCATAGATTCGCTTGAGGAGATGGGTTTTTTTGTATATCCATCTCAGGCAAACTTTGTTATGATAAGATGCAAAAATGCCATTAAGGCAAAAGAGATTTATCTGGAATTAAAAAAACAAAAGATACTTATCAGGTATATAGAACAACCAAAACTGGATGATTGTTTGAGAATAACTATTGGTACTGATGATGAAATAAAGGCCTTGCTTGATAAATTGGCTGAAGTAAAGGCAATTTTGCCTTAGCAAAATTGCTAAGCAATTCCGATCTTTGATAGGAATTGCCGTAAATCCGAAATCAAAGCCCAATAGTATAGTCCAAAGAATAGATTCCCAATCAAGTTGGGAATGACATTGTATTCTATTGAACCGTCTACTTTCGATTGCTAATGTTGTGCTTTTTGTCATTCCCGCCCTGTTTATGGCCGTCCAAAGGACGGCACGCAGGCATAAGCGGGAATCTATATAGAAACTAGCAACAACATAATAAGAGGAATTTATGAAAAAAAGAACCTCAAACATAAACAGAAAGACGAGTGAAACGAGTATCAGTCTATCACTTAATTTGGATGGTGAGGGCAAGCGTAAAATATCCACTGGTATAGGCTTCTTTGATCATATGCTGGATTTACTTGCAAAACACGCCCTGTTTGATTTAGAGATTAAGGCATCTGGCGATACGGACGTAGATTATCATCATACGGTTGAGGATGTTGGTATTTGTCTGGGTCAGGCAGTGAAAGAGGCTCTAGGTGACAAGTCTGGCATAATCCGTTTTGCCAATGTTAGTGTACCCATGCAGGAGGCGCTGGCCAATGTTGCACTGGATATTAGTGGGCGTTCGGCCCTTATCTTTAATGCGAAGTTAGAGTCAGAAAAGATTGGTGATTTTGATACTGAATTGATTAAAGAATTTCTGGAGGCATTTTCTGTAAATGCAGGCGTTAACCTTCATGTGGATGTTCCGTACGGTGAAAATGCACATCACATATCAGAGGCAGTCTTCAAAGGGGTAGCAAAGGCCCTTGATAAAGCCACAAGAACGGATGAACGAACCAAAGATGTTCCATCAACAAAGGGTGTTCTATAAAAAACATACCTATATTGTACATAAATCACCGATAGACACGGGTAAACACTGATAAGATAGTTTCTTTATCTTAATCCATACCATCCTGTAAATCTGTGAGGAACTAAGGGTGAGATTCCCTTGGTCTACTCGACTCTGATAAGAAGGAGATTATGATTAATGACAACGCGTTATAACATTTTGCAAAAATATGGAGCTTTATTATCTTTTTTATTTCTTTCTTATGTTATTTTCCTTACAGGTTGTGCTCATGCGGAAAAAAAAGTTTCGTCACAACCGAAATCTGCAGTGGGAAAACTCGCTGACACACCCTGGCCGATGCATCGTCATGATCTGCACCATACGGGACGCAGTCCTTATGCGGGCTCTCAGACAAATGACATAAAGTGGACGTTTCAATCAGGGGCAGCAATCTCTTCTTCTCCCGTAATAGGCGTTGACGGTGCTATATATTTTGGATCGCAGGACAAACACCTTTATGCCATTAATCCGGACGGATCTCTGAAATGGAAATTTGAGACAGGAGCTGAGGTGGATTCAACTCCCGCAATTGATATTGACGGTGTAATATATTTCGGCTCGTGGGACCAACATCTCTATGCGCTTTATCCGGACGGCAAATTAAAATGGAAGCACAAGACGTATGGAGGTATTATCTCATCTCCTGCAATAGGAGATGATGGCTCGCTTTACTTTGGATGCTGGGATGACAGGATACATGCCGTGGATTCGGAAGGTAAGCACAGATGGGAATATAAGACGGCGGATCATATATGGTCTTCACCTGCTATAGGGAGTAATGGCATGATTTATTGTGGGTCGGAGGACTATTATATGTTTGCCCTCACGCAGGATGGCAAGGCCATCTGGTCATTCGGGACTCATTACCTGCTTGAATCATCTCCTTCAATTGGTGACGATGGGACTATTTATTTCGGTTCCGAAGATGCGAACCTCTTCGCCCTTAAACCTGACGGTCATCTGAAATGGCAGTATAAGACCGAGTATGATATTGATTCATCCACTGCTCTGGCGCTGGACGGGACGATTTATATAGGTTCAGGAGACGGGCGCCTCTATGCTATAAATCCTGACGGTACGCTTAAGTGGACGTTTGAGACAAAATATTCAGTAATGTCATCGCCCGTCATTGATGCCAATGGGACTGTGTATGTGGGTTCCCGGGATAAGAAATTTTATGCCGTAAACAGCGATGGCACCTTGAAGTGGTATATTGAAACAGGCGGCGCCATCGAATCCTCAGCCGCAATAGACAAAGACGGGACTATTTATATCGCCTCAACAGACGGCAAGCTCTATGCGATTGGGAAGAAAGATTGATAAAAAAAGATTATTGAGACGCCTCGGGAAATTAGACACCAAGAAGATTAATCAAATAAAATCAATTATAAAGGAAATGCTAGTTGATTAATTTTTGATCTGAAAATAGATTCCCGATCGGGGTCGGCGTGTGATTCAACTCGCCGAGTAGAATCACCTAAGCAATTCCGCTGTTGTGGAATTGCCAATGACCAATTTATAACGCTCTATGTTATACCCATAATTCAACTTATCCCGACAGAAGACGGGTCTGGAGCTGGATTCAGGGTCGTCCTCAGACGACTGTCATTCCCGAGGAACAGCTTACCTGGTTAGCAAACAGGGAATCTAGATTTTTATCCTTCGTGGTGCCCTGGAGGGGCATGAGAGTTTAACAAGAAATTCAGTCAAAAAAAGACGTTTTACTGTTTCAGGTAAATTGTCGGACGATCTCATGTCTGGAACCTTGAATAGTATCTTCAAACAAGCCAAGTTAAAGAATGGATAAGATATGCGTTACGCTATAGTTATTGAAAAAGGTCCAGAAAATTATTCGGCATATGTACCGGTTTTACCCGGTTGCATTTCTACTGGTTCAACAGTTAGCGAAGCCGAAAAAAATATAAAGGAAGCAATTTCATTTTACATTGATGGCTTGAAAGAAGATGGTCTACCAGTACCTGAACCATCCACTATCTGCGAGTACATTGAAACAACCTGAAAAGTATATATTCAAGCGGGTAGAAACATGATAAAAGGACTTGGCTGGTTCAGGTTTGTAGCCTGAACCGAAATGTTTGGGTTCAATTAAAATGATTGAACCAGCAGGGAATCCCTGTGTATAAAAACGGCAAATTGGCTGGGTAGAAAATATCAAGAAACATTATTTTCTTAAGACAACATATAGTTAAATAACTGATCATGTTCAGGATAGAATGGATACAGGATTTGTGTTAGAAAAGATAAGTTTTATTTCTCAAAACATAGTGACCAGGAAAGGCAAAACGAGAACCTTACTGTAGGAGAAATTTAAGACTCCATACGAAAGAGGTGAAACATGAATAAAACATGTAGTTTTTGTGGAAACAAAAATTCTAAGGAAAAACGTGTACAGTATATTTATAAGCATAATGATCAATTTCTTGTTGTAAATAATGTGCCATGTGAGGAATGTGAATATTGTGGGGAGCAATATTTCAAGGCAGAAGTATTGAAAAAGATTGAAAAAAACTTTAGAGATATTTATTTTTCTGACAAGAAAGCCAAAAAGGAGCTAAGGTTACCTGTAGAAGAATTTGTAGAGAATTAAAACGTTAAACATTTTCTTAACAAGAAATATTAATGTTTTAAGTATCTCTTGACCTTGATTACTGTTACCAGTTTATGATAGTAAAATAGTAAGAATACCTTATACTTATAAAGAAGGAAATGAAGAAGAAAGATCATGTAAAACTTGTACGAAGGCAACTATGTTGCTGAGGTAGAGACATTAAGCTGATTGATTCAGGTGAAGGATGGATGCCTTATTTATCGCTTGAAGATGCAGAAAAATTGGAGCATCTAAGAGAAGCTTTGCGAAGGGAAGATATTTCTACAGCAAATAAGTTATCTCGTGTCTATCGTCTCACTCCCGTAACACATTGAATCTAAAAATTAAGATTGGATAATAACTCACCCGGCGGAGCCATTGAATCATCCGCTGCAATAGACAAAGACGGAACTATTTATATAGCATCAACAGACGGCAAACTCTATGCGATTTGAAAGAAATAATAAAATGTAATAAATGCAAGACCCTCTAATTCATATAGTCATGGAAGGACTTGACCCCTTCCGACCCCTAAAAGTTGATTAATTATTATATTTATTAGAGAATTCCACTAACTTGCTTATTAAACTTTTATCTTTTTTTGGAGCTACTGAAATGCTATTTAATAAAGTCCATTCCCTGGCATTAGCTATTTCATTTATTGTGATTGTTATATCATTTGGAAATTTACAATTCTCTCCAATACTAAGATTAACTTTTAATTCAGAAGTTTGAGAATTATATCTTAATGCAACAATTGCTTGAGATTCAGTAGGTTTTGGACCATATTTTACCACTATTTTTTCCGTTTTATTGTCATAATCTTTTGCATGTTCATTGTGATCCTGCTTTGGATAAATAAATCGTACTAGTACATCAAACTTTCTGCTTTCAAACAATTTTGTATCTAGTACAGCACTTTTTACATCATATCTTGAAAGTCTGTTTGTAAATAATTCATGTAATTTGTCATATTTTCTTTTAGTGATTCTTGGACTAATATTTTCAATAGGAATTGTTGTTGAATTCATAAAAGAAGTAAATTGCAATCAATATTTAAAATTTTTTACAAATAATTTATTTTAAAGTGGTGAATTTGGTATTTTATTTTGTAATGTACACATGTACTTAAATAAATCAAGAGATTTTTCATTATACACTAAAGTGTACTAAATTATACTGTAGAAGATATCAATATAAATTTAAGGATTACTACAAAAACGATAGATAAAGACGGGACTATTTATATAGCCTTAACAGACGGCAAGCTCTATGCAATTTGAAAGAAATAATAAAATGTAATAAATGCAAGACCCTCTAATTCATGTAGTCATGGAAGGACTTGACCCCTTCCCTGACCCCTTCCCTCCGAGAAGATCAGTCAGGTAGCTGAGCGCAAAAAGCTGCCCTAGCTACCGGGTTATACCATTTATATTGAAAGCGGTCAGAATTGCAAAAGGGGCAGACCTTGCAACATTATACTTGAGCAATGGGTAATGAAATCAAGATACTGGATGTTTAAGTTCTTATTTCTCGATCATATCTGTTGGCTCAACTTCAGGCGGCATGATTGAAGGGATGGTTTCAATTCAATTGTCAAACGGTGAAATATTTAAATTGACAAAACAGATTAGTTATAAATTCATAGTCTTTTTTTCCTATACGTCCATTTGGATGTTCATGCTCTTTTGTCAACTGACTTATGCCAACAAAGAACTACCTCTTAATAAAATCAAGCTTCCTCCGGGATTTGAGATAAACATTTTTGCAACAACTGTACCTAATGCACGGTCCATGTCGCTGAGTCCAAATGGTACATTGTTTGTGGGTACGCGCAAGGCAGGAAATGTCTATGCCATCTTAGATCGCAATCGTGATAATGTAGCCGACGAAGTCATTACTGTTGCACGTGGATTGAATATGCCGAATGGCGTAGCATTTCGCAATGGCTCACTATATGTAGCAGAAGTGAACAGGATACTGCGTTACGACAATATTGAAGTTCATCTAAAAGACCCGCTAGAACCGGTAGTAGTTAATGACAGCTTTCCAAAGTATAAGGGTCATGGTTGGAAATTCATCCGTTTTGGACCGGATGGAATGCTTTATGTACCGGTAGGAGCACCATGTAATGTATGTGAGCGAAAAGATAAAAGATATGCTTCGATAATGCGGATGAACCCTGACGGTACCGGGCTGAACATTTTTTCTCGGGGTGTTCGCAATACAGTTGGGTTTGATTGGGATCCAGATACAAAAGAGCTCTGGTTCACCGATAATGGACGTGACTGGATGGGAGATGACCTGCCTCCGGACGAGTTGAACCATGCGCCGGAGAAAAGATTACATTTTGGTTTCCCATATTGTCATGGAAAGAATATCGCCGATCCCGAATTTGGCAAAAAACACATGTGTGATGAGTTTACGCCTCCAGCTATGGAATTAGGTCCACATGTAGCACCACTTGGCATGCGCTTTTATACAGCAACCATGTTTCCTGATAAATATCGGAAACAGATTTTTATTGCCGAGCATGGCTCATGGAACCGAAGTGTACCAATTGGTTATCGATTGACACTTGTGCAACTTAAACATAATCGTGCAGTGAAATACGATGTATTTGCAGAAGGTTGGCTTCAAAATGGCAAGGCATGGGGACGCCCCGTTGATATACTCATCATGCCCGATGGCGCACTTCTGGTTTCAGACGACCATGCAGGTGCTATTTATAGAATCAGCTACAAAAATAACCAATAAAACGAATTATAGAAACTTAAAACTTTTAAAGGTCTCGTAATAATGTATTTAGTGTGTTCTAGTTCTGACTATTGAGTTTAAATTATTAGGCCAAATCTGTTAAAATAATGTTTTAGATTGTATATTAAAAAAGGAGATTAAAACTATGTGTTATAATTGCGGATGTCAGGAGCCAGACGATCCAATGGGAAGAGGAAAAATATCTGAAGGCGGAGCATCTTTGACTGAGGATGATTTAAAGCTGATAGCTGAAAAGTGGGAAATGAGCGTAAAGGATACAAAAAAGAATATCCTGACACTTCTTCAAAAAACACTTGAAGACTAGTTGGATTCGGAGAGTAATAAAGAGAAACCAATCTAAAACATAAGAGAGACATAATAGGAACCCGCTAAACAAACCGTCGCCCGTTCGTACCAGTACGGGCGGGCGACGTCTATTAAATAAAACCTATGTTAAACAAGAAGCTATTATTTATGGCCGTAATTATTGTAATGAAAGACAGGCTCAGGGTCTTGTAATGTTACACTTCATTAATGTATGGGAAATTAAGTTATGAGATATTTAAGCTACTTATTTCTCCGTCATTTCTGTTGGCTCAATTTTGGGTGACATGATTGAATGGATAATTTACTAAAACGTTTAATAGACCAACTTGATACACTCATCCCCTTTCTAGCTATATCACATAAAGATGTATTCAAGCTAATTCAAAAGGAAAAGAATATTTTACTTCAAGTAAGTCAACAGTCATCTTTACCAAATACATACAAGATTTACAGATCTCAAATTGCACATTCATCTTTATTATTAGGTTATTCTTATTTCGGGGCTTTTCTTGCAGACCTTGTTAGAAAAATTTATAAATCTAATCCTCAGATGTTACCAAAAGAAAAGCAATTGAAGTTCAATGAGATTCTTGATGTCAAAGATTATAATAGTGTTCTTGATTTAATGATTGAAAAAGAAGTTATTGAACTCTTTTACCAAAGAGCTGAAAAAATCATAGAGTATTTTGAGAAAAAATTGAAATTGACGTGGCAAAAAGAACAAAAACTTAGTTTTGTCAAGGTTTCTTGTATTAGAAACTGTATTATTCACAGTATGAGTAAAGCTGACAATCGTCTATCGGAAGTTTCAAAATATAAAGTAGGTAAAAAGATAGAGTTAGATTCCTCCGATGTTCATTCATTTGGTATAACAGCACGTGAATTTGCAAGAAACTTATATGGCCTAGCTAATAAAAAATATTTTCAAACAAAGAAGAAGCCTAAAAAGAAATAATATATCTAACAGGTCACTGAACTAACAAGGATAGACCCGCCAAAAAACAAGTCGGTCAGGCACTTATATAACTCAAGCTAACTGAACTATCTTGATAATTGATTATGCATCTTGACTAGAACAGAATACTCAAATATGTTATAAGTATAGCCAAGACCAAATTAAAATTAACACTTTCTGTCGATTGGCGAGATGTGATAATCACCCCAAAATAACTTTTTGATAGATATCTCAATATAAGGAGAAAAGCGAGATGACACAGGAAAAGAAAGTCAATGGAGTAAACGTTGATCAGTTGTTTAAGACGATAGAGCTAATTAAGGAAAAACCAGAAATTGCCAGGTTCAAATTTCGGGCAACTAATAAATGGATCGACGGCACACACAATCGTGCAACTGTTAAGGATTTTTATGGTGCTGGTCAGGAGGATGCCTCTCGGGAACCCATGGTTTTTGAACTGGATGAACCACCTGTTCTTTTAGGGAAGAATCTGGGGACTAATCCCGTCGAATATCTTCTCGTTGCCTTGTCGGGTTGCCTGACAACAAGCCTTATCGCTCATGCATCTGCCAAGGGAATTGAAATAAAAGAAGTGGGATCCAGATATGAGGGAGATTTAGATCTCCGTGGTTTTCTTGGATTATCGGAAGACGTTAAAGTGGGCTATGAGAATATCCGGGTGTACTTCAAAATCGATGCGGATATATCAGACGAACAGAAGGAGGAACTTATCCAACTGGCTCAGAAATACTCACCGGTGTTCAATAGTATCGCAAACCCAGTACCGGTCTCTGTTCAACTGGACAAGAGATGAATTCTACTATAAATAGAGACATCTGTACCAATACTTTTCAATACTTAACTATGGAGGTAAAATATGTTAAGACAATATATCAAATTTTTCTTTTTAATTCTTGTTTTACTTCTTATACCATTTAGTTCATTTGCTGAAACAAAAGGTGAAAAAGCAACCTTTGCTGGGGGCTGTTTTTGGTGTATGGAACATCCTTTCGAAAAACTAGTAGGTGTTTCAGAGGTTATATCAGGTTATACAGGGGGGCAAAAGCATAATCCAACATATGAAGAGGTTTTATCAGGTACAACCTTACATTTTGAAGCAGTCCAAATAACGTATGATCCGTCTAAAATAAGTTATTCAGAACTTCTTGATGTATTTTGGAAACAAATAGACCCAACCGATCCGGGCGGACAATTTGTTGACCGGGGTTTACAGTACAGAACAGCCATTTTTTATCACAATGAAGAACAGGAACGTTTAGCAGAGGAATCGAAAGAACAATTGGACAAATCAGGAAGGTTCGACGAACAAATCGTTACTGAAATTACTAAGGCTACTCCATTTTATAAAGCTGAAGAATATCATCAGGATTTTTATAAAAAAAGTCCCGTAAAGTATAAATCATATAGACGAGGTTCGGGTCGTGACCAATTTTTAGAAAGGATTTGGGGTAAAGAAATGGACACTGGACATAGTTATAATTATAAAATTTTTAAGAAACCCACTGATGAGGAACTGAGAAAAAAATTGAATCCATTACAATATCAAGTAACTCAAGAAGATAGTACGGAAAGGCCATTCAGGAATGAATATTGGGAAAATAAAAAAGAGGGGATTTACGTTGACGTTGTTTCCGGTGAACCTCTTTTTAGCTCAGTTGACAAGTTTGATTCCGGAACCGGGTGGCCAAGTTTTACAAAAACGCTTGAATCTGAACATATTGTAGAAGTTGAAGATAGGAAGCTATTTATGAAGAGAATAGAAGTAAGAAGCAAACATGCTGATTCTCATCTTGGGCATGTATTTAATGATGGTCCTATGCCGACAGGACTTCGCTATTGCATAAACTCAGCTGCTCTTCGTTTCATTTCAAGAGAGGATTTAGAAAAAGAAGGATATGGTGAATATAAAAAACTTTTTGAAAAATAAAATGTAGGAAAAAATAGGACGCTGATATACGCAGATTAAGTCCGTCCTTCGGACGATTACAGATAAAAATAAGATATGCGTTATGCCATAGTTATTGAAAAAGGTCAGGAAAGTTATTTTACAAAAACCTTTGCTGGTTCAATCAAGATGATTGAACCCAAACATTTCTTATATTCCTTTTTCATGGCTTCCTTATTGAGCTCTAAATTCTTTCAATCTGCGTTTATCCGCGTCCAGAAAGAAATCATTTCATTTAATATCTTACCATTATTGACAAAACAACTTTCACTATATACACTTACAGCATAGATTCTTAAAATATCCTGGCATTCACTCTGTAAACTTTATTATCTAAAAAGTTTGATGGAAAATAATGAAAGCCTTCTACTCTATTATTTAACAATATGATCGTATTTGAGTTGAGAAAGTGTTGGCATGAATAATAATTTTATTCTTCAGAATTTTAAAACAGAAATCTCAAAACTTTACGGCAAGAGGTTAAAAAAAGTTATCTTATATGGATCATTTGCAAGGAATGAAGCGACAGAGGATTCTGATATTGACATACTTGTCATGCTCGAAGGGCGTATATCTCCAGGAAAAGAGATTGATAGAATGATAGATATTATTACGGATATCAACCTAAAATATCAGGTATTAATATCAGTATACCCAATATCAGAAAATGATTATCTCAATGTAAAAAGCCCATTACTCTTAAACGTGCGTAAAGAAGGGATAACGGTATGAAAGAGGTGGCATCTCTGATGGAGCGAGCAAAGAAATATTTGAATAGCGCCATGATTTTGCTCAAAGAAGAAGACTTCGAGTCCTCGGTATCAAGAGCATACTATGCGATGTTTTATGCGGCAGAGGCAGTGTTACTCACAAAACAGTTATCGTTTTCATCTCACAGAGGTGTAATTGCTGCTTTTGGAGAACACTTTGTGAAAACAGAAATTTTTCCACGAGAACTCGGGCGGGAATTCAATAGGGCATTTGCGAAAAGACAACTGGGAGATTATGAGTATACCTTCGTTATCTCTAAAGAAGAAGCGGAAAAAATACTCAAAAGTAGTGAGAGTTTCGTAGATAGAATAACCCAGTATTTGAAAGGAAATAAGCTTCTCTGAAAATCGTATAATCAAACAAGCAGGGTTAAAGAAAGGATAAAATAAGCGTTGTTCCTTTTTTTTCGTATAGTCTTAATCCCTTTAATCTGCGTTGATCAGCGGCCCCCAAAAAGAAATCATTTCCTTTGATTCCTTCCCATTATTGACAAAACAAATATTACTATATACACTTACAGCATAGTTTTTGCAAATATCCAGGCGTTTGCTATGCTGTGATAAACTTTGTTGTTGAGCGAGTTGATGGGAAATAATTAGATGTAATAATGAAAGACTTGACTCCTAGTCCTCCGAAAATATGGGCAAACAAACATCTAATACCGTTTTGATGACGGGTGCTGGGTACACAAAAAATTTTGGTGGGTTGCTCGCAGATCAAATGTGGGCTAAAATATTTAATCATAAGGAGGTACAGGACAAGCCTGATCTCAAAGACTTGCTGTTTGATACTTTCGATTATGAGTCAATATATCATGAGGTATGTAATGATGACGATAAAGATAGCGAAAAGAAAACCTATGAAGAAGATGAAAAGAACGCCATCCGTACAGCCGTTCTAGAAGCATATGAGAAGCTTGATGTTATTGCACAAAAATACATTCCTGCAACCGATCCCTCAAAATCTAATATCTTATATGGAGCAAGAAAGATTATCAATTGTTTGATCAGGGACATGAGTCAAATAAATTTCTTTTTTACTTTGAATCAAGACATATTCGTTGAAAGGCTGATTTCAGATACAGAGAAGTCAATAATGTGGCCTGGTATTGGCAAAAGATTTTTCATCCCAAATTCTTCAGAATCTCGACTTCCTTTAGAAAATAATAACTTCATTAATGTCCCTGACGGAAATAAACTTGATACTACTAAACGTGCAGTCGATCTACCCAATAATGAGTGTCATTACATAAAACTTCACGGGTCTTTTGGCTGGAAGCGCTCAGACCCAGATCGGCAAGACAAGCTGGTTATTGGTAGAAACAAAGAAGAGCAGATAGCTAATGAACCACTCCTTACCTGGTATTTTGATCTATTTGAACAAGTCCTATTTCAGGGGGAAAAGAAATTATTAATTATTGGTTATGGTTTTCGTGATAATCATATTAACGAAGTGATAGCAAAGGCATGTGAAAAACATGATATGAAAATATATATAATTTCACCTGTTAAACCAAGAGAATTTATAAATGAATTAAGTGCAGAAGACCATTTTTACGGGAAACAAATATTAAGAGGCCTCTCAGGTTATTTCGAATCGAGCTTTGGAGATCTTTTTCCTCCTGATGGATCCGACACACTTACATGGAAGGAACTACAAGAAACCTTTTTTAATGATTGACAAGACATGCCCCTAATCTCTATTCATTAAAACTAATGTTAAACAAAAAAATATTATTTGTGGCAGTAATTATGGTAATGAGCATAGGATGCAGCTCACTTGCAAACATTGTGGAAACTGACAGGTTGAGGAACTTTCCTTCTGAGATCAGTGCGGGAGATATTGTTCATGTTGCAACCGGTGAGAAAATAACATTTTCACAACTTGCCGATTCTTTTGACGGGACAAGGATCGTGTACGTAGGTGAGATTCATTCAAATAAAGAATCTCATGACGTACAGCTAAAGGTACTGAAGGAATTTTATAAGAAATACGGAGACAATATAGCGGTTGGCATGGAGATGTTTAAGAGGCCGCATCAGGACGTTCTTGATAAATGGACAGGTGGTGAGATCAGTGAAGAAGATTTATTGTCTTCAACAGACTGGTGGCATGAGTGGGGCTTTGATTATAGTCTGTATAAAGATATTATGGACTTTACGCGTGACAATAAAATTTCGGTTGTTGCCCTGAACATTACAAGAGAATTCCAGAAAAAGATAAGCAAAAAAGGGATTGAAGGTTTGAGTAAGGAAGAAAGAGAATCCCTGCCTGAGATAGATACTGATGATTTCTATCACAGAAGGTATCTGGAAAGGATAATGAAGGGACACGGGGATAAAGATATGAGTGATGAATTCGAAAGGTTTTATACGGTTCAATGCGCCTGGGAAGATGTTATGGCCGACAGCATATCAAGGTATCTGTCTTCTCCACGGGGAAGAGACAAGGAGTTCCTGGTATTCATAGGAGGAGGTCACATCATTTATCATTTTGGTGTTCCGAAAAGGGTGTTCCGGAGAAATCATCTTCCGTACCGTACTATATATACATACGAGTTGAGGGATTTAAAGCCCGAAGATGAGCATCCGCTTTTTGCAAAGGACATACCCCTGCAGCCTGCGGATTATGTGAGGGTTATTCAGCTCCCCAAGAAGCAAAAGAAGGTGGTTCTGGGTGTCATGATTCGAAATTTGCAGGATGAAAAGGAAGAAGAAGAAAAGAAATATAAGGTTGTCATTGGGAGTGTGTTGAAGGACAGCCCTGCCGGGAAGGCCGGACTGCAAGCGGGAGATATTATCCTGTCAATGGACGGTAAAAGCATTAGCAGGGTATACGAGGTAATCCATCATGTCGGCAAGAAAAAGTCGGGAGACACCTGCCTGATAGAGATATCACGCGAGAGTACTAAGATATTCATAAATGTAACATTCTTTGAGATAAAAGGACATGGAAAGGAATAGTAAATGTGGTCGTGTATTTAATATTGTGGAAAGGTTAACCACAGACAAGTTCAAGGAAAATTACAATAAACAAATTCCAAAATACAAACAAATCCTAAAATTTAATACCAAATGACCAAAACAAGCATTAATTTTAGAAAATCTAATGTGAATCTTACAGACAAAACAATAGAGATCATTAAAGCAACGGCACCACTAGTTAAGGAAAAAGTAATAGAATTAAACAAAACGCTTTATCCAATGATATTCAGTCGTTATCCAGCATTAAAAGTCATTTTCAACCAAACACATATACGTGAAGGCACACAGCCTCGAGCACTATCAGCATCAATTATAGACTATGTCAATGCCATAGATAATCTTGACGCAATTAAACCACTCATAAACAATATAGCAGAAAAACACGCTTCATTTGATATTAAGCCTGTACAATATTCTATTGTTACTACCTGTCTGCTGGAGGCAATTGGAAATATACTTGGAGATGCAGGAACTCCTGAAGTCAAGAAAGCCTGGAAAGAAGCTATCGAGAACCTTGCAAATATTTTAATTGAAGCTGAACGTAAAAAATATGACGACACATTAGCAAAAGAAGATGGTTGGAAAGGTTACAAAAAATTTACCATCACTAATAAAGAAAATGAAAGTAACCTGATAGCCTCATTTTACCTTGAACCGGTAGATGGTAAAACCGTTCCAATTTTCAATTCAGGGCAGTACATAAGTATTATGTTGGATTTACCTGAGGAGGGTACTGTTTTTCGTAACTATTCTCTTTCAAACAGCCCGAAAGGTAAGTACTATAGAATTTCAGTCGAACGGGAAGAAAACGGCCTGGTATCAAATTACCTCCACAATACGCTTTGTCAGGGAGATAAAATAAGGGTAAATCCCCCTTATGGCTGTCTATGTCTAAATGAAACAGAAAAACCAGCGGTACTTATCAGTGGTGGTGTTGGGATAACCCCGATGATGAGTATTTTGCAGAGTGCTGCTGATCAACAGCTAACCAGACAGATATACTTTATTCATGGAACATCTGATAGAAATACCCATGCATTCAAGGACGATGTTGTAAAATTAACAACAGATAATGATAACTTTAACCATCAATTTTTTTATTCTAAGGATTCGGTAAAGTCTGCTGATACAAAAGAAGGTAGAATGACTATGAATTCGATCAAAGAGATTGTAGGTCATAAAAAGGATGCAGAGTTTTATCTCTGTGGCCCCGCGCAAATGATGAAGGACCTATACCGGGAATTAATCAATTGGGGAGTCAACCCAAACAATATTGTCTATGAATATTTTGGCCCTAAAAGGGATATTACCGGATAAATTTTGATTTCGGCCACACAGGTGGGCGTGGGGATATGCATCCGAATGTTTATTCTAATATTTACGTTTAAAAAATGAAGTATTCATTAATAATATCGGCCGAAGCCGATAAATAACTTTGCTTAAATAATGAAGTATTCGTTAATAATATCGGCCATAATCCTGGGAATTTCCATAGTCATTGCTTCCTGTAAGAAGGCTGAGGAAGTGGAGGTTGAATGGCTCGAAGTGGTTGAGGAGGAACAGTCATATGTACCCAGGCAGGAGGGTTTAGCAGGGGCTATGAAGAAGGCATCTATAATGATGAGGCGGTTAGCAAGGGCGGTGGAAAACGATGATTGGACTAAAATGGATATGTGGACACATGAACTTAAGGAAGGTATTGGCTTTCATTGTGTGGAACTATATATGGTTGAGAATAATGATATCCCAAACGATTTTACTATGTTAAGCGACAAATTTAACAGTGCCATAAACAAATTAATTCTATGCAGTAAAGAACATGACACCGATAATGCGTATTTAGAATTTGATAATTTAG
This sequence comes from Candidatus Scalinduaceae bacterium, assembly GCA_046759445.1. GTDB lineage: Bacteria > Planctomycetota > Brocadiia > Brocadiales > Scalinduaceae > Scalindua_A. The sequence continues at coordinate 108,295 of JBHICG010000002.1, forward strand.
TAAAGTCGTGTGATGCATGTCATGAAAGTTTTAATAAAGACATGAAAGGGCAATTGGAATTTTACTGATTTGGTAAGAATGGTAGAAATAGAATTGGATCACCTATATTTCCGGAATAATATAATTTTCTTTACTGCTTAATCTAAAGATTTGGACTTTTTCGAAGTGTATCATATTAACGTTTGAGTTTGGGGGTTTTTAAAAACACGATGTTTTGTAATCTTTTATCTTCGAGCAGCTTATGATCACATAATTTCATATTTCAATATTGCTTATTTAAAGAAATTGGCATGAAAATTGATTATAATAAAACAAAGAAGAAATTTGTAATAATTAATTCTAAATGGAGGGTATAAAAATGTACAGGAATGCGAAATTGATAATAGTTGCCTCCTTTCTAGGATTATTTTTGTTTGGGTTTAACGCATATGCCGGGAAATCTGTTGATTGGCCCGGTTTTGCACATGGTGCTACAAGTCTTGCCGTAATCGAAGGCAAGATAAAGAGTATCGATCTGGAAAAAATGGAAATAAAACTGGAAGGATGTGATCTATTAGGAGATAAACCATTAATGTTGTCAAAAGACACAGTTTGTTATATAGGAGCAGAAGCAGATAATATAAAATCAATTAGAGGCGGTACCTTGTTTGAAGATGAGGACAAAATAAGTTTCAATCAGCTTAAGGTTGGCCATAACATCAAATGTAACTATTCAATGAAAGATGAAAAATTTTGGGCTGTAAGGATTATTAGAATTTTTCCTCACGCTTACCATATCTTTACAGAATAATTTTTGTTCTGTAAGATTGTCTCTTGGGTAGATAATTCTTTATCACAATTGATTGTGTTTAAAATATTTGCTCAAAATTCTTACGAGAGAAAAGCTTATGTTTTTCCAAAGCAAGAGTTTCTTGTATTGAGTTCTAAGGAGGTGGAGTTATGAAAGTTGCAGTAACGGGTACTTCAGGCCTAGTAGGGTCGAGCCTTGTCTCATTCTTGTCAAAAAAAGATATTACAGTTTGTAAAATTTTTCATGAAGATCTAACAGACAATGAAATCTCCTGGAAACCAGAAAACGGAGATTGGGATACTGCTTTTACTGATGGGATCGATGGAATTGTTCATCTGGCAGGAGAAAATATTGCGACTGGAAGATGGACCAAAGAAAAAAAGGAAAAAATAAAGAACAGCCGTATAGAAGGTACGAAAAGGCTCTGCGAATACGTCCTGAAACTTCCAATCCCTCCTTCTGTCTTTGTTTGTGCGTCTGCAGTAGGTTTTTATGGTGATAGAGGTGCAGAGATTTTAAATGAAGACAGCTCAAGAGGGAGTGGATTTTTATCAGACGTGTGCATGGGTTGGGAAGAAGCTGCTAATACAATCTTAAATGCAGGTATTCGCGTTGTTAATGTAAGGTTTAGTATGGTTCTCAGCAATGCGGGTGGTGCCCTGGCAAAGATGTTAACTCCTTTTAAGATGGGAATGGGAGGAAAAATAGGTAGTGGAAAACAATACATGAGCTGGGTGGCCATAGACGATGTTACGGGCGCGATTTATCATGCTTTAACTACGGACTCGCTTAATGGCCCTGTAAATGTAACTTCTCCAAACCCTGTAACAAACAAGGAATTCACCAAAACATTAGGCAGGGTGTTAAACAGGCCGACTGTAATGCCAATGCCGGCCTTTGCTGCCAGGCTCGCCTTTGGTGAGATGGCAAATGAACTCCTCCTTGCAAGCACAAGAGTTGAACCGAAAAAACTTTTAGATGCCGGATATCATTTTCAATATCCAGAACTTGAAGATGCCATTAAACATATTTTAAATGATGTATTTGGTACAGAATAGTAGATATTAAAGAGCTATAGACATATATATAAATTACTAGTTCAACCGTGCGTTAACAAAGGTTCTATGCCTATTTATCTTCACATTTGAGTCTGTCTCTCAATTCCTCACCTACATTCTTCAGGTTCATACCATATATACCCATTTCATCTGCACTTTGTATTTACAAATCATGATGAAGGCACAACAAGATCGGTCTATTATTAAAAAGAACTTAATGCATTTTAAACAATACTTGAACTATATTTTGAGGAAATAGTACTAAAGGAAATTTTTTTGATATACATAAATACCAACTGGTCGGTATATATGTATATATGAGAGGGTTGATGATATTTATGATTGCTTGAATTGCTGAGGTCTTTAAAGGCCCCGGCAATTTCCAAGGGAAACTTTTGTTACTATTATTTATTTTAAGGAGGAAAATCCGTATTAAGGGGTCTCATCGTTTGTTAACAGAGTTCGGCAGATGCTTCCCATGATGTATCAATTCAAAAAATGTAGGGGCTGTTTCCCAAACAGCCTTTATTATGCGGCTCGTTTGGGAAACGAGCCCTACAATTTATGATCACTCACTCGGGAATTTTTCTGGTTGAACATATATAAGTTGCTTTAATAGTAGCAGATTAATTAATCGCTTTATTTTTAATAACAAGTAACAAAAAAACAAGGAGTGTATAATGGCAAGAATTAGAGCTTTAGATAAAAATGACGTTTCTGATGAAGTAAGAATAATATTTGCTGAGATTGAAAGTGCTTTCGGTATGGTACCCAATCTATTTAAGACATCAGCGCACTTTCCCCCGCTACTAAAGGCAAACTGGGATAAAGTAAAGGCAGTTATGATGGGAGGCAATCTCTCTAGAAAAGTAAAGGAAACGATTGCCGTACTTGTGTCGAAAGATAACAGTTGCCAATACTGCGTCGGTGCGCATTCTATGTCTTTAAAAGCTATTGGAGTAACTGATAAGACACTTGAGCATATTCATAATATGGATGTTGCAGAAGCGGGATTCAGTGAAAAAGAAATTACTCTTATTTTATTTGCCCAAAAAGCAAATAATAATCCGAATCGTATACCTGAGTCGGATTTTCAGAAACTAATTAATCTAGGCGCTACCGAACCTGAGATTGTTGAGGCACTTGGTGTTATGGAGTTATTTACGGCATTTAATAAATTTATAGATTCGCTAGAAGTAGCATTGGATTTTTAGCTGATGGAATTTCCATTTTGTGTTAAATAAAATGTAGCGGAGGTCTTTAGACCTCCACTCACCATGGGTTGAATGCCAATGTTCATGTAAACATTTTTTACCTGATAACCCATGGACGTGGTAACCTACCAGTCCGAACGGATTCATCCGGGCTGGTAGGTTACCGCTACGGCAGGCATGTGTAATTTAAGGATATTCCACAATAAACAAAAATGGATCTATCAGAAAATAAACTTTACAATTTCTATTTAAAACTTAGCAAAATGGTGGTATGAACGACCGCCCCCGCCTGAATGACATTGTCGGGCAGGCGAACAGCAAGATCGGGCGAGTTTTCGTTTGTCCATGCAATTCATACATTTTTGACAGATTAAAGTGGAATCTATATGTTAAACTTAATTTTTCACTATTACAATGATAAGGAAATGTCTAATGAAAATCCGTTGTGATTGGTGTACATCCAGTCAGCTTTATATTGATTATCATGACAATGAATGGGGTGTGCCCGTGCACGATGACAAAAAACTATTTGAGTTCCTCATCCTTGAAGGCGCACAGGCAGGCTTAAGCTGGGAAACCGTTTTGAAGAAAAGAGAAAATTATCGCAAGGCATTTAACAATTTTGATCCCAAGAAGATATCCCGGTATGGTAATAAAAAAATAGAAGCGTTACTGGCTAATAAAGGAATTATTAGAAACAAACTAAAAATAACATCCGCAATAAATAACGCGAAAAGGTTCCTTGAAGTCCAGGAGGAATTTGGTTCCTTTGATACATATATTTGGCAGTTCGTGGATGGAAGCCCCATCATCAACCGTTATAAGTCTGTCCAGGAAATTCCGGCTACCACAAAGGAATCAGACGTTATGAGCAAAGATTTAAAAAAAAGGGGGTTCAAATTTGTGGGCTCTACTATTTGTTATGCACATATGCAGGCAACAGGAATGGTTAATGACCACTTGGTGGATTGTTATCGATACAAAGAAATCAACGCTCTTGGTGTAAGTACATGAATCAGCATTTAGAGTCTACAAAAATAATAGACTGGGAAAATTCAACAATTAAGAGTCTTTCTCAAAAACTTTCTGAAGAAGAAATTAAAAGGCTATTGAAGGATGGATCCGTTAACTCACGGATTTTTCTGGACCCACCATTAGAAAATGTACTTGCCGACCCTGACGAAAAGCCTGATGAAGATTCAACTATGAGGATAATTGCAAAGGTAAGATCATCAAGGGACTCCGACCCAAGGGAAACACTCATTAATTTAGGAGAAATTCTAAGAAAAGAATACATGACAAACGCGCTCACGGGTTCAGAACAGAATCAGAACCTGGAGATAATGAAGTTTTATCATTAGCCCGGAAAACACTTTATTTACTTTGTCTATTGGTGATTTCGAAACTTAAAAATTCAGTGGATCATTCAAAAGTTACGCCTGACAACCACATGAAGACCGGCCATCGGTCAACGAGTCTCCGATATTTTAATACTTCCTTTTCATATCGTTTTCTTGTATTATAGTTTTCAATGCGGTAGCAGCATAAGCTGTTTGTTAGTTGCTCTTGACCGAGTAAAACTTTTTTAGTTTAACAAGAAAGGAGTAGGTTATGGCAAAAGCTAGTGCACGTCACATTTTGGTCTCTTCCGAGGAAGAATGCAATGAACTCAAGTCGCAGATTGAAGCAGGAACTGATTTTGCAAAAATAGCCGAAAGTCACTCACAGTGCCCTTCCGGCAAGGAAGGTGGGGGTCTTGGAGAGTTTAGTCCGGGTCAGATGGTCCCGGAATTTGATAAAGTGGTTTTCAGCGCCGAGTTGGGGAAGGTTCATGGCCCAATCAAAACCGATTTTGGGTACCACCTTATTGAAATAACGAATCGTACTGAGTAAGCGAAGGCCGGGTGCATTCCCGATTTTTTGCAATTCATCATTTAGAGAAGGTTTCTTGGGGAATATCCTGATAAATCCAGCATTTTATTTAAAATTCTTATAAAATTTTCACAATATTCAGGCAAAATATCCGCCAATTACATTTTTTGCAAAAAATAGGAATGCACCCGTGAAGGTCCAACTATTCAATGAAAAACATTTTCTTAACAGGCGCTCCTTCTTCAGGAAAAACCACCGTCATCAAAAAAATAATCGCAAGTCTGGATCATCCCGCTAATGGATTTTATACAGAAGAAGAAAGGGTAGATGGCAAAAGAGTTGGTTTTTTAATGAAGACCCTTGATGGCAGAGAGGGTTATCTTGCCCATCAGGATATTAAGTCTGATTTTCATATAAGAAGATATGGCGTAAGTATTGAGGATATTGAAAACATTGCCGTGCCTTCAATCACTCCCGTAAAGGATAATATCATAATACTCGATGAAATCGGAAAGATGGAATGTTTTTCCATGACCTTTAGACAAGCAGCCGCCAATGCCCTTGATGCATCAAATATCGTCATAGGCACAATTACGTTTGGTGGGGACGATTTTATCCTGAAAATAAAGAAAAGGGAAGATATAGAAATAAATGAAGTAACTGTGGGCAACAGGAATTCACTGCCAGGCTTAATATTAGGAAAGATTTCAAATCTCCTGAATATAAATAAAACATTTATCCACTGACCATAACAGACTGTGTCACAATTATAAATTCAGAACAGTCTGCATACGCCTCTGAAACAAAAGGGTCAAAACAAAATAGGCGTAGTAACAGTCTGTATGCAATTTGGTGTGTAAATTCTGACCATTCAATTATTATTGAATATTGTAAAGAAAAACAAACAAATCTACACTGCCTCTCACTAAAAAATAAATCCTAAGATATATACATTAATAGCTTACAATAATTTTTACTCTTTAACATTTCATGGTAAGGGAATTGCGATTATTTTTTAGAGATTGATTTTAGTGGTATTTTATTTTAATATTAAATTTCTTTTAATGTACATAGGAAGAAAAGGAGAAAAATAATTAAGTGAACACAATTATATTAACTTGGAAATCATCATTAAGAGACTTGTTAACTATCTATGAGACCAAAAGAGAAAGTCTGATTACTTTTTTTCCAAAGCTTTTTTTATTTTTTGTTTTACTCAATATCCTTTGCTATTGGTGGGCGATGTTCACCGCCTTTCCCCATTATATTCATGGCATTGAGAGGGGCCATTACTTTCTATTACAATTTCCGGTTGGATTTCTTGGTGCCATTTTTGATAGTTTTTCTTTTTTTGTAACGATTCTCATTATTCGCCGAGCCCTAAATAGTAGAAGTAGTTCGGAATATATTGCTCATCTTTCCTTGGACTTGGTGATTGCATTAGTCGCCACTTGCTGGGTATTATTTGTGTTTTCATTTTCTGGTTGGTTAATCTGTCTTCTAGAAGCGAAACCTCAACTTTTAAGTGTACGTAACGAGAAATACGAGCAGATGTTAGTCGGGGCATTGGCAAGCCCTTCTGATAATGTACGGAATATTTACTTTGGCGTAATCATGGGGATTTCAGCCAGTTTACCGACCTTTGTTCACATTTCTATATTTGTTCGTTCCAGCTTTCGTGTTTTGACGGGTTTGAAGAAGGTGGCCATTGAAGAATAGTGATGAGTTTTGTTAGTTGCATTCAACTGAAGTACTTTTGTGTCTTCTCGAATAGCTAAACGAACGACTTCTTCATCATTCCTTAACTCATTGATAGGTAAGCCACTGGTTTTACCAGTGAGACTATCAAAAAGGAAAAGGGGTCAAGTCCTTTCTTGACTACATATAGTCTGTTGGTTAAAATGAGGAAATGTCACGATCATTACGAATAGAATTTTGTGGTGCCTGGTATCATGTAATGAATAGAGGCGCTAACAACGCTAAGATATATTATGATAAAGAAGACTACACTTTATTCCTAACTGTTCTCAAGGAAGCTTGCAATTTGTTTAATGTAACCATATCTGCATACTGCCTTATGATCAACCATTATCACATTCTTGCCAATACCCCGGAAGGAAACATTTCCCGCTTTATGAGGCATGTAAACGGAGTTTATACGCAGAGGCATAACAGGAAACATGGAAAAGACGGTCCTTTGTTTAGAGGACGTTTTAAATCTGTATTAGTACAGGAGGATATGCATTTGATGGGTGTTGTGAGATATATCCATCTCAATCCAATTAAAGCAAAGATGGTAAAGAATATTAAAGATTTTAAGTGGAGCAGCCATAGTATATATTTAAAAGGAAAAAGTAGCGTTGCCTGGATAGATGTCGATTCTATATTGCACTTTTTTTCTAAAAATAAAATAGAGGCTATAAAAGAATATAAAGAATATATGTCTCAAGATGTTGATAAAGAGGCAGAGGTGTTTTACTCAAAGAAAAATCAAAGCTCCATATATGGAGATAATAGCTTTATTGAAAAAATAAAGGAATTTTTTATAATTTCCGATAAAAGGTCAAATATTGAAATAAAAGAAAAAAGAGTACTTATGGGAGAAGGAGTGTTAAAGCGAGTTAATATGGAAATTTGCAGAGAGTTTAGGGTCAGTGAAAAAAAGCTTTACCAGGGAAAAAGAGGAGAAGAAAATATGGCTCGTTTTTTTGCCATTACGTTAGCAAGAGAGTTGTCTGGATTTCGCATGTCAGAAATTGCAGAACGTTATAAAATTGCGAGCTACAGAACTGTGGGAACAATTTGTTTTCGTTTTAGTAAGAGAATGAAAGGTGATAAAATATTACGAAATCAATACGATTCACTCAAGCATATATGTAGTCATGGAAGGACTTGACCCCTTTTGACCCCTTTTGACCCCTTTTTCTGACCCCTTTTTTTGACCCCTTTTTCTATTATTAATGAGTTTAAGTAATGCATACAATGAGCTATTATAGGGTGTAGGTATCCCAAGTTTCATTCCTTTTGTGACAACAACTCCATTTATTGCATCAATCTCGAGGGGTTTATGTTTTAATAAATCCTGGAGTGTTGATGTTTGCGTATCTTGAGATTTCTCTGGCACTACTAAATATTCTTCGATTAAGCGTTCATCTAAATTATGACCCTTGCCTTTGGCAATATTCAATACCTCTATCATAGTTAAACGTATGAGTTCTCTGGTTTCCTCACACTCCAGCATCTCCTTTAAGGTAGACCTCGTGATAGCGCTAACAGAATTGAAGGCAGCATTCCAGACAAGCTTTTTCCATAACTCTTTTTGTATATCATTGGAGATAGAACATGGAATATTGGCCTTTTTGAATATATCAGCAACCTTGCGTACCCTATCCGATATTCTTCCATCCATTTCTCCTATGATGATCTTCCCCAAGGTATAATGACGTATCTCCCATGAATTATTTAACTCTGAACCTATCAAGACTACTCCACCAAGTACTTTATTTCTACCTACTATTCTTCCTATCCTTTCTT
>JBHICG010000003.1:0-115730 GCA_046759445.1 Candidatus Scalinduaceae bacterium
AAGGGTCTTAAGGGCTTGCCAATTATAAATAATATTACAATGCCTGAAAAGGAGAGCAAAGAGCCTGACTGGAAATATGTCAGAAACACAAATTTCAGGAAGGTGATTGAAACGGTTACATCTTTTATCCCTGTTAGGATATAAGGGTAAAAAAACAACTGTTTCTTTTGAGAGAGCAATTATATACTTCTAGTTGGTAGAACTTCCTGTTTTTTTTTCGTCCATTTATAAATCTTTTCTAATAGTGTAATTTCTTGAAATGGCTTAATTAAGTAATCATCGGCTCCGGATTCAATTGCCTTGATTACGTCTTTTTTAGTGTTTTTTGCTGTGCAAAAGATTACGGGGATATTCAATTTCATATTTTTTTTTACCTCACGACACAGAGTGTAACCGCATATACCAGGCAGGGTAATATCTAACAATATTGAGTCAATTCGTTTGATACCACTTCCAGTTTTAGCCATCTTACGTAGCATACTTAATGCTTCTATACCATTCCCAACTTCAAGAACATTATAATTATCATTAAGATATTCTGTAATAATTGAGCGGGCGTCGATATCGTCCTCAACAAGGAGTATGTTTGGTAAGAATTTTTCACGGAGATATTGTAGTTTTATTCTCAATGAATCATTAGTAGCTTTAAGGGATGCCATCTCACCCCTTAAAACCTTTACCAAAGCTGTATCATAGTCTCCATTAACAATGTTTGCGTCTGCTTCCTTTATGATCTCGGCTTCACAAACATTTTGATTTTTGTTTTCCATTTTGTTTTTGTGTGACAAATAATGGGAATAATTACTCAGTTGATTGTTAATTGCTTTATCTTTAATTCATTAATGTTTTCAGGTATAAAAAAGATGTGTTTATTTTAATACACAACTGTCATACCAAAATAATAGTTTTGCAAAAAAAAAGCTGTAACATCCTGTGGTTATTATGCTTGTGGCAATTGTTAAAGGGGGAGGTTATAAGAAGGAAGACATTTTTTTTATTTAAAAATGTTTACTAAAGACATTAAATATTTATGTAAGTGTTTATATTGTATATACTTAAACATATTTCGCCTCTCTAAGCACTGTTCAACAATAATTGACAGTAAACAGTCATGACTCTCAATCAACTATCAGATTTCTTAAATACACCTAAATTAAGCGATTTTGTAGCCGCAACCTTGAGGTTGCGTAACTTACGTGGATCCATCAAATGATGAGAAACGCAGGCGGTCAATCTTAAGATTGCCTTAAGCCAGCGGCTACAATATCATATAATATAAAATCGCTCAATTTAGGTTAAACTTGCAACAATATTTCTGCCAGCTAGTTATTTAAGCAGGCAAGGATACTTTCAGGGATTTTTTGTAACGGGACAACCTTATCTGCTGCACCTAATTTAATGGCTTCTTTTGGCATGCCAAAAACTACACAAGTATCTTCATCCTGGGCTATAGTTTTTGCGCCTGATTCTTTCAACCTTAAAAGCCCGTTTGCGCCATCACTACCCATACCCGTCATGATGACGCCAATTGCATTTGGTCCTAAGTATTTTGCTGCTGAATCAAAAAGGACGTCTACAGATGGTCTTTGATGATGTATGGGCGCATCCTGATTTGTTTCGATATGGTACATTGCACCGCTTCTCCGTAGGCTCAGATGATAATTTCCTGGTGCTATTATTGCCTGTCCTGGTGTCAGGCTGTCACCACTCTTTCCTTCCTTTACGTTGATAGAGCATAGAGAATCCAACCTTGTAGCAAATGCCCTCGTGAATAATTCCGGCATATGCTGAACAATTACAATGGCAGGGGAGTCTAGTGGCATCTGGATTAATACCTCTTTTAAGGCTTCTGTACCTCCCGTTGAAGCCCCGATTACGATTACCTTGTGTGTACCCTTAAACAGGATATGATTGTGTTCAACAACTTGACTTGTCCTGTTTTGGTGAGGTGGGCCTGATTTAGAATGGATGCTTTGTAGTGAATTTTTGTAGATATTGTTTTTTTTGTTATTATTTTTTCCCACCTTTGCCCTAGCCGCAATTTTAATTTTGGTATATAAGTCATCAATCACGTCCTTTACGTCGCTGGAAAGTCTACTGGTTGGTTTTGTGACATAGTCTATGGCTCCTATTTCTAAGGCCTTTAGTGTCGCATCACAACCTTCTTGTGTTAGTGAACTTACCATAACTGTTGGTATTGGATGATAGGTCATTATCTTTTTCAAGAACGTAAGACCATCCATCCTTGGCATTTCTACATCAAGAGTAAGGACATCTGGTTTAAGACTCAAGATTTTGTCTCTGGCAATAAAGGGATCTGGCGCCGCACCAACAACCTCAATATCTTTGTGTTTATTCAAGGCAGAGGATAATATCTTTCTAACAACGGCTGAATCATCTATTACCAATACCTTTATCTTGTTTCCCATTGTTATACCTTATAAAATAACAATTAATTTGAGGTTTCATATTTACGTCTCTTTTTTTAAACTTTTGACATTACTTTCATTGTTCAACAGTTTGTAACTCGGTCTCGGCCAGTTGTTCTTCTGTTTTTACCAGGTTTCTTCCACTTTGCTTTGCCAGATACAATGATTTATCGGCCCTGTTTAATAATGTTTCTGGTGTATCTGATTCCTTGCAAAATGCAACCCCAATGCTTATGGAGATGGGAATTGTTTCATCCTCAATTTTAAAGTTTAGGCTTTCAATGTTTGTACGAACTCTTTCACACAAGTTTATTACAGATCTTCTATTAATGTTATCTACTATTACGATAAATTCTTCACCACCATATCTTGCCACGAAATCATTTAATCGAAAGGCTTCCTTAATTGAATTTGCGACTTTCTTCAGGGCCTCATCACCCACTGTGTGACTATAGTCATCATTAAGCTTCTTAAAATAATCTATATCACCCATGATCAGGGCAAAGGAATTTTTTTGCATTGAGTTGTTTTCGAAGGCCTCTTTTAGCTTTCTATCAAATGCCTTCCTGTTGTATAGTTGAGTAAGTCCGTCTATGAGAGTTTCTTCTTTTGCTGAAACCAGTTCATTATCAAGTGTTCTTACCTTGCATGACAACATATTAATTACTTTAATATCCCTGTCTTGTTTGCGTTTGATGGTTTCTCGTACTATCCCGATTTCATCTGTCATCCTTTTCCTAATTTCTTTAATTTCATCCAGCTCAATAGTTTTTTCGATAATTGAGATGCTGTTGTTGATCTGGCCGGTAAAATTTGTGTTGTCATTTGTGATAGATTCGAAATCCTTTCCTAATTCGTTTATGAGGGATTTTAATTCATCGAATTTAACTTTAATTAAATCTCGTGCCCTTTCTAAGTGTGGGGGTATGGCTCTGTTAATCTCGCCTTTAATATTCGTAAACGCTTCCAATGTTGAGGATGCCTTAATCTCTTGTGTATGATTAGTTATAAAAGTATCTAGATCTTTATTTTTTGGGACAATACGGTTATCTGAATATTTATTTATTATCTGGAGTATTTCACAGATGATGTCTTTTGCTTTATTGATTACCTGAACACTATTTGTTGTTGTATTGCTCATAATTTTTTTTGCATTGATAGGTTCAGATATTACTTCCTGTTCAACTTCTTCGTCTGCAATAACAGATCGACTCTTACGGGCAATCAAATAAAAGAACAAAAATCCAGATACGATAATAAGGCTGTTAAGAACTAGAAAATTGGCAGACCGATTATTCCATATTTGAGTCTTTTGTTTTGTCTCCGAGTTTAGGTTGTAAGAAGTTGCAAGCATCTCTTGAACTTCAGGTTTAAGAATGTTATATGACAATACTTGCTGTTTTTCGGCTTCCAGTCTGGTGATTATGTTATCACTTTCTACAACAAAATGATTCCGCATTCTCTGTAATGCATCTTTATCTTTATTAATCCAGATTGTGCCATCTGGGGTTTTATATACAAAAAAGTTTTTTGTATCATGAGTCTGCTCATCTATAGATGAACCGTAATGCATGTACAGAAAGTTACTCATTAACGTAAAAATGCATATTATCGGGATTATGAATTTCATATTTGTAATCCTCACTAAATTTTAGATTTCGGACTTCGGATTGCAGATTGCAAAATAAAAGAAATGAATCCGAAAATCACATTTGGTACATTCCGAAATCCGCAATCTAAAATCCGAAATTGAATGTCATTATTTCTGATAAACTGCCGGTTGTATATATTTGAATCCATGCGTTTTGTTTGTCAATGTTTCTGAATGACCAATAAAAAAATAACCATCTTTCGGTAAGCAATCATAGAATTTTGAAATAAGCCCATGTTGCGTATCGGAATCAAAATATATCATTACGTTTCTGCAGAAGATAAAATCAAAGAGGTTGTTAAATGGGAAATTTTTAGTCATAAGATTAAATCTTCTAAAGATGATGGTTTTTTTTAAATGATCTTTTACTATGAAATAATATGAATTATCTATAACTGCGCGAGAAAAGTGTGCATTAACAATTGCAGGAGGAATGTCTTTTAACGAATCCCTTTTGTAGGTACCTTTGATGGCTTTTTGCAAGACTTTTGTCGAGATATCTGTTGCTAAGATCTTTACATCCCATGAATTGTTTGGATTGATATGGTTGTATATGCTTATAGCCAGGGAGTAAGGTTCTTCTCCGGTTGAACTTGCCGCACACCAGATGCGAATTTTCTTGCTTTTTTCTTTTTCTTTTTTTGAAATCAGGTCAGGTAAAACTTTATTATTTAGAAAGTCAAAGTGCTTCTTTTCTCTAAAGAACTCTGTTTTATTTGTTGAAATACAATCAAGGAGATTGATTAATTCATCACCGTTTTTGTCTTCATTTGTGATGAATTTGTAATAGTTTTTAAAAGAATTGATTCCAGTTTTGGTAAGACGCTTTGATAATCTTGCCTTGACTAGCTCCTTTTTTGACGATGTAAGATTTATACCGCTGGTCTTATAAATAAGCTTTCTGAACAGTTCAAATTCTTTGTTTGAGAGGATATATTGCATGACAAGGCTCCATTCGGATATTAGATTTCGGATTGCGGAATGCGGATTTTTTTATTTAGACTTTCTTGCAGTTTTGATAGATGCAACAGTAATGGCCAAAAGTTCATCACCCTCTTTCATCAAGGATTCTAATTTTTTCGATTCCATAATTCCCGCTTCAATCAGCAGTTCCATCCAGTAGAGGGATTCATCCGTTTCTTCTTCCACAATTCCCATCTTGTAAACAAAATCAGCGGACGATTTAGCTCGGCATGCAGCCCGATAATTTGCTCCTACTGAAGTGCCTGATCGTAACAATTGGTTGCCAATCACATCAGCTATTCGCCCTTTAGGCGGCGATTCAACCAGGCGAATAACACGAAGCGCAAACTGCCTTGTCCTCTGTTTCATTTCATCCTTATTCATTCTTTATCTCATTTCAAAATGCGAGATTCGGATTGACTGATTTCAGATTCATTTCTTTTATTCCACAATCCGCATTCCGAAATCCGAAATTGTTAACTTCCTATGACTTCATTTAACGTTGAGATTACTCTTTCATGTTCAAAAGGCTTTACGATGTATGAAGATGCCCCTGCCTTGATTGCTTGCATTAACATTTTTTTTTGGTCTATACCAGAAACGATTACGACCTTTGCGTTTGTATCAAATGCCGTAATATCCTTTGTTGCTTGAATACCATCAGCTTCTGGCATTACCATGTCCATTGTAACCACATCAGGCCTTAATTCTTTGTATTTTTCGAAGGCCTCTCTCCCATTTGCGGCTTCTCCTACTACTGTAAAATCACCTTGATTAAGAATCTTCTTCATCATTAGCCTCACAACGCTTGCGTCATCTACTATTAATACTCTTTTCATAAGCAACTCCTTTGATTTTGTATCGTGAGATAAAAAAAATTAGTCCGTAATTACTAAATCAATGCTCAGTTTCCAATTGCTGATTTTTCCAGTTTATTTAGCGAATCTTCCAGGGTGTTAATGTCAGGGAGTAAAAAGAAATAGCAATCTATTTCAGTTTTATGTAATTTAAATATTGTTTCGATTAACAAAATCTTGTCTTGATATATAGCGTCTTCAAGAACGAGTAAAGAAAAGATTGTACCGGCAAAGTCGCACACAACTTGTGGTGGTGTTGGCAAAAGCGTTGTGCCAAAGTCGGCTGCGAATGAATTGCCGATAGAACTTGCCAGGATGTTTCCAAGCTCTTGTACGGTTCCTTCCGTATATTCATCGAATTCCTTTGAAGTGCCTTGTGGTGAACCGATGTATAAATCCTGTAATACCATTGCGCCATCAAGGGGAATCATGAACAATAGTTTTCCCTGGAACCCACCCTTTAGCTTCAACATAGCTCCTACCATTTCACGGGAATCATTATTCATTTCTTCAGTTATTTCACTAATATCAACCAGTTTTGTGCTTATTAGTTGTATTAATGCGCCCTTTTTTATGGTCTTTGAGAATGAGCGGGAGGCATTGTCAATGCCAATTTTTACTAAGATATTCAGTATTTTCATATGTTCTTCTGATATCTGCATATTTTTTTCAACTCCTTTATTTAATATTGTTTCGTGCTTCGGTTTTCGTATTTCGAATTTAAATGTAGCATCTACTCTCTGGTTTAATATTTTTTGACGGGTTCTCCAAATATCCGACTATGGACGATGCCAGTTTCTGTGTCCAGTGATATTTGATGACCTTTTGTACCTCCGATCCTGCTGGCTGTAATCCTTATGCCCATCGCGTCCAGAATTCTTTTTGTCTCTATAGCATTTGCTCTTCCAATGTCAAATAATTCACTATTTATGTTGAACATCTTTGCTCCACCGAAAATCTTGGCGGTTAAGACATTTTTGTTTGAATTAGCTTTGTTTACCATTAAGTCTATGAGTAAAGGAATTCCGGTGTCAGCATATTTGCTTGGTTTACCATCTCTGTTATTACATTTGGGGAGCATTAAATGCAGTAATCCTCCAATTTTCTTTATGTTATCGTACAGGACAACTCCTATACATGAACCGAGACTTGTTTTTATTATTTTAGGTGAATGGTAGATTTTTACATCTCCAACGCCCACTGTAATTACATTTCCATTGTTATTAAGAGCTGTCTTCATCTTTAATGATTATTAAATTCAAGGTTTAAGGGAACTAGTTCCCTTAAACCTTCTGGATTTTGGATTTCGAATTATTATTGGCAACCTTCATACTTTGTATGACCTTTGCGTAAACTGTTACTTCCTGTCGTTCTAATCCACAATCAGCAATCTGAATTCCGCAATCCTAAAAATCCGTAAACCTTTCATCATGTTCAGAGATTTTTTCTTTACCCATTGGAATTAATGTGTCGGGATCTATTTTGTCTGAGACGTTTTTTGTACCACCCCCATTGCCATCAGCAGCATTTGGTTTGTCCTCCCGTACAATTTGCTTTGTTGGGCTAGTATGTCCAGATTGTGACTTTTTAGCTGTATGGACATCTTTATTACGTATGTGTTCGGAATGCGCAGGCTGGTATGATGTGATATCTCTTGTTGTTTTTTTCCTATTATTATGCAATTCTCCATTGCTGCCAAGATGATATGATAGTACCATAACCTGATCCATTAGACTATGTGTCTGAGCTGACAATTCTTCACTCGCTGCCGCCGTTTCTTCTGCACTTGCCGCATTCTGCTGGGTAACAGTGTCCACTTCGTTTATGGCTATATTCACCTGATCGATTCCATTTGACTGTTCTTGTGATGATGTGGATATCTCATTGATTAATGTGGTTACCTTTTTTACATTCGTTACTATGCCACTCAATACTTCCTTACACTTTTCTGAAAGTTTTGTACCTGCATCAGCCTTGCTGACACAATCCTCAATTAATGAAGTGGTATCCTTTGCTGCATTTGAGCTTCTCTGGGCGAGGTTTCTGACCTCTTCTGCCACAACGGCAAAACCTTTACCATGTTCTCCAGCCCTTGCCGCTTCTACCGCTGCATTAAGTGCCAATAGATTTGTTTGAAATGCTATACCATCTATTACCTTTATGATGTCTCCAATCTTTTTACTGCTTGCATTAATGGCTCGCATTGCATCGTTCATCTCTTTTACTGATCTGTTGCCAGAATCTGCAGTAAGATTGCATAGTGAGGCAAGTTGGGATGCCTCCTTTGCATTATCAGTATCTTGTTTTATCATGGATGCCATCTCTTCCAAAGAAGCTGATGTCTCTTCGATAGAAGATGCCTGCTCTGAAGCTCCCTGAGCAAGATTCTTGCTTGAGGTTGATATCTGGCTCGATGCAGATGCAGCCTGATCTGTACTATTTGATAGGTTATTAATTATTTCCGTAAGTGACTTCACAAGAGGTCGTACAACTACTACCCATGCTAATATAATTGTTACGACCGTTATTATTGCAATGATGGTATTTGACCAGCGTAGTGTTGCAGCTTTTTTCGTAGACTGTTCTTCATACATTCCCACTGCCTTGTTCATTTCTTTCAGCAGTTGGATGTTCTTGCTACTTACGTAAGATACTGAATCCAAATATTCTGGTGTTGTGGAATCTTTATTGATTATGACATCAATATGAATTCTGAAGCCATTCCACAATTTTTTGATATAATTAAGTTGATCGAGAATCTCCGTGTTTTGGGTCGGTGGAAGTTTAAGTTCTTCATCACCTGAGATCAGGCCTTTTAATGTTTTGTCAAATAGGGCGCTCGTCTTTGCTAGAGACTTTTTATGTGCTTCCTTCATCTGTTCTCCATTAGTTATTGTGGACAGTGCTTCCTTTGTCATCTTTTGTGTAAGCATTCGCTGTTTTCCCGCAAGATTAATCACCACACTATCATCTCGTTGGCTGTTCATTGTAACAATGACTTTACCTGCTATACCTAAGGCCAGAAAAACACCAAATATCACTGCGAGTTTAGACTGCATGGTCTTCATAGAATGTCCTCCTTATTTGATAAGTTATCTCTGATAATTCGATCTTGTAGATTGAATCAAATGTTGTCGTCCCAAGTGCCCAATCAACAATCATCAATTTTCTACTATCTGTTCAACCATTTCTAATTCTTCAGACGATAGCACCTTCTCGATATCAAGGAGTATTATTATCTTCCCTTTGGCCTTGCCCAGACCCATTATAAAACTCGTGTCTATCTCCTGCCCGAATTGGGGGGGGTCTTCAATCTCTCCACTCTTGATGTCTAATACTTCTGAGACATTATCTACTATAATTCCTATAAGTGACTTACTAACCTCTACCACAATCACACACGTCTCCTGTGTGTATTCCACCTCTTCCATCGAAAACTTCAGCCTCAGGTCTATTACGGGTATGACCTTCCCTCTCAAATTAATAACCCCCTTCATATAATCGGGAGTCTGAGGCACTGTCGTAATATCCATGATACCTATGATTTCTCTAATCTTAAGGATTTCAACACCGTATTCTTCTTTACCTAAAGAAAATGTTAAAAACTTTCCTTCATCAATTGTAATTTTTGTTGTTATCGCTTCCATTTTATCCCTCCATCATTTATGTTGAAAATTTACTTTAAGCTGCAAAGATCGCCTCTCTTATTCCACTTGTGTCCAGGATTAGACCAACTTTTCCATCACCAAGTATGGCGCCACCTGAAATACCTTTAATATTTTTGAACCTCTCTCCCAAACTCTTAATAACAACCTGTTGTTGGCCTAATAATTCATCAACCAGGAGACTAAATCTTCCCCCTTCTGCCTCTACGATTACGACGATAGCCTCCCATGGACTGGTCTTTGTTGTATTTATGTTATAAAGTTTATGCAGGCGAACCAGTGGGAACAAATTTCCCCTCATGTTAATCACTTCGCCCTGATTCTTAATGGTGCTTATTTCTTCTTTTTTTGGACGTATAGATTCTTTAATAGAGGTTGTTGGTATAATGTATCTTGCATCACCTACGTTAACGACGATACCATCAATAATGGCAAGGGTTAATGGTAGCTTGATGGTAAATAAAGTTCCTTTTCCTTCATCTGAAGTGACCTCTACCTTGCCACGAAGCTTCTCTATGTTTTTCTTCACTACGTCAGTGCCAACACCGCGGCCTGAAATATTAGTAACCTTTTCAGCCGTGGAGAATCCTGGTGTGAATATTAGGTTGTATATCTGATTATCACTTAATCCTGAATGGTCGTCTATTAGCCTTTTTTCTGTGGCTTTTTTTAATATCTTATCCTTTTGCAATCCTTTGCCATCATCCTCTATCTCTATTACTATGTTTCCGCCTCTGTGGAAGGCGCTTAGCCTTATAGTTCCTTCTTTTGACTTACCTTTAGAAGCCCTTTCGTCCTCAGGTTCAATGCCGTGGTCTATTGAGTTTCTCAGGATGTGGACAAGGGGGTCGGCAATTTCTTCAATTACATTCTTGTCCAATTCTGTGTCTTCGCCTGAGACTATTAATTTAATCTTTTTCCCGGCATGTAAGGAGACATCTCTTACCAACCTTGACATCTTCTGAAAGGTTTGCTTTAAGGGGACCATCCTCATTGACATTACCTGGTCTTGAATATCCTTGGTTATCTTACTTAGCTGTGACAAGTTTTTGCTTATCCCATTGTTACCTACTGATTCCATCTCTCCACAGACAAGTGTGTTGGTTATGACGAGTTCACCTACCAGGTCAAACAGATTGTCAAGTTTAGTAGTATTAACCTTAACGGTTCTTGATTGTAATCTTGACTGTCGTTGAGCTTGCTGAGCTTGTAAAGCGGCATCTATCTGGTCAGGGGTTATCGCTCCATCATTTACTAAAATCTCTCCTACTTTCCTGTTTTGCTCATTTAGAGCGTCTTCAACCTTGTCAGGAGTTGTTGCCCCAATGTCTACAAGGATTTCTCCTACCTTTCTATCTTTATCTCCGAGTGCTTTATCAAGTTGTTCTTGAGTGATGTCATCATCATTCAGCAGGATGTTGCCTATGCAGTCTTCGTCAGATGCTTCAGATTCTTTTTCTGATTTATGGGTTTCTTCAATTGTAGGAGACAATCCAGAATCTCCGATTTTACTATGCTCATTTTCAAATTCTGAGTCTGTTTCTTTCGTATTTGTTTCTTTGTTTAGTATAGATAGTATCCTTTCTATTAATGGGTTTATGTTTACGGGTAGTTCGTTAAGGGAATCAGAATTTGCTGTTTTTCCCAGTGCTTTATTAACCATTACGGCTAGATTTTCTCTTAGCCTTCTCAGCGCATCTATTGAATCTAAAGATACACTTATTATTTCCTGAGTAATGGTGATTTCGGCTTTTCTTGCCCTGTCTAAGAGCGTCTCCAATTCGTGGCTGAGTTTCTGTATGTCTGTTAGACCAAGAAAACCGGCGCTTCCCTTTATACTGTGAATGCTTCTGAATATTGCGTTAATAAGATCAAGGTCACAAGCATCTTCTTCAATGTTAAGTATATTACTTTCTGACTCTTCCAGATGATCATGAGATTCTGATAGAAACTCGAGGAATATTTCTGAATCTTCCTTAATGTCCATAGCAAAGTTATTACTTTCTGGGTTAATATTTTGGTCTTCCATGTTATTTTTGCTCATTTTGATTGATCCTCCACCTCTTCATTTTTGTTTTGTTCCTCATTCTGCATACCATAATCAATATCTGTTGCGGAAAGCTTAAATACCCAAAAATGTCATTGGCAATTCCGCAACAGCAGAGACCCTGAAACGATACTGAAACAGGTTCAGCACAGGATTCAGGGTGACAATATATTGTTTCCGCCACAGATACTAATTAGAACATGATTTGTCTTATCAAAGCAGTGAAACCTGCTTTTTTTTGAATTTATATTTACTTATTTTTTTTAGAAGTAAATCTTTGCTGAATGGTTTTACCAGAAAGTCTCTTGCCCCAGATTCTAACGATTCAAGTACGGCAGCTTCTGTCGGTTTGCCGGAGATCATTATTATTGGAATTCCTCTGGTATATGGTGTTTTTTTAATTTTTTTACATACTGTTATGCCATCTTCTTCCGGCATAACGAGATCCAGCAGAATCAAGTGTATTTTCTCCTTATGCAATAAAGTAAAGGTTTCGGTGGTATTGTTAGCAGCCAGGAGTCTGAATTCTGTATTAGCAAGATATTTCCTGATTATCTTGATATCAGTCAAAGAATCATCCAGGACAAGAACGTTTGTGCTTTTTTCGCAAAGCAGTTCTCCGTATAGGTCTTCTACCATACCAATAGGTATAAGCATGCTGAACTTCCCCGTTTCAAATCCTTTGATTAAGAGAAGCGAGGAAATATGTAAGTATTCTTCCTTTAAAAGATCTTTAAGAACTTCTTTTGAATTATCTTTATTCAGGGGTGAGCATAAAGATAATTTGACATGCACTGGTTTTGGCAATTTATTTCTAAACACATTGTCAATTATACCTGAGAACTGATTGCCAAATTCCTTAAATCCATCAGTATAATCTTCATCAAGTTCTTCTTTCTTTATCTTTTCCTTTATCTTTTCGTCTTCAGAGCCAAGCAGAGCGCCGCCTATTTTGATAGTGTCCTTTAGTTGAAAAATAGCGCATATATGACCTTCGTAGGAATCTTCAATATTTGATTTAATCAAGAAAAAATTACCCTCATTTTTAGCTACGATTTCTTCAAGGGTATTTGCTTCAAAATTTGGCTTTGAGATGCCAAAGTTCCTGCCGATTAAGCTGGTACAGTCTGTATTTAATTTACTTAATGTGCTATCTATTAGTTCTTTTGCCCTTGGCGGACAAATATTTGCTTCTAAGGTTTCTGCCATTATTCTGTGAACGGGGATAAAATGGTTCCTGGTTTTTTAAACAATGTCTTTAAGCATTGTAAAACAAATTCAAGCCATAAAAAGTGCGAGAATTTGCGTTTAAGCGCCCCAACCCTGTGGGTGGAATTCTTTACTCAGATATATATGTCAGTCATTTTTCTTAACAATCAGGCCGACGTTAAAGGTTTCTCCATTTGAGTAGAAAGGCGTCATCAGCCATGAGCTCTGGCTATTGCACGTTACTGATGCAGAAATTTTCAAATCATTATTTTCTCTAGCGCTGGAAGAAATTGTGAGATCGGCGCCACCTATGACAATCGGTACGGAGAGATGCATTGCTCCGAATTTTTCGCAAATCTTATTCTTTAAGGTGCCTGCTATCATATTTGTCACCTCACCCATAGCATCCTTTGTATCATGATCTAATTCAGTAACTTCCGTGCCCAGCATGCTTGACGTAATCTTAAGTGCAATATCCTTAGCGCAAAAAAGGGCAATTATGCCAGAGTGTTCGCCCGTAAAGCTGACGAGTGATATTACGTCTGTAGTTATCATTTCTTCCTTCTGGTAGAATGGGTCTTTGGGATCGATTTTTATTGGTATCATTGTTGAAAATATTTCCTGAGTAGAAACAACAATGTCTTCAGCGACATTTTCATATATAGTGGTTATCATTGAATATCCTCCCTATAAATTCAAATTATTTAACTAAAAGGTAATCTCCAAGGGTATCGCGCAATTGATCTGCCGTAAATGGTTTTGTGAGATAGCCGTCGGCTCCATTCTCTTTTGCTTCAGTCATCTTAGACTCGGCACCTTCTGTTGTGACCATTACGATTGGTATCTTTTTTGGGAGATTTAAGGACCTTAATGTCTTAATAAATTCCATTCCTGACATATTGGGCATGTTCCAATCACACAAAATTAAATCTACTGTATCTTTGGTTACCACTTCTAAGGCCTGTGCACCATCTCCTGCTTCGAAAAATTCATTAACAATCATTCCGGATTCTTTTATGTTTCTTTGAATTATTTTTCTCATAACGGCAGAATCATCTACCAGTAAAACTTTTGACATCTGGTCACAACTCCTTTCTACAAAAATCTAAGTTTATGCTAATATAATAAGTTTTATTCGTTTATGTTTTGTGTTTTGAATTAAGTTCCGTATCTAAAAGCAGGGAGGAAAACGTTTTTGCGCTGTGTCATTAATTTGTATAACCGTAGGAAACAAAACGCCCAGTTTTTTGACATACTTTTAAGATTTTCGGCAAAAATATTAAAAACTTTAATCATAACTTGGTCTCTAAGTTATAAAGCTTTTGGTGGTGACATTGTGGTATGTCAGCAAAATGGTTGCCATTTTTGTACACATGAATAAAGTTACTCTTATCGGTTACCGCTTATACCGAGGTTTGAAGTGAAGTATTCTACATAATTGGATGGGTGGAGTTCTATTGGCATGCATGTGGGTATATACAAGATTTAAATTACAGATGCTTTATTTTGCTGTGTTTTCATCTAAGTCAAGGTATAGAAGGAGTATGATTGGGAAAATTTTTCCATGGGGAAAGACCTTAATCACAGTTGTTATTTTGAGCACAGCGTTGAATTTCTAAACAAAATCTGTACTACAGTTGGTACAGTGTTGGCAGTAAAACAATTTTATGTGATTGTGAAGGCGAATTTATCCCGAATAATTATGGGCGTTGAGTGAATGTTAATTATGGCACAAATATTGCGTGTTTCCATCCTAGATTTTTATGTAAAGGATTTTTAGCGCGTGACGATAATAAAGGAAAGTTGAGATTAGGGCTTGTTATAGAGATTATTGAATGAGGAAACGTATCATATGGTTGATTTGTTGTAATCTTTTTTAATAGATTTTATGTATTCTCTTCGAATGTGACCTCAAAAGTAGTTAAAAAAAAGTTGAATCTTTTTTATAAGGAGATTACAATTGAGGCAATTAAAATATGAGTTTTTTTATGATGATATTTATCCATCAATCTTAAAGCAACAACCATCGCTTTTTAAGAATATTTTATTAAACATATGTTGTGGCTTTATGTTCTTATGGCGTAAAATTCTTCGGAAAAAAAAGGCTCTGGGATGAGCGACTATAGTATCACTTTGCCAAACTAAAACAAATAAAAAAAGGATAGAATATCGTCGACTTCAATAATAAGATAATTAGAATCGCGATGATTTCCATACTTAAAAATAAAGGTGCTGGCAAATAATACTATAGGATCTCGATAACGGGGCTTTTTTTTCAACACTCTGGAGGTATTAAAAATGTCAATCGAAAAGACATCTGGTATTACTAATAATCATATAGATAATATTATAGGACATAAATCTCTTAAGAAAGCCGAAAATATCAATGCCGAACTTGATGTATCAAAGGGTAAAGACGGGTTAAAGAACGTTGATAAAGTAGAGATTTCCAGTGAAGTAAAAAAGTTACTAAAAATTTTATCAAGCTTGAAATCTGAGTTAAAGAAAATACCGGATGTTCGGGAAGACAAGGTGAAAGATGCTAAGGCTAGAATAGAAAGCGGTTATTACGATAAAAAGGAGATTATAGAAAAAATTGCGAGTTCAATAAGTAAATTAGCTCATTTTAAGCCATCTGAATAACATCGCTTACGCATTACAGTTCCCAAAGAAAAGCCAGATAGAATTATAACAAGATGTCAGACAAATCTTTAAAAAAAAATTTTATTGGAATTCTTTTTAAGTGTTGCGAAATTTATGCTCGAATCTATATAAATAATCTAGGAGATGCTTATGAAGGTAGATGTCCGGGTTGTCTTCGCTATTTGACTGTAAGGATTGATAAAGAAAATGGAGTAAACGATAGATTTTTTGTTGCATATTAAAATTTGAATATTACTAAAATACTTTTTTAATAAAGATCATTATTAACAGTATAATGCTGATAATAATGATCTTTTTTTTTTGGCATTAAATATGCATATTTTATATGAAAAAAGATACGGGTAAAAGGGGGTCAGGCTATTTTTGCCCTTCATTCATTAAATACAATGTTTGCTAGTACAGGAGAGAAAATTTTGGGTAGTGCAATCCTTCCTTTTTTTACAAGAATAGTATTAATAATCTTTATTTCAATAATTTTCGTTAAGCAGGAATGTGAGGCTAGAGATAAATATAAGATTATTATATTGCCATTTAGAAACAACGCACAAAATAATTTAAGTGAGATGATCCCAGATGTATTGAGGAGTACACTTACACAAACAGGATATTTTGAAGCCGTTGATAGAGAGAAGATTTACGAGGAGATAATAACGGTAATACCATATGATCTTATATATATTGATAACGCAAGAAGAATAAGGGGAGGGTTTACGGCAGATCAGATTGATTTAATTGCTCGGTTAGAAACGAAAAGAATTCAAAAGTTTGGAAAAAAGCTGAGAGCAGACTATGTGGTAAGAGGTAGCATATCGCAGATTGCAGATAGTTTGAGGATAGACGCTGAAATCACAGATATTAAAGTTAATAAAATGTTAGGTTTTATAAGTGCGGGGGGAAAACCAGAAGAATTATTAAATGGAATTTTGAAAGATTTGACTGAGAAAATAACAAGCTTTTGCAGGAGTTTAAATGCTTATGATGATGCATTGTGTATTATTGGAATGTACCATCAGGGTCAGTATACATTTGGTGTGACTGAAAAAAAACTTAAAGAATTGATTTCAATCAACGGAGATGCAGTTGGTGTATATGCTGTTTTGATGACGCTTTATCTTTCAGAAGTTCATTCTATGGAGAATCCTTTACTTGAAGACAAGGTGATAAAGGCGGGCGGAAGAATCTTATCTCTTTTAAATCAAAATTATGATGAGAAGGTATTAGAAATATTTCTTTCTTCCGGCTTTGACCCGTTTGACGAAATAGCAAAGATTTATTTAAAAAGGGGTGATAATGACAAGGCTATTGAAATATTTAAAAAGGCAATAAGCATTTACCCAGTGAACATTGCAGGTCATTATAAGTCATTGGGTATGTTGTACTTAAAAGAAGGTTTTGAAGACATGGCGATAAAGGCATTTGAGAAATCACTCGACGCTGATAACACCAGCTACGAGTTACATTATATTTTAGCTTCTATATTTGAAAAAAGGAATCATCCTGAGAAGACGCATAAACATCTTGAAGAATGTATAAAATATGCACGTAATGTTGAAGAGATTAAGGTTGCAAGTGAAAAGATTAATAAATTAAGAGAATAATTGTTTATCTTTTCAGCATTTTGTATATAATTCCAACATTACATTATTTTCGGTATTCTATTAAATATTATCGTGAAAATAATGGATAGAATCCGAGAGGCATAATTTAAAGGGGTATAAAAATGGAGAGTAATACAGAAAACATGCAAGATGTAAAGGCGGGAATTTTAGTTGTGGATGATGAAGAAACGATAAGGTTTTGTCTAAAAGAAACATTGGAAGAGGAAGGGTATAAGGTTTATGCAGAAGAGAAGGCAGAAAATTCCTTGGGGCTAATAAAGAAAGTGATTCCCGATTTAATCATATTAGATTTAAAGATGCCTGGAATGAATGGTATTGAATTGTTAAGGGAGATAAAATCTTTTGATCAAAACATATTGGTAATACTTTTAACAGGTCATGCTTCAGTGGATTCAGCCGTAGATGCTATGAAAGCAGGCGCCTTTGATTACCTGGAGAAACCATTCAAAATTGAACATATAAAAGTAGTAGTTGATAGGGCCTTGAGCACTCAGACTCTAATGAGAGAGGTCGTAAGGTTAAGAGCAAAATCAGGTGTTACGGGCTTTGAAAATATTATTGCTGTGAGTAAAGAGATGAAGAAGGTCTTTGAAGACTCAGAAATAATTGCGAAAACTCCTTCCAGCACAGTATTAATTCAAGGTGAGAGTGGAACTGGTAAAGAGTTGATAGCCAACTATATCCACATGATGAGTTCAAGAGTGAAGCACAGGTTTGTGGAGATTAATTGTGCTGCTTTGACAGAAAATTTACTAGAGGCAGAGCTATTCGGTTATGAAAAAGGTTCATTTACGGGGGCTTCTTCTTTAGGAAAAGCAGGTTTGTTTGAAGCTGCCCAAAGAGGTTCTATATTTCTTGATGAAATCGGAGAGATGGGTTTGCCACTACAGGCTAAACTATTAAGGGTATTACAGGAAAAGAGGTTTAAGAGAGTAGGGGGGATAGACGATATAAATATAGACGTAAGGATAATAGCATCCACAAATCGTAATCTGGAGGAGGAAGTTGAGAAAGGAAACTTCAGAAGAGACCTTTATTTTCGTTTGAGAGTATTGCCGATATATATTTGTCCGTTACGCGAGAGGAAGGATGATATTCTCCCACTTGTGAAATACTTCATTA
Organism: Candidatus Scalinduaceae bacterium; assembly: GCA_046759445.1. Taxonomy (GTDB): domain Bacteria; phylum Planctomycetota; class Brocadiia; order Brocadiales; family Scalinduaceae; genus Scalindua_A. The sequence goes on from JBHICG010000003.1 coordinate 18,227, forward strand.
ACAAATTTAATAAAGAATTTAATAAAAACGTTAATAATATTTCACCAGAAACTGAAGAGGTCTTAATTAACTATGGTTGGCCTGGAAATGTAAGAGAATTAAGAAACGTTATTGAAAGGGCTGTGCTTCTTTCTAATAAAGATACACTTACTGCCGAACACGTATTATTAGTCAATGTGCTAGGTACAAAACGTAAAAATGAAGATGATGATGGGGGTTGTTCTATTGCGGCAATTGAGAGAAAACATATAGCTAAAGTTCTTAAGGAAACATCATGGCGTATGACAAAAGCATCTAAGATTTTAGATATAAACCGTACCACTTTATACAATAAGATAAAGCAATACGGAATAAAACAACATAGTGACAAACTTTCGACTGAAAATAGTGAAGTATTGTAATGGTTTCTCAGGAAAAAAAGGGGAATCCTAAATGTGTAACCAAAATTATTAGAATTAGTCGATTAACAAAAAGGAATAAATTCCATGGGAAACAACTTAGGGAGCGATTTTTGCGATAAAGAGGAAATAAAGAAGATTGTAGATAAATACAAGGAATCTGAATACTCTAATGACTTAAATGAGTTGATCAGTGTTATTACGCATAAGATACGTAATCCGTTGGCTGGCATTTCAGCTGCTGTAGAAGTCCTTAGAGATAAGGTAGAAACAAATGATATTAATGAAAAGTTTTTTAATATGATTTTTAAGGAAATCGATCGTTTAGAAAAAGTAGTGAAGGACTTATTTGAGACATTTTCAAATAAATGAACATCTGAAACGGGAAATCAGTAAATGAAGAGCAGAATTTTATTAGTGGATGATGAAGAAACTCTGAGATATGTTCTTAGAGAGACATTAATTAATGAAGGTTATATGGTAGACATTGCAAAAGATGGATTCCAGGCCCTGGAACGGTTCAGACAAGAACCATATGATTTGATTATAACAGACATTAAAATGCATGGTATGGATGGTCTTCAGTTAATACGTAAAATAAAGAAAGATAATTCTGATTTGAAAATAATCATTATCACAGCATATGGGTCTCTTGAAACCGTAAAAGAAGCAATGAGATTGGGTGTTGTAGAATTTATTAGTAAACCGTTCAAGTTACAGGAAATAAAAGACGGAATAACGAGAAGTCTTTGTGATTATAATACGTTATCAGATTTTGATAATAATCCAACTCAATTCAGAGTTAAAGACAACGAACAATTATCAATAACAGACAACCTTTTAGTGCCAACTGGATTGTCGTATTATTTTGGAGGTCCAGCGTCACAGCCAAAAAGTACAGTTTTTTTTGATTTCGTTGCTATTAATAAAAACAGAGCTGTTTTAATATTTGGGAATGTTAATAGTCAAGATGGAAAGTGTAAAGAGTGGTGGGAAAACAGGCAAATGGGGATAATGATTAAGACATTATTTAGATCAAAGATAAGAAATTCACCAAAGAAAACAATAGATGATATTAATAATTTCTTATATAAAAATGTTTTGCCTCATATTAATGTATCGATGTTATGTGCACATGTTAACAAAAGAAAAAAAAATATTAGCTATGTAAATTGTGGAAACAATCTTGTTTGTTCCGTGTTTGCACCAAATGGGCAGGTAGAGATAATGGAATCTTTTCATAGTCTTTTAGGTAATTCTCCTAAGATTGAAACATTTGAAAGGTTCGTGCCGTATTCAAATGAAAGCAGGTTGGTTTTATCAAGTAGTGATACAGTCTCAAATATTAAGGAAAAAGGAGGACTCATAAAACAGGCAGTTGAAGGTGTTGTACAATCTGTCAAGAGTTCGCAAAAGAGACAATCTAAGGAGATTGATTTATGTTCCTCGTTTGCGAGTAACAACAGGGATATAAATTTTGATGAAGAGACTGTGTTATTGATGAGCCTTGACTGGGATTGTGTGCAAATGCAAGATTCACTTAATTAGTTTCTGTTGCGGAAATTTAAGAAATGAATAAATCTATATTAAAGAGGTTAAATTCGTTTATAATAAATGCTGGTGGGTATAAAGGTTTTTTATTCATAAATATTGCCATTCTATTATTGGTATTAGCGCTTGTGTTCTTACAACAGAATTGGATTAAAGAAGAGCGACGCGCTATTGAATCCGTAATAGATAGAAAAAGTGTACTTAAAAGGACGACGGGAACTAATTCTTTAAAAGAGTCTGAAAAACAATTGGTAGAAAATTCTTCAACAAAAAATCATATTGATGTTTCTGCAAATATTTTACTTTCGGAAAAAGAAACATCCCTAAATATAGAGAAAATGATAAAGGAAGCGGATATGTATTTCGAATATGAGCAATACGAAAAGGCATTAAGGATATATGAGCTTTTAACCGACAAAAACTATTTTCTTGATGAAGAAGATAAAGTATATAGTCGTATTGCAGAATGTTATTATAATTTAGATGACTTTAAGAAGTCTTTAGAAGCATATAGGAAAGTATATAAAGATTTTTTAGATAGCCATTATAGGTTAAGTGCTCAACTGGGGATGGGAAAGTGTCTAATCTTAATAGGTAATTATGATGAATCGCGTAGAGTTTTATACTCGATAGCGGGTCAGGAAGCGAAATATAAACAAACCGCAGACGAGATTAATGTTATAGAAGCATATTATAAAATAGCCGATAGCTACATTGAGCATGCAAAGGCGCATTTAAAATAAGGGGGGTCAGGTCTTGAATATTGACAAAAACAAAAAGCGACATATAGCCATAACTATGGCATTTTGTCAATATTCAAGACCTGACCCCCTGCGGCATGTTTTATGGGTGTTTGTACTCTTATTCAACATGGTTACACTTGCCGATGCAGGTATTCAAAATGAGAAGGACTTGGGGTTGTCGGTATTCTCATTTAATAATTATGCAGAAAAGTTAGAGTATGAAAAAAAAATATTAGAAGGGTTAAGAAAATTGCTGGAATTAGAAGAACATGAGATTAAGCCTGATGAGATTGTAGCTTCAGAATTAGTAACTGAGAGTGAAAATTTATCCATAAACAAGGAAACAGGCAATTATGGCACAAAATTATATACCATCAAGGCTGATTTGGCGCCTATAAAAGAGGTATTATTTGCTTTGGCTTCCACAAGTGGAAAAAGGCTCATTATAGATGAGGATATTACTAAAAAGGAAATATCTTCAATGGAATCAATCTTTTTAGAACATGCTCCATTAGTAGACATAATAGATATTATCCTTCTTGCTAAAGGGTTTGAATCAATTATAAGCGATGACATAATTTTTATAACAATACCTGCCAAATTAAATACAGGTTCTCTTTACGATTATTATCAAGAAAAGGCCATACAAGCTTACCAGAGGGCAATGATAAAATATCCAAACTATGAAGGAATCGCAAGGGCTTATTATGAACTAGGAAATTTTTACTTTACATCTGGATTTCCTACAATTGCGTTGCAAGAATACAGGGTTGCGGCAGAGAAATATCCAGCTCATCCGGTGGCAAATTCATCCATGTTTCAAATTGGTAAGTGTTATGAAATGTTGGGAGATATAGAAAATGTGAGACAGAGTTATTTGAATTTTGCGGAGAAATATCCTATAGATTCAAAGGTTGATGATGCATACCTAGTTGTAGGTGATTTATGGAGAAAACAAAAGGCATACAAAGAAGCCGTTGAAGTCTATGGGTATATAATTGAGGAGTATCCGGAAGAAAAGACTGCCAGGCTAGCTCAAATGAGATTGGGATATGTTTACGTTGAGTCAAATGATTATGCTTCTGCATTAAAGACATTTATGGATATGAAGAATAAATCCTTACAGGATGAATTACGGTTTGAATTAGAATATCAGATAGGTAATTGTTATTACTTAATGGGGAAATATACTGAAGCAATCAAGTTGTTAGGTGAATTCGTCTTATATGAACGCGAAAATGATCTACTGGATGATGCTTATTATAAACTGGCTGATTGTTTCTTTAAACAGGAGGATTATATAACGGCATACCAACTGTACAAAGATGTGTTAACAAAGGTACCTGATAGCAAGCTGTCTCCATACGGTGTTCTTTTTAGTGGGAAATCCTTACGGATGATAAATATGAACGAATCCGCTGTAAAAACTCTCAGAGAAGGTTTAGGTAATTTTCCTGATAGTGCTTATACAGAAAACATGAAATTTGAGATTGGCTTATGTTATTTTGATGATGAAAATTTTGACAGAGCTTTTGAGATATTTGAAGAAGTTTCTGCACAAAAGAATAATAGTGAAGATATGTCTGTTCAAGCCAATATATATGCGGGACTTTGTTTAAGCCGAGAGGGGCAATATAAGAAGGCAATAGAATTTTATCAGAAGGCGCTTAACGAAAACGTAGCTATACAAGAGAAAAATAGGATTTATAAATTAATAGGTGATTGTTATACTGAACTTGGTGCACTGGCCGAGGCCGTAAAAGCATATCAAGGAGAAATTTTGTAGTGAAACGGTTCTGTGTGCAAAAGAATGATATAATAAGTTCTGGATGTTTAAAAATTACACGAAACGTATAAAAAATATATAAGATGAACCAGAAAATCCGCTCTCTTACCACATTCTTCCCCCAATTTACCACTATATTTCTTATCAATAAATAAAATCATTTTGCTTAATAAGCTATAGCATTTTGTTCTACAGTTACTGCTTTATTGCTTAGTAATTACGAATACATAGTGAATGGTTTAAATAAGTTGTCTCGTTTTGTTATATGTTGATTTATTTTCGGTAGTTACGAACTGCACTTCTAACATTGTCTTTCTAGACTTTATACACTCCAGGTAAAATAAAGACGTTTGTATAATTATATAATTTTAAGTCTTTAACTCTTAAGGAATCATGGCATTTCATTTGCTAATTTCTAAAACAGTTTTGTTAAGTAGATTTGTAGTTTCTATGAGAGATATCTTGTGTTCTATCTGGGGCGTAATTTGAAATGAACATTAACAGACAAATATTAAATCTTATCGCTTTTAATCTGTTTTGTTTTTTTACCTTGCAAGTGGTTTTGGGGGAAGACTTGAATAATGGAAACAAGGACATAAAGACAAATGAAATTAAACCTGATGCTGAAAGCGAAAAAACACAAAAAACGACAGGCGTAAATAATGACGAAAAATTAGAGTTAAAAAAGATGAGTGAAGGATTAGAAAAAGAGAGGAAAGAATTAGAGAAACTAAAGACTGAATTCCAGAGGGTATCTCAGTCAAACAAAAAAATTGAAGAGGATAAAATGGAGAATAATATTACCTCCTCAAACACTGATGGAAAAATAACAGAAAACAAAGAAACCATATCAAATGTACAAAATAGCGTAGAGCCTTCAGTGGACAAAAGCGAAAAAGTAGAGGTTGATATTAAGAAGGATGAAGAAATCATAAACCCGCTTGAGATTGCTGAGAGTCTATACAAACTTGGTGAATACAAAACATCCCTGGATATTTATGAGTTGGCAAATAAGAATGATCTGGATGATGAAAGAAAATTGTGGATATCATATCAGATTGCGAATTGCTGTAGGAAACTAAAATTATTTGATAAAGCCCTGAAGGTTTACAAAAAAATCCAGGATGAGCATGAAGGTACTTACTGGGCAAAACAGGCTAAGTGGTATATTAATGATATTGAATGGCAAACAGAAGTGCAAGACGAATTAAAAACGGTTGTTGGAAAATGAATAACATAATCTCTAATAAAGGAATTAGACAAGTCCGTAAGTTTAAAGAGCTGTCACATATATTTGATAGTTTTAATGATAATGCTCAAAAACTTGAAGCCTCTTATAGACAGCTTCAAGGCAGGGTAAGAGAAATTGATCGGGAAATGGCTTATACGAATGAATGTCTTAACAAGAAGGTACAGGAGTTAAATGATTTAACTAGTTACTTAAACAGCATACTCGAGAGTATGCACAGTGGTGTAGTTGCCATCGACATAAGTGGTAAGATTACGACGTTTAATGAGGCTGCCGAAAAAATCTTAAAAGTTAATGCTAAAGGCGTAATAGGAAAAGATATTAGAAATGCGCTAAATCATATAAGTGGTTTTACTGATTTATTAGTAGAACTATTGTCAAAAAGGAAGAACATCGTTAATCTTGAGAGAATAATAGGAACAAAAAATGGCAGTACAAAGTATATAGAGAGCAGTATATCTATTCTTAAAGATGGGAGAGGGAAAATTACGGGAATTGTTGAAATTTTCCAGGACTTGTCAGAAATTTATGAATTAAAAGGACGCCTGCATAGTGCAAATAATCTTGTTTCGGTGGGTACTATGGCCGCAAGTATCGCTCACGAGATAAGAAACCCGTTAAATGGTATCGAAGGTTTTGCCAGCCTTCTCGAACGGGAAATTACCAGCTCGAACGGCTTGACCGGGATGGCGACATTCAAGCGGGGAGGAGACAGCCTTAAACTTGTTAAGAACATCATCCAGGGGGCAAAAAACATAAATAAAATAGTAACAGATTTACTGCTTCTTGCCCGTCCGATTAAACTAAATCTAAGAAAATATAAACTTACAGAAATTATTGATAGATCTCTTATCTTCATTTCTCAAGAGTTAAGTCAAAAAAACAGCAAAAGCATTCTAGTCAATAAAAATTATTCTTGCCAGAATGATATTATTTTGTGCGACCCGGAACGTTTACAACAGGCATTCTTAAATATTATGCTTAATGCTGTCCAATCAATGAATGAAGGTGGAGAAATTACGGTATTTACTCAAGAGTTAACCCTAGATGGTGGACAGGGTATACAAGTTGGTTTCACCGATACAGGTGACGGCATTAGTAATTATGCTATTAAAAAGGTGTTTGAACCATTTTTTACCACAAAAGATGATGGTACGGGTTTGGGCTTAGTGATTGTTCGCAAAATCATAGAACTTCATGATGGGCAAGTAACTATTAGTAGTAAACATAAACAAGGGACAACCTTTTTGGTAGATTTACCACAAGATCAACATGTGAAATTGAAACCGTTAAAGGACACAAACTTTTTGAGTAATGTCGTGGCTTGAGAAAAGGATTTTACGGAAAACAATTTGTAGATATACATAGGTTATACTATTGCACTTATTAAGACTGAGGATTATTTCAAATTGACTTGAAATGAAGAAATTTTATATTTTTGGAGGAAAAGAAATTGAGTATAGAGAAAATATTAGTGGTTGATGATGATGCCCTCAGCAGAGATTACTTAAGTGAGGCATTATTGAGAAATGGCTATGTGGTAGAAAATGCAAGTGACGGACATGAAGCTATTAAGATGGTTGAAAATAATAATTATGATATGGCATTCCTTGATATGAAGATGCCAAGGTTGAGTGGGTTGGAGGTCTTAGAAAGAGTAAAAAAAATCTCAAAGGAAACTATAGTCGTAATTATGACGGCTTACGGTAGTATTGAATCTGCAGTTGATGCAATGAAGAAGGGGGCTTACAACTATGTCATAAAACCATTTTCACTTGATCAGATTGAGGTACTTCTAAAGAGAGTACAGGAACGTCAGTCATTAATAGATGAAAATAAATACTGGAGGTCGAGGTCAGATGGTAAGGGGGATTATGAACTTATAATGAATAAGCATTCTAAGATGTATGGAGTCTTTGAGAATGTGGAAAGAATTGCACGGAGTAAGGCAAGTGTACTTATACAAGGTGAAAGTGGTACAGGGAAGGAGCTTATTGCACATTCGATTTATTCGCATAGCCAGAGGAATTCTAAACCGTTTATTAAGGTTAATTGTGCCGCACTCTCTGAAAATTTACTGGAAAGCGAATTATTTGGACATGAAAAGGGGGCATTTACGGGCGCAGATGCAAGGAGAATAGGACGTTTTGAGTTGGCAAATGGTGGAACTTTATTACTGGATGAAATTAGTGAAATATCACAGAAGATTCAAGCAAAATTGTTAAGAGTTTTAGAACAGGAGGAATTTGAAAGGGTTGGTGGTTCCAAGACGCTTAGAGTCGATGTTAGGATTATTGCTACTACAAATAGAAATATACCTCTGGAGATTGAGCAAGAAAGGTTTCGACAAGACCTTTACTTTAGACTTAACGTAATCCCCGTAATATTGCCTCCTTTAAGAGAAAGGAAAGAAGACGTGCCTACTTTAGTTGAATATTTTCTAGATAAATATAAACATGGAATAGACACACCTGTTCAAAAAGTGAGTAAAGAGGCAATCAGGATATTGTCTCAGTATGACTGGCCTGGCAATGTCAGGGAATTGAAAAATCTAATTCATAGATGTATTGTAATGATTGATTCAGATGTATTATTGCCTGAACATTTTGAAAATATGCTAAACGTCAATGTTGTTAAGAAAAAGAATGAATTATCAGTAGGGCAAACTATAGAAGACATAGAAAAAGTTCTTATTTGCAAAACGCTTGAGAATACAGGCGGTAACAAGACTAAAGCCGCAGAAATACTGAAAATTACACCCCGTACATTGAGAAATAAACTAAACAAATATAAAAATTCACAATCTGATTTTCATTTAAATATTAATACAGAAATCTATAGTGAAAGTGAGGTTGTTGAGGAAAGTATTTCCTATTAAGGGAAAAATTTTCCATTGTATAGAATGCATAACTGTCATATTTCCAATTTAGTTTATTTTCAGAAAAGCACAATTATTACCTGAGTATAAAGGATAATGAAGTTGTTTTATGAATGATTATTCAAGTTTTAAAGTGGTATGGGTTTTGCTCTTTTCTGTTTATAAAGACTACAAAATTATAACAGTCTAATATACACCCTTCTTTCATATGGACATTTTTGATAAAAACACAGAGCTATTATCCAAGATATTAGATTTGACTTCTGTAAGAAACAAGGTGATTGCGAATAATATTGCGAATGCAAATACTCCTGATTATAAAAAATTAGAGGTTAAGTTTCAGAAAGAACTAGAAAAAGCTATAGAAAACCGTAATAGTCTGGAAAAGATTAAGGACATAAAAGCAAAGATAATATTCTCCAAAAATAAAGAAAATGATATAGACAAGGAACTGGTAGAATTTTTCAAAAGTTCAGACAGGTATAACATGACTCTGGAAATAATAACAAAAAAATATAAATCCTTAATATCTGCAATAGATGGTAGATAGGAATAACAAGGGAGGAAATTAAGAGATATGCCTTTATTTGAGAAATCATTATCTGTATTAGATGTAAGCGCTTCCGGTCTTGCAGCAGAAAGAATGCGCATGAGCACTATTGCAAATAACATTGCAAATGCTCAAGTTACTGAGACGCCAGGTGGTGGGCCATATAAGAGGCAGCAAGTCGAATTTGCCAGTGTGTTAAGAAGATCTTTAATTGGTAAATCAGCAAAAAATCTTGCAATGAGTGGTGTAAAAATTAAAGGAATTAAAGAAAGTAGTGAACCTCCAAATATGGTGTACATACCGGGGCATCCCAAAGCAAATGAAAAAGGTTTTGTAGCGATGCCGAATGTAAGTATTGCAAAAGAAATGGTAGACCTTGTTGCAGCATCCAGATCTTATGAAGCTAACACAGCAGTTATTACTACTTTCAGAAAGATGAACGAAAGGGCGCTTAATATTATAAGGAGGTAAGAGATATGGAGATTGTTCCCATAAATCCAGTTACAACTGGTAAGATTGAACAGAAATCAGAAAATGGTGAGCAAAAGACTGGTTCTAGCTTTAAAGAAACGGTAGGTAATTTTGTTACTGAGGTAAATGATCTTCAAGTTAAAGCGGGAGAAGCAATTGAGAACTTTGCCAGCGGTAAGGCAGAAAATGTTCACGAAGTAATGATAGCAATGACAAAAGCTGAGGTTAGCTTTAAGTTTATGATGGAAACGCGCAATAAACTTATTGATGCATATAAAGAAATAATGAGGATGCAAGTGTAAGATAACCCACATGTTGGGTTTTTCAGTTCGTAAGGAGGGCAATCCTGCAATTGCCGACTAATGTATCGGCAGCAAAATACGTCATTTAAAATATACGAATTATCTGAAGTTATATACCTCTTTTCAACACTCTATATTTTCACAAAGAATATTTCACTTCCAAGATTGAAGTTGCAATATACCGATTTTCACTCGTAGCGAAATTGCCACAATCCTTCTTAGATATCGTCTTTGATTGAGATTATGCATTTCCAATTGACATCCCAGATATACAAATCGTGTATGAAGTAAACTTACACCGTGCCTCTTAATACAAAAAAGAACAGACGGACTGATAGGGCCCTTTATCTCCAGTTCGTTGAGAGATGTTGGACTTGTATTTGTGCATATAATTTCTTGTCTAAAAAAACTACGATTGGTTTAAAAAGACTACTATTTTAATCATTCGGATTATTTTAAGAGATTGCATACTCTTACTTTATGTGAAAAGATTTAGTAAGGTTTGTTTATTCTTAAACATCTTATGTGGTTCAATTAAATAGAAATAGAGCTAAAACAAAATAAATGTCTTGTGGTATATAATTTGCGAAATTTACTATTTGACATAAACGAAGCAATTATTTTACCCGTTTTTAATGAGAGTATAAATTGAGTCAGATAATAGAACAGATTGGTAATATATGGCAAGGTTCAAATTCAGCACAAAAGCTAATGTTTGTTGTTTTAGCATTAGGATTAGCGCTTGGCTTATTAGGAATTACATATTGGGTTCAGAAGCCAGAATATGCTCTTTTGTATAGTGACTTGAATCAAAAAGAAGCCGCTGATATTGTGGCAAATTTAAGAGATAATAAAGTACCTTACGAGTTGAGAGACAAAGGATCGACTATAATGGTGCCTAGTAATAAAGTATATGAACTAAGGATGACACTGGCTAAAAATGGTTTGCCAGGAGGGAGTGTTGGTTTTGAGATATTTGATAAAGTTAAATTTGGTATGTCAGATTTGGCTCAAAAGGTTAATTATAGAAGAGCCCTTCAAGGTGAATTATCTAAAACCATATCAAGCCTGCAAGGAGTTGAAATGGCAAGTGTTCAAATAGTTATTCCGGAACCTTCATTATTCATAGAGGACAAAAAGCCTTCAACGGCCTCAGTTATTTTAAAAACAAGAAATGGATATAACCTTAAACCCTTACAAATAGCGGGTATTACACACTTTGTTAGTGCAAGTGTTGAAGGATTGAGTCCTGAGAACGTTACAATAGCTGATAATAAAGGTAATTTATTAACCAGAGCTGGGGATTCAGCATTATCGGGAACGATTACAAATCAGTTAGATCTGAAAAAGCAAATAGAAGATTATTATGCGTCAAAGGCGTTAAGTATAGTAGAAAAGATTACGGGTTCAGGCAAGGCAATTGTAAAGGCAAGTGTGGATTTAGATTTCAAACATATTGATGAAAAACAAATAGAATACGATCATGAAAACAAGGTGCCTATAAGTCAGACAATTACCACTCAATCGACTGAGATGCCACAGATGTTAGAAGCCGAAGAAGGTAAGAGTCAACTTGAAAGCTCAAAAGAAAAGGAGGAAACGGAGACAACACAATATGCAATTAGCAAAATAGAGCGAGCTGTTTCTGAACATGTAGCAAGTGTTAAAAGATTGACTGTTGCCGTTCTTATAGACGGGAGATACGAGGAAGAAAAAATGGAAGATGGCACGATAAATAAAAAATTTATAGAAAGGCCTAAAGAAGAATTAGACCAGATTGCCGCCATCATTAAACAAGCAATTGGTCTTAATGAATCACCTCCAAGAAATGATAAATTTGAAATTCAGAGTATTCGTTTTCGAGGTCGTGAACCTGTTTTCATAGACGAGGAAAGTATTGAAAAGGAAAACAAAAGAGAATTTATGTTGGCAATTGTTAAGAACGGTTCTTTGGCAGTAGCTATTATTGCCTTTCTAATATTTGTCTTAAAGGCTTTGAAGCGAATGTCAAATTCCCAATTAGGATATGCCACATATGCGCCTAATGAGCTTCAGGATGATTATAGCGAGAGTGATGATTTAGCAATGAAGGAAAGGCGTAGTAAGGAAGATAAAAAGAGGTTATCATTAAGGGATAATATAATCAATAATACGAAAGAAGATCCTAAAACTACAGGTAATCTTATCAGAAAGTGGATGAGAGAGGGTGATTAATGGTAGAAGATCTTTCAAGAAAGGAAAAAGTTGCAATACTCCTTTTAAATCTGGGTGCAGAAGCAGCCGGTGATATCCTTGGAACCTTTGGAGAGAACGAGATTGCGGAGATTAGCGATATTATATCAAGGATGAGTAATGTTGATAAAAAAACCTCTACGCAAGTACTTGATGAGTTTTTAAAGCAGCATGAGTCATGGCGCCACAGCGAACAATTAATAGATGTTATTAAGGATCACAAGCCAAATATTATACCTTTCAGATCCTTCAGGCATCTTACAAATGAAGAAATTATGTCTATACTTACTGGAGAACATCCACAGCTAATTGCATTAGTATTGTCCTATCTTGATCCTCAGAAGTCTGCAGATGTTGTTTCTATGTTAACTGATGAATTGAGAGCAGACATAATAAACAGAATGGCTATTGCTTCGCCACCTCCGATTCAAATAATTAAACAAATAGATGAACTATTAGAGGCGAAGGTTATGTCGTTAGGAGACAGGTTAGATACACCAAACGAAAGAAAATACAGGACAATTGCGGAAATACTTAATCGCACGGATTCTACAACAGAGAAAACAATTATGCGGCGTATCAAGGAGGAAGACCCCGGTATTGCACACGAGATAAAAACACTCATGTTTGTATTCGAGGATATCTCAAAAGTAGAAGATAAGGCATTAAGGAAAGTGTTGAGTGAGACAAATAGCACTGTTATTGCCTTGTGTTTGAAAACTGCTAGTGAGGATGTTCAAAATAAGATATTCAAAAACATGTCTAAACGTATGGGCGACATGGTCAGAGAAGAACAAGAATTGTTGGGGCCAAAACCCTTAGCCGAAGTAGAGGCGGCACAGAAGGAAATAGTTGATAGTCTTAGCAAAATGGAGGCACAGGGAGAAACGGTAAGGAATAAATCTAATGACTCTGGGCCAATGGTATGAGTAGAAAAACTATTTATAAATTGCCAATTATTGAAAAGACAATGGTTCTGGAATCTAAAATTTCAGCAAAACTGTTGGATTGTAACAATGATGAAAATAAAAATAAGGAAATATTAGAAACTCTATCTCGTGAATCATATCAAAGGGGTTACGACGATGCGCTTAAAAAGACACAAAATGATGTTGAACATATATGTCAAAGCTTAAAGAAAGCAATTGAAGTTTTAAAGTGTGAAAGAAATACTATTTGGGAACAATGTGAGCATGAAATTATCAAACTTGCTTTGGCAATAACAAAAAAAGCCGTATATCATGAAATCTCTAAGGATAGCAGCAAGATAATTGAGAGGGTTGTAGCAGAATCGATTAACAAGGTTAAGGAAAGTAAGATTTTAAAGATTCATTTGAATCCTGTAGATATCGAAGGATTAAGAAGGCAGAAAACAACTGAATTCATGAAAGTTAATGAAGACTATGAGCTAGTCAGTGATACTAATATTACCTCTGGAGGATGTAAGGTTGTTACAGATTTTGGGAACGTTGATGCTAGGCTGGAAACGCGCTGGAGCGAGATAAAAGAAGCTTTAGGGGTAGATAATCCAGAAGAGGATTATGCAGAATGAAAGAAAAAGAAGAACTACTAGTAAAGTATCATCATAGACTTAAACGCTTAGATACTATGAGACTGACAGGATCACTTTCTAGGTCAACCAGTTTGTTAATGGAATCTTTGGGACCTGAAGTGCCAGTTGGAGAATTATGCAAATTGACAACAAAAACTTATAATAAATCTGTACTTGCAGAGGTAGTTGGTTTTAAAGACAAGAGAACATTATTAATGCCAATTGGGGATACAAATGGCATTAGTCCTAAAAGTGAGGTGATTGCTACCGGGCAACCACTAAATATAAAACTTGGCACTTCATTGACAGGCAGGATTCTTGATGGATTGGGTAATCCTATGGATAACAAAGGGCCATTTCATTACGATGAAATTAGACCGGTATATAGTCAGCCTCCTGCACCGCTTGAGCGGCGTCTAATTACTGAATATATTAGTACAGGTGTCAGGGCTATTGACGGCTTACTTACGTGTGGAAAGGGCCAAAGGTTAGGAATATTTGCTGGTAGCGGAGTGGGAAAAAGTACACTTTTGGGAAAGATTGCCAGATCTTCCATGGCAGACGTAAATGTGATTGCCTTAATAGGTGAACGGGGAAGAGAGGTGCGTGAGTTTATTGAGCATAATTTGGGTGAGGAGGGGTTAAAGAAATCTGTAGTAGTTGTGGTAACTTCTGATAAACCAGTAATAGTAAGATTAAAAGGGGGATTTGTTGCGACGACTATAGCTGAATTTTTTAGAGATTTAGGTATGGATGTGATGTTGTTAGTGGATTCAATTACCAGGTTTGCGAATGCGCAACGAGAAATAGGTCTGGCTATAGGTGAACCTCCTACTACAAGAGGTTATACACCTTCTGTATTCTCTTTGCTCCCAAAATTGCTGGAAAGGCCTGGCCCAACTTCAAAAGGAAGTATTACGGCAATGTATACTGTGCTGGTTGAAGGAGACGATTTTAATGAACCTGTCTCTGATACAGTCCGTGCCATATTGGATGGACATATTGTTCTTTCAAGAAAGATAGCTGCACAAAACCATTATCCAGCAATAGATGTCCTTAATAGTGTTAGTAGATGTATGATAGATATTGTATCGTCAGAGCATACGAAAACGGCTCAGAGGTTGAAGACAACGTATGCAATTTATAAGGATGCAGAGGACATGATAAATGTGGGTGCTTATGCAGAGGGGAAGAATCGTAAGATTGATTATGCAATAAAAATGATTGATAAAATAACAGAATATCTTCAACAGGATATTCATGAGCAAAGTAATTTTAAAGAGGATATTGATAGATTGAAGGATTTGATGACAGATATTGATGAAGAAGGCGTAAGAAAAAAAGCCGCAGCAATGAGATCTTAGGCATTTGTTTGTTTTTATGGTTAATAAGAGAAAATGCAAAAATATCATTTCAAATTGCAACCATTGCTTGATAAGGAGTTAATTTATGAGGATAAATGTGTACGAAGCATGAAAAAACTTCAAGATGAATTTCTGGATACTAAAGACAAATTAGAAAAACTTGTGAAGCATGTAATTAAATACCAAAAAGAGCTAAAGATTAAGAAGGAGCATCAAATAAGTCCCTCAGAATTAAAGTTATATGAAGACTATTTTTTAAGACTTGATAAAGAAACTATTAACCGAAAATATACGTTGAAAGAAAACAAAAAAAAACTAGAAACTGCTCAAACGAAATTATTAAAGATTGTTAAAAGGAGAAAGGCCTTAGAAAAGCTTAAGGAGAGAGGAATGGAAGAGCACAGAAACAACCTGGCTTTATTGCTGAATAAGGAAATGGATGACATAGCAATGTTGAAATTCATTAATAGCAGGGGCGTAAACGCCATATATCATTGAGTATTAAGTTTAATAAGGTTGAAAGTTGAAAATGTATTTTACTTTTGAGTTTCACAAATATGGCTGTAACTCTTTTACATTAATTTTGTGTTAAGTAGATATATATAAGGTAATTGATTATGTCTTATTTTAAAAAGTTTTTATCTTACATAATTTTCTTCTTTATCACATTTTCTTTATCTTTTTTTGTGATGATGTTTTTAAAAGAAAGAATTACTAGTGAACTAAGAGGAAAATATGCTAAGCAATTAGAAAAAAATAATGAGAAAACCATAGAGCAATCTGAGTCAAAGGAGTTCTTGAGGATGTTCAGGCAATTGTCTTCTGAGGAGATTAATGAATTTCTCTCAGAACTTAAGCAAAGGATAGATTTATATGAGAATAAGACCGGATTGCTTAGTAAAAAGGAAAAGGAGATAGATTCATTCAAATCAGATTTAGAAAATCAGAAAAAAGAACTCGTTTCTATAAGAGAGAAGTTGTCCAAATCATTGTTATTAATAAGTAAGGAAAGGATCGCCCTTGATAATGACCTTATTTTGTTTGATAAAAATGAAAGAAAAACCCTGAAACGTATAGCTGATATTTATGCATCTATGGAGGCGCCTAAATCGGCAGTGGTTTTGAGTCAGCTAAATACTAAGACAGGCGCCAAGATCTTGTCCAGTATGCCTTCAAAAAAGTCTGCTATAGTTCTAGCGGAAATTAATCCTACAGGAGCAGCAAAGCTTATTGAACAAATGAAAAAGTTGGAAATATTAAATCAAACTGCAGGAGAATCACTTAAGCAAAGGAACCTTAAGAAACTTGCCTTAATCTATCAGGTAATGGAAGTGGACAAAGCCGTAACTATCATAGATAAGCTGGATGAGGAAACTAAAGTTAATATCCTATCATATATGAATGAAAAAAAATTAGCTAAGATATTAGAGTTTATGAAAGCAGAAGAGGCATCAAAATTAACTGAAAAGATTAGAAGCAAGATTAAGGAAAGAGAAATGTCCAAAAACCAGAAAAATGCATAGATTGCATTCCTAAAGTTACCGAATATTAATAAATTTAAAACTCAATTTGGGTCAAGGATTTTCAAAAAGATAACGGGGGTATGCACTTGACTGACCCAATTAAATCGTAAGCACTTGAAAAATAATTAGTTAAGGTGTTTTAGGCCGATTGTCAAATTATTACCATTAAGTTATGCATGATCAATATCTTATGGAAATTTTAGGTCAGCCAAGTGAATCCCCTTAAAGATAAATTAACAAGTAGGAGTAAATAGTATGGATGTTGCAACACCTGCAGGAATGTTAATTGGTTTTGTTTTGCTAATAATGGGTATTATTTTGGGTGGAGGAGTATCCGGTATATCCGCATTTATAAATATTCCTTCATTACTTATTGTTGTTGGTGGGACTATTGCTGCTACGCTTGTCAGGTATCCTTTAGAAAAGGTTATAGGATTGATGGGTATTGTTATGAAAACTATATTCTTTAAATTGTCTACACCTCAAGCTGAGATGCAGAGGTTAGTGGGATACGCCAAGCTTGCGCGAAGAGAAGGACTGTTGGCTTTAGAGAACAAAATTTCTGATACCAAGGATGCCTTTCTTGCAAAAGCTATTCAGTTATTGGTTGATGGGACCGATGCTGATGGACTTCGTTCAATACTCGAAAAAGAAGTTGATAATATAAGTCAGAGACATTCTATAGGGAAAGGCATTTTAGAGTCAATGGGGGCAGTGTTACCGGCATTTGGAATGATGGGTACGTTGATAGGATTGGTTTTAATGCTTCAGGAACTAGAAGATCCTTCGAAAATAGGAGTAGGTATGGCCACGGCACTTATAACTACATTTTATGGTGTTTTGTTGGCAAATTTAGTATGTCTGCCAATGGGCGGAAAACTTGATCTAAGGTCAAAAGAGGAAAGACTGCTGAAAGAGTTAATAGTTGAAGGAGTTGTGGCAATACAATCTGGAGATAATCCAAATATTGTTGAAGAAAAACTAAAGGGTTTCCTTGCTCCAGCTCAAAGAAGAGAAAAGAAATTAGAGGATGTAAAAGAAAAGATAAGGGAAAAGCAATAAAATATGGAAGAAGAAAGCAAGGGTGACCCTAACGCATGGGTGGTGGCATTTGGAGATTTAATTACTTTATTGATGACATTCTTTGTATTAATAATTTCTATGAGCACAATTAAAATGGATAAGATTGTAGAGGTAATAAATAACAATGAGGGTTTTGGCGATAGTATTTTTCGTGCCGACCTTAAGGAAACAGGTGTATTTAATGAGAAAATTATGAGTAAAATGAATTTCTTGGTTGACAAAGGCGAGCTTCCTGCACCCGTAAATAACTTAGACTTGGTAAATGAGGCAATGATTGTCTTTATAAGTGAAAATGAGTTGGTAAGGGTAATAGATCTAGAAATGACTAAAAAAGGGTTCATAATTAGAATAAGAGCTGATATTCTTTTTGAACCAGGGCTGGCAAGGTTAAAAGAAGAATATTTATTTTTATTGGATAAGATAGCTGAATTGTTAAGTATGGTGACAAACGATGTTAGAATCGACGGACATACTGATGATCGTTATTCTGATGATGATTACGCTAACCATAAACTTTCCATTGAAAGGGCTACAAGTGTTTGCAGTTATTTTATTGAGGAAGGAATGCTCTCTCCTTCCCGCTTTGGAGTTGCAGGATATGGCGGAAACAAGCCTTACCTGCCCAATATTAGTGAAGAGAATCGAGCTAAAAACAGGAGAGTGGAAATAATAATAAAGGAAAAGGCTGAAAGATGAGCGAGGATAAAAATACAAATGTAATTGATACACGAGCAAATACCGTAATTGGGAAGACAACATCGGTTCTTAGCAAATTGTTGAAGAAAAAGAAGACTGATAATAAACCTCCAACCACGGATATGTTATCTTTTGCGTCAATCATGACAATCCTTTTAGCGTTTTTTATTATGTTATCTACATATGCTGGCAGGCCCAAAGATGAGCTTGCAAAAGAAGCAGTAGAATCTTTTAAAGGGGCGCTAAAGAATTTTGGACTAAGTAGGATCATAGACGGCAGTAGTGATTCCATAATGAATCTTCAACTTACATTAAGAAACTTTGGTATAAAATCCAAAAATGAGCAGTCGGAAACATTTGCGAATTTGATAGATAAGGAAATTGAAGTTGAGTACGAACGTAATGGGCGTCAATTAATCTTTCCCACGAATATTGATTTCGTAAAAGGAGGATTGGAACTTTCTCCTTCAAGCAAGGCTTATCTCAACAACTTAACGACAATTATTAAAGATAGAGATTGCGAGGTTGCTGTATTTAGTTATTCGGACAAGGGCTTTGTTTCAACGGAAGATTATCCTACAAGCTGGCAATATTCAGCTGAACGCGCTGCTGTGGTTACAAGTTATCTTAATAAAACAGGGGGTATTGATTATAAAAGAATGACTGCTGTAGGGTATGGGAAATACCAGCCATTATTAGGAGAAGAATCATCTTTTAATGCTGAAGCAAACAATAGGATAAATATAATAGTATCTTATAAAGAAGGATATTGAATCGTAGTATTGAAATTGAAACTAAAGGAGACATATCATTTTTAAGAAAAAGAAAAAAGAAACAAAAGCTGACCAAGACGTTAAACAGGAAGTTGATGTAGTTGCAACTGAAAAAGTTGAGAACACTAAAACTGATAAAAAAAGTGTTGTTAATATTAACCTGAAGACTACATTAATTATGTCTGTAATTGCCATAATCTCTATAGTATGCTCTTTTGTATTTGTAACAAAGTTATCTACACCTTTTGGGGAATATGACTTTGAAACGCAAGACGTAGGTAGCGCATATACTACCGAAGAGACTATTGGTGTACAAGGGGAAGATACAAAAATTGAATCAAAAAAGAAGAAGAAAAGTGCTAAAGAAACAGAGAGCAAAAGCGCTGAAAAGAGCGGCGTTAAAAATAATAATGAAGAGATAAAGAATGCACAGGATAAATTTATTATTATGCCGATGGAAAAAATCGTTGTTAATCTTGGAGGTGTAGATGGCAGGAGATATCTAAGGGTTCAGATCAATATGGAGATAAAAAACGAGGAGTCGCAAAATATCGTAAATAAAAATATGGTGATATTAAGGGATAAAATGATTTCTTTTCTTACGATAAAGACTACAAATGAGATAGAAATGGGAGGTGATCTGTTTAAATTGCGGTTAGAAATAAAAAACATTCTAAATAAACTTTTAGGATCTAATGACATTATTAAACAAATATACTTTTCTGACTTTATTGTACAATAACTATGGCAGACATAAACAACACAATTCTTAGTAGTGAAGAAGTAGAGAGCTTATTGGAATCCTTTCATGAAGGTCAACTTCCTATTGAACAGACGGAAGTAGTTGATGAAGGAGGAATGATTAAGTATTATGACTTCAGGCGTCCTAACACAATATCTAGGGAAAAGAAGCGCATGCTGTATAAGTTATATGAAGGTACTGCTTATCATATGGGCAGAGGAGTATCTAATTATTTGAGGTCAACCGTGAAGGTTAGCCTGGATTCTATAGATGAATTAAGTTTTGAAATCTTTAAGAATACGTGTCCAGAACTTCTTTTTGTAAATACTATCAGGCTAAGACCACTGCAGGGCTTAGGATGTATTACAATGGATTTAGGTTTGTGTCTGTCTTTTGTAGAGAAGGCTTTTGGAGCTTCAGGAAGATCTGAAAATGCAATAAGAAAACTGACTGATATAGAGATAAAGATTCTCGGTAATATAATATCGATTATGTTGGAAAAATTTAAAAGTGCATGGGAACCGTTTATGTCTATGGACTGGAGAAGTTTTGAGAACATAACGGAAACAAGGTATCTTAACATTGCTTCAGAAACGGAAGTTGTATTATTGGTCTCGTTTACGGTAAGTTTGGATTACAGTTTTGGTGAAATGAAGCTTTGCGTGCCTGTTTCTAGTATGTCTTCTGTCCTGGAACGAATGAGTGATAGTGAACGGCCTGATGATTCGAAGGGACGTAATAAGGCAAACGCTGAGATTCTTGGTAAATTAGTAAAGGAATTAAAACTTGTCATGGCTGGAATATTGGATGAGACTAATATTGCTGTAGATGATTTAATAAATCTCAAAGAGGGTGACGTAATTAAGCTGGATAGTAAAATTTCAGATGATATAAAGATTGCTGTAGAGGGCAAAAATAAATTTTATGGTAAATTAGGGCTTTTAGGGAAAAAAAAGGCCACGCAAATCTCTACATTAATAAATAAGTAAATAATAAATCGCATTGACGGGAATATTGTAGTTTATGTTTTGTTAGTTTATAAAACTTTATTTTCTACAAGGGGGATTATATATGGAAGAAAAAACAAATGAAGATCAGGCGGTATCTACTCAGGATGTAAGTGATAAAGATACTATAAAATCTGTTAAATTAACTCCTCTAAATCCAGCACAGACTCAATCTGACAAAAAAAATGTAAATAATATGGATTTATTAATGGATATTCAAATTCCTATACTTGTAGAACTTGGAAAGACTGAGATGTTATTACAGGACGTACTGGCATTGACTCAAGGATCAATAGTTGAGCTGGATAGTTTAGCAGGAGAACCAGTTAAGATAACAATTCGCGGTAAAACAATTGCATATGGTGAGGTTGTTGTTGTTGACGAAAATTTTGGTGTAAAAATAATAAAGATCGCAAAACCTCAGGACAGAATTAAAAGCATGGGTTAAAGTACTATTGAGTATGCAGTCAAGCTCTTTATACATAAACATATACTAGGTTTACAACTAAAATATTTATTACTCCTCTGTCATTTTAACATGGAGGTGGACAAGGAGTATACTAACGAATTGCATTGAAGACCGTTCAAAATATTGCATGCCATTATCCAACGTAGAAAGGGGTGAATGCATTACGTTGGTTTGAAAAAATGTTTTTTTCCAACCATATTTTTTACTGCATCTTGCTCGTGTTGTAATATGAGCAGGTTTCATTTCTACATATAAAATCACATAACAGAGAGACAAAATTGTTTGTTGCATTTGATTCGTCGTTTTATCCCTGCAAGTGCTCCATTTCATGTAACTTCTTTCTATAGATGGTTGTTTGTTTAAGAAAACCACGATTAGTTTAAAAAGACCACGATACCTCTTGTTCTAATAATCCACCAGTAGTGATTCAGGTTATACAATTAATATTTTTAAGATCTAAAAACGTGTAAGTCGTGAAATTATAATGAGATAGAGCAGTGATGTATATTGAAAATTTAAGCAAACAATGTGGTATATGATTTGCTAATTTCCACTTTGAGGGTTTTCTATGAAGAAAAATTGTCATAAAACTGCTTTGGTAACAATACTTATTTTACTGTGTGTTTTATTGTCATCTATAGAGGCATATAGTGAAAGCCTTGTGGGGGGGGGAGAGTGGATTGTAAATGGTTCTACCAAGAAGTCTAATCCAAACGTATTTCAGGATTATATAAGGATAGCAAGCACACTGCTTATGATCATACCCCTAATAATCATTACAGTATACGTTCTCAAGAGAAAATACGGAATAAAAACAGGTATCGGTATAGGTAAGAAACACATACAGATAATCGATCATACACCATTGGGAGTAAAGAAGTCAATGTTTTTGGTTAAGGTACCAGGAAGGCATTTATTGATTGGTGTAACTAATGACAAAATAGAATTGATAACCGAGGTTTCAAACGAAGATGTGGTTGATACTGGTGAGAATGTTAATAAAAACGAATTTTTAAGTTTAATTAAAAAATCCTATTTAGGAAAGAAACAAAGATGAGATACTTATCCAGGACATTGATAGTGTTGGTGTACTGTAGTATTGTTTTACTCTTCGTGCAAACAATACAGGCAGAAGAAACAGTTGATAGTCAAACAAAGATGGCAATAAACCTGGGAGACCTTGGTGATCCAAAGGAGTTTGCGAATGTTATAAAGATACTACTGATAATGACCTCTTTAACTGTCTTGCCCGGTTTATTATTGGTTATGACTTCATTTACGAGAATTATTATAGTTCTGTCATTTGCAAGAAAGGCATTGTCGTTTCAACAAATGCCATCCAATCAGATTTTAATTGGGATTGCTCTCTTAATAACTTTTTTTGTGATGTTTCCCATATTTAATCAGATTAACGAGAATGCCATACAGCCATATATGAATGAAGATATTACCCAAAAAGAGGCTTTTAATAAAGGCATAGATCCATTAAAAAGCTTTATGGCCAAACAAACAAGAGAAAAAGATATAGCATTATTTTACAACATTGCAAAAATGGGAAAACCTGATTCCCTTAATGATGTTCCCATTCACATTTTGATGCCAGCTTTTGTTTTGAGTGAATTAAAGACGGCCTTTCAAATGGGTTTTGTAATTTATCTGCCTTTTATAGTAATAGATCTGGTTGTTGCTAGTGTTCTAACTTCTATGGGCATGTTCATGCTCCCACCAATGATGATCTCCATACCCTTTAAGGTTGTTTTATTTGTATTGGTTGATGGTTGGCATCTAGTTATTCAATCATTGGTTTCAAGTATTAGGTAGGAGATTATGGGACAAGATATTGTAGTTTTTCTTGGCAAGGAAACGTTATGGATTACGATTATGCTCATTGGGCCACTTATCGGAACAGCTTTGGTAGTTGGACTTTTAATAGGAATCTTTCAGGCGGCGACAAGTATTCAAGAACAAACACTTACATTTCTGCCAAAATTATTGGCAGTATTAGGAGTATTTATTCTTGCTATGCCCTGGTTGTTACAAAGATTAATGACATTTACTTCAATGCTATTGGGGAATCTTTCTAAATATTCTTTCTGAATAAAAATGTTACTAAATATTATTAACCTTTTCCCATTATTTATTATAGTACTATTCAGGACGGCCGGTGTTCTTTTTTTTTCTCCAATTTTTAATCAAACAAGTTTACCCCTTATCGTAAAAGTGGGTCTGGCGCTTGCAATTACTATTGCCATATTTCCTGCCGTAAATAGCTCTCAACAAACATTGCCTGATAGTATGTTGGCCTTTATTTTCATAATCTTCAAGGAGATTGCAATTGGTTTCATTATTGGGTATGCAGCAACCTTGGTATTTGAAGCCTTTGTTTTTGCGGGAGACCTTATAAGTGCTGAAATGGGATTACAAATGGCAGTAATGGCTGATCCGTTATCTGAAAATCAGATAACCGTAGTTTCACAACTGATTCAGGTGATAGGATTCCTTGTATTTTTGGCAATAAACGGACATCACTGGATAATCAATGCACTGGTTCTAAGTTATAAGACTGTTCCTATAACTGAATTTTTTGGATCAGGTATAACAATAAGCAAAACAATGCAAATGTTTGAAGGATTGTTTATATCTGCAATTAAGATAGCTGCTCCTGTTATGATTATTATGTCTCTTATTGTGATTGTTACCGGATTGATTGGTAGATCTATACCGCAGATAAATATTCTCATGACAGTTTTTCCACTGAAGATTATTGTTGGTTCTTTAATCCTGGCCATAATCTTTCCATTTATAGTGCGCGCAATGGAATATTTATTGAATATATTTCGTAAGGATTTGTTTAGCCTGGTAGGAGGCATGTAAATGGCTGAATCATTTAGTGAAAAAACAGAACCTGCCACTCCCAAAAAGAGGCAAGAAGCTCGGCGTAAAGGCAATGTTGCAAATAGTCAAGACTTTAACAGTGCCATGATGTTATTGTTTGGAGCTATATTTTTATATTATTTGGGAGGTAATATGTTGGGGTATATGAAAGATACGATGAGCTTGTTTTTAGGAAATCTTTTTTTTGAAAAATTAGACGTTAATATTTTACAAGCTTTGATGATTGATATTTATAGCAGAAATTTAAAAGGCATTCTGCCTATACTGGGCGCTTTTATGGTAATAGGAATAGTAAGCTCATACACGCAGGTTGGTTTTCTTCTAAGCCCGAAGGCGCTTGTGCCGGATTTTAAGAAATTAAATCCTGTTACGGGTATAAAGAACCTTGTATCAAAGAGGTCGTTGGTAAGGCTTTCGATGTCTCTCGTGAAATTGTCAATAATGGTACTTGTGGCATATTTTTCCATAAGGAAGGATATAGAACCATTGATGGAATTAGTAAGCATGAGGCTGGACGGTATGTTTAGTGCTGCATCTAGTTTGATATTCTATCTTACTCTGAAAATTACAATCATCTTGTTTATTTTGGCGCTCATTGATTTTATGTACCAGAAATGGCAGTATTCTAAGGATTTAATGATGACCAAACATGAGGTTAAACAGGAATCAAAACAATCCGAAGGTGATCCTTTGGTAAAATCCAGAATTAAAAGTGTTCAGCGTGAGATGGCTAAAAAAAGAATGATGAAGGCAATACCAGAGGCAGATGTAGTTGTTTCCAACCCTACGCATTATGCAATAGCGCTTAAATATGATGCATCCACAATGAATGCGCCAAAAGTTGTTGCAAAGGGGGTCGATCTTATAGCATTAAAGATAATGGAAATAGCAAGGGAGAATTATGTTCCTATAGTTGAGGACAGGCTTCTTGCACGAATTTTATATGATACCGTTGAAATAGATGGTGAAGTTCCTCCCAAACTTTATCAGGCAGTGGCAAAGGTTCTTTCTTACGTTTATCAATTGCGTAATCTAGTCTAAAAAAACAATCAATATGGTGATGCACTAAATGGCTGAAAATGAAATAATTAAATACAGACCTGCAGTACAGTTGTTGTTTAAAAACAGTGAATATGGTCTTGCTATTGGAGTGGTGTGTATTTTAGTTGTTCTCATAATCCCGCTCCCTACATTTTTACTTGATATTTTAATAACCGTCAACATCTCACTGTCATTTTTGGTGCTTCTCGTTACCTTAAACGTAAAACAGGCGTTAGAGATTTCTACATTTCCGTCTCTTCTACTTTTTGTCACGCTTTTTCGACTTGCCTTAAATGTTGCATCAACTCGCCTTATCCTTATGAATGCCGATGCTGGTAATGTGATAGCATCTTTTGGTAATTTTGTAGTAGGTGGTAATATAGTGATTGGATTAGTGATTTTCTTAATCCTGACAATCATTCAATTTATAGTGATCACAAAAGGCGCCACAAGAATATCAGAAGTAGCTGCCAGATTCACTTTAGATGCAATGCCTGGTAAGCAGATGAGTATTGACGCTGATTTAAACTCAGGTGCAATTACGGAAGAGGAGGCAAGAAGCAGGCGAAACGTTATTTCACAGGAAGCAGAATTCTATGGTTCAATGGATGGTGCAAGTAAATTTGTAAGTGGTGATGCTATCGCTGGGATTGTCATTACCATAATTAACATTGCCGGTGGCATAGCCGTTGGTAGCTTGATGCAGGGGATGCATATTTCTGAAGCGTTATCTACTTATACAATTTTAACTGTTGGTGATGGATTGGTATCTCAAATTCCTTCTTTAATTAATGCAACAACCGCGGCAATACTCATTACAAAGGCATCAACTAAATCCAGTCTGGGCAATGAGTTATCATCCCAAATACTTACAGTGCCAAGGGCAATTGGGTTTGCTGCAGGGATCTTGGGCTTTTTTAGTATTATTCCGGGCATGCCAAAAGTTCCTTTTATGATCATGGCAATTTTATTTGGATTAATGTATTACTTTACAAGAAAGAGTTCAACCAGTGGTGTCATGGGGAAGGAAGGCAAAGAACAAAAATTAAGAAAATCAAAGGAACTTAAGGAACCGGATGGTGGGATAGAAACCCTGTTACAGGTGGATAGAATGGGAATTGAAGTAGGTTATAAATTGGTCTCCTTGGTTGATCCCAAGAAGACAGGGGGGGTCTTAAGTAGAATCAGCACCCTTAGAAGACAACTTGCCAAAGATATGGGAGTAATAATTCCTCCCATACGTTTGAGAGATAATCTCCAACTTGGCCCAAATGAGTATCACATAAAGATAAAAGGGCAAACAATTGCTAAAGGAGAAATAATGCCAGATAGTTATTTAGCTCTTGGTGGAAATGAACAAGAACCAATAGAAGGTATTAAGACTGTGGATCCAGCTTATGGCTTGCCAGGTGTATGGATTGCCGAGTCTAAGAAGGAATCTGCTGAATCTGCAGGTTATACAGTAATAGACCCTACATCCGTCTTAATCACACATTTGACAGAGATTATAAAATCTCATGCTCATGAAATAATAACCAGAGAGGATATTCAGAAATTGATTGAAAATTTAAAAAAAGATTCACCGACCTTAGTAAATGAATTGACGCCAAATGTTCTTACATTGGGTGTTGTGCAAGAGGTAATCAGGAATTTACTAAGAGAGAGAATTGCAATAAGAGATTTTTCAACTATCATTGAAACTCTTATTGACCACGCGCCTAGTACAAAGGATACAGAGGTATTGTCCGAATATGTGCGGCAGAAGTTGTGCAGAACGTTATGCGGTCAATATCAAGACGAATCAAACAAGATTAGTGTGATTTCGTTTGACCCAAAATTGGAACAAGAAATTGCAAATTCTATTCATGCAACCGAAAACAAATCTATACTTGCTTTAGAACCAAACTATGCCCAAAAAATAATAGATGCAATTGCCGCAACTATGAAGAAGACTTACTCGTCCAGTAGTAATCTGGTGCTTTTGACGTCTTCAACACTAAGAAATCACATCAGAAAATTAATCGAAAATGCAGTGCCATATTTACCGGTTTTGTCATATAAGGAGATCGCTCCGGGGGTTCAAATTGAATCACTTGGGGTTGTGAGTCTAACAAATGAGAATTAAATCTTTTATTGCTCCAACAATACAGCAGGCGTTATTAGACATAAAAAGGGAGATGGGAGATTCTTCCTTAATTCTTGAAACCAGGAAGATAGAAGAAGGAGATGTGAGAGGGATATCGGGTCGTAAACTGATTGAAATTATTGCAGCAGAAAAATTTATCAGGCAAGATCCCGATAGAAAGCTTAATTGTAATAATCGTATAAGTGCCTTTAAGAATATAGATCATGAAGGGGCAATGCCTTTATCAGATCGACATAATTACGGCTTAGAGAATGATTTACCAGTAGCAAGCAGAGAATTATTTCGTGAGCTTAGAGCCCAACAGGTAGAAAAAGAACATGCTCAGGTTTTGATAGGAGAGACACTACGTGAGTTTGACAAAGTCCCCACTGCTAGCCCCGCTGCTTCCTTGCGGAAGCAAGGATGCGGGGCTGTGGGGAAAGATGGTGTTGAAAGAAAGGATTTGCAACGACATGTAATTAAAGAAAGGATTGCTAGTAAAATAAAAATCCCTGATTCTAACTCTGCAGGTATGAAAACTCATAGAATAATGGCATTTATGGGGACCACTGGAGTTGGAAAAACAACAACACTCTCGAAATTAGCATCTGATGCAAGAAAGCATACAGATAAGGGTATAATATTAATAAGTGTTAAAGATGATTCTGTAGGAAAGTTAAACAAAACAGCAGACCTAATAGGAGCAACGGTATGGGATGTAACTACACATCAAGAGCTTAGAACAATTATAGAGGAATTTGGGAGTACTTCCCTTATTTTTATAGATACGCCGGGAATAAATCATCTTGACAACGTCGAGTTGTTAAAATTGAAGGCATACATTCATAACATACCAAATCTGGAGACACATCTTGTCGTCAATGCTACATCGAGATATACTGATGTTATTAATATCGTTAAGAATTTTAATACTATTCCCGTCCATAGATTACTTTTTACCAAGGTTGATGAAACCAACATTTATGGGACATTGTTTAGTGTTGCAATGAAGACTCAGATACCTCTCTCTTATATTACTGATGGACGAAAGATTCCTGAGGACATCAAACCTGTAACAAAACACATGATTGCAAAAATGGTTTTGGGACAATAATAGATTGGCAACCGAAAGGAGCTAATTTATATTAAATAATAAGATAGAAGTTAAAAGTAGTGTGCCATAGATGCGGCAAATATATTGCAATGTATATTTTTTCCTTTGAGAGTATTTTATTTTTATGTCAAAACGTGTTAACTGTTGCCCTTATGCTATAAGGAAATCATAAATGCAAACGTCCGTAACCAAAGAAAAATTGTCAAAATGTGAAAAAAAGATTTTAAATAAATCAAAGAGAGATAAGTTCATAATGGACTATCTTCCTCTTGTAAAATATATAGTGGGAAAGATTATGGTACGTCTTCCCTCGCATGTTGATTATGAAGACCTGATTGAGTCAGGTATCTTGGGGTTAATAGAGGCAGCTGAAAAATTCAATGAAAAAAAAGGTGTTAAATTTAAAACATATGCTTTTCACAGGATCAGAGGTTCAATTCTTGATTATCTTCGATTAGAAGATTGGGTGCCGCGTTCGGTTAGAGAAAAAGATAATAAGATTAAAGAGGCGTATAATTTACTGGAACAAAAACTTAAAAGGACTCCCAAAGCTGAAGAGGTGGCAAATGAGTTGGGTATTAGTTGTGATGAGCTTGACAAGATGTTAGCGGAAATAAATATGTGTTCATTGTTATATCTTGAGGATATTAATTTTGAAGAGAGTAATGGTTCACAAACAAAGACAAAAGAAATCCTTAAAGACAATCAAACTTGTGAACCATTAGAAACGTTAGAGTTGCAGGAAGAGCAGGGAATTCTTAAACATGCTATTACTGAGCTCAGACCTAAAGAAAGGTTAGCTATTACTCTATATTATTACGAGGATATGCTTTTAAGAGAAATAGCTGAAGTTATGAATATATCTGAATCAAGGGTTTCACAGTTGCATCATAGAGCTTTGATGTCGATTAGAGCGAGGGTAAATAAGTTTAAGACTGCTCAAAAATAATAATTTAGGCGTGTCCTTATTCTTGAATCATGAGCGACGGTATTCAACCTATACGTTATAATGCCCCACAGATAAAACGGATTGACCGGAAGGGGAGTAGTCGTGGTAAAAATGAAAATAAGAAAGAGGAACAGGAATTTTTAGATTACCTATCTGCTAAGGATAAGGGTGGAAAAGGTAAAAGTCAAGATAAAGAGAAAAACGATCAGAAAAGTAAGGTTGACGACATAAAAGAAGATGAAAATACATTGCAAAAGGAAGATTATAAATTAGATGATACCTGTGGAACAATAATAGATGAAGAGGCATAAATGAACGATTATGTTGCCATTACTCATGAATCTTTAATAGAGAATACAAAAATAGGATGTGATTTGTATTTGCAAACTAATGTCAATGGGAGTCACAGATACGTCTTGTTCTGTCGTGGAGATGAGATATTTTGTAATGAGAGAAGAGAGGTATTAATAGAAAAACACATAAAAAGGCTTTTTATTTCTACAAAAGATTCTAAAAGCTTTTTCAGGTATCAGGAAGACAACCTAAAAGACATCCTTGCAGACAAAGATAAGAGTTCGCAGGAAAAATCCCAAGTGGTTTATCAAGTTGCAAAATACCTGGTCATGGACCTTATGAATGACCTTAGGTCCGGAGCCAAATTAAAAAGGGTTGCAAAATGGGTGGATAACACAATTGACTTTATTCTCCATGACGAAAATGCATTCGTTTGTCTGTTACAGGTATCTTCCCATGACTACTACACATATACGCATTCAGTAAATCTAGCAGTCCTAGGATTACTTTTTGGCAAACATCTTTCTTTTGATAAACATGGTCTGAATTCCTTTGGCACAGGTATGTTACTGCATGATGTGGGCAAGGCGGAAATTCCATTAGAAATCATTAATAAACCTGGCAAGTTAACAAAAGATGAGAGAGAGATACTGGAGAAGCATCCAGAAAATGGATTAAAGCTTTTGCAAGGTAAAGAATTAGAAGAGAAAGCCTTAATAGCAGTTATTCAACATCATGAGAACTTTGATTGTACTGGCTATCCTAATAAGATTGGAGGCAAGGATATTCATTTGTTTGGAAGAATTTCTCGGATAATTGATGTGTATGATGCAATGACCACAAACAGACCTTATGCAGATGCACTGAGACCATTTGATGCTCTTTTGGAGATGAAGGTAAAAATGCTCAAATGCTTTGAAAAGGAATTGTTTAATGAGTTTATTTATTTTTTAGGATCTAAGGATGCGGATGGAAAGCAAAGGAAGTATGAAATACCACATACCTGAAACTTTTGCTTTGGTGGAATTTAGGCTTTAGCCTTTTATAAAATCCTAAAGGATTAATTCCTGAATATACTTATTTTTTTTGCCAAAATTGGTCAAAATATTTCTATTAAGTAACTAATTTGTTTAAATTGAGGAAAAATAATGATTAACTACTTCCCTATTAGCCTAAACAGTTTAAAAACTGAAACAATAATTGGCTGTGATATTTACATACTTATGAATGTTAAGGGTAGTACTCGTTATGTATTATATTGTAAAGGAGATGCAGTCTTTGGGGGTGGGAAAAAGGAACAACTGATTAAAAAAAATGTCAACAGGCTTTTTATTAGAAAAAATGATGAACAGAAATATTATGAGTATTTAGAAACTAATTTTCAAGATATCATATCTGATAAAAAAATCCCTTCTGATGAAAAGGCGCAAATCGTACACGGTACGGCTACAAACCTGGTTAAGGATGTCTTCAATGACCCAAGAACCGGAAATATCGACAGGTCTAAAACATTTGCTTACAATATGGTTGATTACATACTTAAAGATGAGAAGGCCGTGCATAGCTTACTTAAAATAGCGACACATGAATATTATACATATACTCATTCAGTGAATGTTGCTGCAGTAGGTACCTCATTTGTGAAAAACCTTGGTTTAGGTGAGGAAGATATGAAGTCGTTTTGTACGGGGATACTCCTTCACGATCTTGGTAAAACTAAGATCAGTCCTGATATTCTTAATAAAAAAGGTAAATTGACAGAAGAGGAATTTGAACAGATAAAGAAACATCCTGAATTAGGTGTAGAGGTTTTGAAGGAAACGGGAAATGAATTGAAAGACGTATATACGATAGTGTTGCAACATCACGAGAACCTTGATGGTAGCGGATATCCATACGGGCTTAAAAGAAATGAAATTCATCCTTGTGGTAAGATTGCTCGTATAATAGACATATATGATGCCTTAACCACAAACAGGTCATATTCTGGTGCGATGAGACCATTTGCCGCTCTTACAGAGATGAAGGAAAAGATGCTTAATTGCTTTGAGAAGGAACTATTTAAAGAATTTATATGCTTTTTAGGTCCCTATGATCCGCGTAGAAAGAAAAGGAAGAAAGACATATTATATACTTGAAGTCTTAGTATTCATTTGGCGCCTTAATACTTAATATTGAAGCCGTAATCGAAGGATAGAAGTAATGATTGATTATTTACCTATAAAACTGAACAGTTTAAGAACAGATACAATAATTGGTTGTGATATTTACTTGCTCATGAATGTTAATGGCGCTAGTCGTTATGTATTATATTGCAAAGGTGATACAGTCTTTGAGGACGGGAAAAAAGAACTGCTGGTAAAAAAAAATGTCAATAGACTTTTTGTTAACAAGGACGATGAACAGAAATACTACAAGTATTTGGAATCTAATTTTCAGGATATCATGTCTGATAAAAGAATTCCTTCTGATGAAAGGGCGCAAATCGTCCATAGTGCAGCCACAAACCTGATTAAGGATGTCTTCAATGACCCAAGAACCGGAAATATCGAAAGGTCAAAAACGTTTGCTTACAATATGGTTGATTATATTCTTAAAGATGGTAGAGCGGCATTCAGCTTACTTAAAATAGCATCGCATGAGTATTATACATATGAGCATTCAGTAAATGTTGCTGCCATAGGGACTTTGTTTGCAAAGAATCTCGGTTTAGGCGAAGATGATTTAAAACGCTTTTGTACAGGGACGCTCCTGCATGATCTTGGTAAAACAAAGATTAACCCTGATATTCTTAATAAGAAAGACAAATTAACGGAAGGAGAATTTAAAGAGATTAAGGAACATCCCGAGTTAGGTGTAGCAATATTAAAGGAGACGGGAAATGGTTTTAGGGATGAGTATACAATAATTTTGCAGCATCACGAGAACCTTGATGGTAGCGGATATCCTTATGGGCTTAAAAAAGGGGAAATACATTCTAGTGGCAAGATTGCTCGTATTATAGACGTATATGATGCATTAACTACAAAAAGGCCATATTGTGATGCGCAAACGCCATACAACGCCTTAATAACAATCAAGGATGAAATGTTCAGTATGGTTGATCCTATTATGTTTAAGAGGTTTGTAAGATTTCTTGGCGGCTATAATTGATGACAATATGTAATTTTCAGAACATGGTGAAATGTTGAGTAGTATCTCTTGCGGAGGCACTACATTGTCTCCCTGAATCCTGTGCTGAACATGTTTCAGTATCGTTTTCAGGGTCTCTTAATATCTTGATATATATAAATTCTGAAACAAACTTTTGAAAAAAAAGAAATAAAACTGAAATCTGCAATTTAATGTAGATCAAAGGATATTAGATGAAATCAGAAATTATAAGAGTCTTGATAATCGAGGACAACCCGGATAGTGCACAGCTTATTCTGGAAGAACTGACAGAGGTTAATTCTGGTAAATTTGAGCTGAAATGTGCAGAACGGCTTTCGACAGGACTGGAGTGTCTTGGAAAGGGGGATGTTGACGTTGTACTGTTGGATATGTCACTACCGGATAGTAATGGCCTTGATACACTTATTAAGGTGCGTGCGCACTCACTTGAATTGCCAATTGTGGTGTTAACCAGTTTAGATGAAGAAGAATTTGCAATTAAGGCAGTGCAAAATGGCGCGCAAGATTATCTTGTAAAGGGAAGTGTGGATGGCAATGTGCTCGTACGTTCTATACGCTACGCCATCGAAAGACACAGGATGCTTAAAGAATTGGAAGAAGTTAAATTACGTTTGGAACATCTGGCACATCATGATAGCCTTACTGGCCTGCCTAATCGACACTTGTTCTATGACCACCTGAACAAATCAGTGGCGCGCGCATACCGTCATAAAAGTATGCTGGCTGTTTTATTCCTCGACCTTGATGAATTTAAGCAAATCAATGACACGCTGGGTCACTCAAGTGGTGATCTCTTGCTACTATCAGTCTCAAAACGTCTGACAGATTGTATACGTATGAGTGATATTGTTGCTCGCCTTGGAGGAGATGAATTTACGGTGATACTTGATACTATTAATTCTGCAAATGATGCCGCTAAAGTGGCACAGAAAATTTTAAGAGAAATGTCCAAGGTGTGTGTGCTGGATGGCCAGAAATACTTTGTCTCTACCAGCATTGGGATCAGTATATATCCAGATGACGGTTTAGATGTGGAGACTCTAGTCAAAAAAGCAGATTCTGCCATGTATAGCGCAAAGGGAAGCGGTAAAAATAACTATAAATTTTTTCTTACGAGTTTGAATAAAGAAATTGCAACCTAAAATTGAGCTATTCTCTGAATTGCCTTAAGCAGGAGGTTTTTTCTCCTTATCAGGAGGATTCCAGAGTTTATTTTCGTGTCCGCAAGGAAAGTTTTAACAATATGAGGAAAAAAGGGACATGAGTTTTCAGTAAACGAACTTCAAATCTCTCAGTTAACATGAATGTAAATTCTTACGATTAACTATAAGTTATTTAACTTAAATATCTTATAAAATTTAGAGATTATAAAAAGGTCTGATATGCTTTTGGCACTTTAGTTGCTTTCTTTCTTAGTGTTAGTGTGAGGAAAAATTGTTTAATGGTGTAAGATTGCTACAGGGGATTATGGGAAAGTCTTACAATGAAACAGTTAGCCAAACGTTCCAATAAATACACAAAAATGAAAAGCTTGAAAAGGAAAGTTAAGGTAAGGAAGTATAATACAAGATTGACATTAATGGATTTGGTTACAATCTTTATGGATGAAGCTAACAAAGTTTGCAAAAATAAAGATACGGCTTACATAATTGCCTTAAAATCTCTACAAGATTATATAAGCAAGCACGTTAGTAATATAAAGATAATATAGTATAAGGATAGTTGATTATGCCAACAGTCAAATACATAAATTCATCTGGAATAAAAAATAATGAGGGCGATTCTCAAACAAATAAGACAGAGATAAAAAACTTACACTATAATATGAAGGGGATTGAAAAAATAGGTATAGCATTGAATTCAGTGTTTAAGATTGAGAAGCTTTATAAATTGATACTTGATATAACTACAGATGTGCTGGAGGCGAATTATGCATCACTGATGATATTAGAAGGAGATAGTCTTTACATAAAGTCTTCCATACATCTTCCCAAAGAAATAATTAAACAAACCAGAGTAAGAGTAGGAGTGGGAATATCGGGATGGGTAGCCTTAAAGGGTGAACCATTAGTGGTTAAAGATATAGAGAACAACATCAAGTTTAAGAAAAGAAATAACAAGAGGTATTTGAGTAAGTCTTTTATTTCAATGCCGATTATCCACAATAATAAGGTCTTAGGAGTAATTAACGTTAATGATAAGAATAATAATGAATTGTTTGGTGAGGAAGATGTTGAGACGCTCAAGATAATTTTGAAATATGCTGCTATTGCCATCAGAAATGCCCATTTAATCGAGCAATCTGGAAAGCATACAATTATTGATAAGCTGGAAGGTTTTTACAATAATGATAAAAATAAGTTTTTGCCAGTGACTCTACAAA
This sequence comes from Candidatus Scalinduaceae bacterium, assembly GCA_046759445.1. GTDB lineage: Bacteria > Planctomycetota > Brocadiia > Brocadiales > Scalinduaceae > Scalindua_A. The sequence goes on from JBHICG010000003.1 coordinate 53,571, forward strand.
GTCTCAAATCTGGCCCATTTAGCACAAACGAATTGTATTTACATAGTCAAAATAATGGGAAGAATAATTATGTACTGTATTGGAAAGGTGGCGATAGCTTGTTTGTTAATGAGAAAAGGGAGGAATTTGTAAGAAGGAATATTAACAGACTTTTTGTTCCCAAGAATGGTAGAAAACAATATTTGCGATTTATGGAAACAAATCTTGAAAGAATTGTCGAGGATAATGATGTTGGCCTAAAAGAAAAATATCACATAGTCAATAACGTTGCTATTAACATCGCTAATGATGTTAGTACTGCACCTGATGGAGTATGTAACATAGAAAGGTCGAAGCATTGGGTATGTCTCATGGCAGATTTCATTTTTAACAGCCAAGATAATTTTTTGGCCCTGGTTGGAGTTATGAGTCACAATGGGAATTCCTTCGAACATTTCATAAATGATGCAATGTTAGGTTTAATTTTTGTAAATCATCTTGGTTTGAGCCTTGATGAATCAAAAAAATTAGGTTTGGGTCTATTTCTTCAAGATATCGGTATGCGCAAGATTGACCCTTTAATAATCAACAAACCTACTAGATTGAGTAAAGATGAGTTTATTATTGTGAAAAAGCATCCAGAGATAGGTTTCCAGACATTACAGGATACAGGAAAGATTGCAATTGAATCATATCTGCTTGCCCTGAACCATCATGAAAACTTTGACGGTAGCGGTTATCCGTATGGTTTGAAAGGGGTTGATATTGATTATAATTGTAGAATATCCCGGATTATCGACGTATATAATGCGCTTACGTTTAACAGACCATATGCAAGTGCAAACAGTCCTGATAAAGCATGCATGATAATGAGAGATGTTATGAAAGGGGCTTTTGATACGGATGTATTAGATAGTTTTATAGATTTTTTGAGATCAGTTCAGGTTACAACAAACACTACTTCGTCTAACAGGCCAATCAAAAAGGTTTCTTACTGCTAAGATTTATTATACAATCACGTTTGATGTCCTAACATCGTTATAAAGTCCCTCACTATTTTCTCATCATAATCTTCCTTTATTTCAGACATTAACTGTAGCGCCTCAAAAGGCTTATAGGCTTTTCTGTAAGGCCGTGTAGTTGTTAGGGCATCAAAAAAATCTACAATTGCCGCAATGCGACCAAAAAGATGAATTTGTTCACCTTTTAATTTGTATGGATATCCTTTGCCGGATATTTTTTCATGGTGCTGTAGAATAGGTATATAAGCATTTTTTGAAATCTTGTTATTACTGTTTTCCAATAACATCTTTCCTGCAATAACGTGATTTTTTACATTATCATATTCATCTTTAGTTAGCTTGCCAGGTTTATTAAGGATGTATGGGTCTATCGAACTCTTACCAATGTCATGTAAAAGCGCTCCCAATCCCAGTTCTGTTATTTCTGGATATCTTTTCAGATTAAGCGCTGTTCCTAATCCAATACTGATGGTACAGACATTTAATGAATGTGTGTATGTGTAATAATCGTGCGAAGTAATTTTTAGCAGATTGTAAAAGTTGTTTTCGTTGTTCAGTATAGTGTCAACCAACGTTTCTACAACAGCGCTTGATTTTTGAATATTCTCTCCATTTCTGGGATCATCAAGAACTTCCTTGACAATTAGTTTGGAATTTTCCTGAATAATACTGCATTGTAGTTCCTGTGGCAATTCTTTATCTTTTGAATATTCCCGTGTAAAATTCTCTAAGTATGTTTTATATAAAGGTAGATCTGAATTCTGGATCACGATTGGCAAGATGTTTTTTTGAATGTCCTCTGGTACAGCGTCTGGTTTATCATTTTGACTTTCGGGTCCAAAAAACAGTTTAGTATCAAAATCATTTATTTCATAAACGTTGAAATCGACTTTAGAACCTGGAATGAGGGTCTTTGTTCCAATAGGGTAATAATCTGAATGTAATTTATAATGTTTTTCTACATTTTCTGGTTTGTCAAACGGGGAAGCAAAATCTTTTTTTGTTAAATCGAAGTCGTCATTTTCTTGATGAGTATGGAAGTAATCTTCAAATGCTCCCATCTCATCTTCTGAAACGAAGATAGTGCGTATTTTATTATCGATGAGTCTGTTTAGGGTCTCTTCTGTGAAGGGGTGGCTTTTCTTACGAAATAAAATAATACGGTGGTCTTTTGGCTGAATAAATATATTGAAATTTGGTATCGTATTGACCTTTAAATTTTCTGTAGAAACAGATATGTATTTTTCTTCGCTCATAACAGTTTTTGTTCCAATTGTTCCTTTAATATACGTCTAGGCTTATGACAATATGCATCGATTCCGTTCTCTCGGGTAAATTTCTTCACAAGATATCCTCTCTTATTCTTAAACATCTTGGCTTGCATCAAAATCTTCTCTTCTGCTTCCTGATGACTCATTTCCATAGTCTGTCTGTAAAAAGATGCAACCCTTGCAAAATAAAGAGGTTTCAGGGCCTCTACCACGTCTTCTTTATTCTCCGATACCTCGTATGCAAAGATAAAGTCGTAGAGTTTCTTTGCCCAAAGTTCTGATCCGATGTTCCATCTCTTTGCCAAATACATTTTCTTGGTTATATGGTAATGGGATGGTGAAAGGATGTTTAAGATCATCTTATCCATCCTTGAAAACGCATCAAAGCTTACTTTTTTGAGGTACTTATAGTCGACAGAAAGGCTCTGTGGTTCTTCATAACTTAAATCACCCAGGATAGGACACTCTTTATTACTATTCCCATGCATCCATGTTTCCCTAAACCTTGAGATGTTGGAAAAGAGAGTTGTTACAACCTGAGTAAACATAGATCCCAACTTTGGTGCACTTGGCTTATGGACCTTAGACCCCAATAAGACTTGACAAACCCTGAATCCATTTAAGAGGGCTGAAGTAGTCATAAATATGTCTATACCATATTGTCGGGTATTCCTTTCCCATGCCATTCTAAGCCAGTAGCTTGCCGTCCTTGGTGAGAAAGAGAAATCACCGCCTATAGGCTGTCTGATGTTTGCCTTGAAGATTGAGTATATCAACGGATAGGTTATGTGGTTTGTTATAGTGCCGTCATATTCGTTTCTTGTGTATATGGGTGTTACGAAGTCATATCCCTCCAAAATAGGTGTAGCAAGGGTTTTAACCCATTCAGGGTTGATACTCTTTAGATCAGCATCTACAACTATTACGGATTTTGCCTTTAGTTGCACAACCTCTATAAGCAGATTCCTTATATTGTTTCCCTTGCCTATCGCAGCTTCACCTGTGCTGATATACTTCTTTGGTATGTTTCCTGTTTCGGCACCCAGAAAAGCTTCCTTTGTTCCATCCTTAGAATTGTTATCAACATTGATAATTATGGCAGAGTTGGTTGGGAAGTATGTCTTTAACCCTAATGCCAATTGACGGGTAACAAATGCAATATTGTCTGCTTCGTTCAGTGATGGTATGCCAATAACAATGTCTGCCTCTTTGCATATTTTGCCCATAGTATTTTCCTTATCTTTATTATCGTCTTTATGAGCCTGGGCTTAAGCTTAAATTATGTAAATAGTTACATATTTTTTAATGAAAAACATGTTTCCGGTCTTTCTTTGATACGGCAAGCATAAAAAGATAGTGTTTCAAAAAAACCTTCACTTTCATATAATTACACGATTTTTTTTGTTTTTCTTAATGTTTTCTATCTTGAACTCATCCGTTCATCCTCATTCTCATTCCTTGATGATGTTCTGCTGTGTGCCGTGATTTGGCTGTTTTCTTTCTTCGTTCTTTAGCCCTATTTGATAAATGTTTTTCTAAATTTTTTAAGTATTTATTGTAAAGTATCTTATCATTGTAGTTAGAGCACTTTGAGTGGTGCCATCTTGCATGTGGGTCTTCGTAAACGGCACAACGGTTATCTAAATTTAGGATACAACCGTAACATTTTCTTGTAGGTTTACCATTTCTATTCATGTTAATTCCTTTCTTACTAATATCAAGCTAACTTTGCGACTAAACTTAGTAGATTCCTTTTTCCCATTTTCCCCCCTTTCTGTTAGTATCCTTTTAATGATTATGCCATATATTCCTTATACTCAAATCATAATAAACTTTTTGTTATTATTTTAGTACACAACTACTGTACCAAAGTTAATAGTTTGAAAAGAAAAACTGTAATGTATCATTAATATTACACTTGAGAATATATCTTAAGGGATTGGATGAAGAAGGAAAAACCTTTTTAAGTTAAAAATGTTTACAAAAATCAACATCGGGTTTCAAAGAAACTCAGTTTTCCCGTAAGTATTTATTCTGTATGAAATAAGATGTGTTTGTTTTTTTGTAGTTATTTTCAACAAGAGTTGAAAATAAATTTAGTTTCTTCTTGGTAGACTCTAGAAATTTCAACAAGTATTGTAAGAATATTAGTCAAGCTGATATGGACTATAGATCAATAGAGTGCGGAGTGAGGATTGCAAACGTTATCAATGTTTGTTCTGGTTTATGAAAAAATAGTTCTCAACCAAATTTTGTTTTCGTTAAATTCTGAAAGGTAAAGGTTTATTGCGAATTTATTACTTACTTATTGGACTACATCAATAAAACTTGGAGGGCGAATTGCTTGCATTCTTGATGATTTTAGCTTTCTTCTTCTTTTGCTAAGGTTGCTTGCTTTTAATTTTATGTCATCTATTAATGAAGATAATGCTTTTATGCTGTCTTGGTCGTAGTTCACTAAATTAGTGATTATGGAATATATTTGTCTTAGAAGAGACGTAATTCTGTTATCTCTAGTAAGTATTAGGGGATTCAACATAATTTCTTCCTGTAGTTTTATGTTAAGTTTCTCCAAACGTTTGATATCCTTAATATGGTTTTCCTTTTCCGTTATTAGTAAATTTAATTCTTTTATATTATCGGATTTTATTGCTTCTTCCTGTTTTTTTGTTAGATATGATACCTTTTTGTAACATTCTAACATTCTTTTTAAGCAGGAGATTATTTCTTCATTTTCCATTTCTGTTCTTTCTATAATCCTCAATCCGATCACAAATCCAAAATATGAAATTATGGAAGGTGTGCCATTCTATCGAATGCCCTTAAGCCTTCCGCTACGGGTCAGCATAGACTTCGTTTTGCGCAGCAAAACGCCATAAATTAGCGAACAACTGGAACTAATTCATCCAGATAAATCAATCTCTATTTTGGTATTATCAGTATTGTTGTATTCCACCTTTGGGTTGTTCCTTATACTATCCCATGAATTTCTTAATTCTGATAAAATCCCTTTTGCATTATCTAATGCTTTTGTGTTCAAATTCATTTCTGCATCGGTTATCTCGTGTATGACAAAGTCATATAATTGTGATAGTCGCGAAGCTATCTCTCCCCCTTTATCCTTGTCAAGTGATGCCAACAGCTCAAATACGATATTTTTTACCTTAGTTAACAAATTCCCTTTTTCTTCATATTTCTTCTCTGATATTTCTTCCTTTGCCTTTTCAATGGAGGATATTGCTCTATCATATAACATTAAAATCAGGCTTAATTGATCGGCAGTTTCAACTTGTGATTTTTTATATGAATCAGCGTTATATGTCTTCATTTATTTCCCCCAATTCTTAAGAATGACCCGCTTCGGGAGAGACTCCCGAAGCACAAGAGAATTTTAAAATTTATTATAATTGCATGAGTTCGGGAAATTGTTTTCCAATCCCCCCCTTCCCCCTTTGATAAAGGGGGTAATCCCCCTCAGTCCCCCTTTGGAAAAGGGGGATATAGGGGGATTTTCTTCTGCATCTGGATTACCCGTCCGAACGGCACCTGCCCGAAAGACATGGTCGGGCGTGTGGCTGGGCGGGCAGCCGCTACAAAGGAACAGGCATCTTTCTTTTTGAAAAAAAGAAGCCTGTTCCTTTGATATTCCGTGTTTTTCCGTTGTGAACTTCGTGTCTAACTCAATAACTTAGTTAGTGAGCCAAGTTGTTGTGTCAAAAATGAACTTATTGATTGAAGTCTTGAAAGAGATATTTCTAGTTGAACAAATTGATTCTCTATCTTTATTTGTTCTAATGCTAAACGTCCTTCCATACCCTCAATTGTATCTTGTAGATTATCAACTGTTACTTGAATACCATCCATCCTAATCGTGAGGAGACCATCAAATTGGTCAGTAAAGGAGTCAAGGTCGTTGTACATCTCCTCTCCAACTCCTATTGTCAGCTTTACGTTGCCCTTCGAGCCTGTGGTTGTAGAGGCAACATTTATCGAGAGCCCCCCAACACTTGTTGTGGATCCGGTATCACCGGTTAAGATCTGTCCTACACCGGTAGCAGCCTCGCCGTTTATGGTACCCGCAACATCGGCGCCAACGAAGGTACCGGCTGTTCCAGTGAGAGCGTTCATCTCAGTTATTGTAAAACCCTGAGCGCTTCCAAAGCTATCATGTGTGATTACGAGTTGATCGCTGCCATCTTTAGATGCCGTAATTTCCATTGCATATTTTCCAGTTATACCGCCTGTATTTGTTGTTAATACCGTCCCAAAGTCCAGATTACGTCCTGCAGGTTCTGTTATCGCAATTGAGAGTTGGCTGTCTCCAACTGTATTGTCTGTTAACACTATCTCTCCCGAGCTATTGATTGTGGCTGATATACTGTTACTATATGCGCTTTCTATTGCAGAAAGAAAACCTTGAACTGTATCTGTAGAGACGTCACTTATTGTATATGAACCACTTATAGATAGTCCTGAACGTGTTGTTCCTGTAAAGGAAATTATATCACCATTTACCAAGTCGCTTGCGTCTCCACCTGTATTAATCTCAGAGAATTTTGTGCTGCTGGTTATTACACCTCCACCTGCGGCGGTGGTTTTAGAGTTGGCTACACTTCCAACAAGGGTTTGTGTGCGTTCTATATCGAGTTCCGAATTGATGGCATTGACAATATTGTCTATAGAGCTGCCATTTTGTCCGGCGTTTCCATCAAGGGTTATGGTTGCAACCCTGCCAGTAGCGGTATCCGTAATCGTTAATGTCTCGGTATTTCCTGCTCCTATTCCATTGGTAAGGATGTTTCCGGTCACGGTTGCCTGAGTAGCAACTGTGGTAATGTTAACTGCGTACTCGCCTGCTATAGTATTTTTATTATGCCCTATAAACGTAATCTCGCTATTTGTTGCCGTACCTTCCGCAATAAACATCCTCTTGACGGCATTGAAGTCAGAGCTGATTGCTGACAGGAAATCACTATCTTTTAAAGACAACTTACCATTTACGTCAGAGGTTATTCCAATCAAAGAAAGGGCATTTGAACCACCTGGTAGTAAAGAAATGGTGCTCGTAATTGTTGATTGAATAATACTCTTAATTGAAGATAAGAAGGTTTCACCTGAAAGGATACCAGCGCTTTCTGTTTCTTCATTAAACGTGAATTGATCGTTTATAAATTCAATGACGCCGTTATAGGCAGATACAAAATCATTCACACTGGATTTAATGCTATCCGTATCTCTGGACACAGTCAGGTTTACGGTGGTGCCGTTTTCGATCCTTGATAAGTCTATGGTAACCCCGCTTATGACGTCATCAATTGAATTGGTACTTCGCGTAACGGCGACACCATCAATTTTTACATTTGCATCCTGCCCTGCCGTAGTTTGCATGGTGAAACCCTGGGTTGTTGCGGAGACAACGCCAAAATCAAGTGTACCACCACCCTCATTGTTAGTTATTATGTCTACACTCAATTGACTATCTCCGGCAGTGTCGTCTGTTATCACAATCTGCCCTGTAGCATCTATTGTCGCACTGCCTGCAGTAAGGCCAAATACTGTTTCTATCTGTGTTAATAGTCCCTGAATAGTATCGGTATTTATATTGCTTATTGTATATGTCCCAGATACAGAATTTCCATTGTGGTCTGTTCCCGATATAGTGATTGTATCATTATTCTGAACATTATTTAAACCTCCACCTGTATCTATATCATCAAATGTTGTACCGGAGTCGATTGCAAGTCCTGTAGAAACCTTTATATTCGCTGTAGATGCCGTGTGAACTTCTGCGACGGAACTTTGCTGCCCTTCAAGGATACCTAAGGTTTCAAGTATATTATTGCTATCTGTAAAGGACGTGGTGCCGCTAATATCGATTCGGAAAGTAGTTACACCATTAGTAGTCGTACTCACAACGGAGGCTGTTCCTTTTGATGCTGCTGTAAGTGCAGTATTGATATTGCCGGCAATAGTAGATAGAGATTCGCTGGAAAGGTCTATAACGATGTTTTCACCCGCAATGGTTACAGTACCATTCTGAGCATTTGTCAAATTGAGTAGAGATTTAATAGTAGTTTCGCTGTTAGAGAATTCATCTGATTTAGCGCCATCACTTGTAGAGTTCTTAATTGTGGTACTGCCATTAGTAAGGCCTAGTGTTTGGAGTATGTTTGTGGCACCGGATGATGCATCGAGTATGCTGAATGAATCTTTACCTGTATTATCACTTGTAAGGATCAGGCGATTGTCTGTACTTGAGACAGAAAGTATGGTAGCCGTTACTCCCGTTGCATTAGAGCCAGAGTTGGCATTGTTAATCTTAGTGGCAATATCAGCAAGAGTGTCTGTTGTGATAACGGTTATTGCCTTACCGTTTATTACAAAATCACCTGAAAGATTTAGCGCCGTTGATGTGCTGCTATAACTCTGCGATGATAATTGTCTTGCCTGTGCTAATTGTGATGAAGATGTAAATTGTACCGTGTGGGTGCCAGGGCTTGCATCAGTTGTTGTTAAGACTGAGAGGAGGTCACTTGCCTTGAAATTAGTTGAGTTGGTTGATATTGCCGATTTAAAGACATTGAAAGTCTTACTATCTTTAAGTGTACTTGCCTTAGATTTGAAGTCTAATAACTGTGTGTTAAAGGATTGATAAGCCTTTAGTTTGTTACTCTGTGCGGTTTGGTTGTTAACAACTACATCGATACGTTTTCTGCTTATGGAGATAAGTTGTTGGATTAAGGTTGCAGTATCAAGGCCGGAAATCAAACCACCTATAGAACTTGTGCCAGGCATTTAAACTCCCATACGTTTATTATGGATTGCAGATTTCGGATTAAGAGAAATGAATTCGAAAACCACTTTCCAAGATTTTTAAATAATATTTTAAAGACAACTAATAGGGTGAAGTTCTCGTATTATCCCTTTTGGATGTGACGTATATTCGAACAAGTGTCTTGACCTATTTATCTTCTCAATTTCATATGCATATTCATTGGTTAATCTCTCTACTGCTGCCTTATTAGTCTTTTTTGCCTTTTCAATGTCTTCAGGAGTAGCATACCAGCAGTACCAATTAATAAAGTTTCTTTTTTCCTGTTCTTTTTCTATCCCAACCATAAGATTATCTCCTTTTTCCATTTTTGATATCGCAATATTAGTACCAAAAATTTATTAATTTTGTCTTAACTTATTGTTGTTACAAGACAATGACTTATAAATTGTTTATGACGTATCCGTTTTATACTAAAAAATTTAACAGGTTAAAATTCACATGCAGTGGTAAATTTTTTCCCCTAACTTCAGAATTAGTCAAATTGTTAAATAGTTAAATGGTCGATTAGTATAATTCAAATACATTTTGAAATTAGCTATTTATCTATTTAACGAATCAACCATTTAACCATTTAACTCTTTCACGATTATTCGTATTTTTTCCTATTCTTAAGATATTTTATGTAGCCATTGAGAATTATTATGGCTGTTTTTATTTCATCAATCATTTTTTCGGATTTGGTATTTTCCATATACTTACATTCTTCGGCTACGAGAATATGGTCTATCAACTCATAAAGTGATCCACGCGATTGTCTACAGAATTGTATGTTCTCTTGGTAATGAAATCGCCCGTATCCTTCTGCTATACAAGCTGTTGAAGATCTTGATGCCCTGATCATTTGATCTGATAATCTGTGTTTTTCTTCTTTAGAAAAATTATTGCATAACTGCCAGACCTTCTTTCTTATGTCTCTACATCGTTGCCAAACTTCCAGATCACGAAAATCATTGTACTTCGATTCTGCCATTTAACCATTTCTCAATTTAACAATTCAGCTATTTGACCATTTAACGACACCAGTCTATGTATAAAAAAGGGAGGGTGGTATATTACCACCCTCCCTGCTTACTTATATTGCAACAAACTTAATAAGCGTTTATGTTGCTTAACCAAGTAGACTCAATACTGCCTGCGGTGCAAGGTTGGCCTGTGCAAGCATTGCAGTACCTGCCTGAATCAATATCTGATTCTTGGTAAAGGAGACTGTCTCAAAAGCCAGATCAGCATCACGAATGATAGATTCTGCGGCAGATAAGTTTTCAATGCTTGTAGCCAGGTTAGCGCTGGCGAATCCAAGCCTGTTTTGTGCAGAACCAATATCTGCACGAGCATTTGCTACCGTGTCAATAGCATTATCAATCGTAGTTAAAGCGGTTTGTGCGCCAGATACTGTAGTGAGTGTTATATCTGCGGAACTGCCACTATTTAGGACGGCTACATTCAGGTCTGCTAAGCTGATACCAATTCGGTTACTTCCTGCATTCTCAAATCCAACCTGGAATACGGATTGAGCAGAAGTTGAAGTGCTTATGGTGTCGGATACACCACCACCACCTGGGGTAGTTACTGATGTAAATCCGGCATCAACAGTAATCTTGATACCAAAAGATGAGAAATTTAGTGTCTCAGTGCTACCCTCTGCAGGTCCGCTAACTGTTAAGGTTTGAGAAACACTATTCTGCGTAATCTGTATAGTTTCATTTGTAGTATTAATGGCGACTGTAAATTGGGTAGCAGAGGCAGCCTCGGAGGTGTCCACACCTACAACTCCACTGGTAGCTACCAAGTTACCAAAATCGCTAATCTGAACAGAACCGAAATTTCCATCGATCAGGGTTCGCCCTGAAAATTTAGTTGAATTGGCGATTCGGTCAATTTCAGACTCAAGGTCAGTAACTTCATTGTTTATTTTTGTTCGGTCAGCAGATGTGGTGTTGGCAGATGCTGCCTGCGTTGCAAGCTCCTTCATCCTCTGTAAGATGTTAGTTATCTGATCTGCAGCGCCTTCTGCAACCTGTAGTAGCGAATTTGCCTGGCTTGCGTTATTAGCGCCCTGTCTTAAACTTAGAATCTGAGCTCTAAATCTCATTGAAACAGCAAGACCAGCAGCGTCATCTGATGCCTTATTTATCTTGAAACCAGTTGATAGTCTTTCTAATGATCTTGTCAAATTGGCATCATTTATTACAAGAGCTCTATGTGTAGCTAGAGCAGCGATATTATTTTGAATTCTTAAACCCATTTTATAATCCTCCTTGATTTTGTCTGAGACGTATTTCTGACGCTCAGAGCGATTAACAATATTAAATTTATACCCTGATTTTGCATCCTTGCTAAATCAGTAAAAAATAAAACATGAACAAAGTTACTACCAAAAATCATTTCTTATTTTTCTATAATTCCTCACCTCCTTTTTATAATGATGTTTTTAATCGACCTTAATGGGTAGTGCTTGTTACTGTAGAAATTATCGGCAAGGAGGCAAGAGACTTTAGGGGAAAATCCTGAAAAGCATAAGTATTGTCATATTATTAAGTTATCGAAAATTGTGATTAGTAATCAGTGTTGCGATGCCGTTCAGCATTACCTTTTTAGGTTTAAAAACATACCTAAAGACTAAACGTGTATCGTTATGCAGTGTTTTAAAATACGTAAGCATTCACGAGTAGAAAATATTAAGTAATATAACTGGAGTGAACTTTTGTGGCTACAAATAACACATGTGCGGGTTGTGTGTTGAGGAATTTCCTTTAATCGAAAATAGATTCCCGATCAGAGTCGTCGTGTGATTCTGCCTGTCCTTCGGACAGGCAGAATCACCTAAGCAATTCCGCTGTTGCGGAATTGCCCTTGACAAGGATTTTGAAAAATTCTTCTGCACTTCTTTTCCATGTGAGTTGACTAAGGTCTTTTCCTGCCTGCAATCCAATATATCTCAGTTTCTCTCTGTTTTGATATGCCCATTCCAAATGGCCGATTGTTTCGTCTAGATCAGGGGCATCCCATGTGGCAAATATGTTTCCGTCTCTATAGATGCTCATTGGTTTTATTTGTTTTATCATAATTGAATTATTTGCATTGATAATGTCCTTATGACCACTACTATGAGACGCAATTGTTGGTTTGCCACATGCCATATATTCCATAAGAACGAGATTTGTGCCTCCTTCACAACGATTGGGGAATATGCCAATATCAGTGTTTTGATACATTCTTGCCATTAAGGCATTATGACGGGGTGATAATGTGATAACTCGGTCCAAATCTATCCCGTTATCCTGAAGGGTCTTGTTCACTATCTCAATATAGTTATTTGATGTAATTTCAAACTTGATATGTGGAGAAGCAGCCATGGTTTTCATACTATCTGCCCAAAAATTAAACCATGAATTTACGAGCATTACGTCCTTATGTCTGTCTTGCAAAACTTTGTATGCTTTTATGACAATATCCTGTCCCTTGCGAAGTTCAAATTTGCCGCCTGAAAAAACCATAAAGTGGTCTCTGAAGAATTCTTTCTCCGAATAGGAAGAATTATACAGAAGTGGGTCTATTCCCTGGATTATGGTAGTTACTTTTTCAAGTCCATATTTTCTTAGCACTTCTTCACACCATTTTGATCCCGTAATTATAATATCATAGTTATCCCTGCCGTTTTGAATATATCTTTGGTCAAGTATATTTTCTTCGAAGAAAGTATATCCTGCCTTGAAGGTACCTTTTAAATTTATTCCAAATGGTTGTAGGGTATGATCGTTTATGGCTTGTAAAACAGGATAATCTACATGTTTGAGTGTGCCGTTTTTTATTTTAAGGGCCTCAGCTTCTCCGATTAATTTACTTTTAAGGAAATGAAAATCAAACTCATCACCAATATCTTTGATGCTAAAATTGTCCGTGATATATTTTATGTTAGTGATTTCAGATAACTCCTTTACGAGATACTTGCCGCAAATACCCCATCCGAAATTATTCCCTCTTGGTAGAATTAAATAAATCATATAAATTAGCTCCTTTCACTCGCTAATTTAATGTATAGGAAATTCAATAATAGTTTCCCCCCACTTCTTGCTTTCGCAAGAAAGCAGTGGGGGGATAAAGGCCTGTCTGCCGACAGGTAGGGGTGTGTAAATATACCATTATACACACCCCCGGCCCCTCTTTTTAGAGGGGAGCTTGAAATTGTTGCCGAAGGCTTAAATCGTTGTTTTTTAAAACTGAAATAGCAATTTCAAAAGATGTGCTGGCAAGAAGTTCCTTTTGCTGTTTCGATAATGTTGTTCCTATATTTATGTAGATATTGCTTAAATCACTTATACTGTCAATTGTTACATTTCTGGGAAGATTAAGGCATTTCAACAATTCGTCACAACTCGCTACACAACTTTCCAGCTCATCGATGGACACATAAATCTTACTCAGGGCAAGATGAGACTCTATAAGGTATTTGTCCAACTTTAATGTATTCAAAAAACATTGCTTTGCCTTGACATAATTAGATTCACTTAAATATAGAGTGCCAAGCCTTATGATTACCTCTGGGTTTTCTGGTCTTATCGTTAATATGTCATTGTAAGTATCCCTTGCCTGATTAGTATTTCCTGCTCTCTCATATGCAATGGCCAGATTAAACAAAGCGCCAATATGTTGTGGGTCTTTATTGGTAACTGATTTAAATGAATTGATTGATTTATCGAATTGGTTGTCCTTCAAAAGGAGAAGCCCCAGGCGATATTGTGCCAATATTTCATCTGGATAATCCTGAAGAATCTGTTTGAAATAAGCCAATGCTTTATCTGATGAACCGGATTTTTCATACATTTCTGCAATATAGTATTGAATATCTTTGTTCTTGGGGTTATTTTTAAGTCCATCTTTAAGAAGTCTTTCTGCTAATCTGAATTTATTTTGTTCCATGAAGTATTTTCCGATTGCAAGGTAAGGCTCCCATGCATTGTTAGAACAGTTTACGGCATTCTTTAAGGCCTGAGACCCTTCGTTCTCTTTATCTAGTTGAAAGTAAACAATAGCCGTCCGTAAGTGAGCCTGCCAGGTGTGTTGGAGGGTATTATATGGTATAGCTAGGGCCGTGGTTGGATCTGATTCAATAGTTTTCAACAATCTTAAGTACTTTTTTGTAGCCTCAATGCACTTACCATACTCTTTGTGTAGGAAATATATGGAAGATAATATACTATATGAGTCCAGATAATCAGGATAAAGATCAAGTGCCTTAAGGGCGTAATTTTCAGCATTGGTCAAATCTTTCTTACGATAAAAGGCAACGCTTACCGTATAGTAAGTGAGTAGCCTTAGCTGTGTATTGCTTTTTTGTAATTCGAATAGCCTAATTGCCTCGAGACCTTCTTTGATACATTCGTCATACCTATTCCTGTCCAGGCATGAAATTGCCAGATAATGATGGGGAATCGGGTTCTTTGGATCATTCTTAATTTGTCCCTTTAAAAGGTTTGAGGTTCTTATAAATTTCCTTTCCATTTGATCTTCATCAAGATTGTAACCGTAATGATACAGTTTTATATTCACCTTCTTAGTTGGTCCTGTGTATTTCAGGTTGTTGTGGACTATTCCTTCATAGTGGACGCCAAGATGATTTTTAAATATTCTTTCTGAATTGGCGACAGCAAGATTTTTGCTTCCATTAGTTTTGGCAAAGACTGGCAAAAAGATTACGTTTATTTTATTGTCTTTAATAACTTCCTTTAATTTGTGGGCATCTACATTGTCCACTTCCTCATCTGCATCGAGTATCAGAATCCAGTCCGAGTTTGCATACTTAAGTGAATAATTTCGTGCCTTGCTGAAACTGTTTTCCCACGCATGATGATAAATCTTTGCGCCATATTCTTTTGCAATTTCAACTGTGCTATCGGTTGACCCGGTATCCACAATGATTATCTCGTCCACATAATCCTTGACGCTTTCCAGACACGCAGGAAGAAACTGTTCTTCACTCTTTACTATCATACAGAGGGATAGAGTTGGATTGTTATTTCTCATATTTAAGGAAATCACCCTTTAGGCATTATCTTAGTTTAAAAGGCTAAAAATGTTAACTCCTTCTTTGCTACTAAGCTTTACGGAGTTAAGTCTTTAGACTTTTATAATCTGCAAACTTTTATTAAAAGCTAAAGCCTTAATTCCAATTATCTATCTTTTTCTGCGATATTTAACTTACGTGACTATGATTCTCATATTACTATATCAGGGACTTATGCCTGATGTTACAGCTTCTGTTTCAATCTTATTCAGTACATCAGGGTCCAGGAGGGCCGCAACCTCAAACGAAAACCTGGCAAGGAGTTCCTTTTGCTGTTTCAATAATGTTGTTCCTACGTTTATATAAAGTTTGCCTAAATCAGACATGCTATTGATTATTATGTTTCTAGGAAGATTAAGGTATTTCAACAATTCATCACAACTTTTTATACATTCCTCTATGTTATTCTGGGAGATATAAATCTTGCTCAATGCAAGATGGGCCTCAATCAGGTATTTGTCCAACTTTAATGTACTCAAAAAGCAATCTTTTGCCTGATTAGTATTTCCCACTCTCTCATATGCAACAGCCAGATTAAATAGTGCATCGATGTGTTGTGTGTCTTTATTGATAACTAATTTGAACGTATTAATTGCTTCATCGAATTGATTATCCTTCAAAAAGAGAAGTCCCATGCGATATTGAGCCAGTATTTCTTTTGGATAATTATCTAAATCTTCTTTGAATTGGAAATGCTCTGAGTTGTGTAATTTGTCAAGGATGTATATGAGAGTCTCGGTCTGTTTGTCTATCGTTGAAAAATGTTTGTCATAGACCGTTTTGACTTTTTTTCTCATTGTCTCAATCTGCCTGTCAGTGTAAGAGTTTAAGATGGAAATAGTATTATGCCAGTCCTCTGGATCTATAATGACTGAAAAAGAACCGTAATCTAATATCTCACTAAACGGCAAGACCCACCCGTGAGTAAAGATAACGGGTATCGTTCCAAATGCCATTACTTCAAGTAAACGATAGGAAAATAAAGCATCTCCTCTGAGGATTAACGAGAACCTTGTATTCGATAAAAGGTCCAGATATTCCCGATTATTTTCTTGTCCAGTTGCCCATGGCCTCGTGTGGCCACTTTTATTATGATCCAGGAGCTTTATGATAATATCGTCATTATTGTGAAATTTTAGAAAGTTTAGTCTGAAAGGATGTGATATTGCTCCCTTAAATGTCAAATAATATTTCTCCTGGCGTGTGAAATGAGCAGGAATTTTAGTGGTTGGAGAGGCCGGAAAGCTAACGTCTATTCCTTTTCTATAATTATCATTGGACAAACTGGAGGAGGCAAGAATTACATTTTCGTATTCAAACATTTTGGTAAAATTAGAGAATGGATTCATATCAAAAAGGACATGTCTTTTGGGGCCATTCCAAAATTCTAATTTCCGAAGTTGACCAGGCGCCTCACTGAAATCTGTTAGTTTACCTTTTATGAATGCTTTATCCGCATGCCCATATTCTGGCCAATTGGTTTCGCAAGCAGTGTCAAAGCCTGGAAAAAGAAGTGTCGCTTCTTTCGGATCAACGACTCTCTGCTTATGAGTCTCTAGAGACTTGTGAACTAAATCATACCATTTCGTGAGACATTTGGAATTTGTTTTTGGGTAGAGATAAAATTTCATGACAACTCACAGACTAAACTATAGCATCGTTACCATAACCGTTTAACGTAAATTTATAGTATAGGAATTTTCATTTTAATGTTTACCAGCCCGACAGTATCGTTATGGCGGGTAAATCGATCTTGCTGGTTCAATCATGTTGATTGAACCTAAATGTTCTGGCTCAGGCTGCAAGCCTGAACCAGCCAAATGGTTAAATTCAATCCCCCTTAGTCCCCCTTTAGTAAAGGGGGTTCTGTGTTCTGTGTTTCGGGAGTCCCTCCCGAAACATCATCATCTCTAATACTTACTGTTAAATAAAGCATGAAGATTCGCTTCGGGAGAGACTCCCGAAACACAGGAATTTGTTTCAATTTATGTTAATTGGTGTCTGTTGCGGAATTGTCAATGACATTTTTGGGAATTTAAGTTTCCGCAATAGAAACTAATTAGCAGTTAGAACATTTACTGTATCCATTGGTTGAACTCGTTTCAGATCCTCGCATATCTTAAAAGCAGTATCAGCAGCTTGAGTATCCCGCCTTTCTTTAAGTTTATGGCCTATTATGTCAAAGAGATTTGCCAGATCAGATATGCTTTCCAATGTTATATTTCTAGATATATTGAGGAGTTGCAATAACTGGTCGCAATAAGAGACAACATCTTCGAAATTACCTTGAAGAATATTAATTTTGCATATAAGTAATCTGATATCAAACAGAGAAGGTTCTATATTGACGGCCTTTTCCCAAAAATGAATAGCTTCCTTGAGGTTGCCTTTTTTAAATTTAACATGACCCATTTTGATAATTGCATCTACTGAAGTATCTTTAATATTTAGGAGCTTCTTGTAGATTTCCTCCGACTTTTCAAGATTGTTATTATCCAGATAGAATTTACCTATAAGCCTAAGGCAATCTTCAATTGCAGTCGACACCTTAAGCGCTTTATCTATCTCGGCATTGCCCTTTTCATTCTGACCGCTGGATAGGTAGTAAAATCCACGTAACAAATGTATCTTCCATTTATGACCAATGGTATAGTAGGTATATGCATTAATCGCTTCATTGTGATTTGCGATACTATCCAATAGAGTTATATAATTGTCTGAAGTCTGCAGAAAATTGTCATACTTTTTCAGATTGTAATAAATGAATGATAGGATACAGAAAACATCTAAGTAATTTTCATCGATTCCCATTGCTCGCAGGGCGTATGTTTCTGACTCTTTTAGTTCTCCTTTCTCAAAATATGCGGCGCTGATAACGTAGTAAGAAACCAGGAAATCTTTTATATTAAATCCATTATTCTCTGCAAGTTCTAATGCCCTCTTACTTTCTGAGACTGCCTCATCATACATACCCTGATCCAGATACGAAATGCCGAGGTACCTGTGCGGAACAGGATTATGTGGTTCTTGTTTTATCTGATCCTTTAATAATATGGTGGTGCGTAAAAACTTTTCTTCCATTTTTTCTTCAGATAAGTTATAGCCGTGATGGATAACACTTAACGAGGAATCAAGACATTTACCCGTATGCCTTAAGCGATTGTGCACAGTTCCCTCATAATACGTCCCGTTAAAGTTCTTGAAAAGGCGTATCATCTTTGCGTAGCATTCTTGTGTGGAATCTTTAAACTTATTTTTAATAAGAAAAGAAACAGCCGTATAGTTGTTATTACTGGCTATTTCTTTTAGCTTGGGGATATCAGTCTTATTCATCTCTTCGTCGGCATCGAGTATTAATATCCATTCACTGGTTGCATATTTCAGTGAATAATTTCTTGCCTTGCTAAAACTCCCTTCCCATGGATGATGAAATAATTTTGCTCCAAAACTCTTTGCAATCTCGACACTCCTGTCAGTAGAACCTGTATCAACAATTATTATTTCATCTACTACATCTTTGACGATGTTAAGGCACTGTGCAAGATTATGTTCTTCATTTTTTACGATCATGCAGAGGGATATACTGCCATGAAATCCCCCCCACTGCTTTCTTGCACCGTAGCGGCACGCTGCGAAAGCAAGAAGTGGGGGGGATTTAGGTGGATTCTCTCTTCTCTTCGATAATTTCTTCTGGACGTTTTTGAGGTTATTTATGATTACCTGATTATGAGGGTCAAATTCACTGGCCTTTTTGAAGAAGAACGCTGCCCTTTCGTACAACCCTTCTTTATCTTCAAGACAACCAAGATTATTGTAAATCTCTGCATCCTTTACCCTCTGAAGGACTTTATAAAAGAAGATCCTTGATTCCTCGAATCGCTTCATGTCAAGACACAGTGTTCCCATGCCCTTGATAGCATTGACGTAATCTGTATCGATTTCTAATGCCTTTTTATATAGCGTTTCTGCCATCTTAAAATCATTCTTTAAGTAATACAAACGTCCGAGATTGTACTGTGCGGATTTTGATTGAGGACAAAACTCACAAGCCTTCTTCAGGTAAAAATCGGCATGGTCGTAATCATCGAGTGAACTATATACACAACCAAGATTTTCGTATGCCTCGAAATAATCAGGTGATATGTCTATGGCTTTTTTCAAATACTTTACTGCATCTTCAAATAAACCTTTCTCTGAACACTGTATTCCAAGGTCAAAGTGTGCCCTTGCGTTGTTGGGATTGTCTTTTATCTTTTTCATGCCGATAGAAAGATACAAGTCTCCTTTTTTGTCTAGTTGTTGTTTGTCTTTAGCTTTTCCGTAATGATGAATTACAATATCAGTATTTCCTATTTGATTGTTTCCATCAAGGTGTGAAATATCCGCAATTTCATGCACTCTGCCACTGAAACGGATCCCCCTCCGGTTTTTGAATAGTCTGATTAGGGGAGAATCTATATATCCAGCGTAATCCTTGCCTTCAATGTAGTCTGTCTTATTCTCCATCCAGCCCTTGAAACCTGCATAATTTTCATAATTTCTCTGTATCAAATTAAATCCGGTATTATCTGTAATACTTATTAATTCCCTTATTCTTTGCATATCTTTCTCTGCTATGACTTCGTCTGCATCGAGCGCCAATATCCAATTGCCAGTTGCATGTCTAAGAGATATATTTCTTGCCTCACTAAAATCGTCATTCCATTTATGGCCGTACACCCTGGCGCCATACTGTTTTGCTATCTCAACAGTTTCATCATCTGAACCTGTATCTACTACAATAATCTCGTCTACAAATGGTTTCATCTTTTGCAGACATTTTGGCAGGTAGTCTTCTTCATTCTTAACTATCATGCATAAGGATATAGTTGATCTGCTTTTTTCATCCAAAGATCTTACAAATATTCCATCCATTTTACTAATTGGAGGATTATCCAGTTCTACTTTGCCAACAGGCATAATCCCCCTTCCTCCCCCTTTGATAAAGGGGGAATGAGGGGGATTTTCATCTTCCTTCCTGTCCGAACGCCTTGCCTGAGCGGATGTGCCTTCTTTTGAAGTGATTGTTACGTTTTTGTTATTAAAAATATTGTTGTGACTTCTTTCAAAAATAGTGTTTGATGGCGTACAAGTTCCTTTTATTTCTCTATCAAGCTCTCCATCCCATTCTCTGGCTATTACGTCCCATGAATAATTTTCTAATGCCCTGTGATGTGCTGTCAAGCTCATTTCGTTCCATCTATCCTTGTATCTTATCAGATGAACAACCTCTTTTACGAACCGATCTTGATAATCACGAGATTTACTATTTCCTGATATACAAATACCTGTCTTATTGTGTAGAACTGTTTCACTTAACCCGCCTGATTCTGTTGTTACAACGGGAAGTCCGGCAGCTTGCGCCTCTATTGCGGCTATGCAAGAAGTCTCAGTGAAGTGGTTGGGATATACCATTAGATAGGATTTCTTTAATTCGTCGGA
Organism: Candidatus Scalinduaceae bacterium; assembly: GCA_046759445.1. Lineage (GTDB taxonomy): Bacteria > Planctomycetota > Brocadiia > Brocadiales > Scalinduaceae > Scalindua_A. The sequence continues at coordinate 74,223 of JBHICG010000003.1, forward strand.
TAATATGTTCTGAGGTATGCTGCCCTTGAGGTAAATGCCCGGCTGATTGCATTTGTCATAAAGCTTTCCATACATCTTCCTGTTATCGTCTTCTGACATTCCGTATACGCACATACTGCTATATATAAATAGTTCAGCAAATGGTATTCTGGTTTTAATAATCGGGAAAACATCCAGAAGTACATCCAGCCCCCTGAAAGGAGTACTGGTATACACAAGCCTGCCAATATTTCTTTTGTATTTATTGTTTTCGTAAAATTCTCGATTTATACCATTTCTGCTTAGAAAAAATTTTTCTGAGGATATATTAAAATGTTTCATCATTGTCTCTGCTTGCCATTTCCCAACGGTAAAGATCTTATCGATTCTGTTTTGAATATATTTATTGCCAAGGTCTTTCAGGAATGGCTGGTCGTAAGCATCCTGTGTCCAGAATATTTTTAATCTTGCAGGAAGATTCATTTTAAAGGCATCCAACATTCTTGAGACAACCATGACATCGAAGTTTTTCCCCAAAATATAACTTTCGGATTCTTTGATGTCTTGATATAAAACACCATTGTAGTTTCCAGGGGCATTACATGGACAAATGACTACTACATCATTGCCAAGCCTGGCCAATTCTTTTGCAATGTATATTATTGCAGTTTCACTGCCGCCCAATCCTTTGTTTATAATAGTCTCAGGATTGAATTCTACGCTGTTGGCAAGGAATAATATGGATTTCTTCATATCTTTAACTTTAATATTTTGCCACAGAAATTCCACGGAATTATGCTGAAACACAATGACAACGAAATTCTAAGCATTAAATCCCGGCCTCGCCGGCAGGCCCGTCAGCCATTCTTCGGGCAGGCAGGCGAAATACAAAACAATTTCAAATTTCAAAAGATATTGAGCAATTATTCATGTGCTAAACCGCAATTCGCAATCCCAAATCGACAACCTCTTGTAACAATGCCTTTCTAATCTGTTCGAACACTCCACCCCAATCTTTTGGTCTGGTTTGTCTAAATAAGCGCACATCCGGATACCACGGGCTATCATCACGGTTTAATAACCAGCGCCAATCTGGCGCAAAAGGCAAGAGAACCCACACCTGTTTGCCAATGGCTCCAGCTAAATGCACAACTGCGGTATCTACGGCAATGACCAGGTCTAAATTGGATATTGCGGCTGCCGTATCTGCAAAGTCGCTTAAATCATTTTCAAGGTCTATGATTTTCATTCCCTTAGGCGAATTAAGTATTTCCACCGATGCTGGTCCTTTTTGAAGACTGTAAAAAGTTAACCCCGGAATGTCAGCAAGTGGAGCAAGGTCAGTGAGTGAACAGGAACGATTGCGGTCATTTCTATGCCTGGGATTGCCTGCCCAAACAAGGCCAACCTTAAAAGTATCGTCTTGATCAAGGCGCATGCGCCATTGCGCCACAAGTTCGTGATCAACCGAAATATAGGGTACATCCGATGGTATAGTTTGCAGAGTTGTGCCAAATATTCCTGGTAGACTTAGTAATGGTATATGGAAGTTAAAATGTGCGGCAGGTTTACGGTTAGCTTTATGTTCTATAATCTCGTCAAACCCTGTACATTTTTTTAATAAGCGTGAAAGAACCTGCTGGCACTCAAATATTACGTGTCCTCCTTGTGCATGTACCATAGGGAGATATCTCACGAATTGAATGGTGTCGCCAAGACCTTGCTCTGCGTGTACGAGTATGGACTTGCCTTTTAGCGGCGTGCCGTCCCATCGTGGTTGCTGGAAGACGTTTGAAGTGCAATCTTTTGTGAGCAATCTCCATTCATACTCTGGCCAGCCGTCTTCAAAGCTTTCTGTTAACAATAATGCAAGAGACCTATTTCTATACGCCTCTACATACTCAGGTCTGAGTTCAATTGCGCGACTGTAACTCTCTACAGCTTTGTCAAGTTTGCCCTGGTCTTGAAGCGCAACAGCAAGATTATTGTGCGAAGTGGCATCGTCTGGTTTAAGGGCAATTGCGCGTCTACAACATGCTACCGCCTCATCAAGCTTGCCTTGTTCTTGAAGTATAACGCCAAGATTGTTGTGTGCCGTGGCATCGTCTGGTTTAAGCTTAATTGCTCGCTTACAGTATTTCACTGCCTCATCAAATTTACCCTGTTTTTTTAAGGTGTTACCAAGATTATAATGAGCCTCAACATAGTTCGGTTTGAGTTTTATAGCCTGGATAAAGCTCGCAATTGCTTCGTCAAGTCTGCCTAGTTCTTGTAGCGCCGTAGCGAGATTATTATGCGCTATTACATAATCGGGTCTGAGCTTTAATACCTGCCTGTAAGTTTTTACTGCCTCATCATATTTACCGTGTTCTTGAAGTGTATTGCCAAGATTGAAATGAACCTCAGCATCGTCTGACTTTAGCGCTATTACGCACCTGTAACTTTCTATGGCTTCGTAAAATTTATCCTGTTTTTTAAATGTGTTGCCGAGATTGAAATATACGTCAGCATAGTCAGGGTTGATTGCTATTGCTTGATTATAAGTGGCTACTGCCTCGTCAAGTTTGCCCTGTTCTTGAAGTGCCGTGCCAAGATTGTTATGCGCAACCACATTGTCTGGTTTGAGTTTTATTGCCTTCCTGAGGAAAGTGGCGGCTGTATCATGATTTCCCTGTTGTAGATTCAAGGTGCCAAGGAGAAAATTTGTATCAGCGTGTTCTGGCTGTTTCTTCAGTAGCTTTTGGTAAAGTTGCGCTGCTGCTGCTAGATTTCCAGCCTGGTGATAATTATACCCTTTTTGAAGCCATCCTTTAACCATTACATAATTACTCGCTTTGTCTTAAAAATTTATCCTTGCTAAAAAGCACATTAAAAACAAATTTTGATTGCAAATACTGGTCGGGCATCAATTTAACCACTTTTAGATTTAAACCTTCTCCACTGAAACAGTAGGTGTTGTATCCAAGTTCACTCATAAACTTCCTTAGTTCACCTTCACTTGTTCCCATTTGCCGTAAAGCAGACCTATTAACTTCACAGATAATATAGGGAATATTATTTTTTAATATGATGGTTTCGCCTCCGCGTAGAATATCGAATTCGGCTCCCTCCGCATCAATCTTTATCAGTTTGCAAGTCACAAGATTTTTATCTCTAAAAAAATTGTTCAGAGTTTCGAGTTTAATTTTTTTTACTAATTGATTAACACGGCTTATCTTGTTGAAACTATGTGTGCCTACATCCCATAAAGCGTGTCCTCCATCATTATCCAGATTTAGAAAAAAATCAGTTTCTCTATTTTTTACTCCCAATGCCAAATTAAATGCGTGTATATTCGTTTTTTTATTGATTGTAATATGTCTTTTTATGTGATTGTAATTAGAAATAGATGGTTCAAAAGTGAAGACATTGCCTTCTTTTCCAACTAACTCAGAGGCTAACAATGAAAAATATCCAATGTGTCCTCCAATATCGATTACAACGTCGCCCATTTTTACTATAGTTGCTATAAAACAGGAAGTTTCTTCTTCATATAATCTATTATGTGAGATAAAATCCCAAATTATTTTTTGACTAAATTCTTCCAGATTTAATGTCAGCTTATACTTCAGAGGAATATCGCCTAGCTTAAAGGATAAATTTATTTCCTTTGTTATATTAGAACTAAATGAGTAATCTTTTTGCTTCTTTAAGTTATTAATTATAGTTTCCTTTTCTTCTGTTGATAGGCAATTGCCGTACTCTGTCAAAATCGTTTTTACTGCCTTCCAGTTGCCAATTTCTTGATAATTCAAAATAAGATTGTGTATTGCATCTGTATTATTATTGTCTTTTCTGAGCACTTCCAAAAAAGTCGATGTGGCTTCATGGTATTTCCCTAACCTGTATAGAGATACGCCTTTATTATTTAAGGCAGAAAGATTTCCAGGTTCCTTTTCCAATATAGATTCGAAGATTTTAAGAGCCTCTTCTATTGCTCCTTCCCGAAAGAGTTGTTCTCCATGCGCAATTTCTCCACTTAATATGCCTGTAGTCATTTTTGTCTCCTGTTTAGCCTTCTATAATTTTTTGCTCTTTTTTGTTCAACAATAATTCTAGGAATTTCAATGTTACCACAAAGATTCCTGTCTGCCGTGCTCACGGCACAGGCGGGCAGGTCTGGTTTCTTACCCGACATAATGAAGACTGCCGAAGGCTTAACTTGAAAATAGCTTGTGTGTCTGGTTTAAAATTATTTCATTACTCCATTTCGGACTGATAAATTCTTTTAGCAATTCTTTTTTCACCCGCTCGAATACTCCAATCCAATCATAGAATTGAGTTTGTCTGAATAGGCGCATACTTGGATACCACGAGCTATCATCACGGTTTAGCAACCAGCGCCAGTCTGGCGCAGAATGTAATAGATTCCACACAGGTTTTCCAATGGCTCCAGCCAGATGCGCAACTGCGGTATCTACGGAAATGACCAGTTCCAGATTAGCTATTACGGCTGCTGTATCTGCAAAGTCGTTTAACTCATCTCCCAGGTTAGTTAGTTTAACCCACTTGGGTGGATCGAGTGTATCTACTGATGCTGGTCCTTTTTGGAGTCCGTAGAAGGACAGGTCTGGAATGTTAAATAATGGAACAAAATCAGCCAGTGAACAGGAACGATAACGATCCTTCTTGTGCTTGGGGCTACCTGCCCAGACAATACCAATCTTAAAATCATTATTGTGATCAAGTCGCATGTGCCATTGATCAACGAGCTTGGGATCAACAGTAATGTAAGGTATGTCTGATGGTATGGTGTCTAAGGTAGTGCCGAAAATTCCAGGTAAGCTCAGCAGAGGGACATGAACGTCGAATTGATTAGTTGTTTCCTTGTCAGGTGTTCGTTCTACAATCTCATCAATACCTGCGCAATTTTCCAATAATTTGGATAGGCCCCGTTGGCACTCAAATAGCACATATCCACCCTGTGCCTTGACCATAGGTAAGTACCGTACGAAATGAATGGTATCACCAAAACCTTGCTCAGCATGCACCAGGATATGCTGACCATTGAGTGGTGAGCCATCCCATTGGGGTTGTTTGAAATTTTTAGGGGCATCATCTTTTGTACAAAGTCTCCATTCATATTCTGGCCAACCCTCTTCTAACTTTCCAGCCAACAATAATGCAACAGACATATTCATATGGGCATCAGCAAAGTCTGGTTTGTGTTTTATTGCCTGCCTGTAATTTCCAACTGCCTCGTCAAGCTTACCCTGTTCTTTAAGCACATTACCAAGGTTGTAATACATCTCAGCGTCACCTGGGTTGTGTGAAATTGCATTCCTGTAGCTATTTACTGCCTCATCAAGCTTGCCCTGTTCTATAAATGCATTACCAAGGTTGTAATATGCATCAGCATAGTCTGGCTTGAGTGTTATTGCTTGATTAAAACTTAGCACTGCTTCATCGAGTTTACGTTGTTTTTGAAGAACAGTGCCAAGATTATTGTATGCTACCACATGGTCTGGTTTGAGTTCTATTGCCTTCCTGAGAAATATGGTGGCAGTTTCAAGATTTCCCTGTTGTAGATTAAGAGTTCCAAGAAGAAAAATTGCGTCAATATTTCCTGGTTGTTTGTCAAGTATCTTTTGGTAAAGCTGTGCCGCTGCTGCAAGATTTCCCGTTTGGTGACAGTTATGTCCTTCTTGAAGTAAGTCTTCTATATTGGCCATTATAAGCAAATAAGCTCCTTAATACTTTTATAAATAAGATATGTGCCTGATTAGAGTTTAGGTGTTTTTGATTAAAGCCTCCTGTTTCAGATTTTTTACAGACAACTGAGTGAGCAATTCTTTTTTCACCCGCTCGAATACTCCAATCCAATCATTGAATTGCGTTTGTCTAAATAAGCGCATACTTGGATACCACGAGCTATCATCATGGTCCAATAACCAACGCCAGTCTGGCGCAGAATGTAATAGATTCCACACAGGTTTTCCGATGGCTCCGGCCAGATGCGCAACTGCAGTATCTACCGAAATGACCAAATCCAGATTAGCTATTACGGCCGCTGTATCTGCAAAGTCGTTTAACTCATTTTCCAGGTTAGTGAGTTTCATCCCCTTGGGTGGGTCGAATGCCTCTACTAATGTTGGTCCTTTTTGGAGTCCGTAAAAGGACAAGCCTGGAATGTTAAATAATGGAACGAAATTAGCCAGTGAGCATGAGCGATAACGGTCCTTCTTGTGCTTGGGGCTACCTGCCCAGACAATGCCAATCTTAAAATCATTATTGTGATCAAGTCGCATGTGCCATTGATCAACGAGCTTGGGATCAACAGTAATGTAAGGTATGTCTGATGGTATGGTGTCTAAGGTAGTGCCGAAAATTCCAGGTAAGCTCAGCAGAGGGACATGAACGTCGAATTGATTAGTTGTTTCCTTGTCAGGTGTTCGTTCTACAATCTCATCAATACCTGCGCAATTTTCCAATAATTTGGATAGGCCCCGTTGGCACTCAAATAGCACATATCCACCCTGTGCCTTGACCATAGGTAAGTACCGTACGAAATGAATGGTATCACCAAAACCTTGCTCAGCATGCACCAGGATATGCTGACCATTGAGTGGTGAGCCATCCCATTGGGGTTGTTTGAAATTTTTAAGGGCATCATCTTTTGTACAAAGTCTCCATTCGTATTCTGGCCAACCCTCTTCTAACTTTCCCGCCAACAATAATGCAACAGACATATTCATATGGGCATCAGCAAAGTCTGGTTTATGTGCTATTGCACGACGACAACTTTCCACTGCTTTATCAAGTTTACCTTGTTCCAGAAAGGCAGAACCCAGGTTGCTGTATGCAAGCACATAATCTGGTTTAAGCGCTATTGCTTGAGTATAGCATTCCACTGCCTCATCGAGTTTACCCTGTTTTTTAAGCGCTGTGCCAAGATTGTTATGCGCATCTGGATAATCTGGTTTAAGCGCTATTGCATGACGACAGCATTCCATTGCCTCATCGAGTTTATCCTGTTCTTTAAGCGCAGTACCAAGATTACTGTATGCCATCGCATAATCTGGTTTTAGTGTGAGTGTTTTCTTAAAATATATAGTAGCAGTTTCCGGGTTTCCTTTTTGTAGATTCAAGGTTCCCATGAGAAAGATTACGTCGACATGATCTCGCTGCACGTCAAGTATCTTTTGGTAAAGCCTTTCTGCTGCCATGAGGTTTCCACTCTTATGAAGGCTAAGTGCATTTTGGAGTAAATTTTTAGTGTTTACCATATCAATGTTATTATTGCTAAACCCATGCCAAAAAATTTTTTCATAAAAAATTTCTATTATATATAAAATTGTTTATAACTGATTGTAAGGTATAGACTTATTTGTGTCAGCCAAAGTAAGGTGCTTTAGTGAAGATTTTCTTTGCTTATTGTTTTCATTAATATATGTATAATTTTTCACCATCTTTGGGTAAAATTTTCCGAATCCTTGAGGTCTTTTTGTAATACTACAATCTCTTAAGCAACTAAGGCATTTGTGCAAGTTAAAAATATTGACATTTGTTTGCTCATAGTTAGAATGATAAAATAAAGCTACGGGAGCTAATTTATTATGATAATACTGAATAAAACCTTAAGAGAAAATTTTTTTATAATTACTGGTCTTCTGATTGCGTTATGTAATGGTTGCCAGTTTGAAGATAGGAAAGAATTTGTTGGTTCAGAAGTTAAGATGCAAAAAACCAAAGAAGAGACTGCAGGGCCTAAAGTTGAGTTGCAAAAAACTAAAAATGCTGTTACTCCAAGTCAGGGAGCAGGATATTTAAAAGGTGGTTCAACTGTGAGTCTTGGCTTATTACATGGAGATGAAGAGCTAAAGATATTGGAAAAGGTTAAAAAATTAGAAAGAGAATTAAGTGCAGAAAGAGAAAGGCAAAAAGCCCTTAACCAAGAACTGGCTGAGGTAAGAGAAGCTAAAGGGAAATTAGAGAAAGAATTTACTGATACCAGGGAGAAACTGGAAGAGATCAACAGAAATTTGTCAGAAGAGATTAAGGTCTTAAAGTCTCAAATAAAAGATTTGGAGGAAAAAACTTCAACTGCTCAACAGCAATCAAGACAGTTAAAGAAGCAGGTTTTAGAGGCGCAAATGGCGGAAACAAAAGCTAAACAAAAGTTATTCAAATTAAAAATTGAGCAGTTGGAGAAAAAACGAGGAGAGCAATAATAGTGCCTTAATAAAAATATTTTGACCAATCCCTGTTCAAAACATACAGGGACAAGTTTTAGCAAAAATTTCAATTTACAATTTAGGAATTCAGGAATTTAGGGATTCACAAGTTATTCAATTATTCAATTCCTTAATATTTATAATTCCGACTTGTTCAGGTTAGGCTTTATGCGGATTGTCGATATGAAAAATATATTAACCAAAACAATAATATTAATTTTTTTTACTGCAATTGTTTTTGAAGGTTGTGTCTCATTATCTCAAAAAAAATTTGAATCTATAAGTTTTTATAAATCCAATGAATACAACAATACCAGAGTGCAGAGAGTTTTGCTAACACCATTTACTTATGAAACTAGCAGAGAGAAGGTAATAAAAGAAGTCACAGAAGCCTTTTTTGTTGTATTACAAAAGAGTGTGAAATTTGAGACAGTTTTACCTCGTGCGTTTCGAGATATCACATTGCAACAAAATGATCTCTGGGACAAAGGGATTGTTAAAGCCGAAACAATAATTGAAGCTAAAAAGATATTTAAAGTAGATGCAATTATTTTTGGCACAATCACCCAATATAATCCTTACGAACCACAAGTTCTTGGTGTAAAAGTTAGTATGTTTTCCACCACTTCTGGAAGAGTTATATGGAGTTCAGACGCCATTTTTGATAGTAGTGAGTCATCAGTTGTACAACTTGTAAAAAATTATTATAAAGATAATTTTCAAAAAAAGCAGTCACTTTTTGATTGGAAGATGATATTGTTGTCTACGAAACGCTATGCACAATTTGTTGCTCATAATATCATTGCTACTTTATAATATTAAATGCATTTAAAAATCACCAAATTAATACCAACATTGTCCGTCAAAGCCTTGTATCATTCTCATTAAGAAATTGACACCTTAAAAGATTTCACATTCTCACTTATATTCATCATCTTCTAAAACACCCTATCTTTATCTAAAGCATTTCACAAAAGATATTTTTGTATTAACCATCCATATTATTTATTATTTAACACGAAAATGGATTCCCGATCGGGGTCGTCGTGTGATTCTGCCTGTCCTTCGGACAGGTCGAGAATCATCTAAGCAATTCCGCTGTTGCGGAATTGCCAATGACAAACTTGTAACGTTCTAACTTGTTTCCAGAATTCAACTTATCTGTCATTCCCGAGGAATGCCTACTTGGGAAGCAGACAGGGAATCTGATCCTGACTTTCGTCAGGACATGCTTTCATCCTTCGTGGTGCCACTTAGTGGCATGAATGTTTGATCAGAAAATAAACTCCTGAACGTTCAGAAAGAGAAGAAATACTCCCCGCTTAAGGCAATTCAGAGAATTGCCAGAAATCCAATTTTTTAATTCGATTTTCATAATTCGTGACGACCAGAGTGTTATGAGTGTTTATACAGGAAATTTTTTCCATGTAGTATGTAAAAAGTATTTATTGATTTCTTAATGAGTGGAGAAACTAATGTATAATATCTAACTCAACAAAATTGTTAGTATCATAACTGCTTGAAACAAATAGGTTAATAAGAACATTTGCAAAAAAATTAATTTGCCTATCTTAAATTTGTTTTTGGCACAGAGATCGCTTAAGACAGAAGTCGTAAAGTTTATACCGGTGTAAAAACCTAAATAGTATTTGTTGCAGAAAGCTTAAATACTCAAAAATGTCATTCTGAACTTGTTTCAGAATCTATATATATAAGACGTTAAAGACCCTGAAACGAGTTCAGGGTGACAATATAGTATTTCCACAACAGATACTAAATAATCGTTTATATAAAATGTCTGAGCACGCCTTAAACTTACTATTTGGAAATGTTACTGCAAAAGAATCTTCTTTTGCAGTGTCATCAAAAAAAACTGAAAATTCCTCACAGGCTAATGTGGGCGAAGAAAGCTTTCTTACAAAGTTAGCACATTCAGTTGAAAGTATATCCACATCAAACAAGCAGATCCTTCCCTCTATTACACTGGGATCGACTATGTTAAACCTGAATGAACTTAACGACAAAATAGAAATGACTCAAAAAGATATTCTACCTAACATTGAGGGTCTAGAACAATTATTGCGGGGACTTAATCACAATATAAACAATAGTATCAACCATGTACCTGATAGTGATATGACGTCAATGACAACCCAATTACATACATTATTAAATGATGAGGCAATATCACTCACAAAGGACGTAAATTCCAATATAAATCCTATGCTTAAGCAAAACTCAGTACAAGAAAAAACTGAGAGTAACAATCCTCCTCACGTACCTAACATTTATAAATTACTGGATACAATAACATCAATCAATAATATTATTAATAATGTTAAGTCTGGTGTATCGACAAACAAGGCTAATACATTACTGAATAATTTCTTTTTAAACAATGAAAGCGCTGGTACTGTTAAAGATTTGAACATTAACCTTAATACCAACGCTAAAGCTACAAACACAGCCGGTCTTGTTACAATTGTTGAAAAAACAGATCAAAATGCATCTTTTCAATCATCCAGGGTGATTTTAAATACACAAACCCCGGAAACTGACGTTTTATTAGATACTAAAGAAGGTCACAATAATAGGACACACGTACAGCCGTCATCACATTATACCAACAGCACTTCACCCGTAAAACTCAACACAAATCCATCACTTCGGCAAAGCTCAGTACAAGCAAAGGCAGAAGGCCAAGGGCTTAATGTCGTCAGAACACTAAATGCTATGATTACGGGTAAGGGTGTTGTTATTAATGATGCTAAAACTCATAAACTCGTAAACAAGACAAGCATATCACAATATACCAATAACACTTCACCCGTTAATCTCAACACAAATCCATCACTTCGGCAAGGCTCAGTACAAGCAAAGGCAAAAGGCCAGGAACCTCTCAACGAACTGAATGTTTCTAAATTACAGGATAATATAATCTCAGGGAATAGCAATAGAATCAATAACGTAAATCTACCAGCCAAAATGGCTCTTTCAGGTGGGGGTAGTGAATCGGCAATTCAGGCAAATACATCATTAGACAATTCTTTTATAAGCAATCAAAGCACTGGTAAAGTTAAAGATTCAAACGTGAATCTCACTGATACTAATATTACTAACACTACAAGCAAACCTAACCTTGATACAATATTTGAAAAAACAAATCAAAATACTTCTTTTCAATCATCCAGGGGGGTTTTAAACACACAGGATTTTAGCAAAACTTCATCCGCAAATTCCAATACAAGTCCATTACTTCAACAGACTTTAGTACAAGCTAAAGTGGAAAACAATGTGCCTCCTCAAGAACTGAATGTTTCTAAATCTCAGGATACTAAGACCTCAGTCAATAATAGTACTAGCAATATTAAATTGGACGAATCTGCAACCCAGACTAATACATCACCGGGTAATTCTTTCGTAAACCCAGAAACCTCAGATTCGTCTAAAGAATTAAATATAAACTTTGCGAATATCAAACAGGGTATAGAATCAAAGGTAAATTATGCCAGTGATTTCAGACACATAAATATATCACAACCTCTTGAAAAACTAGGTGAGAATATAGCAGACAACATTATTCAAAGGGCAAAACTGTTTATGCAAGGGGATAAATCTGAAATAAGGATTCAGCTTAATCCGCCTGAACTGGGAAATCTCAAACTTGACTTTAAGATTATAGATGACCATTTAGAAGCAAAAATTGTTGTAGAAAGGTCAATAGTAAGGGACATTATTGAAAAGGACATTCCAAAGTTAAGGGAGCTTATTTCTAATTCTGATATTGATGTCGGTAAGCTGGATGTCTCTCTTCAAGGGAAAGAAGAAGAAAAATTGAGTTTTACGAACAAAGGTTTTCAATCAGATCCAGGGAGTCATGAGTCTCAAGATCTCATGAATCAAGAAAAAGAGAATTTAGAAGATGAGGTGGATGAAGAGTTAGCTATGAGTTTATCAAATTCAAACGAAATTAATTATCTTGTATGAGAAAGTGAGGTGAAAAATGAACATTTCTGGTGTTAGCAATCCTTCCGTTGCCAATATTAGTAATTCTGGCGCTTCCAAAGAAGATTTTCTGCGCCTATTTGTAACACAATTAAAAAACCAAACCCCTTTAGACCCTCTTAAAGGGCATGAGTTTATTGCTCAGTTGGCACAATTTAGTTCGCTTGAACAACTTACTAACCTTAATACTTCATTTTCAGAAACATTTAAATTACAACAACTAATAGGAGGAGGTGGTTTAATTGGAAAAGAGGCAAAATTTATAGGTGTATCTGGAGGGGCTTCACAGGGAGTAATCACAGGAGTTAAAACGGGTAACGGCACAATATCAGTTATAATACAAAACGAAGAAATTCCACTATCTAATATAACTGAAATATTCAATAGTAAGTTATAACCAATTACAATTCCCCCCTTTGCTGAAGGGGTGAAATCCCCTTAATCCCCCCCCACTTCTTGCTTTCGCAAGAAAGCAGTGGGGGGAAATAGGGGGATTTGGCATTAAATTATTAAACCATCTTTAAAAGGAAAGGGGTAAAAAAATGACAGTATCATCGTTAGTTTCAGGTATATCAGGATTAAAGACTTCACAAACGGCCTTAAATGTTATTGGTAATAATCTGGCCAACATGAACACGCCTGGTTTTAAGGTTTCACGAGTAACTTTTGCCAATCAACTGGCGCAAACCCTGAGAGCAGCCCTGGCGCCCGGCAGTGGGCTTGGTGGAAGAAATCCAATACAGGTTGGTTCCGGCGCTACAGTTGCAAGTATAACTAAGAATTTTTCTCAAGGAAGCATCGCTCCAACAGGACGTCCATTTGATCTTGCAATAGAGGGTGAAGGTTTCTTCATCCTTTCAAATGGAACTCAGGAGTTTTATACCAGGGTAGGTTCTTTCATTCTGGATAAGAACAACGATCTTATAGATGCAGGTACGGGTCTCAAGGTAAAGAGTATTACGGGTACGATCAATATCCCCGTCAACACAACTGTGCCAGCACAGGCAACAACCACCGTTAATATGGCTGGAAATCTAAACTCTGCAACAGCAACTGGCGCAATAAATCAAGTGGTTCAATCTGCCACCCCATTTCAAATAGCTGGTCCCGCTCCTGCAGTTGCCGCAACTCCTTTGAATAGCCTTCTTACCAATACAGCCGCTTATACTGCTGGAGAAGTAATCAACATAATAGGCACAGAAGCCAATGGCGCAACAGTAAGCGCTAGTTTTGTTTATGGAAGTGGAGCCGGACAAAACGGCACGACACTGGGTGAACTCAGGGACTTTATAACGGCAAGTTTTGGCACGGCAACGGCAACAATTGATGCAAGTGGAAATATAGTGCTGACGGCGACCTCACCAGGTGCATCATCACTCTCAATGACAATTGCTGACGCTACCGGACAAACTGGCGCTACAACTTGGACTTCCTTTGGTGTTAATACTGTTGGAAAAGGTGAAGTATTTACGACTACTGTTTCGTTATTTAATGCACAGGGGACATCAATCCCAGTTACGCTCACTTTTGAAAGGACAGCATCCAACACATGGGGTATGACGGCAACAATGGATCCCTCTGAAGGTTCTGTAACCACTGCCATTACGGCCATAAACTTCAATAATAACGGTACATTAGCGTCTGTCACGGGCACGCCTACTATAACGGTAACCTATCCTAACAGCACTACACAGGCAGTAACTTTAGATTTTGGTGTTCCAAATGGATTTAGCGGTATAACTCAATTTAGTGGCACATCATCTGCGGCGGCAACTAATCAAAACGGCTTTGCGGCGGGTTTCTTTTCGTCATCAACCGTGAATTCGAATGGAACAGTTGTCGCATTGTTCACAAATGGCCAAACTCAGGAAATTGGTCAATTACAACTGGCTACCTTCAGCAATCCAGCCGGTTTATCTCAAGAAGGAGAAAATTTATTAACAGCAACGGTTTCTTCTGGTGAACCAATACTTAAGGCAGCCCTTTCTGGGGGAGTCGGAACAATTGTCAGCGGTGCATTAGAAGGATCTAACGTAGATATAGCAGAAGAGTTTACAAATTTAATTGTTTCACAAAGGGCATTTCAGGCTAATGCACGTACAATCACAACAACGGATGAGGTACTACAAGAATTAGTCAACATAATAAGGTAGTTACTGAGGACTTCGACCTAAATTAAGCGATTTTCAGAAATCGCTTAATTTAGGTTTTTTTAAAGTATGAGAAGATTTTCAATATGTAAAAAAGCCGTAAAATATCCTTAACACATAATCTGAATATATTCTATCATTCAAATTATGGTGTTCTAAAATGGCCTTAAAGGGATTGAGGTTTCGCAAGCATAGGAAGTTTTTACACAAAATGTAGAAATAATTATCTTGGATTTTACTATAGGAAAAAAATTTAATAGACTATATCTAATTATGCCAACATTGTCATATACCTAGATACTTATAATATAAAGTGTTATAAACAATTTTTAAAAATAATCTTTTTGTCCGCTTTAAATTAGCTTTTGGCACAAATGTAGCGTAATACAAGAGACATAGCTTTTGTATCATAACAATAAATTCCTACTATAAGAAAATAGAGAGGTAGAAGATGATTGATAGTATATACGATGTTGCTTCTGGTCTTGATGCTTTCATTAAAAACCAGGAAGTGATAGCAAGGAATATTGCTAATGCAAACACTGTTGGATTTAAGAAGAGCGTGGTTGATTTTAGCATTATTCTTGAGGAAGTAAATGGAGTAGAGAAAGAGAATATTCAGGCGGAGATCGGGATTAACTTCTCTGAAGGCAATCTTGAATACACAGGTAATAGTTTAGATATAGCCATTGATGGCGAAGGGTTCTTTACAATTGAGACCGAACAGGGTTTGAGATATACAAGAAATGGACAATTTAAGCTCTCAGATAGTGGTGAGATAGTAACATTAAGTGGTGGGAAACTGTTGGGAACAGGTGGAACAATATTTGTACCCAAAAGTGGCGGAGAGATTACGATAGACAGTAAGGGTATTGTTAAAGCGGGTAATACCGTGATCGGAGAGTTATTGATTACCAACTTTAATCAGCTATCCGTACTAACCCCAACAGGTGAAGGTTTATTTGAGGTGCCATTGGCGGCAATGCAGGATCTTGCAGAAGCAAATTTTAAGATTGCACAGGGTTATCTGGAAAGGTCAAACGTAAATGTAGCTTTGGAAATGATTGATATGATTGCAAATATGAGAAGCTACGAAGCAAGCAGTCAAATCATAAAGTCTTTAAGTGAGTCTACGGAACAATTGATTAGTAATCAGTTAAATAGTGTCTAGAAACTTTTACCCAAGTAGCCGCAGGCTTTAGCCTGCGAACATAAATAACGCAACCTCCCTGTCTACCGACAGGCGTAAAGGTTGCGGTTACAGAATCGTACATTTTTGATTTTAACAAAGAGGAGAAGAAAAAGCCATGATGAAAGCATTATACACAAGTGCAACAGGTATGCAGGCACAACAGTTCTTTCTAGATATTGTTTCAAATAATCTTGCTAATGTTAATACAACAGGATTCAAAAGAGTACAGGTCAATTTTCAGGATTTGCTATATGATAAGAGCATCCCTGCTGGCGCAGAATCTGCTCAAGGACTCCAAATACCAACAGGTTTACAAGTGGGAAGTGGTGTTAGAGTCATATCCACCAATAAAGTTTTTACTCAGGGAGTACCTGAAAATACCGGCAGGTCATTGGACTTAGCTATTCAGGGATCAGGGTTTTTTCAGATGTCGCATCCTGATGGAAGCACTGTGTATACTCGTGACGGAGCGTTTCAGCTTAACAGTAATGGAGAGATAGTGAATGGTGAAGGTCTTAAACTCGAGCCTGCCATCTCAATTCAAGGTGATGTCGTATCCATTAGTATTGGTTCAGATGGGACGGTATCAACTCAGAGCTCAACTGGAAGTGTTCAATCTGCAGGGCAAATAACTCTGGCATCATTCCCGAACCCTGCAGGGCTTGAAAGTATAGGGCGTAATCTTTACCGAGAGACAACTGCATCTTCCAGCCCGCAAACGGGTACACCGGGGCAAAATGGCATTGGTGAGATTATACAGGGATTTCTAGAAAGTTCAAATGTTCAGGTTGTAACTGAAATGGTAAACCTTATTGTTGCACAAAGGGCATACGAAATAAGCTCAAAGGCAATTAAGGCCAGTGACGAAATGTTATCAATAACTAATCGACTCATTAATTAGTATCTGTAGCGGAAACTAATTAACAAAAAGTCGTTCGAATCTCCATCTAATTATTTAAAAAAGGAGTTTGAAAAATGAGAGCTATAAAATCAGTATATTTGGTTTTGTTTACGTTTGTGTTTGTTCATATTGCTTTAGCAGATCAAATTGAAATAAACATTAAGGATAAAGTCACTCTTAAAGAAAAAACAATAACAATTAGTGACATCTCAACAGTTGTTGGTGATGACGTTGCACTCGTCAACAGGATTAATAATATAGAAATTGGAAGAACACCATGGCCAAATAATCAAAGAAGGATAGGTGCGGAATATATGATGATGCGTCTTAGGGCATTAAACATCAATTTGTCGGATATTATTTTCAAAGGAGCCAAGGCGGTTATAGTTTCGGTCGAATCGACAAAAATAACTGGTGCAGAAATTGCACAAAAAGCAAAGGAGTATTTGTTATCTGTTATAACATCAAAGGATAGAGAAACAATCATAGAGTTGGTAAGAATACCCGGTGATCAATGGGTGACAAAAAGAAGGGACGAGATTGTTCTCAGTGTATCTCTTGCAGATAATAGTAAAAATAGAGGCAATATAGAGGTAATAGTTAGTGCCCCTTCGGACGATATTCCTTTTTTCAAAATACCTGTGTTTTTTAAAGTCAGGGTGTTCGAAAACGTTGCCATTGCAAAGAGGAGGATAAATAGTCGCCAGCCCTTAACTAGTGAGAACGTGTTTTTAGGCAAAAGAGAGACTACAGAAACAAGGGGTTTAGCCTATTCCAGCTTGGAGGATTTAGTGGATAAGGTGGCAATCCGAACAATTCTCCCAAATACTATAATTACAGAGGAAATACTTGAAACACCTCCGGCAATAAAAAGGGGTAATGTAGTGAAATTATTTATAAAAGCTGATAATTTTAGTATCATCACCAAGGGGTTGGCACAGGAAACTGGATATACTGGTGAAGTGATAAAGTTCAAGAATTTAGATACAGAAAAGGTAATTTACGGTAAAATTATAGATTCTGAGAACGTCCAGATAGTATTTTAATCCCCCCCCCACTTCTTGCCCCCAATGCTTTCTTGTGGAAGCAAGGAATGGGGGCAGCGGGGGTGAATAAGCGGAATTTATTTAAGTCATTTACTATAAAAAAGGAACTAAAATGTTTAGATTAAGTTTTATTCTCATCGTCAGTCTTATTTTAAATACAGGTTTATTTACTTCAAAGGGTTCCCTTTTTGCTGATTCATTATGGAAGAGAAGAGTTACCATAAACTATAATCTCTTCGATGACAATAGAGGTAAAAGGATTGGAGATATTGTTACCGTAATAGTAGTCGAAGAGACCAGTATAGACAATGATGAGAGCTCCTCCACAAATAATGAAAACAAATTATCTGGAGAAATTAATAATAATGCATTCTTACGTGGAATACAATCTGGAATAACAAAAGGGCGAAATGCAAAATTTAGTCCAAGACCTGCTAATAGTGTTTCTGGTGATTTCTCACAGGAATTTAGTGGTAAAGGTACCTATGAAAGTGTAAGGAAGATAAATCTGAGGCTTACGGCAATGGTAGTAGAAGTGCTTGATAACGGTAATCTGCTTCTTGAAGGTAAAAGGGAAGTAGACGTTAATAAGGAAAAATACAACTTGAAACTCACTGGTATAGCCAGACCAATCGACATAGGTACAGACAACACAATATTATCAACCCAGATGTCAAACGTAAACTTTGGACTTGAAGGAAAAGGATGGTTAACCAGGGCAGGGAAAAAGGGTTGGTTTAATAGGGTAAGAGATATCTTCTGGCCATTCTAACGTTTCCTAATTCCTATAACATATTGAGAATAATGAGATTTTGATGCAGATGTCTATTACTTCACACAACAATTGCGGATTGCAGATTGCAGATTGCAGAAAGAAAATCCGAAATTTAAAGAATATGCTTCGTTGCCTTTTGCACATTATAGTATTAATCGTAACTTATTCTTCCTTTTCAAACACATATGTCCACGGGAGTATAACAAGTCGAGTAAAGGACATTGCGTATGTTCAGGGTGTTAGAGATAACTATTTATTTGGTTATGGCCTTGTAGTTGGCTTGCAGAGAACGGGAGACAAAACTACCTTTACCTTTACGAGGCAGTTGGCTAAAAATATCTTTGAAAAGCTTGGTGTGATTACGACTAGTTCTGCCTTTGACTCAGACAATATAGCAGCAGTGCTCATTACAGCAAAGGTTCACTCGTTTGCCAAATCCGGTGATAGAATAGATGTTCTTGTATCCTCCATTGGTGACGCAAAAAGCCTGGAAGGTGGTGTACTCGTTCATACCACCCTTCAGGGGATTGATAATGAGGTATATGCAGTTGCTCAAGGTCCGCTATCCATCGGTGGTTTTAATGTTAGTGGGGCTGCAGAGCAAACAAGAAAAAATATTGCTACAACAGCACATATTCCACGAGGTGCACTTATAGAAAAAGAAATACCCGTTCACGTATTTTTTGGCAATGCAATCAGATTGAGTTTAAATGATACGGATTTTACAACGGCCCAGCGTTTAATGAATGTCGTCAATACTAAATATCCGGGTTCTTCCCAGGCCATCAGTGCCGCAGAGGTAGAGATAATACCTCCTCAAGAATTTCGAGCAATAGACAGGATAACACAGTTTATTTCACAAATTGAAGAACTGACGGTTATACCAGATTCCATTGCACGTATTATTATCAACGAAAGGACAGGTACAATTGTGGCAGGGGAGAATGTCAGGATTTCAACAGTGGCGGTAGCGCATGGTAATCTAACAATTACCATTAGCGAAAGGCAGGAGGCATCCCAACCAGGTCCGTTTGCTCCAACAAGCGCAACTACAGAAGTGCTCGATCGTACAAATGTTGAAGTTGAAGAGGAAGAAGCAAAACTACACGTTATACCTGATGGAGTAAGCATTTCTGAAATAGCTCGCGCATTAAATGTGCTTGGGGTGACACCAAGAGATATGATTTCTATTTTTCAGGCAATTAAGAAGGCAGGCGCCCTTCATGCAGAACTCGTAATAATGTAATACTTTAATAATACATG
The DNA here is from genome assembly GCA_046759445.1 of Candidatus Scalinduaceae bacterium. GTDB lineage: Bacteria > Planctomycetota > Brocadiia > Brocadiales > Scalinduaceae > Scalindua_A. Next base: position 93,747 of record JBHICG010000003.1, read on the forward strand.
AGCATTTCCTAACCCGAACGAGTTGGAAACGGAGTTAAGGCTTTAGCCTTTTATACTTGCAATTAATTAAAACCCTGAAGGGTAAACTCCCTGTTGGGATTCGGATTCCCTACGCCGGCAGGCAGATAGCCTTTTATGTTGAAAAATTATTTTTTGCCAAAACTTGTCCCTGTATGTTTTGAACAGGGATTGGTCAAAATATTTTTGGTAAGAAATTAATCGGGAGAAATTAGTGGATATACCATTTGATAGTGAATTTGTAATAAATTTTGCAAAAACAGAAAATGCAAAGGATATTTTAAAAAACAATCTTAAGTCTTCGTACGAAATTGAGAAGGCAACACAAGATTTTGAGGCTATATTATTAAATATGTTAATCCAGGCAATGTGGAAAACAATACCAGAGTCTGGATTATTTGAGAAAAACAGTTCGACCCAAATTTATGAGGGGATAATTCAATCAGCGCTTTCGGAGGAGATAGCCAGAGGCGGTGGTTTGGGTATAGGAAAGATTATATACCAACAAATTAGTAAAGAATAAATCCCCTTTAATAAAGGTGGATTTTGGGAATTCAATTTTATATGGAGAAATTACCTTGGAAAACCTGATACAGAATCTGACTGAAACATTAGGTGAGATGGTCAAAATATATAAAGATATCCTTCAAACTGCACTGGAAAAAAAGAAACATATATTTTCTGGAGATATTGACAAACTTGAAGCAGTCATTTATCGAGAGCGTAACCTTGCAGAAAACATTCTTCTTCTGGAAGAAAAAAGAAGATACATAATGCAGTCAATAAGCCAGACTATTGGAGATATTCATACTCTTCCAACCCTTCGTGAATTCATAGAACAGATTCGAGAACCTTATAAGGATAAACTAAAAAAACAGTATGATGAAATCTCAGACGTAATCATGAAGGTTGAGGATGTCAATAGAACCAACACAACACTTACAAAGTATTCACTGGAATTTGTGAATAATCTTATAAAATCTATATGCTCAGAATCGCTTAACGACTCTGTTTATCAACAATCTGGTAAATTAAAGGGACCTGAACTTAAGAGATTATTATTTGAGCTAAGTGCGTAGATGTTTTGATTAGTACCTGTTACGGAAAGCTAAAATACCTAAAAATGTCAGGGTGACAAAATCGCGTTTCCGCAACAGGTACTAAAGAATTATACTTTCTAACCGAAAATATCTAATATCTAAAGGTTTATTAAATATTAGATAAATATCCTGATAACTTTTATAAACACATTAGAGAGATAGAAACATGGCACAGTCAAATCTGTCAATTGGTTTAACAGGATTATTGGTTGCCCAACGGGCACTACAAACCGCAGGGCATAATGTTGCTAATGCAAATACACCCGGATATAGCAGACAAATAGTTTCTGTTAGTGCCAGGGATCCACAAATAACTCCGTTTGGCCTTGTCGGCCAGGGAGTTACAATAGATCAAATAAGAAGGATAAAAGATGAGCTAATGGAGTCTCAAATAAGGAATCAAACGTCGTTGCTTGGAAGTTCTGGAATACAGAGTAACTCACTTCAGAATCTGCAAGTCTTTTTTAATGAACTATCTAGCTCTAGTTTAAGTAGCACATTAGATAAATTTTTTCAGAGTGTACAAGATTTATCCACAAACCCAGAACTTATCAGTAGTAGAAATCAACTATTACAAGATAGTATAAATCTGGTTAATACTATTAATTTACTGGATGAACAGTTTAAGCAGCTACAGTTCGATGCCAGCAAACAGATTATCACGAAGGTAGCGGATTTAAACAGTATCACAAGTGAAATTGCAATGTTAAATGGTAGAATAACTTCATTAGAGATAACTAACGGCAATGCAAACGATTTGAGGGATAAAAGAGACGCTCTTCTGATTAGATTAAGCAAGTTAGCTGACATTCAAATAACAGAGAATGGCATAGGTTCTATAAACGTCTTACTCGGTGGAACATTAGTCGTAAACGACAATCGTTCAGAAGAACTTTTTACAACAACTGTTGGACAGGGAACAGTTAGAATAAATGGAATAGCAACAGTTAATGGTGGTGAATTAAAGGGTCTATTAGATATTCAAAATATAACAATTCCTAAATATATGCAAAGGCTGAATACACTGGCTGCCAGTATTATCAAGGAAGTAAATAATATTCACAGTGAAGGTTTGGGATTAGGAGGAGGGTTTACGTCTCTAACCAGTACTATTGCCGTTAATAATCCTGATGACCCTCTATCCAATACCGGATTGCCTTTCTCTCCTTCGGTAAACACATACACAACGGGAACTATTACGAGCGCAGACAATGGAAATGGCACCTCAACAGTTACGGGAACTGGCACTACATTTACGGGTAATGTAAAAGCTAATCACTTTATTAAAATTGGTGGAAATTTTTATAAAATATTATCAGTTGATAGTAATACACAATTGACTGTAAGTGGGGCGGTCAATTCGGCTTTTATACTTACCGACATAACAGACGGCAACTTATACGTAACAGTTAAAAATGATACAACAGGTGAAATTATAAAGACTAATATAAGTATTGCTTCAGATGAGACACTCAATACTTTAACGGCAAAGATTTCGGGTATTACAAACCTTAATGCGAGTGTTAGTAATGGTTTCCTGACTATTAATTCTGATCCAGGGTTTACCTTTGGTTTTACAAAAGCACTGGATACTAACCCTGGTAGTATAGGCGCTTCTGTAGTTTCGCTATCAGGGAATTATAATGGTAATGATAATGATAATTTTACGTTAACGGTTCTGGATGCTGGAACAGGTTCTATAGGAACTGGTTCAGCCGTAATCAGGGTAACGGATGTTTCAGGTACTGTTTTAGCAGATCTGGATGTTGGGGCATCATATACTCCTGGTGATGTTTTGCAAATAGCAGATGGTGTATCCATAAGCTTCGGCGCTGGTAACATATCTGCTGGGCCACCTGCAGATGTGCTGACGTTTGATGTCGTAAATGACCCTGATACTAGCAACATGCTTACGGCTTTAGGTATGAACACGTTTTTTGGGGGAAAGGATGCTTCTACTATTGAAGTAACGCAGTATATCAAAGATGATGTATCCAGAATAGCGGCAGCTTCAACAGGTTCAGTAGGAGATAATACAAATGCGTTAAGGCTTGCCGGCTTGCAAAACAGCTTAACTACGAATAATGCAACATTTAGTGATTTCCTGAGTGGCACTGTTGCAGAATTAGGTATTGAGACAAGACAAAAAAGTAGTGAAAAAGAAAGCTTTGAGTCATTGCTTTTGAGTTTGGAAAATCGCCGTCAAGAAATATCTGGAGTGTCAATTGATGAAGAAATGATAAACATAATTAGATTCCAACAGGCCTTTCAGGCTTCTGCAAGATTTATTTCAACCATTTCAGAATTGAACGATGTCCTTATGAGTTTAAAATAACAGGGGGTTCTTAAAAATGACTACCAGAGTAAGCCTTGAAATGCTCACAAACGCAACGCTTGCGAATATCCAGTTAAGCACTTCTCGTATGCAAAAACTCCAAGAGCAAATATCAACGGGGAAGAAAGTAAATCGTCCCTCCGATAACCCCGCTGATGCAAGGAAAATATTAAACCTAAACTCTGAATTTACCAGACTTGAAAAATATTCCTCAAATATTCAAACTTCAATACAATCATTAGAATTTAATGCGTCAGTGTTAGATAATTTAGCAAATCTTGTGCAAAGAGCGCAGGAATTAACGGTGCAAGGCGTTAACGGTACAATGGACCAGACTGGTAGAAACATCATAGCAAATGAAATAAATCAACTTTTAGAATCAGCATTGCAGGATGCTAATTCAACACGACTGGGACGGTACATCTTTGCCGGAACAGAGATTGCGACTACACCCTTTGAGGCAACGCGTAATTCTGGGGGAGATATTTCCACCGTAACATATAAAGGAAATCGAGAAAAGATAGAATACCTGGTTGGTCCCGGAATCAGAGTCCAGGTTAACCAACCAGGTGAAGAGGCTTTTATTGACAACAAGCTATTCGATACAATTATCAAGATACGAGACAACCTTAAGAGTGGGGCAATATCATTTGCAAGCGCTGAACTAGATAATATAGAGAATGCCCATAACAGCATTTTGAACTTAATATCAAAAGCCGGAAGTGTTACAAGCACATTAGAACTTACCAATAATAGGATTGAAGATACAAAGTTTTCAATTAAAGATGTAATAGGGGCTACAGAAAGTGCAGATATAAGTGAACTTATTTTGAAACTCAAGGAACAGGAAAACATATTTCAGGCTTCATTGGCTTCTGGAGCCTTAGTATTTAGAACTAACATATTGGATTTTCTATGATACTTAAAAACCATGTTTCTGAAAACACGACTCTTTGGTAAAATTGAAATTAAAGAAAAGGAAATTATCAAATTCACAGAACCAATTATAGGTTTTGACGATAACAAACGATATATTCTAATGGAAAAGGGATCTATATTTCCTACGTTCTGGCTGCAATCTGTCGATGATCCCAGACTCGCATTCCCAATAATGTCTCCATTTTACATTAAGGAAGACTATTTTATCGAATTACATAACCATGATATTAAAGACATTCAATTAAAAGATGTCAATGATATCTCCATTCTGACTCTTCTGGTTGTACCTCAAGATATATCTTTAATGAGGACTAACCTACGAGCGCCAATTCTTTACAACCCTATAAAAAAACTGGCCAAACAAATTGTGTTACAAGAGGAAAAGTATCCAATACACTTTTATATTATGGATAATTAATATTAATAAAAATCTCCATTACAAAACCAGGAAGGTAATAGATGCTTATACTAACAAGGAAGGTGGGAGAAAGCGTAATAATTGGAGACGACATAAAGATTACGGTTGTAGAAGTTAATAAACATCAAATCAGATTGGGTATTAATGCCCCAAAAAATATATCCATACATAGAGAAGAAATTTATAAGAAAATCGGAGAAGAAAACGCACTATCTTCTATTTCAAGCGTAATAGACCTCTCCAATTAGTTAGACAAAAAATTAAAAGCTGAATCATATTTGTGAAAAAAGAGATTTAGCTTTCAAGAATAGTGAAAATCCTACAATACATCATTCCAGCCAGTTTACGTTAGCGGCTTTCTTAAGTCCCAATTCTGACCAATTCGCTAATTATTTGCGCAATTGTAAAAACATTGTTGACTCACATCCAACCTTAAATACATTTTGTGACATTTAAAAAGTTACTATTAAGCTCCAGTAAGTTAAATTTCCTAACTATTATGCTTCTGCTACTTCTGGCATTTCAGTGTTATCAAATGCAGTTTGTTTATAGCGTTTGTGTTAAGACCATTTTCTTTATTGTATTGAGCCTTTTGGTAGTTGGATACGGAAAGTTTTTCCACATAATGTTGCAATAATATACAAAACAATTCAGACATAAACAGAGAATATTGACTGTTTCAGATTATTTGCCGCTTAAACAGAGATATAAAGATGTTTAAAGACAATGCCTTTAGGCTGAATAAAAGACGAGTCTGCTTGAAAAGCATTGAATGATGTTTATTATAACTAAATGATATTTCACGCTTTGTGTCTATACCCCTTTGTGGCTGATGGATAGATTAGATCAAATATTTCTTAATAACCGTTATGGATAAGTCTAAATAGTGGAAATTTTGACTGATGGTATTTTATTAGATCGCCAGGCTTTTCGTAAAAATGCTTTTAGGCATGATTTTAGCACTATGTAACCAAAGAAATACATGGATTAGGGGCGGAAATGAAATTCGTAATCCTCATTTCGAAATCTAAAATTCGAAGTTGGAGTATGAAAATGAATATCGGAAATTTTGCCAAATCACTATTCCTAGTATATGTCATCATAATAGTAAGCATGTTTAACTCGTCTTTGTTGATTTGTGATGATCAGTTAGACACATCTGGCCGATTCATTTGTTCAGGTAAGGTTGTTCCCGTTAATAGTAGAACGGGTAGTTTTTTTAAACTTGGTTATAAACCAGTGATGGATGAGTGTCCATACCCAGAAGACAAAGGGAAATTATATGATAACTTCCTGTATAAGAAATGGTGTGAAGATACATTTGAAAATGGAGATTATATATATGAAGCATACAAGGATATTGCATTCGATATAAAATATACCCCGGAGCCAGCTAAGACTGATTTCTGGCAAACACCTTTAGAAACTGTCAGGTTAAAGAAAGGTGATTGTGAGGATGCCGTATTTCTTTTTTTCTCACAGATGCCGTCTAATCTAAAAAACGCTGAAATTGTATGGGGATGGGTAATTGATAAGCAAAGTAAGGTTGGAAGGGCACATGTATGGTATCAGCTTATGGATAAAAGGGGACAGCAGTACATTGTAGAAGGTTTTTCTAAAGATTGGAACGGAATAATACCAATGGAAATTGTGAGAAGAACTGAAACAAGGAAATCGATATTTACCATCTCACACTCCGCCGTTAGTAGTTTTACTGGTGTACTCCTGGAAGCAGAGAATGGGCAATTATGTCAATCATTGGTAAATTTGTTAACGAAACCAAACCTTATTACCCATGATTCAGGAGACCAATCTCTTCCACAATATACGAATACTCTACATCACTCTGATAATGAGTTGGTTGAATATCTTCTGGACAAACAAGACAACACACAGAAATATGCTTCGCATAAATATCCGACCAGAAGCAGAATGCTTCCAGATACGAGTAAAGAGATTTCTAATATTTTGAAGAAACTTCATGAACTTTTTTCCAGATATGAGAGACAGGGAGAAGGTTACGACTCTAATACACGTATTGCTCAGAGAAATGGTATAACACATAATTATTCCGAAAGAAGTCTCATATGTAGGCGATAAACCCCGTTGGAATTTCGTGCGTGGCATTAAACCATGTGAGAAAATCAGAAGCTATCTAATTCTATAATACCCGTGCTTCCGCACAGGGTGTTCCTACGGGGTAAAGGAGGATATATGAATACGACAGAAGGTTCTTTACCAGAAATGATATTTTCAGAAAGTGAATCCGTTATATCATTAAATGAGAATGGTATGCATTTGGCTAAATCTGGAAAGATGAAAGAAGCGGAAGATTATTTTCTAAGGGCTATTGAATTAGACCCCAATTATCCAAAGAGCTACCATAATCTTGGAATAATTCAAACAGTTCAGCATAGAACAAAAGAGGCAATTGGAAATTTTAAAAGGCTAGTTGAGCTTGAACCACATAATCCGGAACACTATAACAACCTGGGGATTATATACTTTCAGGAAAAATCCTTTAATGAGTCAGAGTTAAACTTTAGAAAAGCGCTTGAACTAGACAAAAATCATGTTGATTGCCTTTTTAATTTAGGAAAACTTCTTTTCAATCTAGAAAGAGTTGATGAAGCTTTATTATTGATAGAGCAATTTCTCGAAATTGATAATTCAAATACGGAAGCTATGAATGTCCTGGGAATGTGTTATTTAAAAAAGAATGATAAAGAAAAGGCAAGATTAATATGGGAAAAGGCCTTAGATATCAATCCTGGTCTGGAGGAAGTAAGAAAAAGAGTGCAGGAAATATCCGTATCCTCCTTTTAATGTTTGAGAGATAAAATGGCTAATATTGCTGTAGTTGGGTCAGGATACTGGGGTAAAAATCTTGTTCGTAATTTTAACGAATTAGGTGTGCTTCATACGATTTGTGATAGTAATCCTGCTATAATTCAATCATTTCAAGAAAAATATCCTGAGAAGGAATTTCAGAGTTCATTTCAGTTAGTACTACAAAACCCAGATATAGATGCTGTGGTTATTGCCACGCCTGCAGAGACCCATTTTGAAATGGTTAAAAGTGCCTTACTCGCCAGCAAACATGTTTTTGTGGAAAAGCCGCTGGCCATGGTCGTTAGTGAAGCTGAGGAACTCCATCAACTAGCCTTACGACTTAACCTGAGACTGATGGTAGGACATATCCTGCTTTATCATCCAGCAATAGTAAAACTAAAAGAGATCATAAATTCAGGCGAATTGGGAAAGATCAACTATGTCTATTCAAATCGTCTTAATCTAGGCAAAATTCGTAGTGAAGAGAATATCCTGTGGAGTTTTGCCCCGCACGATATATCAGCTATTCTTTATTTGCTGGAGGAAATGCCCACACAGGTTATTGCTCAGGGGGGAAATTATTTAAATCAGAATATTGCAGATGTAACCATTAGTGTTCTTTCTTTCAAAAGTGGTGTCAAAAGCCATATCTTCGTTAGTTGGCTTCATCCAGATAAGGAACAGAAGTTAATAATTGTGGGTGATAAAAAAATGGCGGTGTTTGATGACACCATAACTGAGGGCAAATTGCAGATACACGATAAAGGGGTTGACTGGGTCAAACGGCAGCCTGTGCCAAGAAGGAACGGGACTACAATTGTACCCTTTGAAATATATGAACCATTGAAGGCTGAGTGTCAGCATTTTTTGGAGTGTATCAAGTCCGGTTCAGCACCCAAATCAGATGGTATTAATGGGATTAAGGTTTTAAAAGTTTTAAATGCATGTCAGGATTCACTTGAACAACACGGTAATATTGTATATCTGAATGGTCATAAAAACTCGAAGTTTTCGTCAGAGCTTAAACCAACTATTCCAAAGGCAGAGCAAAGCGGAGTTCAGTCCAATAATTTCTTTGTTCATGAAACGGCAGTGGTAGATGATCCATGTATAATAGGAAAAGGAACAAAAATATGGCATTTTAGCCACATAATGCCAAAAGCCATAATAGGGGATAATTGTGATGTTGGTCAAAATGTTGTCATTGCATCAGGAGTCAAAATAGGTAACAACGTTAAGGTACAGAATAATGTTTCGGTCTACCAAGGTGTGATTCTTAAAGACGATGTCTTCTGTGGTCCATCCGTCGTCTTTACAAAGGCCATAAGTCCGCGTAGTCATACCCCTGAAAAGCATGAATTCAAGAGTACCTTGGTCAAAAAAGGAGCTACCATAGGCGCCAATGCTACTATCGTTTGTGGAACCACTATTGGCAGTCACGCCTTTATAGAAACCGGGGCTGTGGTCGCAAAAGATGTCCCGAATCACGCCCTTGTCTTGGGTAACCCTGCCAGGGTTGCAGGTTGGGTGTGTGAATGTCGTAATCGTCTTGATTTCCAGAATGAGGTAGCCACTTGCAGCAACTGTGAAAAGCAATTCAGCGGGCATGAAGGAGATATTCGGTGTATTGAATGTGAATGCCATAATCGGCTTGATTCCCAGAATGGCGTTGCTCTCTTAGATGGTTATGAAAAACTATCCAATAAATGCAAGGAGCGTATTGAAAATCTTGAAGAGGAATACATGATACCAAAGTAATGTATTCCTGATCAATAGTTTGATTGCAAAGGAATTTGATTTTTTAACCAGACTTACATGATGGTTTGCAAAATATTTATAGCATGGATATATTTGAATGTCATAGGTAAACCTGTTTCGTTTTGACTGGTTCAGACAAGGATACATAAATGGATAATAAGTTAAAAAAAGGTGAAACACTTTTTGCCGATGGCAAAATCGAAGAAGCAGAAGATTACTTTTTGTCATTAGTAGAGAATGACTCAAATAATAAGGAAGCATTTAATAACCTTGGGGTAATTGCCTTTCAAAAGAATGACGTAAAGAGAGCCGTTGATTATTTTACCAGGTCATTAGAGATAGACCATTTATATAAAGACGCAATTCTAAATTATACTGATTTACTCAGAACGATAAAACAACCTCAAATAGCAGTGCCTCTTTTGGAAAAAATCATAGAAATGGACCCAAATGATAAAGAGATTCATCAGCTTTTAGAAGACATATGTCCTATTTCTCAACCTTTGCCTAAAATTGCCGTTCTATGTCTCCCTGGCCTGGAATCATTTCTGGGAGATATAGTCAACTTCCTTAAAACCAAATATGAGGTACTAACCTGCTACAGTGCTAATAGTCAAGAGATAGAGTCAGCAGTTAGATGGGCAGATATCGTTTGGCTGGAATGGGCAAACCAATTAGCTATTGACCTAACCAATCATATTTCCATTTTAGATGGAAAACGTGTGATTTGCCGATTGCATAGATATGAAGCCTTGGCGGGTTTCATACAGAAGATAAAATGGGAAAGAATTAATGATTTAATATTTGTGGCAGAGCACATTAGGGATATATCTATTAGACAAGTTCCAAAACTTCCACAACTGGTTAACAATATCCACGTAATTCCCAATGGCGTAAACATGGACAAGTTTAATTTCAAGCAAAGAAAGAAAGGTTGGAATATAGCTTACATTGGCTATATCCAATATAGGAAAGGTCCCTTACTCCTTTTGCATACCTTTCAACAACTTGTTCTGATTGACAAGCGATATCGTTTATTTGTAGCTGGAAAATTTCAGGATGTCCATTATGAGCTTTATTTCAATCAAATGATACAAGAGATGGGATTGGGTGAAAACATTAAGTTCGATGGCTGGATCAAGAACCAAGATATTAGCGCCTGGATTGAGGACAAACAGTATGTCATCTGTACTAGCATCCATGAAGGGCATCCAGTTGGCTTGATGGAGGCAATGGCATGTGGTCTTAAACCGCTTATCCACAATTATGTGGGGGCGAGGGAAAGTTATCCTGGTAAATATATCTGGAACACAATCCCTGAATTCATCAATATGGTTACTGAAGATAATTATGATTCTATGGAATATCGAAAATTTATTGAAACACATTATAGCTTAGAAATCCAGTTAGAGAGAATGGATAAAATTATTTCAAGAGTATCAGAAGGAAACATTACAAGAGATCAATTAGTAAAAATTCAGGCAGTAAATTGAGTGTTTCTCAATTAATGAAGAAAATTGCTTAATCTTATTAAGAGGAATAGTTTGTAGCCTAGATGATTTATCTAAACAATAATCATATAAATTTGTTGACCAGAAATGTTCCATGCCCCGTAAGGTTAAACATAGAACTTACAACCTATTGTAATCTGAGATGTATTATGTGTAGAGGACGGCAAAATTATGATAAACCAAATGAAGAGGGTAGATACTTGACTATAGAAGATTTTATTATTATTCTGAATGGTATTGATTTAACTAGATTGAAGATATTAAACCTGGCGGGCAGAGCAGAGCCGCTGCTAAATCCTGATATTATGTCAATACTGACTCTATGTAGAGAAAACAAAATCATATTAGAATTTATAACTAACGGGATGCTTCTTACTCCTCAGATTTCAGAACTGTTGATAGGGTATTCAAGTGAGATCCATATAAGTTTTGCAGGTTCAAAAAAAGAAACATTTGAAGCTATTCGTCAAGGTGCAGATTTTGAACTAATATGCGAAAACATACGGTCTCTTAGTAAACTTAAGGAAGCCAATAACAAACGCTTTCCTTGTATCTGGCTTAATCCAATACTTACGAAAAGGAACATACAAGAACTTCCAGAAATTATTGATTTAGCAAAAGAACTTAAATGCCAGGGGGTTTCATGTTCACACTTAGTTGTAAATAGTCCCGAATTGATCGAAGAAAGTCTATTTTTTTACAAAGAAGAGAGCAATTTCTTTCTTCAAAAGGCAGTAGAACTTGCCAATAGACATAAAATTTCCTTAATCATACCTGAGTACTTCTCTACTGAATCTAATTGTAGGGATAAAAGCAATAAAAGAGAAGCATGGAAGAAATGCAGATTCTTATGGAATCATGCGATATTGGAAATAGAAAGTATTATACCTTGTTCATCTAATATTGAAATAGATTTTGATGGAAATGTAATCAGAAATAAATTTATGGATATATGGAATAATGATTGGTATGCCAACATGAGATACAGATTACTTACTGGTAATCCGCCTCGACATTGTACAAATTGTAAGGATCCTTCCGTAAAGGATGCAAATCATATAGGCTCTTACTTCGAGGAAGAGATATTTCCGGATGTATTAGACTACGCAAAAAAAGATCCGATAATGTCGCAAGAAATACAATTGGACAATATGTTATGTGTTACGTAACAAAGAAGCTAAAGTTTGGCAATAAGTATAATGGCAAAGATTGCAGATAAAAAAAACACAAGGATGGTTAGTTATGGATAAATCAAAAGTATTGATAATAGTACCTTCATACAGAGAAGAGAAAAACATCAAAAAGGTTATAGAAGGATTAAGAAAATATGTCCCTGATATGGATGTCTTAATAATAGTTGATGGTTCGAAGGATAGGACCGAGGAGATTGTCTCTCATAATGGATTCAATTTACTTGTACATCCTTTTAATATGGGATATGGAGTTACAGTTCAAACAGGCTATAAATATGCTGTTAAACATGGTTACGACATAGTAGTTCAAGTTGATGGTGATGGTCAACACGATCCTAAATTTATAATACCTTTGGTTAACACACTAAAAAATAGTGGTTCCGATGTTGTTATTGGTTCACGCTTTTTAGCAGGCGGAAGCTATGATGTACCGATTACGAGGAAAATTGGAATCAAGTTTTTTTCAAAGATAGTAACTCTAACAACAGGTCAAAAAATAAGTGATTCTACCTCTGGTTTCCAGGCGCTTAATCGTGAGGTCTTTAACTTTTTTTCCAAAGTAGATAATTTTCCCTACGACTATCCTGACGCTGATACAATAATAACCCTGATCTTCGCAGGATTCAAAGTCAAAGAGATTCCCGTAATTATGTATGATCGATTAAATGGAAGATCCATGATTACGGGAATTAAGACACTGAGTTATGTGATTAGGATGTTAATTTCTATCTTGATAACCGTATTACGAAAGAAGAAGATCCATGAAGATTCTAAGGAATTAAGCAATTTCGCATATAGTAATCAAAAGATTAAGGCAGAAATAAGGCCAGGTGTTAAGCTGCTTCATTAATAAATTAGCTCCTTTCAGTCACTAATTTATGTCATTTTGCTTCGCAAAATGATATTCAACTTGAAATGCATATTTTCTCTTGGAATACAACGATAAGTTTTGTAGGGTAAAATATTTCAATAACTTATAAAATTTTTGACATGTGAATATGGGTGAGATTAAGGTTCAAATTGAGTTGGAAAATTTTGCAGATAGAGATTGGTTTTTAAGGAATTGGATTTAATCCCTGATTGTCAAAGACAAACATTATTACCGAGGCCTGAGTCGCCGATCTATTCATCTCGAAAATGAAATAAAGTGATATATTTGATTAAGAAAAAGTTTTTACAGAGTAATACTATGATTAGGAAATTTTTCTTTGTCTAACGTTTTGCGCAACAAAACGCCTAAATTAGTGAACGGAGGGAACTAATTTATATGCAAGTCAAATATTTAATTATCAGACTCTTATCAATATTGATGTTTATTTTAATAATGAAATTAATTTACAGTAATAAACTTAAAACCGGTTCTTCCTGGATTTGGTTGGTTTTCGGATCTGGATTCCTTGTGTTAATGATATGGCCTGCTCTAATAGATTTCTCTAAGGACCTTATAGGAGTGGATTCTTGGATAGATATTGTCTTCATATTCATAATGATTTCTTTATTGGTTATTAATATCCATTTTTCTATAGTAATTTCAGGGCTTTCAGACAGGTTTAAAGACTTGGCACAGGAAATAACCTTTCTTAATAAAGAAGTAGAAGATAAAAAAATAAATTAGCTCCTTTCCGTCACTAATTTATTATGGAATATATTATCAGTATTTTTATTTTTATTTTTGGCATTATTACGTGGATACCTTTTCTTAAAACTCCTTATGGTCAGGATCAGGCAGGAAGTGCATATTATGTTGATCAGGCGTTAAAGGGGGAAATTACCTTTTTTAAAGATGTTTTTGTATACCCTATAGGATCTTATTTACACATAATAATCCTTCAATATCTCTTTGGAAAAGATAACAAATATTATAACAGGTTTATGTGCTTGTGGTGTTCTTTATCAGCATTTATTATCTACTGGATTGTTTACAATTTGTTTGGTCCTGTTGCTGCTATTGTAGCTGGGATTTTATTTGCCTTATATATAGTAAATCCTCGTATTGGTGGGAATTGGGGTACACTTGAACAACTTTTAGCCCTTCCTTCACTTGTAAGTATATTCTTAATTCTACAGGCATCGAAAACAGATAATCATCTTTTAATTGCCTTATCGGGTTTATTTTTTGGTTATACAATCCTCATCAAACAAACCTCTATTCTGTATTTACCAGGATATATTTTAATGATGATAGGGGAAAATATTACACTTACCTCTTTTTTGATTTTTGGAGGTAGTATCCTTTTTTCTAATCTTATCCCACTGTTTTACTATTGGAAAAAGGATGCTTTTTGGGAATATTTAGCATGTAATTGGCTGGTGATGCTTCCCTCTGCAGTCAATCCAAAAAAATATAACAAATATTACCCAGGAGTGTTTGTTAAAGGCGAAGTCGATAGCAAAATAAAAAAACAAACCCTTTTAAAAAATTCTCTATCTCTTTTTCCAGTAATGTTTCTTGTGATTATTAGTTTGAATTCTTTTATTGTTAATTATAGCTTTTCTATTTTTTATCTTGGATTGTTTATATGCCTCTTGGCTTCAATATGGATGGTTTTTATGCGAGGGACCTTTTTCCCTCATTATTGGTTAAACATGGTTCCATGGTTAGTCATCCTGGCCAGCTATAGCCTTGGTGAAATAATATCTATCTTAACTACTAGGTCAAGTTTAAATGCATTACAGTTGAGCGGGACCTTAGCTATTTTTGGATTGTTTTTATATACCTTTTTCATTGATTACAAATACTTCATTTTACATAAAGACCCTTATGGTTTTCTTACAATGTTTAAAGGCGATAATTTTGTAAAATCTAATTATAAAGATCCCATAGAAATTGGAAAATATATAAAAAATACCACTAATCCAGATGACAAAATTCTTGTATGTGGGTGGGTGCCCTATATTATCTTTTATTCGGAAAGAAGCTCCTTTTGTCCTGATACTTGTATGTATGCAGAAGACTATTTGGAGATTTATAATAAATCAAATCCCACATTACTTGAATTCTTAAATCGTATTTATAATTTTAGAAACTTTAAAATAATAAAACAGAAAGAGAACGTATTTAAAACAGGGTTTCCAGAAATAATAGTATTTCCCGATGGGAAAGGAGATATTAAGGGCTTCGAAAAATTGACTGGAATGTATTATTCAAAGGATGAAAACCTTGGTGGGTATCCTTTATATAGAGTTGATAGGGAATTAACGGAATTAATGTCATCCTATGAAAAATCAAACAATGAAAAATTTTCAATAGAGAAAGATATAGATTTAGAAGGAAATGAATTGTTTAATACTCCTGATAAACAAGACTGGTATACGGCTTTTAAAACTGCAAAACAGTTGTTGAAAAAAGACCCTCATAATATAGAGCATTTATTGATACTGGGGGATTGTTTAATAGGATCAGGCAACCATAATTTATTATTCAAATTATACAATAGGTTAGTTGAAAATAAAATCGTTACAACAACATCTAGATTGGAATTGTTGAATAAGCTCGGTGAGGCCTATTGTAGTCAAAATAAATTTAAAGAGGCAGAAGCGCTTTTCCATAAAATCCTTAAACTTAATCCAAATAATTCGACTGTATTAAACAATTTGGGGTTTGTATATTCTAAACAGAACAAGATTATTGAAGCTACAGTGAGTTTTCAAAAAGCCTTAGAGCTAAACCCTAATAACAAAGATGCAATTCTCAATCTTAACCAAATCAAAGCGCTGTGCAGCTAAACCGTATCTTTTTAAGTAAGCCACTCATGAATGGTGTGAGATAAAAATGTGTCATGAAATTCTCAAAAAAATTGATTTCCAAGGAAAAAACAAAATCATAGGCCGGTAGTAACGGCTTAACAAGCAATCATGGCTTCCATATTTCTTGCAAATGCCCCATATTTCTTGGAGGAAAGGTATGGGAAACTGGCTTCAGTCGGAGCTACCCTTCCACACATGGGGCTGCTCATGTTGGGAGCAGTTCTACGGGAAAGAGGTCATCGCGTTCGCATATTTGATGCCTCCGCACAGGGTTTGAGCTATGAACAGACGATTGAGGACACTAAAAAATTCCAACCTGACATCATTGCCCTTACTGCAGTAACGCCTTCAATCTTTAAAACCGTAAAATTGGCCTCGATGATGAAGGATGTCTATCCTTCCATACCTATAGTCTTAGGGGGCCCACATTTCACTGCAGTTCCAGAGCAGACACTGACGGATTATTCTGTTTTTGATTATGGGGTCTTGGGTGAAGGTGAGAATACGCTGGTTGATCTAGTCGAGGCCTTAGCCGCTGATAAAAGGCCAATAAATGTGCCAGGAGTGGCATTTCGTGAAAACGGCAAAGTCTTTTTTTCGCCTCCACGACCAAATATAAAGGATCTCGATACCCTCCCATTTCCCGCCTGGGATCTCTTAGATGGATTTCCATCCCAATATCATCCGGCATTGTTTAAGTATAAAAGACTCCCTTCCACACACATCATATCTGCTAGAGGCTGCCCGAGCAAATGTATTTTTTGCGATACTTCTGTCTTCAGTCGTCAGATCAGATTCCATAGTGCGGAATATGTGCTTGAGATGGTTGACCATTTAGTGAAGAATTTTGGGATTAAGGAGATCATTTTCGAGGACGACCAATTTCTTATGAAAAAGGAGAGGGTGGCAAGGATATGTAATGGACTCTTGAAAGCCAAAAGGGGTATTTCCTGGTGCTGCAGCGTGAGGGTCAATTCCGTGAAAGATCTTGCGTTACTCAAACAGATGAAACGATCTGGTTGCTGGCAGATAAATTATGGGATTGAGTCAGGAAATCAGAAAATTCTCAATTTTGCTAAAAAGGAAATCACAATCGATCAGATTGAAAAGGCGGTTCGCCTAACTCATGAAGCCGGAATCTTGAGCAAAGGGTACTTCATCCTTGGGCTACCATATGAAACCGAAGAAACCATGAGAAACACTATTCACTTTGCTAAACACATACCATTAAACGATATCAGCGTTTTCATGTTAACTCCCTTCCCCGGCTCGGAAATGTATGACATTGCAGAACAATGTGGTACTATTGAAAATGATTTTGAGCAGATGAATGTTCTCAATGTTGCTTTCTTGCCGAACGGTTTATCCAAAGAAAAGCTTTTATATTATCAACAACGTTTTATGAGAGAATTCTACCTGCGTCCACGAGTAATTAGCAATTATTTTAAGAGAATTGTAGTTAATCCGTCGAATTTTTTTAAAATGATTAGGGCCTTTAGTGGATTTTCAAAATATGTATTTGAAAGAACATTTAATCTTTAATTACCAATGATCTGATCACTGTTAACTCGTTATAAGGAAATTCATAAGATGAAACACCCACTACCATTAGTAACAATAATAGTGGTTACGTTAAACAATCTGAATCTGCTTAGAAAGTGTTTAAATAGCCTTTACGCCCAGGATTATGGAGCAATTGAAATTGTTGTCATTGATAACGGGTCTGACAAAGACGTAAAAAGCATGTTTGCTCAAGAATTCCCAGATGTTCGTATGGTCAGGCTGAATAAAAATTATGGCTTTGCAGGGGGAAATAATCGAGGCATAGAAGGAGTCCAGAGCAAATATATAGCACTAATCAACAATGATGCTGTTGCCTCACCTCAATGGATTAGTTCTTTAGTTGCAACTGCGGAATCTGACAAAAGAATCGGGGCGGTAGCTTCCATTATCATTGATGGAAACCGACCGGAGGTTTTGGATTCATGTGGCGTTGGTATCGGGCTTGACGGGATGTCCCGCCAGGCAATGAGGGGAAAGGCTCCGCCTGAACTGAGCGGCCCGAAGGAAGTATTATTGGTCAGCGGCTGTGCCTGTCTATTCCGAATGGCTGCACTTAGAGATACCGGGTTGTTCGACGAAGCTTACTTTGCTTACTGCGAGGATACTGATCTAGGCCTCCGCCTACGTTGGGCCGGCTGGAAGGCGGTTATTGCCCCAGGGGCTAAAGTCAAGCATAACTATTCGATGACCGTCGGGAAAGCCTCGCTAAATAAGGTTTTCTGGGTGGAGCGAAATCACTTCTGGGTAGTCGTAAAAAACTTCCCAACTGTGATGCTCCCTTTGGTTCCTCTGGTAACGGTGTGGCGCTACATATTGCAAGCCTACGCCATTATTACTGGTTCTGGAGACATTCGTGACTTCACGGACCAAGCTGGCACTCTTAAGATTATAACGACTATCCTGCTTGCGCAGATTCAGGCTATGATTGGAACACCCTCTATGCTGCGTAAGCGTTTCACCTTTTCACCCATGCGCAGAATAAGCGATACTCAGATGTGTAAGATAATATTATCCTTTAGATTATCGGTGCGTGAAATTATTATTGGAAGCAACGATGCCCGTAACTGACAGAAGTACATCCAAGCAAACCTTGTTTCAGCGCGATCAATACGCAAAAGGAGGAGTGAACCGAGTGTATTGGGATTATCGGGATATGACGGTCATATCGTTGCTGGATCAGAATGATCGGTTAATAGTTGATCTTGGATGCGGCGAGGGTCTAACACTGCAAAAACTGGTCAGAATGTTTTCACACAGTGAAATACTGGGGATTGACCTTCTGGAAGAAAACATTGAGGTTTGTTTAAAATATGATCTTCCCGCTAGGAAGGGCGATGTCTATAAGATTGACTTGCCCAAAGAAAGCGTTGATGCAGTCCTGTTTATGGAAGTGGTGGAGCATCTGGACAGGCCAGTGGAAGCAATCTCTCAAATCCACAGGATACTAAAACCTGGCGGGAAACTCGTGATAGTATTTCCTAACGATCGCTTTTTCAAATTGGCAAGAATTATGACGCTAAAAATCCGAGAGGCTTTTTATGATCCTGGACACCTAGGGCAGTGGACGCCTCGAGGAATGAAACATGTCCTTATTGAAACAGGATTCGAGGTTTACTATTCAAAATTCATCCCTTTCCTTTTCTGGAAAACCTCGCTTCACTGTGTGATAGGGGCACGCAAAATATGATCATAAACCGGGTTAAGTTTATCATGCGGAAAGTCTTGTTTGTAAATGCAGTGGATCCCGTAGCAGAGGTCGAGAATCGCTATCTTCCTCTGTGGCCAGCTTATCTGGCAGCCTATGCTGAGAAGCACTTGGGGCCAGGACGGATAGATTTCCGGTTCATGACTAGAAGGCTTGAAAATGAACTTGATGTTTACGAGCCCGATGTTGTGGCCATCGGCTCAGTGTCCCAGAATTTCAACCATGCGCTCCGGTACGCCCAGGAGTGTAAGAAACGTGGGTTAGCCGTGATCGTAGGTGGACCTCATATATCCGCGTTGCCCCAGTGTCTCTCTGAGGACATGGATGTGGGATGCATTGGAGAGGGAGAACACACTTTCCTGGAGCTAATGCAATTATTTTTGGATCGGTGTGAGTTTCGAGCCGACGGTTTGAACAAAATTAATGGTATAGTTTACCGTGACGGTGATCGGTTGGTAAGAACTTCCACTCGCCGACTCATTGATAAGCTGGATCAGATCCCCCATCCGAACAGGTCTCTTGTCGGCTATCAGCGTCATGGTTACATGTTTACTTCGCGTGGGTGCCCTTACAGGTGTACTTTCTGTGCCTCCTCTCGTTTCTGGAACAGAGTCCGGTTTGCCTCCGCCAACTATGTGGTGGACGAGATTTTGGAATTAGTCAGTAACGGCTGTAAAATGATTAGCTTTTATGATGATCTCTTTGTGACGAATAAAGAGCGTGTGAAAAAAATTGCCGATTTATTGGCCGATCGGGGTCTGCTTGGAAAAGTGAAGTTTACTTGTTCTTGCCGAGTCAACGTTGTCACAAAGGAACTCGTTGAACTCCTGAAGCGCTTAAATGTAGTATCAGTAGGTATGGGACTGGAAAGTGGTTCGGATCGTATACTAGCTTGCCTCAAAGGAAATGTTACAGTCGAGGACAACGAGAGAGCGGTGAACCTCTTCAAAGAGGCAGGTATTCAAGTAAACGCTTCGTTCGTCATCGGTTCACCGGATGAGACGGAAGATGAAATCATAGATACGTACAAATTCATAAAAAGGAGCCGCCTAGATTTTGTGGATACATATGTGCTTACACCGTTCCCAGGAACGCCCGTTTGGGACTTCGCCGTCGAACGAGGGTTGGTTTCCGAAAACATGGATTGGAGGCACCTAAATGTCAACTTTGAGCACAGCGGTAACAGATCTGTCATAGTTTCACAGAAACTGAGTCGGAACGACATCAAACGCTTATACCGCAAATTTCGCCGACAGCGCATCTATCGCATTTTAAAAGCTCTTCCCGGCTCTCCGTGGCTTCAAGATGTCCCGAAGGCGGTTCGCGGAATGATCTTTGAGAAGGTATCCAAGTTAAGCCAAAAGTTTCTTTTTCTCCAATTTTTGGAGTAAGTTCTTTAATAATTTCGTAGGTCTTTGCCGTAATGGCGTGTCTTTGCAAATTTCTAATAAAACTCTCATGGGGTCAGGTCTTTCATTATTACTTTTTATTATTTTCCCTCAGATCGCTGTTAGTAGTACAGCTTAATGTAATATTGCAAGATCCATTTACTCACATCTCGGCAAAACACTTAATACTTTACTCACTTTAGTTTTATACCGAGCAGTATTTTTTTAAAAAACCTATATTTTTGTAGATAAGATCGGCGGCAAGGAAATTTGGCGCTTCGTTTCCCGGGATTGGTTTGAGTTCCATAACGTCAAAACCCACAACATTCCTTCTTTCATATACCTTTCTAAGAAAATTTAATACGGTATACCAATCAAGCCCACCCGGGACAGGTGTCCCCGTGGAAGGCATTATGGAAGGGTCAAGTCCGTCAAGGTCTAAGCTGACGTAGACATTTTTGCCTAATGAGTCAATGGCCTCATCATGCCATTTATCATTGTCATAGATATCTTCAGCATAAAATATCTTCAGGTCTAGGTTGTGACTCTTTATATACTCATGTTCCTCTTCTGACGTAACTCTTATGCCAAACTGAGTTATACTACATCCTATGTCTATCAGTCTCTTTGCCACACAGGCATGGCTGTATCTTGAACCTCCATATTCCTCCACCAGGTCATGGTGTGCGTCTAGTTGTAAAACCGATAGTTTGTCATATTTATGTTTATATGCCCTCACAACTCCCTGAGTAATAGTGTGTTCTCCACCAATGGTAACCAGAAATTTATCATCGGAGACATAACCTTTACTTACATCATAAACCCTTTTTATGACTTCTTCAGGATTTACGTGTACGTCTTCAATATTTAAGATTCCTGCCGTAAATATGCCTATTTCAAAGATATTTCCCAATTCTTTGTCATAATGTTCAAGGTTTGGAGAGACGTTTAGGATGCTGCTCGGACCATTTCTGGCGCCCGGCTGAAAGGTTGCGGTGCCATCATAGGGTACACCAAGTATTACGACCTTTGATTTATCATATGCTTCAGTTTCTTCTTTGAAGTTGTATGGAAATGCACCAAATGGTGCGGAGCACAGGATATGTTTTTTGATATTACTCATTTAAAAATTAACTATAACCTAAATTGGGCGATTATTAAACAATATTGTCATTCCCGTGAATCCAGGAATCAGAAGGACTAGATTCCCGCTCAACAGACTGCGGGAATGACAGAATTCTTTACTTAAAAGGTAAAGAAAAAATTTATAGAAGAACAGATATTTTCAATGCCTTATATTCATTTCGCAACAAGAATCGCTCAATTTAAGTAAAACCTGATTTAGTTAATAAAGTAAATTATTTATTCAGTGGGCTTTTTTACGCCCAGAATTTTTTTTGATGCAGCATGGATATAGATCATTGTAGTGTGCAGATATTTATAATGCAAAAACAAATAATCTGTCAAGTTTTTTACA
>JBHICG010000004.1:0-112082 GCA_046759445.1 Candidatus Scalinduaceae bacterium
TATCTCATCCATGCAATAATTCTTGATTAGTTCAAGATAATTTAAGATCTTCACATCACTATTACAAGGCATCTCAATAGCATCTTCAACTTCCTTTCTTAATTCCTCATCATCCTGCACATCGTTTTGAGAAATGATTAACCTTTGGGAACACATAGGGCATGGTGCAAGTATTTCTTTAAATCCATATTTTTCTGCTAGGCTAATGTTTCTTACAGATAGGGCTGTAGACAACTTATGATTTGTTGCGTGAGCTGAAGAGGCGCCACAGCAGTTCCAATCATGAATTTCTTCTAATTCAGGGCCTATTACTTGAGAAACTCCCAATACTGATGTACCATATTCCTCAGAACTTGAACCCTTTGTGATTGCACAGCCTGGATAATAACCAATCCGCATTTCTTCCTCTATTCACATTTTCCAAATATTCGCTTAATGACATCCTTACCTTTAATATCATGAGGCAAGAATGACAATTTTCCCTTGCTTATCAACTGAGGTGCAATTCCTAAATCTTGCAATGCGGTCTTGGGTCTCTTCATCTTGTATTCATTCAACATCCACAATTCAGAGATACGGCCATGCTTTTTGATGGAATTAAGAAATGATTTATGGAATGTAGTAATATTCCTTTCCAGCGGGTTAGCTAGACCTTCTTCAAGTGACATTTCCCTCAAGACGTCCATCAATTCCGCAATCTTAACCTCTTTGGGACATCTTGTCGTACACGTTATACAGGAAGCACATAGCCATATGGTCCTAGAAGTTAAGG
The DNA here is from genome assembly GCA_046759445.1 of Candidatus Scalinduaceae bacterium. Lineage (GTDB taxonomy): Bacteria > Planctomycetota > Brocadiia > Brocadiales > Scalinduaceae > Scalindua_A. The sequence continues at coordinate 773 of JBHICG010000004.1, forward strand.
CTTCCCGTTTAGCTCCTATCTGCACAAACCTTATGATTTGATTTGGCATATAATCCATCTCATAAGCTACCGGACACCCTGCCGTACATTTACCACATTGGTAGCATTCCTTAACTTTTATTCCACTTCTCTCTTCGACCTCTTTAGCAAAATCAGAACTCAATTCTTTCAAGGTAATTTTTATCTTCATAATAACTATAGTTTATAACAAAAATTATTAATTACACCCTAAATTATACTATAAAAAATAAATAAATGTCAAAAGATTAAATCTAAACGTCTGTGAAATGGCAAATACTTTATAGCGGCTTTTGTAAAGATATTTATATTAGAAAAAAGTGTTTATGAGGCTGTTTAAGGAATGTGGATTTGAGGATTATTTTATTAAGAACTTATGCTGTATTATTTAAGCATCCGCTTTAGCTCCAACGCATTTTCAATAGCATATCCGTAAGCATCATTGTTAAAATAGGCGTAAACGTCCAGTCCCTTCTTTGCAAATTCCTTGATCATATCTCTCCATCTCACCAGTTCTGATTTAGAATATTTTCCTCCATACAAAGATTCTGTTCCATGGAAACGCATGTATACAAAATCTGCCGTTATTTTAATAGGTGAAAGAAAACCCGGCATGTGATAGATGCAGAGACTGGCATTTTTCTCTTCAAGGAGGGCATAGACATTATTATTAAACCAGCTCTCATCCCTGAACTCAAAGACGTGCATTAAGCTTGGAGGAAGGACAGATAAAAAACACATTAACCTATCTACATTACATTTCCAGTGAGGAGGTAATTGAAAAAGTATAGGGCCAAGCTTGTCTTTTAGAATCTTTGCCCTTTTAAGGAATAAGCCTAAGGACTCTTTGGGTTCTTTTAACTTCTTCATGTGTGTGATAAAACGGCTTGCCTTTAAAGAGAAGATGAAACCTTTCGAGTTTGACTCCCTCCAACCTTCAAAAGCCTTAATAGTAGGTAAATGATAGAAGGTGTTATTTATCTCAACCGTATTGAAAAATCTTGTATAATAGCGTAACCTTTCCTCTTTACTCATTCCTTGAGGGTAAAAAACCTTACCCCAGTGGTCATAACTCCAGCCCGATGTTCCAATGTAGTAATCATCTTTCATAAACTCACTCGTCTATTTTAGGATTTTCCAAATCAACATCACTATCCTTATCAATAAATGTCTCAACCTTGGCATCTATGGATTTTTCAGAACGAATATGCAGATCTCTCTGTGGGAAAGGTATTTCGATGTTATTTTCCCTGAATATCTTGTCTATTGCAAAATTTAAATCACTAATCGCCATCCATCTTTTGAATATGTGAGCCCAGAAGTATATCTCGAAATTTAACGAGCTATTCCCAAACTCGGCAAAGCGCACTACCGGTTCAGGTTCTTTCTCCACATCCGGATGCGAATCCATTACCTTGAGTAAACATTCTCTGACAAGTTCTGTATTGGATCCATACGCAACACCTACCTCTATTTTAGACCTTAGTAACATATCACCTCCATGCATCCAATTCACCACGTTACTCTCCAGAAACTTTGAGTTTGGCACCACCACCGTTTTCCTATCAAACGTACTTACCACAGTACTTCTAATACTAATCTTTTCAACCTTACCCGCAATATCCTTATCAAGGGTTATTACGTCACCAATCCTTATAGGTTTCTCAAAGAAGATTATAATTCCGCTTACGAGATTACTGATTATATTCTGCATTCCAAAGCCTAAGCCAATACCAAACGCACCAGCAAAAATGGCAAGGCTCCTTAAGGGAATTCCTGCAATATTAAGCCCTATTATTGCCGCAATACCTATTATGAAATAAGTTATACCAGATGAAATTGCATGACGGGCGCCCTTTTCCAGCTGAGCTTTTTCATAAACCCTTGTTTGTAGGATATTTCTTAAATATCTTGCACATATAAAGGCTACTATCAAGACTAATACGCCAAATAGCATCTTAAAAGGTGTTGTATATCTTCCTTCAGCAAGTACGAACTTGTATGTCAAGCCGTTCTTTATTGAAGCAAGCACATACAAAATCTCTTCATAAATATCCCGAAATAACTTTGGAGCAGCGGGTGAACTCACAACATCTTTAAACGTATCGTTCCATATTCCAAGAATTACAATTACAGTGATAATCAAAATCCCATAGTCCAGCAAATTTTTATAAACCCTGAACCTGAAATTTATGGCCCTTTTTTCTGATTCGAATTCTTCAATTTCGATCGGTTTTCTCTGGCTTAATCTATGTTCTTGCGAGTTCAACAATCGCCCTAATAGATATCGATATACAAGGTAAGCGATGACGGCAATAACCATGCTTTTGATGAGGGTCGCTATAAGGGTATAGGTCAATAAGACGTATCCAAGACTTCGTATGGCAAAAAGTAAGATAATGAATGCTATAAGTATTGGATAAAGAAGATTAATAATCTTATTAACAAACTTACCAAGAGCGCTCTCAGAATATGGTAACAAGTTTAGCAGAACAGATCTCTCCCTGGCAGTTATCCAAACTATCAAAAATAGTGTAACTATCCTGTAAATAAACCATAACAGCTCAATAACGTCCTTCTTATATTCGTAAGTGTTTAAGACACAAATTAACGTTATTGTTATTGCTGAAAAGAGTAGAATTAAGTTTAAACCTTTAAAGATATGTCTTGCGGAAGAGTAAGTAATTGGAACCCATCGTCTCATCCCCGTATACGGACTTAAGATTTCAACAACAAAGCTTTTTAAAAGTTTGTAAACCGAGAGTATCGCAAATCCATAAATAGTAGATAGGATAACTGGTGCGTTGGAGGGTAGAGTAAGCGATATTGTCAAGGATATTACGAACAGAAAGAACATTGCTAACGTATTTTGCATTATACGAAGCAGGCCTGGTATAAGCTTAAATGTGTAAAATGTCTGTGGAGATGTCGCAGCAAACCTTTGTATCCCCTGCCTCGCCAATCCGTTAAGGTAACGTCTGGCAAGATAAGCCAACAATATTATGGCTATTATGATACATAGTTTTACAGTAAATGTTGGTATGTTTTTACTATTAGAAAGGAAGATGCTCAGTTTTTTTAAACTTTGGCTTGAATTTCTATATAAATCAATGGGTATAGTTTTAAAAACTTTTAAATCCGAAAAGGCCTCTATTGCTGTCTTTGTTGAAATCTTACTCTCACGCCTTGCCCAAACATTTGCGGCTCTTATTTGTGAAAGGGTTTTTTGGGTTTCTATTAATTTCTCCAATAAGACATTATTTATTTCAAGCCTTTCATTCAGTCTTTCAACCTTTGTCTCTATAAGTGAGTTTTGTTCTTCTATATGTTTAACACGCAAATTTGCAAGTTTTATTAACCGTTCGCCCAATGCCTTATCTGAGAAGTCTGCCGCTTCCGCCTCTATTCTTGATTTTTCTCCAAGTATGGTGGGCAATAGATCGGCGCGTGAATTCTTTAAACTTTCTACTATAATGGATTTTTGTTTTTCTGCCGCAGTTAACAGGCTTTGAATGGTATTTATCTTGTCCTGTATATTCTTTGACTCGACTTTAACTATCTCCAATTCCTCAGCAATTTCACCAGGAGTATTCTCCCCACCAAGCAATTTTTCAATATTTTTTTGTGTCTTAATAAATTCCGCACGGTCTTTTTGCCTTACAGTACCTGTAGTAATTAAATCATCCTTTATTGTCGCAATAAGCACCTGTTGTTTATGTACGTCTGCCTCAATTTCCAAAACCCTTCTCTTTTCAGGAGATGTCTCCTCTAATTGTTTCTGTACGGCAATCTCTTCTTTCTTTAATGCTTTTTTCTTTTCCAATTCAGCCTTTGCCTTTTCCTCTTCTGCAATCCTTTTTCTTTCTTCTTCAACCCTTCTGGCTTCTTCCGCTTCTTTTTCCTTTCTTTGAACTTCCTCTTCTTTAAATTTTTGTGATAAGATGCTGGCAATTCCAGTTTTAATATCTATCTCTAGCTGCGTATTCAATTTTTTAGTCTGGACAGAATGTAGATTAAGCCTTGCCAGTTCGGTTTGTGCCAATAACAAATTAATTTTATCATCCTGTAACTTAATCTCATTTTCCAGACTACGTTTCATATTCTCAATTCGGTAGGGTCCTTCTGGTGTTGATGGTTTCTGGCTTGTAAGCGCTTTTATTTTGTCCTTGAGTTTCTTTTTTTCATCTTCGAGCTTTAATTTTGTGACCTCAAGAGATGTTTTTGATGTTGAAAGATATGTTTCCTTTTCTTTAACAGATACCAGTATTGCTTCCAGACTTGCCTTAAGAAGTTCTGCTTCTTTTTGAATACTTTCAAATTGGGACACAGGTAGCAAGGCGGCTTCATCACTTATCTTGTTTTTCTTATCAGTTAGAGTCGACGTAACTTCGAGTGCTTTTCTCAAAGCGCTGGCAACTTTTGTCATTTCCGTTCTGACTCTTACGTTTTCATTTAATGTATTAATCCTATCTTCGATGACACCCTTTTGTTTTGCAACTGATTCTAAGACTGCGCTCTCAACCTTATCTTCAATTAATTTCTCCCTTGTTGCATTTAATGTTCTTAATTCTTCTTTAATACCCCTTACGCTTGATTCTAGGTTAGTTATATCTTGCCTGTGATTTACAAGGGTCTTCTTTATATTTTCTAGGAGCTCTGTTCGTTTTAACGTTAGATCCTTAATCTCAGTAGGTTGACTACAAAGGTCATCCGTGGTTAAACCGAAAGATATGGAAACCAAAATAATAATGATAGATACTAATTTTCTAACATTCATTTTATTAAATCTCATTATGAATCAAGAAATGTAAATTCTTTTGCCGAAATTGTCATGCGGGGTATAATTGTAACAGCAAAAAAGGAAGTAATACGGTATTTAGAAGTTAACCTATTCTGTATAAAAGATGTTATGTACGTTAGCATCAGCGCAAATATCTGTCAAGGTATTTTCAACATTACGGAATTCTGTAAATTTAATTAAGATGCTTGATATAAACGCCATAATGGTTCTTGCAGTATTTGTTGCTGCAATTGTCCTTTTTATTACCGGAAAGCTTCGAGTTGACTTGATAGCTCTGTGCGTACTGGTTGTTTTGATTGTGCAGGTTTAATCTATACTAGTCAAGCACTATACGGTTTTGCAAACTCTGCAACGGCAACTATAACTGCCATGTTGTATTGAGTGCAGGGTTAGTGCGCACCGGTCTGGTAAAATGGCTGACACGCCATATAGATAGACTGACTAGCAAGACGAACGAGACAGATAGAGACAGAAGTATTAATTGGCCAGGGTGAAAAATCTACAGATATTGGGGACGTAACGGTATTTGGTAAATATCGTTTTTATAACAAACTATTTGGAGCTGCCGCTATCCTTGATATAAAGACACCCACAGGCCAGACAGATGAACGTGACAAGGTAGGAAACAGATTTGAGCCAGAAGACCAACCAGGAACAGGGTCAACAGATTTACTCTTTTGCATAGCAATAAATAAGAACTTGGACATTTTACAATTAACGGAAGCATCCTATATCAGCTTACAGGTAATGGTAGTCAAGATTATGAATTTGGAGATGTTCTACAGCGAGTATACAGGATACCTACAAAGTTAAGGAACACGGGCGCTCCCCAGGGCTAAATGTGCTGGCTGGTGTTATTTCAGAGTGCAGTTAAGGATGATCAATTCAGAAAAAGGATAAGTGATTCTGGGGGTACAACGATATCCTTTGCACCCGGGTTATCAAGCCAGTTAACGCACAACCTCAGTTCTTCATTATCAGTTCAAATTCCATTTATTCAAAACCTTGGCAGATCTCATCAGGATATAGATTTTAAGGTCTTGTTTGGTATTGATTATAGTTTTTGAACTGAGTAAGGGAATGTCTCGGCTTTTTTTTTAATGCTAATAATTTTGGTTAATCCCTTTTGGGGGTTCTCTTCCAAGGCATTATCTTTACGAATAACGACATTAATTATTCGCCCTGCCTGCGTCGGTGCAAATAATTAAATAGTCCGAATAAAAAAATATATTATTGACACGTTTCTGTAAAATTAATAGAATTACCGCCTAATTCAGATGGTGTTACCTAAAAATTTGCTTTCACCTGAATTTGAAAACAAAACTATCAGGACGCTTAAAACTGAAAATCTGTGTATTCGTAAAATCGCGTATAGGATAAGTTTTAAAAGATGAGTTTAAAAGGTTTGTTTTTTACGGAGAAGAAATTACACTTCAGAAAAGGAGAGGTTATATTTAAAGAGCATGATGAAGGTGGTAAGGAAATGTATTTTATCGATTCAGGAAGGGTCAGGATATTAAAAAAAGTTGGGGATGCAGAGACAACATTAGCAATTCTTAATTCAGGTGATTTCTTTGGAGAAATGGGCTTAATAACTGGGAATAAACGTATTGCTTCTGCAATGGCTTTTACGGATTGTAAGCTTTGCACTATGGACAAGGAAGCGTTTGAATCAAACTTCTTAAACGACAAAAAATTTATGAGAAAAATACTTGAGTCCCTCGTATTTCGCCTAGAAGAAACTGATTTAAACCTCAAGCGATGTATCCAGAGAGTCTCCAGACTATCCAAGGTGTCCAACGTAACTGGTTAGCTCAAGTTTTTTGCCTTATACCTCCTTTGTACGGGAATAACGACCCAAACGATAACACTTTGATTAATACCGCAATAGTAGAAGCTACACAGATCACTAACCTATTAAAACGGTTTTCTTTCAGCAGCCCGGCTACTTCGTTCCTCTTTTCTTTTTCTAACCATTTTTCTCTTATAAATGTATCTTCCCAATTAATATCGGGATAGGCCCTCATAAGTTCTTCTACGTCTTTATCAGAAAGTCCTCCTTGAAAATCTCATGTATGTATTTGATTTTCTTATCCAGCAAGGCTTCCATTATTTATGGTTCTTAATTACGATACAAATTGCAGGTATAACTTCATAGAATTTACATAGCGTCAAGCTTGGTTTGATTAAATATTGCGATGGGGATAAATCTGGTATACTAATCCTAGAATTAACTTTTTTGGTTTGTAAGCCTATAGCGCTGAAGGTAGTTTCTTATTAGGACAAATCAGATTCATAAACTCTCTCAATTAATTATATGTTTCTCTATTTACTGGATCTTATTGTGCCATTGCAATTTCCCTTGCGGGTTATAATCGCAATAAGAGTATATTGCCAACCATTTTAATTAGTAACTCTTTTATTTGCCCACAGATATGACAGATACGCTCTACTTCCCAGGAATTATCTTCCCAAGAATAACGCTTTTTTTAGCACCGGTTGCAGATGGTATATTCCCATGATTACCACATACTGTTTCATTAGCAAGAATGGCAAATGATAAAGCCTCCTTCGCCTCTGAGGGAATCCCAAATTCGTCAACCTTTCTTATCTTTATGTCTTTTAGATAGTTCTTTAGGAATTGCAGCAAGGTAGCGTTATGCACACCGCCACCGCTCAAAATTAACTCTGATATATCATAAAACGGTAAAATAAACTTTTTGTAACTATCTGCTATCGACCAAGCGGTAAAGGCAGTAACTGTAGCAAGAGCCTCCAAATCCTCAATATCTTTTTGCTTCGTTTCCATATACAAATTATCTGAAAATTGAATACCAAAATCCTCTCTTCCTGTTGATTTTGGTGGATATTTTGAGAAGTATGGATGTGAACACAATTTTCCCAATAAAGCTTGATTCAACTTACCTTTCGAAGCTAGTTCGCCATTTCTATCAAACTTAGATTTCCCATTCGTTATGATCTCAGTAAACCGGTCAATAATCATATTGCCAGGCCCAGTATCAAATGCAATTACTTTTTTGACATCGCAATCATCGGGTATAAATGTAACATTCGCTATCCCGCCAATATTTTGTATTGCTCGGCAAATTCTATCTTTTCCAAACAAAATAAAATCCGTAAAAGGCACCAAAGGAGCCCCATCACCACCTGCAGCAATATCCCTTGTCCTAAAATCGGCAACAGTAGTTACACCCGTTTCCTGTGCTATTACAGAAGGCTCACCTATTTGTAAAGTTGACCTCACACACTTATCCATATTCTCCTTTGATGAGGAAATATGATAAATTGTTTGACCGTGAGAACCGATAATATCAATTTCTGAAATAGGAACTGCCAATTTCCTGACAATTAGCTTAACGGCATTAGCAAAAAGCTTCCCTAATATAAAATTTAATTGACAAATCTTATCAACAGTGCCCGTGAGTTTTTGAGAGGCATCAAAAATTAACTTTCTTACCTCATTATCGTAAGGATAAGTTTCAAAACCTATAATTTCAATCTTAGTTGATAATCCGTTTCCAGTAATTTTGGCCAAACACGCATCAATGCCATCATACGATGTGCCAGACATTAAACCAATAATATTTCGGCTCTTTTTCCTTTTTAACTGAACAAGATTCTCAATCGACATTTGCCTTGAATAAACCTACTATATTATATAAATTCTTTTCAGGGAAACCGTATTTCACTAATACAACAGACTAGAATAATAATAAACAACACTCAAGAACAACGAACGAAATAATTATATATAGTTACTATAAATTGCGTCAAATTAAAAGCACATTTGGATAAATATTTTTTTCTTAAATACACTGTCATTCAGAAAGAAGGATTATCAAGTGCAAAAACTCTCACGTTCTATGACTCTATTTGATGTTGTCTGCCTAGGAATCAACGGAACTGTTGGGGTAGGAATATTCCTATTGCCAGGCCAAATCGCCGCACTTGTGGGACCGGGCGCTATTCTAATATATCTTTTTTGCGGCTTGTTATGTCTTGCGATAGCTCTTTGTTTTGCAGAAATGGGAGGAATTTATCAACAAACTGGCGGCGCTTATCTTTATGCAAGAGACGCATTCGGCCCATTGATAGGATTTATGGTAGGCTGGATGATTTGGCTTTCTGCCATAATCGGTTGGGCAACTATGGCAAATGGACTCCTACTCTATCTACGTTATTTCTCTCCTTCTCTCTCAGAAGGCTGGCTTGCAGAAATCATAATCGTTGTCCTTATATTAGGATTAAGTATTCTCAACTTTTTTGGAGTAAAGATTGGGGCAAGAACCATAAACTTTTTCACAATAAGCAAGTTAATACCTATTTTCATTTTTGTAACTTGGGGCCTCTTTCATATTAAAGCATCCTCTTTAGGCCCAATATTTACCCTTGATGTTCAAAATATAGGAGAAGCAATCGTTATTGCCTTATTTGCCTACACGGGGTTTGAACACATGTCTGTACCAGCGGGTGAAATGAAGAAACCCAGAAAAGACATACCCATAGCCTTTTTCCTTATAATATTAGGAGTTACTTTAATTTATACATTAGTGCAAACAGTAGCAACTGGTACATTCCCTGGATTGGCACAATCAGAAAAACCACTGGCAGACGCCGCTTCAAGTTTTCTAGGCTCAACGGGTGGTATATTGATTGCTATTGGTGCTCTTCTTGCCATAGCTGGTGTAAATTCGGGTATTGCCTTAACAGGACCAAGAAACCTTTACGCTCTATCGATTGACGGATTCTTACCGAAAATGTTTTCAAAAATCCACCCAAAATTTCACACTCCTTATATAGCAATAAGCGTAAATGCCTTTCTGACTTTAGTATTATCCCTTACCGGAACATTCAAACATCTAGTAATAGCAAGTGTGCTAGTAAGCCTTTTACAATACATACCAACATGCCTGGCCGTGATTGTTTTGAGACGTAAACGACCTAATGCTCCAAGAAGTTATACCATCCCAGGAAGATATATAATACCCTGCCTAGGTCTTTTAACCTGCTTCTGGCTTCTGTTTCAGGTAAAACTAATTGTGATTATTATGACTTTTGCAGGAATAATATTGTCCTTACCTTTTTACTTTCTCAGGAAGAAAAAACGCTCATCAATGAAAACTCAAACCAGAAACTTCCTAACTAACAATGATAAAAAAAGAAAATTCAATTGAACTATTATGAACAAACAAAATTTTCGGTTGTATTGGTTTTTGACATCGAAAATCACCAGTGTTTCATTATGAAAGAATTAATATCAAATTATAACAAGGATTTATGCCTTTATTGGCTACTCACCTCCCTATTCTTTTGGACAAAAAACTCAAAGCACATCGAAAGTTTCGGATGGTAAAATCCATTAGTGGCACTAAGTTATAAATATTACGTTAATAAAATGGTAACCCAGCATACCGTGACTCATTGTTTTTTATACATCATCAACTTTTTGGCACTTTTTTTGTGATTACCACACTTACAAGATAAATAGCGATAAAATTTATTCGTTATTGGTTTACACTAACTGATTAATGAAACCACAAAAAACATATTTATTACAAACCCCCATGTCTTAAAAAATGAATAGGTTCATTCATCGCCTGTATATCATTAGAACCTACGCATCAGGAGAATTATGGAAAAGATTTGTATTGTAAAACGGAGAAATAAAAGCACACATGATTTGGAAAGAGAGGCAACTTATGCATTGACGAATTATCTCGATATACAAAGAAAGAAAGACTACACATTTGAAGAATTAGACGAAGACAAAAGTCATGTCCTTTCCTTTAATTTGACGCCTGAGCAGTGCGAGTCTGTTCGATCAACCGTCCATATCCAGTCTTTGGATAGAACATCAAATAATCTTTCTTTAGACATGCAATAACGCGAAAATGGGCAAATTGTTTTTGAGTTCAATTTTAAAAAAGAGGATACGCCAAAATTACTTAAGACAAAACATGTATGTCAAATACTGCAAATTAGCACAAGTTTTCTTAAGAAACTTGTGAAGGAGGAAAAGATTAAAAGTTATAAACTAGACAGACTAAGACGTTTCTCGTTGGAGGATATTCTTGATTATCTCACTAAAAACGAAGAATTTAAAAATTCTAAAGTATAAGTCCATGATTCAATGGAGGCAAGTCTAATGTATTACGAATATTGGGGTCTTAAAACCCCGCCCTTTGATAATGTGCCAGATCCGACCATGTATGCAGAATGTCATGCTTCCATGGAGAATGCCATAGCAGAAACCCTGTTTGCCATAGAGGAAGGAAAAGAATGTATTGCAATAATTGTAGGTGATGTAGGTCTGGGTAAGACCATGTCCATTCGGATTATCATTGATTCCCTGGATCAGGAGAAATATAAGATCGCCCTGATTACAAATCCGAGCACTACATTTGTTCAGATTTTAAGAGAAATCATCGGCCAGATAAAGGGAAGGCAATGTGAAGAAAAGAGAAAAGTAGACCTTTTAGAAATCTTCAATAAACTTTTATTTGAAACTTTAGATGAAGGGAAGAAGGTCCTCATTTTTATTGATGAGTCAAACGCTATCGCTCCCGCTAACCTCGAAAGTCTGAGACTGCTCACCAATATGCAGGATGATCAGAGAAATCTTTTTACCATAGTTCTTGTTGGTCAGATGGAACTGGCTAGGCGATTGGAACATCCAAAGCGGGCCAACCTGTTCCAGCGAATCGGAATGTATAACAGGATTGATAAAATACAAACCGAGGATTTGGTAAAGGCCTACGTAGAAACACGACTGAGACTTGCGGGAGGAACGAGGAAGATCTTTACGGATGATGTTTTTAACTCTATATGGAAGTACTCAGAGCATGGAATACCCCGCCTTATTAATAAGATATGCAAGTTATCTTTAAAAGCAGGAGAAACAAATGAACTCGCTGAAATCAATAAAGGAGTGGTTAATCATGTCGGAGAACGTTTCCAGAAAATGACCAGGCCTGCTATCCAAAAGAGAAGACCCAGGAAAAGACTCAAAAAGGAAATCCTTCATGAATCGATTAAAGAAATGGAACATGTAACAAAAGAAATTGAATCTATTACAGAAAATTGGAACCCATCAGAATTGTCAACGACATTTAAAGGTGGGGAATCCGAGAAGGAAGAAATTCTTGAAAATAACACGGAAGTAACAAACGAGCCAATTATAGAAAAGTCGGTTTTTAAAGAATTATCAATCCCATCTGAAACAAGCACTTTTACCATGGAAGAAGATTCAGCAGAAGTAAAAATCGGGGAATATTCAGTCAGAATAAATTTTCCTTCTCATCTTAATCAACAAGCTCAAACTTCTACACAGGAAAACCGTGTAAAACTGGCTGGAGCTATGGCAGCCCAAACTCTTAAGGAAAATCCCCAATTAACCGAAGCCCCTGCTGCAGATCCTGTTTATATATGGGACAAAATTAGGGATTTCATTCTGAATAGGATTGAGCAAAAACACAGTGTTGTTTGAATTTTGTTTTTTTACCTCTTATTTTACCAACCCTTGAGAGAGTGAACCCCTATGGATAGAAAAAATTTAGCAAGAAATGGTTCACGAAAGGATGCTAATACGACCGACTTGAATCGGATTCAGATGCAGCAATAGAAGCCTATAAAAAAAGTATAAAACATGACGACACATTTACAGATGCTTATGTAAATCTAGGTTTTTTTATCTTGCCAGAGAAGATTACGATAATGCCCTGAAGCATTTTCAAAAAGTGGTCGAGTTAGAACCGAACAATCCTGAAGCCCTCAATAACATCGGCTATGTATATGAAAGAATAGACAGATTCAGAAGTGCAAAACTGATGTATAAGCGGGCACTAGAACTGAATACGGGTAACATAGAAGCATTGATTAATATTGCGCATGTTCTAGAGTTGGAAGGTAACTATTCGGGGCAGTTGAACAGTACAAAAGAGTGATTGAAAGTTGTCCTGGTGCCGTTTCTCCCCATTTCTGCCTAGCCGTTCTCTATGACCTCCATGACATGTTTGATGAGGCTATAGAGGAATATGAAGCCGTCTTGGAAAGAGATTCTTATAACGTAAAGACACTCTATAATCTGGGAATCTCCACGCCCAGCTTGGTGATTACACAAAGGTCATCGGTTACTATAAACGTGCATTGGAATTAGACCCGAATAACGCAAAAACATGGAATAACTTGGGTTCAGTTTATCAAGATATGTCAAACAATATAAAAACCGAGGGCGCCTTCAAGCAATCACTTTCGTTCAACCCATTTCAAGAGGAACCCCATGTGAATCTGGCTCTAATGCAGTATTTTCAGTATCTTTCAAGCCCTAATAGTTCTAGAAAAGAGGATATTACTCGCAGACTTTACTTTATCCTGTCAATGAATCCAAAAAATAAGAAGAGCCAAAAACTTTTAGTGGAACTGGCTAAGGAATATGAAAAAACAGATTAAAATACATTCATAAAATAACTCCCGTAATCTAGTGACCTCATCGAAGCTAATTGGGCTTTTATTAATTTTGTCTTGACACAGTACATATACATTAACAACTTCACCTGTTGTTGCCTACCTTTTAAGGATCCTTCCATTAACAGCGCCTGTATGCCTACCATCTTTAAGAGTTAGTTTTCCGTTTACCAATACATATTTAATGCCTTCGGAGTAGTTATGAGGGTCTGTAAACGTTGCCCTTTCTGTAATTTTCTTTTCGTCAAAAATTGTTACATCAGCGAAAAACCCTTCCTTTAAAGCTCCTCTTTTTTTAAGCGCCAGTTTTTTGGCAGGCAAACCCGTCATCTTATAAATGGCTTCCTCGATTGAAAAAAGTTGTTTTTCATTAACATACTTACTTATCACCCTTGAAAATGTGCCATAACACCTTGGATGTGGCTTCCCGAAGCTTAATGCACCATCTATAGAACGAAGCGCGCTATCAGAACCTATCATTACGAAATCCCAACCTAAAATATTGCATAGATTTTCCTCCGACATATTAAAGAATAAAACACTTACCTTACAATCTTCTTCAAATAAAAGATCGAAAATAAACTCCAAAGGGGATATCTTTAATGTTTTTGTAATTTCTGCTATCGTCTTTCCTTCATAATTTTTTCTTTCTTCATTGTGCACGGATGAAATCATTATGTTTTCCCAGAATCTTTGATCTCTACTTTCGCACTTCATGTCTTTAACAATAAGTTCCCTGTAAGATGTATCCCTCAGTCTTTTTTTCTCCTCAATTAATCCCCCCTCATATACCCAATTAGGCAATATTACGTCTAAGTCTGTTGACGCCGCGATATAAGGATATCTATCGCATGAGACCTCTATGCCCATATTCCTGGCATCGTCAAATAATTTCTTTACAATATCTATCTTTCTCCAATTTCTTTCTCCCCACGTCTTGATGTGAGATATTTGAGTATTTACACCACTCATCTTAGAAATATTTATGGCTTCAGTTATCGCCGTTTCTATTCTGTCACCTTCATCTCTAATATGTGTCGCATATATACCATTATATTCCTTTATTGTTTTACATAATTCAACTAGTTCAGAGGTCTTGGCATAACAACCCGGTGGATATATTAGCCCACTTGACATACCAAATACACCTGATTCCATTGCATCTCGTAATTCTTTTTCCATATTGACAAATTCGTTTTTGTTTGGCTCGCGATCTTCATACCCCATCACACAGGCTCTGATATTTCCGTGGCCAACAAGAAATCCTCTGTTTATGGAACTTGGTACCTCTTTAACCCTTTTAAAAAAATCCCTAGCAATTTGCCAATTTACGTCCAACCCAAACTTTTTAAGCCCCTGTTTCTTATTTTCTAATAATTGCCCCATCAAAGGGAAAGCAGATGTACCACAATTCCCGCAAATTTCTGTAGTAACTCCGTCATAAATTTTACTTTCACTTTTTGGACTAATTAACCAATAAAAATCACTATGTGAATGGATATCAATAAACCCTGGCGCAACAATATATCCCGAGGCATCAACAACATTACTATCCATGGGAGTATTAATATTACCCACATAAACAATTCTATCACCTTGAATCCCAATATCAACGGCTCTCTTAACACTGCCAGTTCCATCAATAACTGTACCATTTTTTATTATTACATCAAAACTACGACCCATTATATGGCTCCAAAGGAAGTAGACCTATACTTCCAAAAACTGTATTTACGTGTTACCTAGTTTGATCTATAATTTATTTTTTTTGAAATGATTTGTGAAGTGATTTTCTGAAAATTGTGGGAAGGTAATTTTTATTCTAAAGTAGTTGCATATTTTACATAATGTTTTTCATCTCTCGTTGAGCATAGAAGGCTTCTTTGTGCCCAAAAAGAATCAAACTCCTCATGTAATAATTACATGTCCGCTTTCAACTCACAATTATGCATAACATTATGGCTTTTTTTAAACATATAACTTCCTGAAATAAATAGATTTTATGAGTCCAAACGTCTTCATATTTTCTCAGAGCATTGTAACTATAAAGAGGCTTACCTTTCCCTTCTCTTTCTCGACGAAGGTATCCTCATATTTCTTCTATACTTAGTCACGGTTCTTCGCGCTATCTCAACACCCATTTCTCCTAATCTTGCAGCAATTTCCTCATCGCTCAAAGGGTTCTTTTTGTCCTCATTTGATACGATTTTACCTAGTTTTTGCCTCATCGCCTCCCATGATTCCATGGTGCCGTCGGTATTCTTAAATCCCCCAGTAAAGAAAAACTTCATCCCAAAAATACCCCGTGGCGTTTGTGCATATTTATGAGCAATAGCACGACTAACCGTTGATACATGTATCCCTATAGCATCCGCAACTTCTTGCATTTTTAATGTACGAAGATGCAGTATTCCCTCATCCAGAAATGCTTTCTGTAATTCCACTATCTTAACTGCCACCTTCATTAGCGTGTTTTTTCTTTGCTCGATAGCATCTATAAGCCATCTTGCAGATTCTATTTTCTTCCGAATATAACGCTTTGTTTGTAAATCAGAACCTCTCCCAATCAACATATCTTTGTAAAATGGGCTTATATAAATTCGTGGCACATTGTTATCTCCCACAAGTGTAACTTCATATTCCCCGTCTATACAATCTACTCTAACTTCTGGTACTACATAAGGGACTTGTTCACTACTAAAAATAAAACCAGGCTTAGGGTTTAGCGTTTTTATAAAATCTATTACCTTTTTAATTATTTCTAAATTGCATCCTGTTTTTTTTGCTATAAGCTTATATTTTTTCATTTCGACGTCTTCCAGGTGATTTGAAATCAACTCTTTAGCAATATAATAATTGTTGTCTCGCTGGTCTAATTGTAACAACAAGCATTCTTTCAAGTTTTCTGCTCCAACACCGAGAGGTTCCATACTTTGCACAATTTTCAAGGCTTCCCTTGCTTGCTCCATGCTTATGGACTTTTCCACTGATTCTATAATTTCTTCTAAAGGGCACGACAGATAACCGCAATCATTAATACTATAAATTATATTTTCGCACACTTCCAATAGTAAATTATCTAATTCCATAAGAGATAGTTGGCCAAGAAGATAATCTTGAAGTGACATTGGTTTCGTGGCTGTGTTTTCTAAGGCCTCTTGCTTCTGATCTCGTTCATCTATAGCGTTATTCCGCCTTCTACTTGTTTGTGAGAAATAATCTCCCCATTCATCTGCCATCTCTCCAAGCTTTCTAAATTCCTCCTCCTCCCGCCTTTCTTCGTTTCCGCTGTCTGTAACCACCTCATCTTGTGTTGTTTTTTGCCCCTCATTTTCAACCCCAATTACTTCTTCTAAAACAGGATTATTTATCAACTCTTGTTGTACATGTTGTACCAAAGCCATTATTGGAAGCTGAAGTATCTCGATAGATTGAATTACCTGAGGCGCTAACTTCATTTGCTGTCTAAGCTGTGGAGATAATATTGTTTCTACTTTCATAATATTATTTCTTAAAAAGCACTTCGGTTTTTTTGCATTAATTTTCTACCGTTAATTGCATCTGCAATAACCGCAGAACTTGCGTATTCTAAATAACTCCCCGATGACATGCCCCTTGCCAGTTGGGTAACTTTAACGTTTAAAGGGTTTAAACGTTCAAAAATACACAAAGCAGTAACATCTCCTTCTAGATTGGGATTGGTTGCAACAATTACTTCCTGTATATTACCGCTTTCGACTCTTTTTATTAGCTTATCTATATTAATATCGTCAGGATTAACATTTTCTAAAGGATTTATATGGCCAAACAAAACGTGATAAACCCCATCATAAAATCCTGTTTTCTCAATTGTGAAGAGATCTGTAGGTTGTTCTACTACACAAACCTTTTTATGGTCACGATTTGGATCGCTACAGATATTACAACAGGGTGTCTCCCCAATATTACAGCAGATAGAACAATAATTGACATTCTTCTTCACATCCCGTACTGCTACAGCCAATTGTATTGCATCGTCATACGACAATCCAAGAATATAATGTGCCAATCTTTCAGCACTTTTTTGTCCTATGCCAGGCATTTTTCCCAATTCTTTCATAAGTCTTAGCATAGATTGCGGATAACACTTCATTTTTCCATCCTACTAAAGCAAATTTGATAACCCGGGAATATTCATACCACCTGTCAATTTATTCATCTCCTCCTGATACATTTCTTGAGACTTTTTCAATGCTTGGGAAACCGCAGCCAGGACAAGATCTTCTAACATTTGCACATCATCTGGACTAACAACTTCCGGATCAATCTTTATTGACAAAATTTCCTGTTTTCCATTTATATGTACGGTTACCATCCCTCCACCTGAACTAGCTTCTATAACACGTTCCTTGAGGCTATTCTGTACTTCTTCAGCTTTCTTCTGCATTTTAACAGCCTGTTTTTGCATCTGCTTCATCATATCGCCTACATTCCCAAACCCCTTCATCCTTCCGCTCTCCTTATATTAACAATTGAGCCATCAAATATTTCTATAGTTTTTCTTACCATAGGTTCATTTATTACGTCGTTCTCTATTCTTTTGTCCCTATCCTTTTGTAATATTCCACGTCCTATATCTTCCCCAGTTTTACAACCATTCTCGGATATTGTCAACCTAGCATTAATCTTTTTCCCTGTTACTTTTTCTATACATTTTTCAATTATCCGCTTTTCATCTGGTTTTTCAAGTCTCTCTTTATGGATTAAGTAATTCCCCGGAAACTCCAAAACTATCCCCTCATCATCAAAGCTTAAAAGACTAGCGTCCCTTAATAACGTCCAAACAGTCTTTTTCCTAGTTTGAATCTCCGTCATTATTTTATCCCAGGTATTAAAAAGATCAGCATCATTGCTAACCCTTACATCTTCATCTTTTTTATCATAATCCTCATAATTTTTCTCTCTTACCTCCGTTTTTCTAGTTTCTACAATACCATCAACACGATTGAATGATGTTATTCCCATGTCCTTTACGTTACTTTCTAACAACCCTTTTATGTCATCTATTTGATTCAAAATAGAACCTAAAGATTTCAAATCTTCCATCGTGGCTAATTTTATGAGTACCACTTCAAGTAAAATTCTCTGCTGAAACAAATCTTTAGTCTTACTCTTAGTTTCGGAAATCAACTGAATCATGTATAACAATGTATCAGAAGAAAGCTGTGAAACCTGCTTTTGTAACAAATTAATATCCCCTGATATCGTTCCTACCAATCCTTCGTCGCTATTACAGATTGAGACTAGAAGCAAATCACGTATATAAAGCAACATTTGATCAACAAAGCCATCTACATCTTTCCCGCTTGCTATAATTTCATGAAATATTTTCAAAGCTAATTCAGGCTTTTTTTCAATAAAGCTATCAATTAAACTTGAAATTTTCTCCTCATTAACAACCCCGAGAATATCGTAAACATTCTTTAATGATATCTTCTCATGGCAAAACGAAGTGAGCTGGTCTAAAATAGATTCGGAATCCCTCAACCCGCCCCTGGCATATTTTGCAATGACCTGAAGCACCTCCTCTTCTACCAAGATATTTTCTGTTTTGCAAATCTGCGCAAGTCTATTACTTATATCAGACACAGATATATTTTTAAAATCAAACCTCTGGCAGCGTGATTGTACGGTATCAGGGATGCGGTTTGGTGCGGTAGTGGCAAAAATGAATTTTACATGGTCTGGTGGCTCTTCAAGTGTCTTTAGAATCGCATTGAAAGCCTCCCTGGTTAACATGTGTACTTCATCTATAATGTAAATTTTATATCTTGAAATGGCAGGGGCATATCCTACATTTTGTCTAATACTTCTTATTTCATCTATGCCACGGTTCGAGGCCCCATCAATTTCAAGTACATCAATATCATTTCCGTTCATAATACTCTTACAAATAGAACATTTATTGCATGGCACGTCAGTTGGGCCATTCTGACAATTAAGAGATTTTGATAATATCCTAGCCATAGACGTCTTGCCAACACCCCTTGGGCCAACAAATAAATATGCGTGAGCAACATGATTGGTTTGGAGTGCATTTGCCAATGTCGTAACTATATGTTCTTGCCCCACAATTTCATCAAAGGATTTTGGACGATATTTTCTTGATAGAACTATATAAGACATAACTTTTATTATTCAATTAGCTATGGCCGTGCACTTCTTCTCGATTTTCTTTCCTCTAGACTTCCTGCGCAGTTAGCTCCAACCAGGCAACCTCACGGCACATAAGCACAAACGCTTATGGCTGCTTGCTTCCGCACCTGACCAGGTTCACGTAGTCTTATTGCATGAGACCCAGTCTTCTTCACCACTTACTTAGAAAGTGCCAAAGGGCAGAAAAACCTCAAAAAAGCGATCGATCCTGCATAAAGCGGCTTTCAGGTACAGGGAACCGCTAACTCCCCATCTAGCACGACCAAGCTGTTTAGAAACAATATATTCCACAATCTTTGTGGAATATTTCCTTTTTTCCTAGCTCATGGCGGAGAGGGCGGGATTCGAACCCGCGAGGCAGGTTTTGCCCACCTACACGCTTTCCAAGCGTGCTCCTTCGGCCTCTCGGACACCTCTCCAAAATCGTGACGGAGAGAGAGGGATTCGAACCCCCGGCCCATACTAGATGGACAACGGTTTTCGAGACCGCCCCGTTCAACCACTCCGGCATCTCTCCAAAAAAAACTGCTTTAAGAGTACACTACACTTTTCTTCTAAAATCCCGGATATAACATTCACCTTATGGTTGAAGCGAGGAACATTAACTAAATTTATCACAGACTCGCAGGCCCCATATTTTTTATTCTTTGTTCCATACACTAGATTTTTAACCCTAGCCTGAACCAATGCGCCAGTACACATTGCACACGGTTCCAAGGTTATATAAATAGTAGTGTTACTTAATCTCCAATTTTGAAGGTATGCAGATGCCTGCGTTATTGCAATCATTTCAGCATGAGCCGTTGGGTCTAATAACATCTCTCGTTGGTTATGTGCTCTTGCAATAATATTATTTTCATGAACAATGACGGTCCCAATAGGAATCTCATCTCTTTTGAAAGCGTTTTCTGCCTCATAAATTGCTTGTTGCATATAATATTCATGTGAATGGAATTCGACCGTCATGAGTTTTTCAGTTTGAATTCAAACTACTTAAATGCGCGCCCAGCCCGATTTGAACGGGCAACCACCGGTTTCGTAGACCGTTACTCTATCCAATTGAGCTATGGGCGCATTAGCAATTTTACACGCATGTTAAAAAAAAACAAAATTACATAGCCCTTGTTCTAACTATCGTTTATTGACGCACATAAAAACAGATTTAAAACAAACCCTTCTTAAGAAAACAAAATAATCCATCGAATTTCTGAGACTTTTAACTATGGCGAGGCCGACGGGACTCGAACCCGCAACTTCCAGATCGACAGTCTGGTACTCTAACCAATTGAGCTACGGCCCCATTCTTACCTAATAATTATTTTCAAACCAAAATCATAACCCAAAGACGGCTATAAATTTCAATCTCTATATTAATGGTGGGCGATATAGGACTCGAACCTATGACCTCTTGCTTGTAAGGCAAGCGCTCTAGCCAATTGAGCTAATCGCCCTCATAATAACCAAAATCAAGTTTAGCATTATGAGCTATTATGTCAATAAATTTTTGAATTTGTACCCAAACCAACTTATCCTTGACTTAACAAATAGTCAAGTTTATATTATAGGTTGAAATTACCAATAGAAAACAAACTAGTAATTTACAGGAAATCTTTTAATGAGGTAAATTTCAAATAATGTTTAAGAGAAACTGTATCAGCAATTTATTACTCCCAATAATTATACTTTCAATAGTTATCTTTGTTGCTATATCAAATAGTAACTCATTTAACAAAGATTTTAATGCAGAGGTTAATCAAGCAAATGCAACATACAAATTCCGCTTGGTTGGTGTGGTATGCTCATACCTGAATAGATTATATGTTGAACCGGACAGAATAAAACCCAAGGAAATGTTAAAGGAATCACTTACCTGGCTAGAGAGAATAATTCCTGAGGTACGTGTCAACATAGACGACGAATCAGACGAAATAATGATTTCAGTTGATAAACTTTCAAAAGCAGTCGATATCTCCCGCATACGACGCCTGAGTGAATTATACAATACCCTGAATGATGCCTTACATTTCATTAATGAAAATAAAAGCCATAAAATCAAAGCAGAGGATATTGAATACGCTGCAATTAATGGGATGCTCTCGCAACTAGACCCACATTCCATCATATTCCCTCCTGCAGATTTTAATGAATTTAAAATTGGAACATCAGGTAAATTTGGTGGGCTTGGCATGGTAGTAGGCCTAAGGGACGGAATACTAACCGTTATTTCCCCCATTGAAGGAACCCCCGCATATAGGGCAGGTCTCAAACCAGGAGATAAAATTGTAGCAATTGACGAAGACTCAACCGTCAATATGTCGTTACCGGAGGCTGTAAGCAAGCTCAGAGGCGATCCTTCTACTACTGTTATTTTAGTAATAGAAAGTGGCAAATCCAGGATAAGTAAGACAATCACATTAGTAAGAGAAATTATTGCTATACCAAGTGTTGATTCAAAATTAATTGAGGATAACGTTGGATACATAAAGATAAGGAATTTCCAAGAAGATACATCTCAAACCTTAGAAAAACACATTGCTCAACTAACGGCAAAAAGCGGTAAATTAAAAGGGTTTATTCTAGACCTTCGGAATAATTCAGGGGGGTTGCTAGATCAGGCAATTGCTGTGGCAGACAAATTTCTTTCATCAGGCGTTATAGTGATAACCGTTGGGCCAATGGGTAAACATGAAAAATTACAAAAAGCTACAAATTCGCCAAAAGATATTGATAAATCACCATTAGTAGTAATTATTGACGCCGGAAGTGCATCCGGCGCGGAAATTGTTGCCGGCGCACTAAAAGATAATAATCGCTCTATCCTTATTGGCGATCTCAGTTTCGGCAAGGGCTCTATACAACAACTAATTGACCTAATGAACGGCGCAGCATTAAAACTTACAATAGGAAAGTATCTAACCCCAAACTTTACCGATATTCAATCAGTAGGTATAACCCCTGACATCTTGCTTGCCCAAACACATATTACAAAAGATGAAATTATTATGTTTAACGAAGATATTTACGCCAGAGAAAAGGACTTAAAGAAACATTTGGAAGAAAATTCAAAAACTGAACAACCATATGAAAAAATCAAATATCTTTCAATCGTTGACAACAACAAAGAAAAAGAAATTGAAGATGAAGATTATTATAAACTCCCAGACCTGAAGAAAGATACACACGTCCAATTTGCCAAGAAATTTATTCTTAACGCAACATCAAATAGAAGAATAGACATTTTAAAACAAGAAAACTTAATAATAGAAGGTTTCAAAAAAAATGAAGAGGAAAAAATTTCATCAGCATTAAGTTCCCTTGGAATCAATTGGTCTACTGGCAAAACAACCACACCATCAGTAGCAACTGCTTCCTTGCGTTTAACACCACCCACTGGAAACATCAACGCAGATGAAGAAATAACAATAGAAATCAATGTTACCAACAATGATAAAGGCCCCTTATACCAATTAAGCGGAATAACTGAATCTAAAAATCCACTCTTTGACAAACATGAGTTTATTTTTGGCAAGATTGAAAAAAATACTACAAAAACATCAACCAAAAAAATTAAAATTCCTCAAAACGCCCTAAGCAGGAAAGATGAACTTTCCATTAAGTTTACTGAACTAAACGGTTATGCCCCAGAAGATATAAAAGGTATAATATCAATTGAGGCATTACCTAAGCCTATTTTTGCTTATTCGTATCAGATAATTGATGAAGGTGAAGGGTTAAAAGGAAACGGTGACGGAATAATACAAAAAGGGGAAGTCGTTTATTTGGTTTTTTCCATTAAAAACATTGGCCAAGGCGCATCAGAAAAGAATATTATCGCCCTGCGAGATTTGAGTCATAAAGAAGTTTTTATAAAAAGAGGCAAGATGGAATTGGGCAAATTACTCCCGGGGGAATCAAAATCCGCTAAATTGAAGCTCTCAGTAAGGGATACTTTAGAAGCCAACAATTTTACCGTTAATATCACTATTGCAGACACTACTTTTGGAACTCGCCTATCTGATAAAATGACAATCTATGTAGATCAAAATAATACTACCAATATAATGCAATTAACTAAAAAGATTTTAAAAGTAACAGAAAACGATGTACCTATATACAATGGCAATTCGACTTCAACTCCCATAATAACCTATGTAAGCAAAGGAGCAATTCTTGCTGCTGATAAAGAAACACAAACATGGTTTCGTATCAAATTCCCTGAGGGAAGGTTTGGTTGGATAACTTCTGATAACGTAGAAATCAATAATCTTGGTGAATTCAATTCGCAAAAATCTCCAGATCTTTTCTTACAAAATGTTCCACCTCTAATAGAATTCGATATGCAAAAGCCTTATGAAATAGTTAGTATGGAACATTTATCCCTGTCTGGCATAGTTAGAGATGATAAAAAAGTAAAATACGTCTATATTCTTGTAAATAATGATAAGGTGTTTTACAAATCTAATAAAGGGGATTCTGAGGCAGATGAATCTAAACTATCCTTCGACAGTGACATTCCACTTGAGGAAGGGCCAAACGTTATTTCCGTAGTTGCCAGAGACGATCAAGATTTATTATCAACGAAATCATTTATTATTACAAAAAAACCCTCCCTAGTCAAAAACCTCAAACATAATAACTAATTCTGGCAAAATCCCCCCTCGGCTTGATACACCAATTTGGGAATTTCTAATACTAATAAAAGAGATTTTTTAATATCAGTATTGAACATTAGCTCACGGGTATAACATCGCGTTATATAGACACTAACCAAAATCACTTATAGGGTTCACACCTAAAATACTCGCTAAGCACTTTTGCCACTTCAGGGCGGGTAAAGACAGGTGGGGGCGCTTTGCCTTTTTTAAGCATATTCCGAACCTCTGTTCCGCTCAATGAAACATGGTTTGAAGAATCATGCGGACACGTTTTATACGATGCCATACCAAGACAAAGGTTACAATAAAAGGTATAATCAAAAAATAATGGTGTAATACCAATCTCTAAAGAATCAAACTCTTCAAATATGTAATGTGCATCAAAACTGCCATAATAACTTCCCACACCAGCATGATCCCTTCCAACGATAAAATGCGTACATCCATAATTTCTCCTAATTATAGCATGAAAAACTGCTTCTCTGGGTCCTGCATATCTCATGGCAGCAGGAAACACAGAAAAAGCTACTCTGTCTTTAGGGTAATACTTATCCAATAGCACCTCATAGCTTTTTATGCGCACATCAGCGGGAATATCATCTCCCTTGGTTTCACCTACAAGGGGGTGTAAAAATATGCCGTCTACGATCTCTAAGGCACACTTCTGTATATATTCATGCGCTCTGTGTACGGGATTTCTGGTTTGAAACCCCACTGTCCTCCTCCACCCCTTCTTAGAAAACAAACGCCTTGTCTCAGCAGGATCTAGCCTGTATTTAGAGAGGCTTTTGTGTTTCGGCCTATTGATTATGCTAATTCTTCCACCTAAAATAACATCTCCCATCTTGTAAACATAATCTACGCCTGGATGCATCTTTGTATTTGTTCCATAAACCTCAAGGGCTTCCTTATTTTTGTCATGATGAAACTTTTCCTCCAGATGCAAAACAGCAATTGAATTTTCTACTGAATCAATTAGAACAATATCTTCGCCTTCCTTAAACCCTTTCGCTTCTTCCTTAGTAGTTGAAAGAGTTACAGGAATAGTCCATGGAAGACCGTTAGCCAACCTCATTACATCGATAACATTTTCGTAGTCATCCTTGCACATAAATCCAGTTAGAGGGCTCATGGCACCAACAGCAATCAGTTCCAGATCTGATATTTCCCTGTAATTAATCCTTAACTTCCTCATGCAATTGCTTTGTGCCCTTTCCTTGAGTTCATCCCTTTCTTCTCCTACCAATATTCTGTTTACGAGCTTGCCACCGTATGGTTTAATATTTTCTATCATCATTCCCTTTTTCAATAGTTGCAGGAATTACAAACTTTTCCTTTACACCATTCCCATTTTCTATTTCCCAAATAGTATATCGTTTTTTGCATCGTGCCCTCATTGAGGTGTTACTTTTTATTATTTGAGATGGTAATTTCAGGTCTATAGCCTGAACAGGACACGCCTTTACACATGCACCACATGTCCAGCAATCTGCCTGCGATCGGATTTCCGCCTTGTGAAGCTTATTACGAAACAGTAAATCACCAGGACAAATCCTCTCACAAAGTGTTTCTTTAAGCTTACCACATCCATTGCATACGTTATTAACTATAACAATACTCAATTTTTTCCAAAGGCCTTTCTATAAATTTTAACCGGTCACCCTCAGAGTCATAAACAGAATTAACAAACCTAAGCCAGTTTACATCATTTCTTTCTGGATAATCAAGGCGAGTTTGATAATACGGCCAGCGTGTTTCTTTCCTATAAATAAGGTGTTCTACCAAAACCTTTGCAACGACAATCCTATCCACTAATTCCAAACATGAGACCAGCTCGTGGTTATTTTTAGAACAAAGTTGTTTTGACTCATTCTCCAGGTTTCTGAGTTTTTCCCTGGCAACCATTAGCTTAGACTCTGTCATTTCATAGCCCGCTGTTACTCCGCCAGCATATTCATCCATTACTGTCTGAAAAGCTTGTTCTAGTTCATCAGGAGATATTCCATTATTGCTTTTCATCATATTCAATATTCTTTCTTTTTCTTCATTTATTTTCTTTATATCCACACGTAATGCTCCAATATCCTTTATTTCTTCGATAGCTGTACTTGCCGCTATTTTTCCTTCAACCCAAGCACCGCTTACATATTTTTTTGGAGCACCACCTGCCACATCACCAGCAGCATATAAACCTTTTATTGTCGTTCTTCTTTCTTCATCAATCCAATAACCAGCCTGACAATGCCCTCCAACTATAACTGGTTCCATACCGCCAATTCCCACAAGATGTTCTATAGGACCATATCCATTATTTGCCCACAAAAGAACAATAGCCGGATTCATGTTTAAATAAGCCTCCTTGAACCCCTTCTCTTCTTCTATACTCAAACATCTGGTATCCAGGTAGCAAGGGCCTCTACCTGCTTTGCTTTCCTGCACAGTTGCCCATAATCGATGGAGAGACAAACATTTTCTACCTCCAAGGTGTTTATATCGTTTCTCCAGATATTCCTCTCCATAGGCATTCCTTTGTCTTATGTCTGACCCCTGTGCTATAGTGCCTGTTGGGGCATTAACGTCTCTAACCCTTAAGGGAATAAATCTATTTTCAAAACTTGTCATCTCCGCACCAATACGAATGCCCATTGCATAACCCGTGCCCACATTCCACGGACAGTACCAGGTTGTATTACGCGCATCACCTGTATTTATTGGCCTATAAATTCTTGTTGCTCCACCCGTTGTCACTATCACGGCCCTGGCATAAATAACATAAAGCCTGCCATCCCGCACTCCGAATCCATAAGTTCCTCTAACTCGTCCATCACTGAAGATAAAATTTGTAGCTACCACCCTGTTTAGGACTTTTACCCCTTCACGATACACTGCGGATGCGAGAATAGGTTTAAGCCTCTCGCCGTATATCTTTATGCTTCTCTTTCCTCTGTTACGATAATTACCATACTTATCCTTTTCTATAGGAAGTCCTAATTCTTCCACCTGTTTAACTGACTCATTAAGACCCTTTGCTATTGAATACACCAAATCTTCTCTAATGACTCCCAAAAATTCATCTTTTACATACTTTACATACGTTTCAGGAGTCTGGTCGGGGTCTATATAGGCGTTTATTGCGTTCAGCCCCATTGCAAGGCATCCACTTCTTTCGATATGCGCCTTTTCCATAATAATACACTTAAGCCCTGGGAGAAGCTTATTCGCTTCAATAGCCGCCATACACCCCGCCGCACCACCTCCAATAATCAAAATATCAGTGTCCAACTGTACTGTAGAAATATCTGTCATAGCTAAATTCAGGCACTTTCGTACCATTTCCGTTTCCATAGTATCATTACATTATTTCATACTATTCATCTATAATCCTGACTTCACATTTAACCTTTTCTTTCAATTCAGCCACTGCTGAACCAAAAATAAACCTTGACAGGCCAGACCTTTTTCTCCTCGTTATTATGATCAGGTTTACCTTTTCTGCCTCAACGATCGATAAAGTTACGTCCACTAATTTGCCTTTTCTAACAATAGATTTACAACGGACCCCCACACTTTTTGCTATGGCTTCAATTTCTGCAATCTTATCTCTCCCCTGTATTGAATATTCATCCAACATAGCATTAAAAAGGTTCTCGGTTGGTTTCCCTCCGATCCACCCCTCCTCAGTCAATTTGTCAAATATCTTCTGTGGTACTTCGTAATCAACAACAAAAAGTATGACTAGTTTTGCCTTTTTTCTACAGGCTATATCTACCGCCTCTTTGATGCACTTATTTGATTTCCTTGTAGTTGAAAGTATTAAAAGTATTTTGTCCATTAATTTGAAGTTGAAATTACAACTTAAGGCCTATAAGTGGCCAGTAATAATAGGCAAAAATATTGAAAAACATCCATGCAGAGATTTTCAGTATTATCCCACTAATTAATGTATCACGTGGTTTAATGAAAGCTGATGAATACGCAATGGCGACTGCTGGTGTACCCATGGGCAGAATAAAAGCCAAGCCTGATGGGACGGTTACGGCTAATGTAGTAATTATGGGATTTATTGAAAAATTCATTGCAAGACCTATGGTTATAGGCATCAAGAGCGCAATTACTGCTGTGTTGCTTATAGCTTCGGTCAAAATAATTGCAACAAATGATATTATCAAAATCAAAACAAACGGTGATTGAATTGATCCTAAAATAGTTATATCTACTAACCATTTAGTTGCACCTGTTTTTCCCAAAGCAAAACCAAGACATATTGCGCCTCCATACATAAGTATTAGTCCCCAATTTACATCTTCCTCTACTTCTCTCCATCGCATTAGGTTAAAAATAAATGCGATAACCACTGCAGCTAACGCAATGTTAGCTAGCCCATATTCTTCTCCAAAACATATCCAGGAGAAAATAGTTCCTGCCATAAGCATTCCGATAAACCATTCTTTTCGTTTCATCCTTCCTATGCAAGCAACTCTATTAATCAAGAATAACCTAGCCCTTCCGATGTCTTTTACTTCGATTGGGAAAAGCAAGATTAGCAACCAATACGCAACAACAAGCATTACTATAACAGTTGGTAATGTCGCCAATGTCCATTTGATGAAACCAATAGATTCGCCTGTAGCATCCCGAAGTATACCAACAGCCAAAGGAGCTCTTGCACCACCCAAAAATGTAGCTACTCCCCCAATAACACATCCCCACGCCATTGCCAGAAACAGCGCCCTACCATAATTGCTCTCTGTTGGTTTCAACTCCAAACTCTCAGCAATAGCCGTTACAATAGGAAACATCATTGCAGCAACAGCGTGTTCTGACATCCAAAATGAAAAAAATGCCGACAGTGCAATAACACCCAATAACAATACCCTGGGTGAATGACCAAACCATTTCAGGAACACCAAGGCCATTCGAGTACTCAAGCCCGTCCTCATAACCGAAGAAGCTAAAATAAAAGCTCCGAGAATAAAAAAAACAGCCTGATTGCCAAAAAGAGCGTAAGTTTTATCAGCTGGCAAAACCCCCATAAGAGGAAAAAGTATAATTGCAAGCAGGCTTGTTATCATTAATGGTATTACATGGCTAATCCAGAAAATAACACAAAGTGCGAAAATAGCTAACGCCTTTTTCCCACCATCTGTAAGTCCTTGCGGTGTCGGCAAATAAAGCATAACGGCAAACAACAATACCGCAAAAAAGATAACAACATAACGATAATTTTCTGAAACAGATGTTTTCAATTTGTTTATTTTAGACTATTATATTAACATTACTTTGTTTGCAACTTAGTCAACAATATACTTAAAAAAAATCAAATTAAAACATTGCCCCTTCTTTCTGTGTTTTTTCCTGTGCAATAAGATCTTTTATTGTAATGTTTTCTATACTTGCCAACATTGCATCATACATTTTTTTCCATAAATCCTTCAACACACAAGAAGCCTCTACCGAACACCATGCAGAAATAGATGTTATCCTTTCGTTTACACAATCAATCGGCGCCAATGAACCCTCAAACATCTCGATTATCTCTCTAACGCTTATTTCACTTGGATCTTTGGCAAGACGATGTCCACCATTTGCTCCCCTAACACTAACTATTACCCCTGCATTTCTGAGTGTCAGCAGTATTCGTTCAATAAATGTTCTTGGAATATCCCTGCATCTAGCAATTTCTCTACTTAAAACAAAACCCTTACCATACCGTTGCCCCAATTCCAAAAGCGCTAAAATTGCATATTCTGTCTTACTGGACAATTTCATTTTGACTCCTACTATTTAGCCATTTGTTAAAAGTGAAAAATATTGCATGTCAGTACCTAAGCCTTTTCCAAATCAAACTTTAGAATAGTATCTTGAAGAATGATAATTCTTGATTCTCTTTAAAACAAAGTCAAGATATCACCTTTAAACATTTTTGTCAATAAATTTTTTACAACCTATAATCATTACCATACTATTAGCTCGCCTACGATTTCTTCTACCAGGTCCTTAATTGTTACAATACCAATTGCTTTATTAACTCTATTTACAACTATAGCCATCCTTTGTTTTGCTTTCTGCATCCTTATCAACGCTTCGTCTATGGGCATTTCTGCATTCAGATATTCAGTATCCTTTAAGAAATCGTTTACTTTTGACGTTTCTGTGCCACTACTTAAGAAATCAAAAAGTGTAATCAGTCCAACAATATTATTTGGAGAGTCCCTGTAAACGGGTATTCTAGAAACCCTTACGTTTTTTGCCAAGGTCATTATCTGATCAGCGCTTATATCGTGTGATATTAATGTTGCCCTTCGAAGTGGTATCATTACATTTTTTATCTGAATACTACCTAGCTCCATGATATTTCTTGCCATCATATCCTGATAGCTAGAAATTATCCCTTCTTCAACACCCTCCCTGATAAAGAACCCCAATCTGTAAGGGGTAAAAACAAGTGCCCGTCTCGGCAGATTTTTAAATAATAGTTGAGGAATCTTATTAACGCCCTTCAAAACATATACTAACGGATAGAATATTTGCGAAAAAAATTTAAGGCTAGGCGATACCGTATAGAGAAATGTGTCGGCCTTTCTTTGACATAGATCTTTAGGCAAGACCTCTGCGAAAACCAGCATTATTGGTGCTAATATCAATGTTGCAATCAGCTCCGAATTTACTTGAGATAGATACCTTAGTACAATACCAGTAAAAATCGCAGACGCTATATAGTTCATAATATTATTACCAATCAATATTGTACATATCAATGCCTGTGGGTCACCCAACAGTAGTTGTATAATCCTTGCCCTGCGCTTTCCCCTATCCACCTTATACTGTAACCTGACACGATTAATACAATAAACTGCTATCTCAACGCCTGAAAAATAGGCAGAAAATAAGACAAATAGAATGAGTAAATAAAATTCAATCTTCATTATCCTCGGTTGCCTCTTTTTCAGTCACAATTTCTTGCATTATTGATATTACACGTCTTTTCCGGACTCTCTCTACAGTAAAAACAAAATCTTTATACTTTACGGAATCACCCTTTTGGGGAATATGTCCGAGTAAAGAGACGGCAAATCCACCGATAGTATCAACGCCCACTGGCTCTATTTCCACACCAAAGTAATCAGACCAATCACGGAGGCTCAAGTCTCCCAACAATAGATGTTTATTTTCCCCCATTTTCTTTATCGTTTCCTTGGGCTTCTCATATTCATCCTGTATTTCCCCCACAATTTCTTCAATAATATCTTCAAGCGTAATTAACCCTGCCGTGCCGCCATACTCGTCTACAACAATCGCCAACTGGCTCCCTTCACGTCTAAACTGCCGCAACAAACTTTCAATACTCTTTG
Organism: Candidatus Scalinduaceae bacterium; assembly: GCA_046759445.1. Lineage (GTDB taxonomy): Bacteria > Planctomycetota > Brocadiia > Brocadiales > Scalinduaceae > Scalindua_A. The sequence goes on from JBHICG010000004.1 coordinate 32,278, forward strand.
ATTCTGGAACAAAATTAACAGGTTTTATTACATTCCTAAGCCGCGAAGAAGTATTAAGGAAAACATCCTTCGCGTGTATTATGCCTATAATGTTATCAGTTGTATCCTCATAGACGGGGAATTTAGTATGCATTGTTTTGCGAGCAAGCTCAATAAATCCCTCTACTGAGTCATCGACATCATACAAATTCATATCTACCCTCGGCAACATTATCTCTTTTACGAGTACCCTTTTAAAATCCAATACTCCGTGTATCATCGAACGTTCTTTGCGGTCTACAACCCCTTGTTTTTCACTAAATTCTACAATCATCTTCAGCTCATCAAGAGTCACGTATTTTTCCTTACCTTTACCTCCGCCAAAAACGATACTTAGCATATTTATAATAGCACCTAAAGGTATTCGAAGTGGTGAAAAGAGCTTATCGAAAATATATATGGGAATTGCCGACCACCTTGAATAATGTTCGGGAATTTTTACTGCTATATTTTTTGGAATCACTTCTCCAAAGATAATAATTATAAGTAAACTGAACCCAACTATAGTTCCCACTTTCCAAACAGCACCATAAGCATTTGAAACAAGCACTTTCTGAACAATACCATACGAAATACAATAAAAACCAATATTTGCCAACATGTTTCCCAGTAGAATTGTCATTAGTAAGTTCTTCGGTGTTTTTAAGAGTGATTTAACAAATCTTTCTGCTCTATTACCGTTTTTCTCAAAACTCTTAATCTCTTCTCTGGTCAGTGAAAAAAAGGCTGTTTCAGAAGCAGAAAAAAAAGCTGAAAAGCACAACAGAAGGAACATAAAGAGGATTTGTGGCAGGCAATCTAACAGTAAAAATAAATTATCTTCTTCCAACAATATCACCCAGTGTGGGAAATTAATGGTGCTATTTAATCAACTATTTAAAAAAAGATCTAATTCATAAAAATAAATTTTCTCGCCAAATAACACCTTTTTGCACCTTTTTGAAGATTATAACAGCCAAATCACAAACTTGTCAAACACAAAACATATTATGAAACTTCAAGAAAAGGGATACAAATAGATTGACATTAACTTTTTGTTTTAATAAACTTACTGCGTCTTAACATATTTTACACATAAACTTTAAAAAACATTTTCATATGATTATTTCACAACAAGTAAAAAAAATTAAGCCTTCTGCTACGATGTCCATAAACAGTAAGGTAAAACACTTAATATCGAGTGGTATAGACGTTATCGGTTTTAGCGCAGGAGAACCGGATTTTGATACCCCTGATTATATAAAGCTTGCGGCTATAGAATCTCTTAAAAGCGGTTTTACCAAATATACACCCACATCCGGTATCCTAGAACTAAAAGAAGCAATATGTGAAAAATTGCGGAGAGAAAATAACATAAACTACACTCCCCAGCAGGTAATGGTCTCTTGTGGGGCCAAGCAGGCTATATACAACTGTATCCTCGCCTTATGTAATGAGGGTGATGAGGTTTTGGTTCCATCACCTTACTGGGTAAGCTATCCGGAACAAATTGTTCTCGCAAGAGGTGCCCCTGTATTTATAAAGACTACAGATGAAAAAAAATTCAAAATAACAATAGATGACATTAAACGTAACATATCTGATAGAACTAAATTATTAATAATAAACAGCCCTTGTAACCCCACTGGTACTGTATATACAGAGGAGGAACTTTATGAAATAACTCGTTTTGCCATCAAGGAAGGCTTGTATATCATATCGGACGAGATATATGAAAAAATTTTATACGATGGGGTTAAACATTTTAGCCCCGCCTCCTTCGGTAAAGAATTTAAGAAAAACATTATCACCATAAATGGGTTTTCGAAATCTTTCTCAATGACCGGTTGGCGAATAGGTTACACTGCAGGCCCAGAAGACATCATAAAGGCTGCTACACTTATTCAGGACCATTCAACTTCATGTCCAAACTCCTTTACTCAGAAGGCAGCAGTGGCAGCACTGAAGGGAGACAAAGATATAACCATTAATATGATTACAGAATTTGAAAAGAGAAGGCGATACATTGTGGAAAAACTTAATAATATGGATGGAATTACTTGTTTATTGCCGAAGGGAGCCTTCTATGTATTTCCAAAAGTATCAGATCTATTTGGCCGCAGTATTGCTGATCAGACTGCCAACACTTCAATTGAATTGGTTAGTTTAATCCTTGATAAAGCCAAGATAGCATTTGTGCCAGGTGAATGTTTTGGCTCAGGCTCCCATGTTAGAATCTCCTATGCTGTTTCGTTTAACAATATCAAGAAAGGTATTGACAGGCTGGAAAAACTCTTGTTAGGTGGTATTTCACACGAAAGTTAGTATGTAGTATTTCTTAAATCTATTTGGTGCCAGTTCGTCCGGATTAGTTTTAGACCATACTATTTTTTTACTATCTCTACCTTCCATTCCTCTGGCCCGGTTAGTATATATTCCCATTCTAATTGGCCCGTGCGTTCCGCGTCTAACTGGTACTTTAGAGGCTTAGGATCATGATCATTTATTAACACCATCTTTTCTCCCGCTTTAAGAGAATCGAAAGTATCAAAAATCTTTGGATGTCTCTCTCGTGGTATTATGTTTCGCACGTCTAACGTAATAACTTTGCCTTCACTCATTTGTCTCGTCCTTTCATCGATATAAATAACATTTATAGTATTCCTTTTGAATGTTTGTCTCAACTTTCTAACTGGATAGGAGCAATTATCCTTTAAGTATTGCTGTCACCAAGGCTGTTAATTTTGTTTTTGCCTTGAGTGTGCGAGGTTCACTGCTTTCAAACAATACAAAGGCTCCTTCTTCTACATCATGCTCGTCTTTATCAGTAACAACATATCCTCTCCCTGAATTGACTATGACTATGACCTTTTGATCTTTGGTATCTTGTAATGCTGACTGTCCTTCCTCCATACAAAGGAAGTTAACACAAACCTTTTGAGAATTATATAAGTTTTTTGATTCTGTATTTTCTTCTGAAAATTTTACAATGTCCTCTAATTTAAATTCTCCCATTCCAACTCCTCAACTAATGTGAACGGCTACCGCAACCAATCTTTCCACCCCCTTGATACCTCTCTTTGCACCCTCGGGAGCTATTACCACTTTACCTTTTGTCAAACTTATTTCTTTGTCATCTAAATACATAATCCCTTTCCCCTCCAACACATAAAAAATTCCCGTGCCGCTAGGGTGTGCGGGTATTTCCTGGCCTGGCTCTAAACATATCAAAGGTGCTTTTGCATCTGGCGAGACACATAATATTTGCGGGCGAAATTGTTCGTTAAATTGAACCCTTTCCCGTAATTTTATTAGATTCAAAACACTATTCCTCCTGGCAAATTTATTAAATCCCTAAAAAAGCTTTGGCTTCAATCTGTTAAGGGGCCTTTGAATCAACTTCCTTTTGGGCAGCTTCAATCAATTCGTTGACAAATTTATCTACATCCGTATTGTGCATCATGCACGCTAAATTTATGTCTTCTGTACCAAAGGCAGGACAATCAAAGCAGCTCTTACCAAAGTGCTTTGAAAATACCTCTTTTGTCGCCGGATATTTTTCTGTTACCTCGCCAGTAGTCATTTTCTTCGTAATAATCACCTTCTCCGTTCCGGTGGTCTCACTTTGAATGTCTTTTTGTTCCTGCATTGTCATTTCTCCATTTTACGTGTTGCAAAAACAGCGTTTATTATAGCACGGTAACGTGTAAACACGATATATACCATTTGATACAAAAAGAGTCAATACAATTCAACCCCCGGTTGTTTCATCTAATTTTCACATCCTCTTGATTTGGAATATTAGATGGTTATTATCCTTAGAAAATGAGGAGTTAATTCTTGATATTTGGAAGCATTGGTTGTACAATCTGAAACTTAAGTTTTGAATTAATTCCTAACCATCAGATATATAATCCATATCGCTTGTGACAAAAAAGTCTACCAAAGATCAGACAGCATCAAGAATCAAGAAGGATAATGTCAAATTCATACAGCTACAATTTACCGACATTACGGGTAGCATAAAATCCGTAACAATTCCCACACACAAATTATCGGAGGCTTTGAATAAAGGTCTCTGGTTTGATGGTTCTTCAATAGAGGGTTTCACAAGAATATTTGAAAGTGACATGTTTTTAAAACCTGAGCCGGAAACGTACATTCTCCTGCCGTGGGAACCAAAGGAAAGCCCTACTGCACGGTTCATATGTGATGTTTTTACGCCTGACGGCAAGCCATTCGAGGGAGATCCAAGGTTTATACTAAAAAGGGCATGCAATGATGCCAGGGCAATGGGACTTGAATACAACGTAGGCACTGAGCTAGAATTTTTCCTTTTTAAACCAAGTATAGACAGCGGTGTTGAACCAATACCGCATGACGTAGGTGGTTACTTTGATTTTTCTCCCAGAGACCTTGCGGGACAGGTAAGAAACGAAATAGTAACAGCTCTTGAAAGTATGGGGCTTGAAGTTGAGTTGAGTCACCACGAAGTTGCACCAGGACAACACGAAATAGACTTTCGATTTTCAGATGCCATTTCAACTGCAGACAATGCGATTACGCTCAAGCTGGCCGTTAAGTCTATAGCACATAAGCATGGTCTTTACGCTACTTTTATGCCTAAACCTATTTATGGTATCAATGGCAGTGGTATGCACTGTCATCAGAGTCTTTTTAATTTAAAAAACCGCAAAAACGCATTCTACAGCTCAAAAAATGAATACCGTCTCAGTGATGTTGCAAGAAATTTCATAGCCGGTCAGTTGAAGCATATACGAGAAATGATATCTATCCTTGCTCCCACTGTAAACTCATATAAGAGGCTCGTTCCTGGTTTCGAAGCACCTGTATACATCTGCTGGGGGCAGAAGAATAGATCCTCGTTGATAAGGATCCCCAGATACTCTAAAGGAAGAGAACAGTCTACAAGGGCAGAACTAAGGTGTCCAGATCCTAGCGGTAATCCTTATTTGGCTTTTGCTGTCATGCTGGAATCTGGTTTAGAAGGAATGAGAAAAAAGATGAAAATCCCTCCCCCAGTGGAAGAAAACGTATACGAGTTTGATTTCAACCGATTATCCAAATTAGGAATAGACACGCTTCCCGACTCACTGGGTGAAGCAACACAAGAACTAAAAAATAGCAAGCTAATGGAAAAAGCCTTAGGGCCGCATACTTACAAGACATATATCAATGCTAAAACAATCGAATGGAACGAGTATCGAACACAAGTAACTGAATGGGAACATAAAAAATATTTCGAGGTCACATAAAGTTTTTTTGTTTTTTCCAATCTATGAAATCACTTATCGATAAAAAAACTTGGTCTTCTATTAAAGAGGAGATTAAAAGAAATATTTCTTCGCAACAGTTTGCAACTTGGTTTGAAAAATTAAAGCTGGTTAATTTTAACAACAATGAGATATGCATTCTGGTTCCAAACCCAATTTGTAAGGAATGGTTAGAAAATAACTATATAGATGTCATTTCGTCCGTAGTTTATGATATAACAAACCAAAATCCCAAGGTTAAATTCGTTATCGAATCAGTGAAAAACCTTCCAGAATATTCTCCTAATCTCACACCCAGTTTAACAAACATAGAAAAGCACGTTTATATAAACAAGAACTATACATTTGAAAACTTCTTGGTGGGATCTTGCAATAGACTAGCACATGCTACCGCACTCGCTGTATGTGAATCACCAGGAACCGCCTATAATCCATTATTTATTCATGGTACTGTCGGACTAGGTAAGACTCATTTACTACAGGCTATATATCTCAAACTGCAGGAGCATTTAAACCCATACAATATTCTATACTTACCATGCGAAACTTTCGTCAATCATTATATATCCACAATAAAAACCGGTGATTGGGACGACTTTAGAGATAAGTATAGACAGATTGATGTTATGTTAATAGATGATATACATTTCCTTGCAAATTCACAAAATTCCCGTGAAGAATTTTTTCATACGTTTAACGCACTTTACAGTCGTCAGAAACAGATTGTCTTATCAAGCGACTGTCCACCAGAAGAAATTCCTACAATTGAAGAACGGCTTATATCCAGGTTCCGATGGGGATTGATAACAAAGATTGATCCTCCAAATTTTGAGACTAGCGTTGCCATAATTCAACGAAAAGCTGCTTTACTTAACCTGGATATATCACATGATGTGTCCTATTACTTGGCAGAAAACGTTTCATCAAGCATAAGGGAAATCGAAGGTGCATTATTGAATATTTGTAAGTATGCCTCTATAAACAAGTGCAAAATAGATTCGAATCTCGTGAAACATGTGATACAAGGATTTACTAAAGAAAACGTAAACATAGGTATTGAAAAAATATTAAATATTGTTACCAAGCACTTTGGTATTCAGCTCTCACAACTTCATTCCAAGAGGAAATTTAAATCTATCACTCTACCCAGGCAAATTGCAATGTACTTGGCACGTCGGCTAACCAACTTATCATTAGAAGAAATCGGTGGTTATATGGGTGGTCGCGACCATACAACAGTCTTACATGCTGATGAAAAAATAAAAAAACTAAAGAAAACTGACAGAAATATATCAAATATATTGAGAAGAATAGAAAAAGATTTAATCCGTTGAGCTGTGTATGGAAAAAGTATATATATTGTGGATAAGCTGTAGAGAATTCGATTGTGACTAAACATTTTTAATATATGTGTCTGTTTTTTTTCGAAAACGTCGAAGAAATATTTACTAAAAACTTACTGTTAATCTACCACTATAATTTAAATTATTTTTATATAACTGTTATAATTCGTTTATTTAGTATGTCTTATCAAGTTATTACAATTTTTTACACTTTATTTACAGTATATACTTATAAAAATAATAGTTTTTAACATATTTTAATATTAAAGTAATCAGTATCCGTTACTGAAATACTACATTGTCAGCCTAAATTTATTTCAGGATCTTTTAACACCGTAATATATAAATTCTGAGATAAGTTAAAGGTGACATTTTTAAATATCTACTCTTCCCGCAACAAATACTAATTATAGTAACTTTTATTTTTTGTAGTTTACAAGTGTAAGTTATAATTACATAATATTAATGTACATTTCATGGAAGTTATAAATTTATAAAAACATCCAGCTTATAAAAAATTAAATGAAACTAAGATGTAACAAAGAAATTATTAAGAGAGGAATCCTTGTTGTTGAAAGTGTTGTTTCTGGTTCTAGTATAAAACCTATAGTACAGAATATCAGGGTTACTGCAAAAGACAATATTTTAGAATTATCTACAACAGACTTGGAAGTTAGCGTAAGCTATATAATTGACTCTATTGAAGTTGAAGAACCGGGAGTTATGGTATGTCCAGAAGCAAAGATAGCTTCTATAATAAAAGAGTGGACGGACGATTACATAGAGATATCTGAAAAGAATAAAATATGCTCTATAAAAGGGGAAGATAGTTATTTTAAGGTATTGTGTACTGATCCTGAGGAGTTTCCCGCAATACCCCAATTTGTAGATGAAAAGTATATAGAAGTAGATAAAGCGATTTTAGCCGATATGATGAAAAAGACATCATTTATTGTTTTAGGAGAAAGATCTAAATATGGCACTAATGGTGTTTTCCTAGATATCAAAGAAAATCAGGCAAAAATGGTTTCAAACGATGGAAGAAGACTTGCAGAGGTAAAGAGGAAAATCAATAACCCCAGTGGCATAATTAAAAACTGTATAATTCCAATAAAGGGTATCAATCAGGCGATAAAAATAATAACCGACCATGACGATGTTGTTAAAATAAAAGTAGAGGAAAAACGTGTTTTTATGAAAACAAAAAATACAACGTTATGTTCGCAATTAATAGAAGGACAGTACCCTAAGTATGAAGAAGTAATACCGTCAAACATGGATAAAAGAGCTACATTAGATAAAAATATCCTTTATACTGCCGTTCATAGAGGAGCTGTAATGACGACGAATGAGTATAAGCTATTGAAGTTCAAGTTTACGAGTGAAGATTTAGAGTTGCGGTGTACTTCACCAGATGTGGGAGAATCCAAGGTCAGGGTTCCCATAGAGTATTCTGGAGACGAGCTGGAAATAGGTTTTAATCCAGATTTTATTTTGGATTTCCTAAAAATAGTTGATACAGAAAAAGTGAAGATTGAGTTAAAAGACAAAAACACAGCCGGTTTATTAAAAGTAGGAAATGATTGTTTATATGTGATAATGCCCACAAACTTATCGGGGGAATAAAAAAGGAAGTAAAATGAGCAAAAACTTTGGAGAAAGCGATAGAGATGTCAAGAAGTTGGGGGAAATATTATCTAAAACAGTAAAAACTGTGAAAAAAAAGGCAAGGGAAAGCAATGGTATAAGAAAGTTTTGGACGGTAATGGTAAGCCAAGATATCTCAGAACATACAGAAGTGGGAAGGATTAAAGGCGACATACTTTACGTTAAAGTGGATTCGGCAACATGGTTGCATTACATAGCTGCATTTAAAAAAAAAGAATTATTAAAGTCAATACAGGATGGTTATAAGCGGAAATTTATTTCGGATATAAGGTTTTTTGTGTAAAGTTAAGAGGAATGGGAGTTTTGCTGTTTGATGTGTGAGGCAGAAAAGTACGATGCAAGGTCAATAAAAGTTCTAGGTGGTATAGAAGCCGTTCGTAAGAGACCTGCCATGTATATTGGAGATACAACCCAGAGAGGTTTGCACCATCTGCTTGAGGAAGTTATCGGAAACAGTGTAGATGAAGCCATGGTGGGTTTTTGCAAAAATATTTCGGTTAAACTAAATTTAGATGGAAGCTCAACTGTTTTAGATGACGGAAGGGGTATTCCCGTTGATAGACACATGGAAATGGACAAGCCTGCCGTTGAGGTAGTAATGACAACGTTGCATGCGGGCGGCAAATTTGAGGGCAAAAGCTATAAAGTTTCTGGAGGATTACATGGAGTGGGGGTTTCTGTGGTAAATGCCCTGAGTGAATGGCTGGAGGTAGAGGTTAGGAGAAATGGGGGGGTGTATATACAGCGTTACGAATATGGTGAGCCTAAAACCTCACTAGAGGAGAGAGGAACAACAAAGAAAAGGGGAACAAGAATTATCTTTAAGCCGGATACTTCAATATTCGAAGATGTAGAATTTAGCTTTGATATAGTCAAAAAGAGGATAAGGGAACTTGCATTTCTTAATAAGGGTCTTTGTATGACTATAATTGATGAAAGGACAGACAATAAGGAACAATTTAAATATGATGGAGGAATTAAGGCTTTTGTTAAAGAGCTAAATAAAGGAAAAGCAGTAGTACACAAGGATGTTATATATTTTGAAAAAGAGGAAAAGCATATAGTCGTAGAAGTTGCTATGCAGTATAACGACGGTTATTCAGAAAACGTTTTTTCTTTTGCAAATAATATACATACTGTAGAAGGCGGAACCCATTTGATTGGATTCAAAACGGCATTAACGAGAACCATGAACACGTATGCAAAAGGATTTGGCCTTGTAAAGGAAGGAAGAGTTCCCACGGGAGACGATTACAGGGAAGGGTTAACGGCCATAGTTAGCGTTAAAGTTCCTGAACCACAGTTTGAAGGACAAACGAAAACCAGATTGGGTAATAGAGAAGTGCAGGGCTTAGTGGAGACTTTGTCTAATGAGTATTTGAATACATACTGTGAGGAGAACCCTACATCTGCCAAAGCGATAATAAATAAGGCGCTGGAGGCCTCCAGGGCAAGGGAAGCGGCGAGAAAGGCAAAAGAACTGACAAGAAGGAAGGGTGCGTTAGCAGGCACAAATCTGCCAGGAAAACTCGCAGACTGCTCTAGCAACGACGTGGAATCTACAGAACTTTTCATAGTTGAAGGGGTTTCTGCAGGTGGAACTGCGAAGCAAGGACGAGATAGAAGAAATCAAGCAATATTACCACTAAAGGGAGTAATATTAAATGTTGAAAAAGCAAGGGTTGAAAAGATGCTTAACAATGAGGAAATTAGGACGCTCATAAGTGCTGTTGGTACAGGAATAGGGGTCGATGAGTTCAACGCAGACAGACTGAGATATGGAAAAGTCATAATCATGACTGATGCCGATGTTGATGGAGCACATATCAGAACATTGTTGTTGACATTTTTCTTTAGACAGATGCCTGAGTTGATAGATAGGGGAAACATTTATATTGCACAGCCACCTCTTTATAAGGTGACAAAGAAGAAAAGGCAGGAATACTTGTATGGAGATAAAGAGTTGCAGGAATCTTTAGTAAACATCGGAGTAGATGAAGCCGTGGTTGAAGTATATAATGGGGAGACAAGAAGCTTAGGTGGTGATAGACTAAAAACGCTTGTTAGTCTTTTAGAGAGAATGGAAGATTACGATAAGATACTTAAAAAGAAACATGTTTCATTCAAAGAATATTTAGAGAAAAGATATGATAAAAGCTACCCTTTGTATAAGGTAATTTACAAGGGGCAGGAAAAATATATATACACGGATAGCGAGTTAAACAATTTAATTAAACGGCATCAGACGGAAAAGGATAACGGCATCGAAATTGTGGAAGAAGACATTGAGAGTCGTAAAAATGGAGAAGATTCCATAGGCGTGATAGAATTCCACGAAAGCAAAGAAATTGAGAACACGGTAAGACTAATAGAGATGGAGGGTTTCAGGATAGAGGAGTACTTCAAAAGACCAAGAAGGGAAGAAGCACGTCCTGCAAGCCTGATTTGCAACGGAGACAAGACAAACATATTTTCTTTGCGCGAGCTGCTGCCCAAGATAAGAGAGATTGGAAAGAAGGGCCTTGATATTCAAAGGTATAAAGGGCTTGGAGAAATGAATGCAGAAGAATTAGCAAAAACGACGATGAGCCCTTCAACCAGAACTCTTTTGAGAGTAAAAATTGAAGATGGTATAAAGGCGGATGAGACGTTCAGTATACTATCAGGCAAGGACGTACAGCAGAGGCGGGAATACATAGAAAAACATGCGCTGGATGTTAAAAATCTGGATGTTTAGAAGAAAATATTTTTGACAGAGATTAAACCAAATAACAAGTCATATTCTAAGGGGAAACAATTAAAACCTGTTTCCTTCCCACCAACCTGTAAAGACTAACTCTGCGGGGCCCGTCATATAAGTTTTATTGTTAACAGACCATTCAACAATCAAGTCGCCACCTGGTAGATGGGCGGTTATGGTTCTTTCGGTTAGATTATTTAGAACGCCTGCAACACAAGCAGCCACGGCTCCTGTTCCACAAGCCAATGTCTCACCAGAACCCCTTTCCCAAGTCCTCATTCTAATTTCATCGGACGCAATAATTTGGACAAAATGGACATTTATTCTTTCTGGAAATACACTGTGATTTTCAATTGTCCTGCCTATGGTTGGAAGTTGTATAGAGTCAACGTCGTCAACGAAAGAGATACAGTGAGGGTTGCCTAACGAAACACACGTAATATTTAGTAACATAACATCTGTTTTTAGCGGTTCGTTAATCACTCGGGTGTTTTTGCCTAACATAGGTATTTCATTTCTTAGCAGCTTTGGTATGCCCATCTCTACCCTTACTTTTGAAACCTTATCATTTAGTATAATTAACTCTGCCGTCTTTATTCCAGAAAGCGTTTCAATTGTAATCTTATCATTTTTTTTTAAGCCACTGTCGTACGTGTATTTAGCAACACACCTTATTCCATTACCACACATTTGCGCTTCGCTTCCATCAGCATTAAAAATACGCATCTTGACATCAGCAACTTGTGAAGGCATTATAAGTATTAAACCATCACCGCCAACACCGAAGTTCCTGTTGCTCATTATAACTGCCAGTTTGGATGGATTTTCCACTTTTTCTTGAAAACAATTGATATAAATATAGTCATTACCAATACCCTGCATTTTTGTAAATTTCAACGTTATATATCCTAAAATAAAGGAAGATAGTATTTTAAATTTTATGTTAGTGGCAAGTTCTTTATATTGCTTTTGTAAGGTTTTGGTATAGTGAAGATCAGGGGGTGTTTGGCAAAAGGTTATTGTTCTTTATCAAGTTCAAATGCTCTGTGTATTGCAATAAGAGCGCGTTCGGCCTGATTTTCGTCTATGACGCAAGATATTTTAATCTCGGAGGTACTTATCATTTGTATGTTGATCTTTTCATCAGAGAGAGTGTTGAACATTTTTTCGGCTATGCCGCAATGAGACCTCATACCTATGCCCACGACTGAAAGCTTTGCTATTTTGTCATTAGCAATTACTTCCTTGACTTTAATTTCTTTCTTAATTCGCTCGGTGGTTTTAAGGGCAAGCGGTAAATCATCTTTTAAAACTGTAAAAGTTACATCTGCCAAACCACGAGCGCTAATATTCTGGATTATCATATCTACGTTTATGTTCTCTTTAGCAAGTTCTCGAAATATCTTCGCTGCTTGCCCAGGTTTATCTGGCACACCGATAATAGTAATTTTTGCTTCATTTTTTGTAACAGTTGCACCGCTCACAACAATATTTTCCATTTTACTTACCTCTTTGCATATAAGTGTTCCCGTGCCTTCATTAAAGCTAGGTCTTACACGGATAGGAATATCATATTTCTTGGCGAATTCAATTGATCTTACATGAATAATCTGTGCACCCACACTTGCCAGTTCTAGAATTTCATCATAGGATATTTCAGTAAGTTTTCGTGCATCAGGAACTATACGTGGATCTGCCGTATATATTCCATCAACGTCAGTAAATATTTCGCATTTATCTGCTTTAAGCAAGGCTGCTAGAGCGACTGCGCTGGTGTCAGAACCTCCACGTCCCAGTGTGGTTATATTATCGTTTTTGTCTACCCCTTGATATCCGGCCACTACAATTATTCTATTTTTTGACAGCTCTTCAACTATGCGGTTGGCATTTATATTAACTATTCTTGCCTTTGTATGGAAACTATCCGTAGTAATTCCTACTTGTCTACCTGTAAAAGATACTGCAGGATAGCCAAAGGAATGGATTGCCATTGCCATGAGTGCGCCTGACATCTGCTCTCCTGTTGAAAGCAACATATCTAATTCGCGTTTTGAGGGATTTTCATTTATTTCGTAAGCCAGCTCTAATAATTCGTCTGTCATTCGCCCTCTGGCAGAGACAACAACTATAACTTTGTTGCCCTCTAAATATGTTTTTATAACACGCTTTGCCGCGCTTTTTAAGCGTATTGCATCGGCTACGGATGTGCCGCCAAATTTTTGAACAATTAGTTGCACAGTGTTTTTCGGGAAATTGATTTTAAAATCTATTCCAGGTTTGCATGTCTCTTCATCATCTCAACGTCTTCTTTGTTGAGTAAACGCACAAGTGTTAATATCACAGCATCAAGGTACACAAGGCAGGCTTGTTCGAATAGCGTACTGCGAAATTGTGCGGAACGCTGAGATTGCAAAACCTGGCCAACTTCCCTTGCAGGTATCTCGATAGTTAAGGTTGCATAATTGGACAACCCAGAGTCTGGATGTGCAGTAATTACTACAATGAATGCGTTTAGTTTTTGTGCTAATCCTGCAATATGACAGGTCATAGATGTTGTTCCTGAGCTACTACAGGCAATGAGCAAATCATCTTTATCAATGTTTGGTGTTGTGGTATCGCCGACTACATAGCATGTAAATCCTATATGAGTCAGACGCATTGCGAAGGTCCTAGCAACTAGACCAGAACGGCCTTGACCAGTTACAAAGATATTCCTTGTCGACATTATTGCTTCAATAAACCCTCTAAATTCATCTTCTTTTATACCATCTAGAACATCGCTTATTTCACTTATTATCGTTTTGGTGATAGATTTAATGCATAAATTGTTTTTCATTAGTTTCATGGTTTTATGTATTATATGCCGAATTAGGGCAATAAAATTCTATCAACTATGTATTATAATTTCAAGGGATATGTAATAAAACGCTTTATAGATATCTTTTATTGTGTAATTTTGAATGTTCATAGTAAAATTTTATTGCTATAGGGGCTATTTGTTGTTAATATCGCAATGTTTTAATTAACTAATCGGGATATTGTATTATTTACATGTCAATGGAAATTGGTGGGTTGATCAGGCAAATTATAGGGCTCTATGAAATAGTAATAATCGTGAGAATCGTTTTGTCATGGGTCCCACATAATGTACATCATCCGGCAGCAGTGTTCCTTTATAAAATAACTGAGCCGGTTTTAGCGCCGGTTAGACGAGTAATTCCATCCATAGGAGGAATAGATGTTTCACCAATTGTTGTATTCATAGGCCTTCATGTTATGGGCAACATTTTTTCTTAAGCGGTATAATTAAAATATAATCTTTCTCATACCGGCAGTACTTTTCCACACTACATACCAATTTTTATACAACCTATAGTTTATCCAAAGCTAGCTGAGTTTTGCACATGAATTTGTATCGTCATAGAATCTCACGCAAAGAGTTCGCAAGGTTCATTGATCACACATGTCTCAAGCCAGAGATTGTTAATCGTGACGTGGAGATGGCGTGCGAAGAAGCCATTAAGTTTAATTTTGCAGCAGTTTGCATACCGCCGTTTTACACCTCATTGGCATCTTACATTTTGAAACGTTCCGGAGTAAGGGTATGTACGGTAATAGGATTCCCTTTTGGTTATAATTTTCAAGAAGCTAAATCTTTTGAGGCAGTCAGAGCGGTAGAAATGGGAGCAGATGAAATGGACATGGTTATCAATATTACCGCTTTGAAATCAAAAGATTATGTGTCTGTTTGCAAGGATATTGAGGGTGTTGTTAATGCCGCAAAAGGTATAAAAGTAAAAGTAATTGTGGAAACATGTTATCTTAGCAAGGAAGAAAAGATAAAGGCATGCGAGTGTGCGGTAAAATCCGGTGCAGCATTTGTTAAGACATCAACGGGATTTGGAACGAGTGGAGCTACAATTGAAGACGTACGTTTAATGTGTGCAACCGTTCCTGCAGATGTTGGCGTAAAGGCTGCAGGGGGAATCAGAGATTTAGAAACAGCTTTAGCAATGATTGAAGCTGGTGCTAAAAGGATAGGCACGAGTGTGAGCGTTCAATTAATTTCTGAGATTTAGGAAAGGGAAAAGGTATTAACCAGGCAGATGATAAGCAGAATCATCATTATTGTCCTTGATAGTGTCGGAATTGGCGAGATGCCTGATGCTTTTAAATTCGGTGATGAAGGTAGCAATACATTGGTAAATACTGCAAAGGCGGTTAGGGGGCTAAACATACCTAATCTTGAAGACTTTGGCATAGGGAAGATTGAAGCCATTTGTGGTGTTTCTAGAGACGTAGAAGGGAAGGCTTTTTATGGCAAGATGTCAGAAGCCTCAGCAGCCAAAGATACGACCTCCGGGCATTGGGAAATTGCAGGCGTAATCACCAGGAAACCATTTCCTACATATCCAAAAGGATTTCCGGAAGATGTTATTAAAAGATTTACGGATACTATTGGAAGGCCGATATTGGGCAATAAACCTGCGTCGGGAACCGAAATAATAAATGAGCTTGGCGCAGAACACATTAAAACAGGAAGTCCGATTGTGTATACGTCTGCAGACAGCGTATTTCAGATTGCTGCATGTGAGGATATTATATCTGTTGAATCACTATATGAGATGTGTGCGCAGGCTAGAAGTATATTAAAGGGTGAACATAATGTCGGCCGCGTAATTGCTAGGCCATTCATAATAGAAAATGACAAATATATTCGAACGGAAAGAAGGAAAGACTTCTCTTTAACTCCACCCGAGGAAACTCTGTTAGACAAAGCGGTAAAGAAAGGGTATGCAGTCATAGGTGTTGGTAAGATTGGTGATATTTTTGCGCATAGGGGGCTAACAAAGGAAATACATACTTCCGACAACCATGATGGTATTTCAAAGACGATAAAATGTATTAAGGAGGATTTCAAAGGAATTATTTTTACGAACTTAATTGACTTTGATATGAAGTACGGACATAGAAACAACCCAAAAGGTTATGCAGAAGCATTGGAGTCATTTGATGATAGACTACCGGAAATTGTAGATGCATTAAGAAAAGAGGATGTTATCATTCTTACAGCCGATCATGGCTGTGACCCAACTACACCCAGCACAGATCATTCACGGGAATATGTGCCACTTTTGGTTTATGGGAAAACATTGGGGAGGCCTAAATCACTTGGTGTTCGCAAATCGTTTGCGGATGTAGGTGCAACTGTAGCTGAAATCTTACAAATATTAGAATTTGATAAGGGAGAAAGTTTTCTAAAGGAATTGATAAATAATCAGGCCTGATTTAGTTTATGGGGTTATTCCTATTATACATATTAGTAATAGCAGTAGTTTCGATGAATTCACACCTTTAATAATGATATTTGTTTTTCAGGGTCCAGTACGTTTGCATTGTACGGCTATTTGTGCGTTCAATGTAACTGTTCTGTAATCGAATTTTACTAAACCCATTTTTTTTCTGCCTTTAATCATCGTTGTTCTTCATGTAATAAAGAAATATGTTTGTAAACAATTAGTATAAAAGTGGTGTTTACTTTTGTTATAAAAATGATACTATATGTATTTTGTGAATAAATATTTGTTGCCCAAGGAAAATTAAAGATGTTTCGACTAATAGATATCCTGCACCTTCTCCGCCCGCAAGAGTGGATTAAAAATACATTTGTTTTTGCCGCCCTAATTTTCTCCCAGCAGCTATTAAACGTAATGGATGTTCTGAAAGTGATTGGTGCGTTTGTGCTGTTCTGCATGGTATCAGGGGTAATTTACATTATAAATGATATCTTTGATCTGGAACATGATAGAGTACATCCGATAAAAAAGGATAGACCTCTTGCTTCGGGACGGATAAATATTTCCCTGGCCTGGCTCTTGGCCGTGATTCTGGTAGTGATATCTATGACCTTTTCATTTGCTCTTCAACCAAACTTCATGTTTGTTCTGGTGTTATATTTTCTGATTAATTTTGCTTATTCTCTTTATCTCAAAGGGATCGTTATTGTGGATGTTATGACTCTGGCTTTTGGTTTTGTTTTAAGGGCTATTGCTGGAGGCGTGGTGATACAGGTGCCGGTATCTTCATGGTTAATTGTCTGTACTGCTCTAATATCCCTGTTTTTAGGTTTTGGGAAAAGACGACATGAGCTTATTTTACTAGATGAGGAAGCCGGCAATCATAGAAGTATTTTAAGGGAATACAGTCCCTATTTTTTAGACCAGATGATATCCGTAGTTACGGCTTCGTCGGTTATTGCTTATACCTTCTATACCATGTCCGAAGAGGTACAGGAAAAACTTCATACTCATTATCTTGGGCTTACGATCCCATTTGTTCTATACGGAATCTTTCGGTATCTTTACCTGGTACATCAAAAACAAGGTGGCGGGAATCCTGCTCAGGAACTTCTCGCAGACAGGCCCCTTCTTATCAATGGGACACTTTGGGTTCTTGCCGTAATAGTAATTCTTTATGATTGGTAAAAATATGACACGATCGATCGTTGTTGTTAAAAGAACAAAACCTGATACTGTTCTTTCTGATTTCGAGGAAATTATTCAGGCATCTGGTCTACTGGAGGCTTTAGACTCCTCCCGTGTTACAATTTTGAAGGACAATATTACATGGCATTTCCCTTTCTTAAGCGCTAATACTACTCCCTGGCAGTTGGAGGGGACCATTTTGGCTCTAAAAAATGCCGGCTTTAACAAACTTGTGGCCGTCCATAATAATACAGTTGTTACAAATCCTTATAAGGGAGGGATATTAAACAAGCTGACTCCCATCTACAAGAAATATGGCATCGAAGAAAGGTACAACTTCCTGCCTGAAGATATCAAATGGATAACTTATAAACCGAAGGCAGAGATGCGAGTGCTTAATAATATTTACAAAAAAGGGATTAAAATTCCTGAATTTTTTATTGATAAAAATATTGTTCATCTACCCACCATGAAAACCCACATTTACACTCAGATCACAGGAGCTATGAAGAATGCCTTTGGTGGTTTACTTAACACCAGGCGTCACTATACACATAGTGTCATCCACGAGACGTTAGTTGACCTTTTGGCTATTCAAAAAGAAATTCATGCTGGAATATTTGCGGTGATGGATGGAACGATTTGTGGAAGTGGTCCCGGCCCGAGGACTATGCAGCCTGTAGAAAAGGATTATATTTTGGCCAGCTCAGACAGCGTAGCCATTGATGCCGTTTCTGCTAAGATGATGGGCTTTAATCCCATGAAGATACCCTTCATACGTTTGGCGCATGAAGATGGACTAGGGAAAGGCAACCTGTCACAGATTGAAGTATCAGGAGAGGATATCTCAATGGTTAATTTTGGGTTCCAGGTAGGGGATAATCTTGCAAGCCTTGTGGGCGATGCCTTCTGGTTCAGTCCTGCCAAAATGTTTCAGAGGCTTCTTTTTCACACTCCATTGGTGTACGCCTTCGTGCTCGGATCATATATATACCATGATTATGTCTGGTGGCCCTTTAAGGGTAAAAGAAAAATGGCTGAAATCAGTGAAACCAAATGGGGGAAATTATTTGCCTCATACGATAGTTAAAATATAAGGGATATTATCATTTCTAAGATTGTATTGGAGTTTTGTATTTAAAAAAATATGAAGGAGAAGAAAAAAATGAAAAAAGGACTAATTTTAATATTCGTATTAATTGCATTTTTCACTTTGAGTATCTCAACAATTATTCAAACAGACGAAAGAATGAATCAGGCGTTCGCGGGACAATATTATGATGAGCCATTAACAGATGCTCCACCCCTCACTGATTCCGATGACATCTCCGATGCTGCGCCAGAAGATAAACCAATTAAAGATTCCCAGTCTATTTCAGATTCTGATATTACTTACGACACTACCCCTCTACCACAGATTACTGAGCACAGTGAACAGGCCATCAAGACTTCAGGGGAGTATCTGGGACAGAAATGGTTTATCGATGAGAACCATCTTCTGTGGTGGGATGGAGAGCCATATATTCCTTATGGATTGAATGCGGCGCTAACCCCTAAAGATGGAATCAAGGATTTTGCAATATGGAGCGACCCCGATTTTTTGGGAACTGATTCAGAGCGGTTCGAGTGGCTTGACAGATTAACGGATAAGATTACTGAACAGGGAGGAACCTATTTTATGCTCTTCCTCTTAAATCCGGAATTAAGGGATCTTTCTGATTTAAATAAGCCCAGGGTAAAGTCACAAATTGAATTAAAATGGAGAAAATTTGCGCCGGCGGTAAGAAAAAAAGGTTTGAGAGCAATCACATTTTTTAATGAGATTAATATGCTAAAGGCATCTCGAACTATCAGTTTAAAAGAGTATGGACGGATTTTAAATGACTATGCAAAGAGTCTGAAAGAGATAGTAGGAAATGTGCCTGTAATATTAAAGATTGGCGGTGATTGGAATATTGAGCCAATAATGGTAACAATTCAGGGTGATTACGTCGATGGTCTTGGAGGGGATTTCTTTGCGAGCGAACCAGATGAGAATTTAAAAAGACAGATGGTCAAACCTACAACTTTACTAAATCAATCTAAGAAAACCAAGCTTTTCTGGATTACCGAATTAAGTAGAGCGGCGGGAGGAGATGCCGGTACACTCTGGCTTAAATTTGAAAATAAGAATAACATGAGAAGCTTCCTTAAGGCTTTTTTGTTATATGGAGCAACAGGCTTCTTTTACTTTGACATACATCCGACTGCAGATGGATATGCTCAAGTAACTCAGGAGACGGCGAAATGGTTTCGGGAACTAAAGTCTGAGGTAGTTAAAGAGATTTTATCCTTTAAGAAAGGCGGTTAATTTATACAAAGCTGTGAAATTAATATGAAGATAAATAACAAGTAGTTAGGTTTTGCTTAAAAGGCCGGCTTTTAGACAATTTCGATAAGTAATGGGAAAAGGCAAATTATTGAAATGGATATTTAAGGGGATTGTCTTTTCCTCTTACTCATAAACTTGAATTTTCTTTAGCATTGTCCCTTTTGTTTTGATTGATGAGATGAATAAATACCTTATTATACTTTCTAGAGTTAAAAATCCCTTGGATCTTAGATTCAAGAAGGACGAAATTTATGGTTCATCTTTATTCAAGATTGTTGCCATTTTATCCCTTGGATGTATGTTAGGGTTTGTGACATACAAATTAAAATATATTGCTCCTTTTCTCTTGTTGGGCGTTTTTGGTATAACATTAGCTGGCATCTATTCAGAAATCGGAATCGTTATTTTTCTCCTGATAATCAATCTCAGTTTCTTACAAGCTATGAATGTTCCTTATGTTAAATTGTCTTTCATAGGTTTTTTTGCCATGTGGTGGTTATATTTCCTTGGGAATAGATTGAAAATCACTCGTTCTAATCAGATGACCTTCCTCATGGTATTGTATATTTCGTTGTTTATATTGTCGTTCCTATCTGGTGGCAACTTTTTTGGTAAGATTGGTGGTGGGTTGAACTATTATTCTAATATGTTCTTTGCATTCGTGATCATGACCACGATCAGGGCAGAGGAACAGGTAAGGAAATTTTTGGATCTGTTAATTCTGTGGGGTGTTTTTCTGGCCGCTATTGGGGTTATTCAATTTGTTACAAAACGTCCCCTTTTCCCAGGAGCTGTTTCAGAAGGTGGTCTCCCGGTCACGGGGAGTACCATAGGCGATACTGTATTTTATGCCGTTCATATGCAATTTGTCATAATCTTGTGCTTTTACAAGCTATTGTATAAATATAATAACAAAGAAAAGATAGTTCCCATTCTTTTCGTCCTTATTTTATTAGTACTGGGTTGGGCCTTTAGTTTTAATAGAGTAACTATGGTTAGTTTTGTAGTGGCTATCTTTGTTATTGCTCATTTGCATGGTCAAAAAAAGAAAGCGTTATTGTTTTTGTTAATAGCCTTGATATTTATATATATATTTGCTCCCAGGTTTTTCTCTCAGATGTATAGCATTATTACTTCTATTTTGTATCCTGCAGGCACCCATTGGGAGGGTAGATTAAATCTTACCATGGCTGGCTTGAAAGCAATTAAAGATTATCCGTTAGCTTTATTGACAGGATTTGGGCCAGGACAATACGTTAATGTAATCATGCCATATTTAACTCCATGGCAAAAGTTGAATTTAGGAGGTACAGGTAGCATGTTTCCTGTCTATCTGTTGGTGGAGATTGGGATATTCGGAACGGCTTTATTTTTCTGGTTCATATGGTTAACACTCAAAGATCTTTTTAATGTACAAAAGTTGTTTGAACAACGCAAGAGACATGATATGTTTTTAATTACTCAGGGTTTATTTGTAGCTTTTATAAGCCTATTGATTACAAGTTTTACAGGCCCTCCTCACCTCTTTTTTGCCTTCTGGATACCCATTGCAATGGTAGCAGTTTTAAACAACTTGTGTCAGAAAAAGATGGCAAATCAATAGAAAGCCCCTTTGGTATTTTATTCTTTCTCTTGTAGCAATATGCAGGAGAACCTTAAGCAGAAAACATGGGGAATTTATTAAGTTCTGCGATTAAGGATAACTTCAAGATAATAAAAAAATGAGTATGAGAATCAATAAGTTATCGATTATTGAGGATAAATGTCCTAATTTCTGGGTGATGGTTATTTTATTCCTTTTGCAGTTGATGTTGTTGTGGAGAATGATTTTTTTAAACCAGTTTCCTCTAGATTGGGACCTTATGGGGCAGATATATCCGTGGAGGGTTATCTCTGCCAAGATGATTAAGGATGGGATTATACCCTTGTGGAATCCTTATATTTTAAGCGGCACACCTCTCTTAGCCGATATGTTGAGCGGAGTATTTTATCCCCTCAATCTTCTTTTTTTAATCCTGACGCCGTTTACGGCCATGAAGTTAAACTATTTTATACATTATTTTCTAATGGGAATCTTTACGTATTTTTTTTGTATATCTATTAAAATGGATAGATTCGGTGGATTGATTGCGGCCACTATTTTTCCCTTTAGTCTTTATGTCTTCTCTAGAGAGACTCTTGCTACAAATACTACTGTCCTGGCTTCAATAACCTGGTTGCCCCTTTTGTTTATGCTAGTCGAACGATTATTGGCAAAAAACAGGTTGACAATTTCAATGTTATTAGGGGTCGTCCTTGCTTTACAGTTTCTTGCCGGACATCCCCAAATTGCTTATTATTCAACGTTGTCTCTCATATTATATCTGGTTTTTAGGTGCTACAGTGAAAAAAGGGAGTGGCGTAAAATTCTTAAATCGTGTTTCCTTCTTGCCTTCGCTCTTTTTCTCGGCGTGTTTTTGTCTGCTGTTCAAATATTACCTACGATTGAGTTTACAACACTGAGTTACAGGGGATGGAATCAGGATGTACTTGGGGGCCTGGGTCCCAGCGACTTCTTTCGCCTGGGAGGGGTATATGTGGGTATAGTACCTCTAATACTGATTTTACCTTTACTCATATTCCAAAGGAATATGTATGCATTTTTTTTCTTTGCGCTTATCATTATAAGTTTTCTGGTAATGGTTGAATTTACTCATTTTTCTTCTTTGTTATCTCGTATTATCCCCTTTTTCCGAACCTTTTATGGAGCAAATAGGGTAATTTTCCTCTATATCTTTTCTGTGTCTATACTGGCTGGGATTGGAGTAAACACCTTGATAGAGAACTTTGATACAGAAAAAAAGGATTATCTGGCAAAACTCTGTAAGTTTATGGCATTTTTCAGCATACTCCTAGTATTTGTCTTAGTTTTTGCCTATTGGGGGAGAGAAGTTATCTTTTCTTTGTCTTTAAAGGTGATTTCAAATATTACGAGTTCTGCTGAAACTAGCGAAAAATTATATAAAATTCACTCATCTTTTATCTCCTTAATGTGGTTTTCGCTCTCGGTCATCATTCTTAGTATGGCCCTCGTATTTCTTCGATTAAGAAATAAGTTCGGTAATCACTTATTTATGGCAGGTATTTTGTTGCTTGTCCTGGCCGTCCTTTTGATACAAGAAAAACCAACTAATGTTGACTTAAGAGTATATTTTGAGAAAACTGAGGCGACTAAATTTTTAAAAAACCACAATAAATATCAACGAATAGATGCCATTGACCCAAAATATGTTATAGATAGGCCACAATTAAACTTTTTCGTTCCTAATATTAACAGTATACACAATATTTACGGGATCCGCGGATATACCCCACTTCATATGTCTTATTATCTGGAATTTATAGACCTGATAAATGGAGCTGGAGTGGATTCATCTCTTTATAGGAGTGGAGAGAAAAAGCGTTTTTTATGGGTAGACAACTTTAAGTCTAAATTAGTTGACCTATTAAATGTCAGATATATAGTTACCAGTAAAGGAATAAAAGATCCACAATTTAATCTTGTCTATGCAGATGATATTAAAATCTACGAAAATAAAAATGTGCTTGAAAGAGCATTTATGGTATACGATTATAAAGTAATTAAAGACAAACAAGGAATTTTGTCAGAACTTGGGAGTGATGATTTTAATCCCAGAAAGGTGGTAATACTGGAAAGAGAACCTCAAAAAGTTTTGAAGAATGAAGGTGATTTATCAGTATCACAACTCGATAGCGTTGACATAATTACCTATCTTCCCAATGAGGTAGTTATTCAGACTGAATCGGATAGGGGTGGATTCTTAGTATTGGGTGATACTTATTATCCAGGTTGGAAGGTGTTTGTGGATAGGAATGAAGACGTAATATATAAAGCGAACTACATCTTGAGAGGTGTATACTTAGATGAAGGGTCCCATACCATTAAGTTTATCTATGATCCCATTTCTTTTAAGTTAGGATGGATTGTAAGCTTGACAACATTGGTTGGCATATCGCTATTTTTCCTGTGTTGCATCTGGCCTTTGAGGTTAGAGAGGTAATAGTGTTAATTCGGCTTAATAAACTTTTAAATTAAGGAGGTGCTACTTTTACTTACAACAAAAATAGTAGGTAACTGTAGCGAAAAGGTCTTTTGGGGAAAATTAAATGAATATTTTGCCATACTTAAAGGTAATGCGCATCGATCATTACCACAAGAATGTTTTTGTAATTGTTGGTATTGTCGTATTCTTTAAGGTCGCTGATGCAAAAATAGACATACCCCTTTTATTCAAACTTTTTGGGGCAATACTCATTGCTTGTATTGCATCATCCTTTAATTATATTATAAACGAATTACTAGATTCGGACTCAGATAAATTTCATCCGAAAAAAAAACATAGGCCTGTTCCATCAGGAGATACCAACATATATGTTGTTTTAACTATAAGCGTCTGTATTTTATTGGTTACTTTATGTTTAAGCTTCTTCTACTACAGCATGTATTTTTTTATAACACTAATTTTGTTTTTCCTTTTAGCAATTCTATATAATGTGCCGCCCCTTCGGTTTAAGGATGTTGTATACATGGATGTAGTAATTGAATCAGCTAATGCCCCCATTAGAATATTATTGGGTTGGTATGCAATTGGGACGAATATGCTTCCAAAATTATCAGTTCTGGTATCGGTTTGGTGTCTAGGTGGTTTTCTTATGACGGCAAAACGATATGCTGAGCATAAATTTATATCAAATGACTCTGACAGGGGCATGTATAGAAGGTCTTATAACACTTATACAAGTGAAATATTGTCTACTTATATGGTTTTCTGGCTTATCCTTTTCAATTTTGCATTTGGTATATTTATTGTACGTATAGAACCCGCAACATTAGTAGTATCTCCATTTTTAATAACTTTTTTTATCTGGTATTGGTGGTTATCGACGAAACCCGATTCTATAGTTAAAGAGCCAGAAAGGGTCTTTGAAGAAAAGGGATTTTTTGTTTATTCGGTATTTCTTTCAATCCTTTTTGGTGTCGTTTTTTTATTCGGCAGTGAAATTCCCTTGATTGATTATATTCACCATCGCTATCTTTTCCCCAAATAAATGTTTGTGCTTTCTTATATAACTTCCTGTTGCTAAAATAAAGATAGACCTATTAGGCATTAAGGGAATTAATAGTGCTTATACTTGAGTAATTAGTTTCTGTTGCGGAAAACTGAAATCCCCAAAAATGTCATTCTGAACTTGTTTCAGAATCTATGCATATCAATCCTGAATCAAGTTCAGGATCAGAGACCCTGAAACGAGTTCAGGGTGACAATATAACGTTTCCGCAACAGAAACTAATTATTAATAATGAGATTGGATATAAATTATAGCCGTTTCCTTTGGTTAATAAAAGGAATCGAGGGAGAGAATGAAAAAGACTAAAATACTGAAAACGGGATTGAGGTTTTCCAGAAAGTTTGTTTTGAATAAATTGGGGATAAGAGCTCCATTTCATGTTCAATGGGAAATCCTTTATGGATGCAACCTCAAATGCGATTTCTGTAATGTGTGGAGAGACCATACTTATGATGCGACTAGATTGAAGAGAGAGGATGCACTGCATTTGGTTGATGAATTGGCGGAAGTAGGCGTGATGTTTCTGAATCTCACAGGAGGAGAACCATTAATGCTTGACCACACAACTGACGTACTTCAAAGGGCAAAAGAACACGGCATCTACACTTCCATGAACACTAATGGGGTATATGTTAAGGATAAGGTTAAGGAATTAAAGAAGGGGATTGAATTACTGTATGTTTCCCTCGATAGTCCTTATGCTAAAACCCACGATGAATTAAGGGGAGCGGAGGGATGTTTTTCCCAGATAATGGATGGGATTAGGGCTGCATATGACGAAGGTATTAACCTGGCAATCAACATGACTGTCACAAAAAAGAACTTTGATCATATGGAGAAGATGTGTGAATTGGCAACTAATTTAAATGTTCCTTTGTACATTAGGCACGTTAAAGTTATCCCAACCGAATTCAATGATGTTTCCAATGCTTCCAAACTAAATTACTCAGCGATGAAACATGTAGAGGCAGTGAGGAAATTGAAGAAAAAGTACAAGGCAATAAAGACAAGTGATGCATATCTAAATTTTATGGAGAACAAAGGTTTTACTAATTACCCGTGCAAGGCTATGAAAATAAGTCTGAACATTAAGCCGGATGGTACACTGGTTCTGCCTTGTGGGTATTTTCCCGTGCATAAATTTAAGAAGAACGGCAAGTCATTAAAGGAGATAATAAAGAGCAAAGGATTTGAGGAAAAAACAAATATTAGGTGGTATGATTTCTGCGATAACTGCACTTTAAGTTGTTTTTATGTTCCAACAGCAATGATGGATTTTAAGAATTATATTTCCCTGGTGAAGAGTTATGTTAGATAAAACATTTCTGGAATTAATGTTTGACCTAGTAATAACAAAATAAATATCTTTGCTTTTAAAAAGAGGATAGTGAAAATTTTATTAAAGACATTAAGGGTTGCGACTAAAGCTACGAAAGGTGTTTTTTTAGGGAAGAGAATTCCCATTAACGTTATGTTGTCCCTCACCGATCGGTGTCAATCCCTTTGTACCTATTGTCAAATTCCCCAGCGTCAAAAAAAGGAAATGACAACAAAACAAATTCGGTTATTGATTGACCAGATTATTGCGGAAGGCTGCGAGAGGATAGCGCTTTGGGGAGGAGAGCCGCTCCTTCGTAAAGATATTGGTGATATTATTCGGTATTGTAAGAGTAAAAATTTATATGTTACCATGGATACAAATGGATTTTTGATTGAGAAACACCTTGAGGAAATAGCAAATCTTGATGTACTCCTGATTAGTTGGGACGGCCCAGAGCAGGCGCATGAGGCAAATCGAATCCCCAACAGTTACGACAGAGTCGTAGATGCCATAAAAATAGCGAAGGAAAAGGTAAAGGTGTGGACTCTTACTGTTTTAACAAAACATAATATTAACCGCATTAATGAGATACTGGAAATTGGAGGGCGGCTTGATGTTCCTATGCTTTTTCAACTCCTTTACCACAATCAAGACCAGTCTGGTAACACGAGCAACCTTCTTCCGAGCCGCCAGGAACATTTGGATGCCTTTAAACGGCTTATTGAAGCCAAAAAAAAGGGTATTCCAATTGTGAATTCTTATGCCTATTTGAAACACCTGACCTCCTGGAAGGACTTTTCCAAACAAACTCAATCATTCCGGAAACGTGGTTATCCATTATGCAGAGCAGGTCAATTTTTCTGTAACGTTGATGTTGACGGTAAAGTTTATCCTTGTAATAGACTTGTAGAGCAAGTTGGTGCGAAGAGTTTTCTGGATGTGGGGTTTAAAGAGGCGTTTGGGTTTACGAGCCGGAATGGCTGTGAATCCTGTATTACGCCGGGGATTGAGTTTAGCCTTATGTTTTCCTTTGATATTGCGTCTATTGTCAACTGGATCAATTTCATATTAAAAACCCAATCTCGCCCACGACAAGACCAGTAATTACTTATTAATGGAACATTCAAAGATGAAAGTACTTGTTACAGGAGCTACTGGTTTTGTAGGACAACGGCTGATTTCAAGCTTGGTGGAAAGAAGCCATGATGTTATCGCCTTTGCTTTACAGGACGACAGTCCTGCTGTTGCCTTGTTTCAAAGAAATGTAGAAGTTAAATATGGCGATATTAGGGATCAGTCATCTATTGAAAAAGCCCTTAATGAGGTTGAAGCTGTTATAAATTTAGCAGCAGTACAGGAATCTAACGACCAAAAGCTTAATGAAGAGGTTAATTATAAAGGTGTAAAAAACCTTATTGGGGCTTGTAAAAAACGTTCCACCAGACGCTTAATTCACTTATCTAGTATTGCCACCTGCTACAAAAATAAAAATTATTATGGTAAATCAAAAGAAAAGGCTGATCAATATGTAATGAATAAATCTGATATGGATTATACAATAATTCGCCCTACCTTGATTTACGGTGACTGCATGGGAGGGCCTTTCCATACCTTTATAAAAACATTAGAGATACTACCATTTATAATTCCAGTTATTGGTAATGGAAAAGCATTAAAACGGCCAATATTTGTAGATGACGTTGTTTCTGCCGTCATCCTTTCATTGGAATTGGAAATAGCCATTGGCAAATATTACAACATTAGCGGCCGTGATATTGTTTCCGTCGAGAAAATGATTAAGCGGATATTAGCAAGGAAAGGTATTAAAAAATTGATTGTCAAGATTCCAGTTTGGATTTTATACCCTTTTGCGTTTGTCTTAGAAATGTTTTTTACTAATCCTCCTTTTACGCGTGCATCTCTGATAACGGCTACACAGGACGGTATCTTAGATCATAGTTTAATCAGGGATGAGCTTGGATTTAGACCAGTGTCTTTTGAAGAAGGACTTGCGAAAACTGGTTTTTAACAACAGGTGTTAACTTCCTTGTTGTAATTATGCCGAAGATTAAGATTGATCTTGGGAAGTTCAGGAAAAGGTTTGAGATGAAAATCAGTGACTACATAAACAATTCCAATAAAGCTATTACTTGTATGGTTGTCATAGTTACAGGTGTCTGGTTTAGCTCTTTATTTTTTCTTCCCAAAGATGCTTTTTGGTCGGGAGACATGGGAGTTAAATTGATACAGGTAAATAGTTTTATTTCAAAACAGTATAGTGGAATCTCCCTGGACTACCCGGGAAGGGATATTGATCCTCAATTAAAATTTTATCCACTCTCAGGCGATGAGGGTGCAGTTTTAGTCTTTGAAGTTGATGGGAAAATGTATTCCAAGGATCAAGTTTTTTTCACCTTTTTATCATCTTTTTTTTATAAGGCATTTGGATACTCAGGCCTGTATGTGATTTCTTTTTTTGCAGGGGCCTTTACTTTAATACTCACATTTTTAATATGTAAGCATAGTCCTGCCCGGAAATATGCCTGGTGCAGTATTTTTTTGATTGGCCTTGCAACACCACTCTGGTTTTACTCCATAACATTTTGGGGACACACTTTAGCAACCTTCCTATTTTCATTGGCCTTGTTTTTAATGATACTAGGAAGACAGAAGGGGAACCTATTTCTCTTTTTCGTTTCAGGGCTCATAATAGGTGTGGGAATTTGGAGCCGACCGGAAATTTATCTTTTGGTAGTAGCCTCTATTGCAGCACTTATTTTAGACAATAAAGATAGAAAAACTAAATTTCAAAGGATAATGTGGATGCTTATAGGAACCCTTTTGCTCCTTTTACCGATGTGGGGTTTTAATCTGATGATTTTCAATAAACCTTTTACCCCACATATGGCACAATTATCACACAGTACATTTACCAGTCTTGTATATTCCTTTGTTAGTACCTTAACCATGTTATTTCATGGACCTTTACAAAATATATTCCACGACCTTCTTTTACAGATTCCTTTTGCCATACTGTTTGTTTTAAGTATAAACTTAAAAACCGATAGATTATGGCCCAAACTATTCTCTATAGTGTTGTTGAGTTGTATATTAGTTTCATTCACAGCATTACTTAAAACTGACCGCACTGTTTCAGGTCTTGTGCCTCTTAGCCCTTTTATTGCCTTTTCCTTCCTGCTTTTATCTTATCCAATAAATGTTTTCAGAGAAATTCTTATGCGAGATCAGAAGATTCGTACAATCAGTTCTGTTTTTAATATCCTGTTTAGCTTTGTCTGGGTAGCAGCTTCTTTGTTTTTATTTACGAAACCTGAGTTTACGGTCATATTAGGACTACCTTATCAAGGCAGATTCTTCTGGCCTATTGCATTTATTTTATTGGCTATAATTCAAATATTATTGGTCTCTTGGTTATTAAATAAAAGAGACGAAAAAAATACTATTGGTTTTGTTGATGATGAAAGAGTATGGGTTAAATTTCTCGGTGTAATTTTTATAGTTTATATTCTACTGACATGTGTTTCCACTCCATCTCCGGGAGGCAATGAATATGGCCCCCGCTATTTACTTCCTCTTTATCCTGTCCTTATTGTTCTAACCCTGATTGCCGTAACTAAACTTTTTGAAAGCGGGTTTTTTCACGTGTATAAAAAGGTTTTCTTTTTATCTTTCATTATTCTTTTCGGTTTATCTGTAATGTTTCAGGTTAAAGGAGTGAAAATATTGAATGAGAAGAAAAAGGCCTGTCTTTCTCTTGTTAGGGCTACCCAGAAACTGGGTTCTCAGGTTGTTATTACAGATGCCTTAAACTATCCCTGGGAGACTGCTTCGATTTTTTATGAGAAGAAATTGTTTTATATTTCTGATAAGAAAAAATTAGCGGGATTATTGAATATTTTGGTCAGTAAGGATATAGATGAGTTCATATTTGTTACCTGGTCTGATCTTAATAAAAGCCTTCTTAATGGTATGGATACTTTACTGCCATACAAAATACAAAGCAGTCCTTCTGATAGGTTATATGTTTCCAGCCCAATCTTGTTAGGTAATTTTGTTCTCCAAAAATATAAAATTATGTTTAGCAGAAGTACTTAAGGGGATGCGTATTGAGTATGGTTAGAAACATCAATTCTTTTAGTTCCGGGATTCATTTGCCAATTGCCATAATTAGTTTTGCATTGTTGTTGAGAATATTGGCGGTACTCTTCATAGTAGATCCTTCTACCCCTACAGGGGATGTTCAGCATGATATGTATGCCGTAAATATTATAAACGGGAATGGATTTCGGATTGATAATCTCCTTAGTATTCAAGGAGGTGAAACACCGGGAAGCTTTGGGCTGGACACCCTGTTTTCTTTTAAGCCACCTTTGTATCCCATGTTTCTAGCGACAATCTATTCTACTTGCGATCGTAATTTTTTGGCAGTTGGAATAATACAGGCATTTTTAGGCTCCCTATCCTGTTTAATTCTCTTCCAAATTAGCAAAAGGATATTTGATGAGAAAGTAGGTTTAATTTCTACATCAATATTTGCACTATATCCTTATTTCGTTCTTCAGGGAACAAAAGTTATGGATACCACTTTATTTACATTTCTAACCGTAATAAGTATTTTGTATTTATATAAAGTTACAGAAAGGCCAACTTCTGTGAATATGGTGGCGGCAGGAATAATTATGGGTCTTGCAATACTATGTAGACCCATTTTTCTTCCATTCATCCCTTTTGTTTTCGTCTGGTTGTGGTTTTCTTCCCCCTCAAAAAAGATAAGGGTACTTAAAATCATCACGATAACTTCTATATTTATCATATTAACGGTGTTACCCTGGACTGTAAGAAATTATATGGTTCATGGACGACTTGTTTTACTTGGTACCAATGGAGGCTATACATTCTGGCAGGCAAACAATCAGTTTACTGAAAAGTATATCAAAATGCGTAGTGATTTAGACCCTATTGCCTTTAACGAAGGTATTGACTGGAAGGAAGAAGGGCTGTATGGACTTTCTGAGGTAGAGCAGAATAGTTGGTTTTATAAAGAGGGGGTGGGATATATTTACAATCACCCATTTGATTTGGTCAGGTTGTCAGCGCTTAAGTTTCTCAGTTTATGGAGTTGGCATATTTATCCATCCTCTGAAAGTAAACTAAAAAATGCCATCTATACCTTTACATATGGGCCTATACTCATAATGGCAATAGCTGGAATAGTGTTGAGTCATAATAGATGGGAAAAGACATCCCTATTATTGCTTCTATTCTTTGCTTTTACTATTGTATATGCGATATTTTACGGAAAGACAATCTACCGATCCCCATTAGACCCATTTCTCTTTGTTTTTTCCGCATATACTTTACGCATTATTTGGAACAAGATAAAGAGCCCCGTTCTTGGTAAAAATTTTTCTGATGTATAAGAAATTGTAAACTAGCGTACAGAGAAAAAACCTTATTGTTCTCTTTGATTAATCAAGATTTGTTCTGAGGTTTGGAGTTATAATATGTTTCGAGAAAGATATGTGACAATTTTAATAGTGGTTCTTTTGTCTGCTCTTACTCTACAGGTGATTTTAATCATGAAGGAAAAGTCTGTAACGGCCGACGAGATGATCTTCATTAAATCTGGGCATCAATACTTGAAAACGGGCAACATTAATATCGATGATGTTAATCCACCATTAATAATGATCATATCTGCCTTACCCCTTTTATTTCTGAATACAACCGTAGAAACCGAAATTCCACCAGGAGTTGAGGAATTATGGTTTCAGCTTTACTCGTATAGCCAAAATCCTGATCAGATCCTCTTTTGGGCAAGGGTTCCTATGCTTCTTTTATCTTTGATGTTGGCTTTATTGGTATTTAGATGGGCTAGAGATTTTTACGGTACTAAGGCTGGTTTATTGGCCCTATCCTTATATTCTTTCAGTCCAACTATTATAAGTTTATCAGGATTTGCTACACTTGATTTGGGTTCGACCTTCTTTATCTTTCTAGCCTTATATCTCTTTTGGAAATTTCTGAAGAACCCGAGTCTGGGAAGGTTAGTGATTATGTGCCTTTCTGTTGGATTGGCTTTTTCTTCCAAGCATACTTCATTGATGTTAATCCCAAGTTTCATTTTGTTATCTTTTATTGTTGTTTTTAAAGGAAATTTTAACTTACCAGCTACCTGGCCTTTCTTCAAGAAATATGGGAAAAATCATAAAATTATCTTTTGGGGAACATCTTCCGGAATATTAATAATCATATTGGTACTGACGGTCAATATTGTATGCGGATTTAATGGCACAGGAATACCATTAGGGGATCTCCCATTCGTGGAAAAAGAAGTTTTTAAGAGTCATCCTCTTTTTAGTAGATTAATAAATCCTTATACCGATTGGATACCGATCCCACTTCCCTATGCATATCTTCGTGGGATAGGTTCAACGATAGCTCGTACTACCATGACACATGGTTTTCCTTCTTTTTTAATGGGGGAGATTTCTCCAGATGGGTGGTGGTATTATTTTCTCTTTGCATTTGCGGTTAAGACACCTATTCCTTTTCTTATTGCAATTCTATTCAGCATTGTCTTAATTAAAAAGTCAAAGAATATCAATTGGTGTGATGAGCTCTTTTTAGCAATTCCAATCGGTGTAATGTTTATTATGGCCTCCAGGAGCAACGCCCAGATGGGTATACGCCATATATTAGTGGTTTACCCACTTCTGTTTGTATTTGCGAGTAAGCTCGTCCAGGTGGATTTGAAACGAAAGATAATCACTATAATTTGTGGGATAATATTGGGAATATGGTACGTTTACGCTTCTATTTCCGTATCACCTCATTATCTCTCGTACTTTAACGAATTTGTGGGTGGACCGAAAAATGGATATCGATATTTAATAGACTCTAACCTTGATTGGGGTCAGGATGTGAAAGGCTTGGTAAAATTAATGGATAGGAAGGGCATAGATAAGATTAAGTTTGGTCATTGGATAGGGATAGAGCCGAGGTATGCATCTCGTTTTGAAGAGTTAGGATGTGAACCAACTACAGGTTGGGTGGCGATTCAAGTCAACTCGTTGCAAGGATTAACGGAAGCCTGGGGGGTATTAAGCCCGGACTGTTATGCGTGGTTAAGAAAACTGGAACCTGTAGATAGGGCTGGGTATTCAATCTTTGTGTATTATATTCCAACCAAGCCATTATCATTATGACTTTAATCTCAAATACTTGCATGGTATTATAAACTGAAGAAAGCAGGATGTTTAACCACAAAATCTGGATGGAAGTGAAGATATAATATTATGGATGGTAATAATACAATTTCAATAGTTATTCCAACTAAAAACGAAGAGAAGACAATCGGGGAGGTAATTAATACAGTTAAATCTTATGGAGACGAAATATTAGTAGTAGATGGGCACTCTACTGACCTAACCAGGGAGATTGCCGAAGAACAAGGAGCGAAAGTTGTACTGGATAATGGAAAGGGAAAGGGAGATGGAATACGGGTGGCAATTGAAAAGGTAAGTGGAAGTATAATAGTCTTCATCGATGCAGACGGTTCGCATGACCCACAGGATATCCCTAAGCTCTTAGCTCCCATATTAGAAGGAAATGCCGACCTTGTTATGGGTTCAAGGATGACTGGAGGAAGCGACGAGTTACACGGTTCAATTGGAGAGGTTGCAAGATTATTAGGGAGTGTCATAATTACGTTAGGGATAAATTACAGATATGGTGTAAGGCTTACAGATTATCAAAACGGTTTCAGGGCTATTAAGACATCTGTGGCCAGAGCAATAGGTCTAAAAGAGGACATTACTACCATAGAGCAAGAAATGGCGATAAAGTGTCTGAAAAAGGGATTTGCTGTTACAGAGGTTCCAACACATGAATATAAAAGAAAGTACGGTGATTCTCGAATTAACTTGAGGAAAGTTTGGTATAGATACATTTATAGTTGGCAGAAGTATATGTTTTTCTAATTGTTTTCACATAACAATATACCGTTGTTCAATGAAACAAAACAAAAAGGTTCTTCTTATTATACCCAATGATCACGATACTTACCAAACCAAGGTGCGGGTGGCAATGTATAGTGTCCCTCCAGTCAACATGGCCACTATATCAACGCCCTTGATAAAGGCAGGTCATCATGTAGAAATATTGAATTTGAACTTAATGAAGAATAATCTGAATACAGTTAGAGATCGAGTATCAAACCTTTTGCCAGATTATGTTGGTGTGACCTTCAAGACCCCGTGTTTTTA
Organism: Candidatus Scalinduaceae bacterium; assembly: GCA_046759445.1. Classification (GTDB taxonomy): domain Bacteria; phylum Planctomycetota; class Brocadiia; order Brocadiales; family Scalinduaceae; genus Scalindua_A. Next base: position 66,936 of record JBHICG010000004.1, read on the forward strand.
TGATGCTGTGGAGATAGGCAAGATAGTAAAGGAGAATAACCCGGGCACCATTCTTATATGTGGAGGCCCACACACTTCTTCATTTCCTGAGGATACACTCCTGGACTCACCATTTGATATAGCCGTGGTTGGTGAGGGTGATTTTACTCTAGAAGAGATTGTTTCTGGCAAACCATGTGAAGAAATAAAGGGTATCTGTTTCAAAGATGAAGATGGACGGATAATAATGAACGAGAGGAGAAAACAGATTAAAGATTTAGACAATCTCCCCCTACCGTCCTGGCATCTCTATAATCTAAGAGATTACAAAAGCCCACGAGTAGTTTGCAAGAAAAATCCGGTAGGGATCATGGAGACCAGCAGGGGTTGCGTCTACAGTTGTATTTATTGTAATAAAAGTGTCTTTGGCAATAATTTTAGGGTTAAATCACCAGAGAGAGTGGTTGATGAAATGGAGTTTATGTTACAGTCTGGGTTTAGGGAGATTTGGATTGCTGACGATATGTTTTCTACCAATATTAATAGGGCTAAGAGTATCTGCGACTTAATAATAAAAAGAGAGTTGAAGTTCCCATGGGCTCTTTTTAATGGTATCAGAGTAGATTTTGTTGATGAGGAGTTATGTTATAAAATGAAGAAGTCGGGATGTTATTATGTATCCGTTGGTGTAGAATCAGGAAATCAGAAAGTATTAGATAGTACAGATAAGCGTATTACCTTGGAACAGGTAAGGGAAGCTTTTAGGCATTTGAGGAAAGCCCATATAATGATTCAGGCATACTTTATGTTTGGTCTGCCACAGGATACAGAGGCCTCTATGCAGGATACCATCGATTTTGCTAAAGAGTTACTTCCGGATATCCCCAAAGCGGCTATCACTGTACCTTTGCCGGCTACCCCCCTATATGAGGGACTTCATAGAAAAGGAAGAATAAAGACTAACGATTGGAGGGCATATAATCAGCAAACGACAAAAGAGTTATTTGTGCATCCTAATTTGTCCTGGGAGATCATATGTGAATATAACAGACGATTTTACAAGGAATTATATCTAAACCCAAAATATATCTTTCAAAGAATTAGAAGAGGACTAACCGATGGGCAGATATTTTGGGATTGTTACTATTTTTTGAAGAGCCTTAGATACAAGTGGTAATTGGTTAACGTTGAGGCAGGTAGAAATAGAACTCGCCGCAGAGTCACTCCCGTTAAATTCTTACCAATAATGAGGGAATCTTGGAAAATGCGTTTTTTGGTAGAAGACAAGGTATTAGGGATAATGTCATTATCCACGTAATCCTAAACCTGAAAGGCCACTAAGTTCAATAATCAACTCAATTCTTTATTACCATATTTTTCTGTCCTAAAAACTATATTATAAATATACGAGCGATAATGATAATAAATAAGAATAAAAGCCGCTTCATCTTTTACATTTTCTTGGCTTTAGTATTTTCTACCCTTTATTGGTTGTGCGAAGTAAGATATCGTGACCATTCCCCCGTTGACCCTCTGCCTAATTTACCCGATTACCTTTTGGATTTACCTTTACCCTTAGGACTTGATAAATTACTCCAGAATATGTGTGCGTTCTTGCACATACCAACTGGATTCCTGGAATTAACCATTAAAATGATATCTTCGTTTTGTCTGCGAATAGGTCTATTGATTCCGGCGGGACTTTTTTGGGGCTTGGTGATAAGCGACATGATTCCTTATTGTTCTTTAATTAAGGTTGGCAATTTTTTGAAAAATATTGGAGAAAAGAAACTCCTAATAGCTCTATTTTTAATAGTCTTAATCTTAACTAGTAGTATATCATCCTTTCTTTATCACCATGAAGTTCATATTGCTGATTCAGTTAGTTATCTGTTCCAGGCTAAGATATTTGCCACAGGAAAGTTATATGCACAGGCGCCACCTTTGAAAGAATTCTTTGATTATGGTTACATTGCTATAGTGAATGATGGGGGAAAATGGTATGGCGCTACCTTTCTAGGCCACTCCTTTATGCTCTTATGGGGAGTATTACTAGGTATTCCGTGGGCGGTAGGCTCTCTTTTAGTTTCGATGTCTGTGGTCTTAATCTATCTGATAGGAAAGGAAATGTACGAAAGAGAGACAGGATTGTATGCTGCGTTATTTGCAATCTTGTCCCCCTTCCTCTTATTTATTTCTGCTACTTATATGTCTCATTCTTCCTCTCTTTTTTTTATCTCTTTATCTCTGTTTTTCTTTGTCAGGACAGTTAAATATGGTAAATGGTTTGACCCTTTACTCACAGGAATCTTTTTGGGCCTGGAGTTTAATATCAGACCGTTAATAAGTATCACGTTAGGTATTCCCTTGATGGTCTATTTTTTATACTCTTTTTTTAAGACCAGGATAATACATTTCAGGACGATTGTGCTATTTGTTCTGCCTTGTGTAATTTTTGTAGGAATATTTCTTTTCAATAATTACGTAGTAACTGGAGATTTCCTTATCACCCCTTATGAAAAATATCGCCCCAATGCTCACTTCGGCTTTGGAGAGGATCTGCCTCATGGCGGATATGATCCTATTAAGGGCCTTTTTCGGAACATGCTTAATCTGTACAATCTTAACGAGACTCTATTCGGTTGGCCAGGGCTTTCGCTTTTGTTTGTTTTGCTTTTCCTCTTATCCTCAAAGAATAAATGGGACTACATCCTTTTTGCGTTTTTGGCATTTACGATAATTGCTCATTATTTTCATTTTGCCCAGGACACTCGAAGGTGGTATGGAACCTTACCCGCTTTATTACTACTAACTATAAAAGGGTTAAAAGCGACACCAACTCTAATTGAAAGAATTCCTTTTTTTAACCGAATATCAAAAGAAAGAACAATATTCATTACGATCATTTTTGTATTTTTTCTATTTCTACAGAGCTTTATTCTGTACTTGCCCAGTATTGTAAAACAATATCGTAATAGCTTTTGGGATGCCGATAAGGTTCTTTTTAATTCTCTGAAGGAGCAAAATATAGATAACGCCCTTGTGTTCATGGATGTATCTAATACTATATACGATTTGGGTTTTTCAAGGATGTCCCCAGACTTAAAAGACAAAGTAATTTTTGCTCGAGACCTGGGTGATAAAAATGCTATGCTTATGCAACAATTTCCAAGAAGGAAATATTATCAATTAACCTTTGATGAAATAGATAGGAAGGCATATTTAATTCCATTATTTGATTCTAAACAATCTAAGACATTGGAGGAGAGACAATGAGTATAGAATCTAAAGTTTCTGTCATTATACCAGTGTACAACGAAGAAGGCATAATCAGAGAAGCAATCAAATCGATTCAGCGCTTAAATAAAGGATATGAGATAATGGTTGTGGATGATGGTTCTATTGATGATACATTTCGTATAGCCGTTGATACCAGGGCAAAGGTCGTTCAACATCGCCAAAATAAAGGATATGGCGCTGCCCTGAAAACGGGGGCTAACAAGGCGACAAACGATATTCTTGTTTTTTTTGATGGCGATGGTCAACATAAACCTGAAGATATTGAAAGATTATTACAATATATGCAGGATAGTGATCTTGTTATGGGGGCTAGAACGAACCTTAGCGAGATAAACCTAATCAGAATGCCGGGGAGATTTATCTTAAAAATATTGGCAAATTATTTATCTGGAAATAGGGTTCCTGACGTAAATTCTGGACTTTTGGCCATTAAGAAGGAGCTATTTTTAAAATACATTCCTCTTCTACCAGATGGATTCTCCTGTTCGACTACAATACTTTTGGCTATGCTTAATGGAAGATACAAGGTAGATTTTTGTCCTATTAAAATAGGAAAGAGGAAAGGGAAAAGTACGGTGAGACCTATAAGAGATGGATTTAATACAGTTATGTCCATGATTCGATTGATTGCTTTGTTTAATCCGTTGAGAATTTTTTTGCCGGTTTCATTGTTTCTGTTAGCTGCAGGGATTACGTATGGATTATATAAATTTATTACTGTGAATTTTGGTCTTTCCGTGGGGTCTCTGTTACTTATTCTGTCCGGGGTGGTTGTATTCTTATTTGGAATTCTTTGTGATCAGATATCCTCACTCCGTCTTGAAAGATATAAATGAGTATCTAATTAGTTTCTGTTGCAGAAAACTGAAATGCCTAAAAAATGTCATTGGCAATTCTGCAACAGCAGAATTGCTTAGGTGATTCTACTCGCCGAGTAGAATCACACCTGAACCAAGTCCTGAATTAAATTCAGAATAAATTTCAGAATCTATATATATGTATAGGAATTTCAAAGTTTGGTAGGAGCCAACTCCCGTTGGCGACAGAGGCTCGCACGCCGTTGTGTGGGGTCGCCGGTAATTCTATGAATTGCTTAGCTGTTCCACCTGGAACACCGTCGGGAGACGGCTCCTACCGCATAAAAATTAAAGTCGCCGAAGGCGCTAATTTAATATCAATCCTGAATCAAGTTCAGGGTGACAATATAGTATATCCGCAACAGAAACTAATTACAAGTTAATCCATGACTTTGGCGATCAACCATTGAGTTTGATATTTGTAATGGATTGGAAAGGCATTCGACAGTCTTATTAGGAGGGATGGAACAATAGGATGTGCGGAATTTGTGGAAGGCTTGATTTTAAAAAAGAAGTAAAAGCAAGCAACATTTCTAGTATGACACAAAGCCTGTTTCACCGAGGACCGGATGAAGAAGGTATTTATGTTGAGGGTAGAATTGGATTGGGTTGCAGGAGGTTGAGCATAATAGACCTTAAAGGAGGGCATCAACCTCTCAGTAATGAGGATAAGAATATTTGGGCCGTTTTCAATGGAGAGATTTACAATTTTAAAGAGGTAAAGGTTTATCTGGAAAAGCAAGGTCATGTTTTTAAAACAAGATGTGATACGGAAGTAATAGTACATTCCTACGAAGAATGGGGAACAAATTTTGTGATACACCTCAATGGAATGTTTGCCATTGCGCTCTGGGACAGCAGGCAAAAGAAACTGGTACTGGTGCGTGATAGGGTGGGAATTAAACCTCTGTATTATGCGATTTCTGAAGATGGGATTACATTTGGATCTGAATTAAAGGCAGTTTTGAATGATCCCATGGTTCAAGTTGATTTAGATTCCAAGGCAGTGCACTATTTTTTCGCCTTGAATTACATTCCTGCGCCATTAACCATTTACAAGCAGGTTAAGAAGTTGAATCCGGGGGAAATGCTTATTTGTGATAGAGACCACGTCAGTACGAAGTGTTATTGGGATTTACCCAGAGAATCTGAGGAAGAGAATTCTCTTGGTTTCTATTCCAAAAAGACATATGAAGGGCTTTTAGAATCGGTAGGGTTGAGGTTGATGAGCGATGTGCCCATGGGGATTTTCCTTAGTGGAGGAGTTGATTCTTCCATAATCTGTGCGCTTTATTCACAAATTACCCAGCAGAAAATTAAAACTTTTTCTGTAGGGTTTAAAGAGTCTTCATATAATGAACTCGACAAGGCCCGGTTGGTTGCTGAGAGATTTAATACTGATCACTATGAATTGATTATTACTCCAAAGATTGATGATATACTTCCAAAACTGGTTCGGTGTTTTGATGAGCCCTTTGCCGATTCCTCTGCTATTCCACTGTATTATGTTTCTACATTGGCCAGTGAATATGTAAAAGTTGTCCTTACCGGGGACGGGGCCGACGAGATATTTGGAGGATATGAAACCTATGTAGCGAATAACCTGATTAATTTATACAAAAAGATACCACCGTTTGTAAGAAAAGGGATTATTGCCAAATTGTCATATGCGTTGCCAGTGTGTCACTCTAAGATTAGCTTGGATTATAAAATAAAGAGATTTATAGCTGGAGCCGAACTTTCACCCATTCATGCACATGCCTTTTGGAGAACTATATTTTCTCTTGAGGAACAGAGTAAAATGTTTTCGGCATCCTTCCAGAGGAATATTTCTGAAACCAATTATTTTGAGGATTACGAGGACCATTTTACATTAGGAAAGGAATTTGATTTCCTGAATAGATATATGTATGTGGATGTAAAATTGTATTTGCCCAACGATATGCTTGTAAAGGTAGATAGGGTGACTATGGCAAACTCCATTGAAGCTCGGGTTCCGTTTTTAGACCACAATTTGATTGAAATGGCCTTCAAAATGCCATCAAAATATAAAATTAATTATTTTTCGAAAAAGTATATCCTTAAAAAGGCTTTTTCAGGGATCTTATGTAAAAAGCTTCTTTTTCAGAAAAAACAAGGTTTTAATGTACCAATACCTATGTGGATCAACAATGAACTTAAGGAACTAATTCGGGACAATTTATTTTCAAAGAAGATGATGGAATCTGGCATATTTGAGCGCCATTTCTTGAGAAAAATAGTGGATGAACACGCCAAAAGGATTTTTAATCATAGCCACAAGATCTGGGGTCTTTTGATGTTCTCTCTCTGGTTTGATAACTATAAGCAGTTAAAAAGCCAAAATTTGTAAAGATGATACTAAAAAAGTAATATTTACATGGTTAAAATGAAAAAGGTTCTTCTTCTTAATCCTCCTGGAGATGATCTGCATCAAAGAGATGGATACTGCAGCGTAATTTCCAAAGCCAATTACTATTTTCCGCCTCTAGACCTTTTAGTATTGAGCGGATGGCTCTACTTAAGATTTGAGGTGGTGGTATTGGATGCCATTGTTTGTAAGACGGATAGAAAAGAGTGTTTGTGTCAGATAGATAAAATTAAGTACGATGCAATAATTTTTTTGACCGGAACATCTTCATATCAAGAGGACTTTGATTTCATGGGGGAGGTTAAAGACAGAAATCCAAAGACTCTATTACTGGCCAGCGGTGGGTTTTTGTTGTTCGAGGGAAGGAAAGTAATGGAGGAGAATTTGTGGTTGGACGGTATCATATTGGACTTTACTAATGATGATACTGTAAGGTATCTTTCTCACGATCTGCAGGGACTGAGAAATTTTATTTATCGTAATGGCCATACAATTGTTGAAAAGAGAACAAAGGTTGCTGACGAGGTAAAGTATCCTTTACCTCGTCACGAACTTTTTCCGCTGAATGAATATCGCATGCCTCACGGACGATTCTCACGATTTACCAGGATAATTTCCAGCTGGGGATGTCCTTTTAAGTGTACTTTTTGTGTTTACAGTTCGGTGAAGTTCAGGATTCGTAGTGTTTCAGATATCATTCAAGAGATGAGGCACATTTCATCGTTAGGGATAAAGAGCGTTTACTTTATGGATCCGACATTTACGGCGGATATAGTACATGCCCGAGAATTATGTCGGAGGATGATAGAAGATGGAATAGAACTGAGTTGGGTATGTGAGACCCGAGTGGATAGAGTGGACAAAGATCTTTTGGGTTTAATGAAAAGGGCGGGGTGTTATACAATCCAATTTGGAATAGAGAGTTCTAACTTAGAATTGTTACAGGATCACCGCAAGGCAATATCTCACGAGCAAACCAGGAAGGTATTTGCATTGTGTAAGGAATTGCAGATAAGAACCTTGGGACATTTTATACTGGGACTTCCTGATGATACTGAGGAGTCTATCAAGGACACAATAAGATTTGCTATAGAATTAGACTGCGACTATGCAGCTTTTAATATTGCAGCTCCAATTATCGGAACAAGAATGAGGGAAGAAGCTATAGCAAGTGGGTTCACGTCTGCCGAATTAACTCAATTGGATAGTTCCCACAGCTACCCCTTGCTGGAAACAAATAAATTATCACGGGAAAGATTATGGCAATTGCGTAATTATGCCATTAGACGTTTTCATCTCAGGCCTTACTATCTGTTTAAGAGAACAATTAATATAGAGTCTTTTTTTGAACTTGAAAATTTGTTAAGGCTGGGAACTTCCTTGTTGAAATCGACATTAAAGACTAGGGTGAAGGATGGATAATGCATAACTGGAGACTAAATAGATATGAGATTTATATTCTGTGTATTATTATCATGCTTGCTTTGTTTCTTAGGGTAATGGGGATATGGTGGGGAGTACCCAGTAGCGAGAAAGCTAGTTTTTTTTACCAGTATCCCGCATCAGAGGCATACAATATTCCTGAGATTGGTGAGGCATTACATTCCTATCATGCAGATGAGCCAAAGATTCTACAGGCAATTTCTAATATGAATCCATCAGAATTTGACCTCAACCCCCACTTATTTATTTATCCAACTTTGTATATTTACATGGTTGCTGGCGCTTTGGAGGTGGCATCAATTTTCAACATGATTGTTTTGAATCCCTTAAAGGAATTTTATTTTCTTTACCCTGATCAGATGGGGAAGTTCTATTTAATTGGACGGATAGTAACCGTTATTTTGGGCCTTTTAACCGTATATATAACCTATATTATTGGTAAACGAATGTATAATAAATGGGTTGGAATTATTGCTGGGCTGATTTTGGCGTTATTGCCCTTGCATGTTGTTCATTCCAAATATATGTCAGTAGATGTCCCTACTACCTTTTGGATTGTTCTATCTGTTCTGTGTGCCATTAGAATAGAAGGTTCTAGAGGCTACAAATGGTACATTCTTTCAGGTCTCACAGCAGGTCTGGCTACCGCCACTAAGTATTATGCTATTCTAGTGGTGATAAGTATATTTATGGCCCATTACTTGAACTCTCATAATGGTCTAGATAACAAATGTTTTTTTAAGGTTTTTAGAAATAATAGGATCGCTATTGTTTGTATCATGACGATAGCAGGGTTCTTTATAGGGTCTCCCTATGTTTTTTTGTCTCCCACTGAATTCTACTCAGGTGCTATTTTACACCATATTGATTCCATAGTCGGTGGGGAAGAAAATTACGATATGATTTATGGCCACTTTAAGTACCCCTTTTTATTTCATGTCTATGCCTCTTTATTTATTGGTATGGGACCTTTCTTATGGTTTCTTGCGCTGGCGGGAGTGGCCTATAGTCTTATCAGACATAAAAAGTCTGATCTGATTATATTTTCTTTTATAATTCCTTATTATCTGATGATAGGGATTTCTTTTCTACGCCCTATGAGATATTCTATTCCCCTGTTGCCATTTATGGCCATTGTCTCTGCCAGATTGATCTTCGATATCTATCAATCAATGGATGTGGTTTCGTGGAAAAAGATAGTAAGGGGAGCCTACATTTCATTTATGGGACTTATCATGGCATATACCTTAATGGATTCCTTAGCTTATGGCCTGATGATGTCGCAAAAAGATAATAGAGATAAGGCTGCCAAATGGATAATTGAAAATGTTGATAAGAGAAGCACTATCGGTATTACTAGAGCGCAAGGTTTTTTTTCAGTGCCTCTTAATCCCAATTCCTATCAGATAAAGGTCATTGGTTTTGACAGGCAATTGTTTAAGAAAGTAGAACCTGATTATTTTGTTATGAGTGAATTTGAATATCGTGAATTCCTGAGACTTCGCACCAAATATCCTAAAAAGGCAGAATTTATCGACCAGTTGGTCTCTGGGAAATTTCAATTTAATGATTTCAAGTATGATACAATCTGGTTTGAGAGTAGGCCCAAGATATCAGGATTGGATTTTGGGCATAGATATCCTCCCCATGACTGGTTGTATCCATTCCCCAAGGTTGTAATATTAAAGAAGGAAAGGTTGTAAGATTATATCCTTTTTAGTTAGTTCTATTTTTAAGTGAGAGTAAATGTCAATTATGAAAATCGAAATTACTATAACTTAGACGTTAGGAACATAAGTCTTGAAGAAAATCAACGTCTTGCATTTTAGAAATTGCCGAGGCATAAACACCTTAACCGGCCCCGAGACCTATCTCCTGGATCTATTAAGTGGTATCAATGCGGATATTTTTAACGTCGTAATTGCTTGCATTATAGATCCGAAAAATCAAAGGCAATTATTTATAGAAGAGTTGCAAAAGAGGAAAATACATTTTGAACTAATCAAGATTAAAAACAAATTAGATATAAAAGATTTCTTCCTCGTAAGTAAAATGATAAAAAGGTATAATATAGATTTTATTCATACTCATGATTCTCGTTCAGACGTGATAGGAGTTTTGGTAAGTAAGATGAATCGTATTGCCATGATTTCTTTTGCTCACGGGTGGCTTAACTGGACATCTTCCTTGTCCAAAGAGAGATTATATGCCTATTTAGAGGCTTTGGCGGTATCACTATCAGATGGAATTGTGGTTGCCTCAAATGATATGCAACAGGACTTATTAATCAAAGGAATCCCAAAAAGAAAGATATTCCATATTCCATACGGAATCGACACCAGAAAATTTAATATAAACACTGAGGGAAGCTATTTTAGAGAGGAGTTTGATATTCCCATTGACATCCCCTTAATCGGAACGGTAGGAAGGATTCATCCATGGAAGGGACACAGGTATTTTTTAGAAGCAGCCAAGATTGTGAGTGGGAAATATACAGAAGCAATGTTTTTAATAGTAGGGGATGCGGCCTTTGATCGACATAGAAAGTATAAGCAGGAATTATTGGAGCTTGTGCAAGCCATGAACATAAAAGAGAAAGTAATCTTTACAGGAAGTCGAAGCGACGTTACTCAGATAATGAAGTCTATGGATCTGTTTGTCTTGCCATCACTGCGTGAGCCTTTTGGGATAGTTATCTTAGAGGCCCAGGCCTGTGGTAAGCCGGTTATCGCAACCTCTGTAGGTGGTATTCCGGAGGTCATAAAGGATGGCGATACTGGGATTCTTGTAAAACCGAAAGACAGTGATGGATTAGCCGATGCAATAATTACTCTCTTGGGCGATCGTGAGAAAATGCGAAAGATGGGATTATCAGGTAGAGAGAGGGTAGAAGCTCTGTTTTCTACAGATCGTATGGTGAAGGAAACCGAAGAGTTATACAGAGCAATCTGGAAGAATAGCAAATAAATAAAATCCCAAGCTCAAAGAAGAAGTGCAACACATGGGATAATAACGTGCCCTATGTGTATGAAAGTAAAGAATAAATATAAACAACTCTCAAACGAAGATAGAGACTAAATAGCTGTTCTCCGCTCTCAAGGAAAATCTATAAAGTTTTTCTTTGTGAATTTAGTAATTTAACTATTGAAAAGAATTTTCTATTGAATTGTGAAAACAACAAAGTGTTTTTTTTGAAATCCTCAGCGCAATATGGTGTACAGGACTTAATTGTAATAACTACCGGAAAGATAGGTAATGCTCTTTTCGCTTTTATTGTAAGTGTCCTGATTGCCAGAAACCTTGGTGCAAGTGGTTTTGGTTTATTTACGTTGTCTCTGTCAGTTTTAATAATAACACTTGAACTTGTCGGCAGTGAGGCTGTAGACAATGGTCTGGTCAGGTTTGCATCGTTATATATGGATAAGAACACAAACAAGGTGCACCTGATATTTAAGATCGCATTAGAATTCAAGTTGTTATCGGCTTCAATTCTTCTTTTACTTGGTTTCCTGTTTGTCAAACTGGTTTTGGCTTCGATCATAGGTAGGCCGGAATTAAAAGATGCTATAATGTATGGACTGGCTGGTGGCTGTTTTGCTTCATTCTGGCGCTACATCCTCGCTATTTTACAAAGTTACGAGAGATTTGTCACTTACGCTGTTATCAATGTAATCCCCAATCTGTTGAAGGTCTTATTCGTCCTTTTCTTGATCTTGGCCAACTCATTAAATTTAACTTATGCATTGACCATTAACGTTATTGTGGTCATTTTAGGATTTTTTGCAGGGTTCTCATTTATCCCAAAACATTTTATCAAGGCTAAGGGAGATAAAAAAGATGTTGCTTTCCAATTATTTCACTTTTCAAAATGGATAATAATATCCAATTTGTTCTTTGCCATTTATTCCAGGCTCGATATTTTCATTTTATCCTATTTTAAGGATGCAGAAATATTAGGTATTTACTCTGTTGCCTTAAGTTTGATAACCGCCTTGGATTTGTTTTATGTCTCCATGCTCACAAAGCTCTTCCCCCAGGCAAGCGCTTTGACTCATCGAGAAGAATTTTCAGCCCATATTAAGAGATCACTGGGAATATCGTCGGCCTTGGCGTTACTTCTGACTCCATTATTTTTCGTTGCAGAACCTTTAATTCTTTTGTTTTTTTCTGAAAAATTTTTTGATTCAATCCTTATTTTCAAATTCCTTCTGTTTGGGTTTCTGTTTACCCTCCTGTTTAATCCACTTTTGCTAATTTTGTATGCCAGAAACAAGCCATATCTAGTGACCATTGTCTACTTTATATTGCTTCCACTCAGTTTCGTCGGTAATTTAATCTTTATACCAATGTACGGAGCTATGGGTGCTGCCTGTATAGTTTTGGCAACTAGGGTAACAGGGGGGTTGTTGGTGCTATTTCTTGTTTATAGAGAAATCTTTACACCTGATGACGTGTCGCTAAAGCAGAACAGTCCTTAGAAGGTAGAGTTATTATGTAGTGAAAAAATGATTTTTTTTACGTATTTAAGAAATAAGTAAAGCAGGAGAAGTGACAAGTGTTAACTGAATTTTTGGCTTTTTCAATCCGTTATTTGAAATATAAGCGATTTCAAAGTGCTCCAATCTGGATAACATTTGATATTACTTGGAATTGCAATTGCCGATGTGATTATTGCAATTATTGGAAAGAAGGCCATGTTGATCTGTCTACAGGAGAGATTAAGAGGATCATTAAAAATCTCAAGACAATGGGCGTTATGTACCTGGGTTTAAGTGGGGGGGAACCTTTATTAAGAAAAGACGTCCCAGAGATCGTGGGCTATGCTAAAGGGCTTGGAATGCATGTTGGGTTGAATACTAACGGAACTGTTGGAAAAATCGAGGTCTACCGTACCTTAATGGAAAAAGGGATTGATACTATATGTTTCTCTATAGACGGTGCAAAGGCATCTACCCATGAACGGTTTAGAAAGAACTGTTCTTTCAAAAAGGTTGTAAATTCTATCCGAGAAACTGTACGTATAAGGAATCGAGGGAACTATAGAACGAATATTAGTACAAACACAGTGATTCATAGAGCAAATGTGGATGACCTGGAGGAGATTTCCAGAATCCGTTCTACGCTAGGGGTGGATAGAAACAACTTTCAACCTGTTTGGTATTGCAATGTAGATGTTAAAGGGGATGAGTTTAACTCGAAAATTGGATTCAGTTATGAAGATGGAGAGTTGTTGAAAAAGGTCAGCAAAACCATAGATACACTTCCGGATGGCAACCTGAAAAGCTACAACGACCTCCTTCCTTATTACTATACGGACTATAAGAGAGTGAGAGATATAGAGTGCTTTGCCGGAAGAGCCTTTGCATACGTAGATCCGAAGGGCATTCTATATCCCTGTTCTATTCTATTGGAACCTTTGGGTTCATTGCTAGAAGAGGATAATAAGACATTCCTTCGGTCTTCAAAAGTGAAAAAGATTCTGAAAAAAACTGCTGTACAAAATTGCAAGGGCTGTTCCATGGTCTGTTATATGGAAAGAAATATAATGTTAAATAACATATTTAATCCTTTTATGTTGCGAGAGATTCTGTTTAAGAGATACTTGGCGTTAATATATACTCGGGAGCGAAATTGAATGAAAATTGCATTTGTAAATCCACCTGCTACGAGGAAAGATAGATATGGAACTTTAGCTCCTGCAGGCTCATATGCTCCTCCTTTGGCTCTTTGCTCACTGGCAGCCGTTACTAGAGAAGTTGGGTATGAAACAATTATTATTGATTCTCAGGTTGAAAACCTGAACCACGAAGATTCACTGAACAGAATTGAGGCTTTTTCCCCTCAGGTAGTTGGGATAACATCTACTACATCAACCTTTTTGAGCGCGGCCGAACTAGCCAGTATGATTAAAAGAAGTAATAGTGATACGGTAGTAGTGGCAGGAGGGGTGCATATTTCAGCTTTACCCCGGGAGAGTTTACTGAATCATAAAGATATAGATATAGCCGTACTTGGAGAAGGGGAAGAAACAATTATAGAACTGATGGATGTGCTTAAAGATGGAAGAGATTTAAGAGAAGTTAAAGGGATTGTATGCAGAAATAGTGAAGAAATAACTTTCACTGAGGATAGGTTACTTATTAAAGATTTGGATAGTCTCCCATTACCTGCCTGGGACCTTCTTCCAAATTTTCCTGATGCATATAATGTTCAGGCTCAGAGTGTGGCAAATTTTCCTTCTACCTCTGTATGTACCTCCACTGGTTGTACCGGAAAATGTACATTTTGTGACAGAAGGATTTTTGGTAGTAAAATAAGGGCCCACAGTGCCGAATACGTCATTAAAATGATAAAAGACCTGTATTATAATTATGGTGTCAGAGACATTCAATTTGAAGATGACAACTTTATGCTCTTGCGTACAAGACTTTTAAAGATGTGTGAAATGCTGAAGGAAGAGAAAATGGATATTACATGGTCGTGCCAGGCAAGGGTTGATATGGTAAAATTAGAGACACTGAGAAAGATGAAGGAAACTGGTTGCTGGATGATTTTATATGGGGTTGAGAGTGGCAGCAAAAAAGTGCTGGATTTAATGAAGAAGGGAATTTCTAAGGAGAAGATAGAAAAGGCCGTTGACATAACCCATAAAGCCAGAATCATGTGCAAGGGATTCTTTATCACTGGTTTTTTGAACGAGGATAAAAATACATTAAGAGAAACTTATGATTTTATAGAAAAAACCAAGCTTGATGACATTAGTTTACATTATTATACACCTTTTCCAGGAAGTAAGGCATATGAAATGGCACATAAACACGGGACGGTCAAAGGAGACATCAGTGATATGACTTATTACAAACCGGTTTTTATTCCTAATGGGTTAACCGAAGAGGATTTGATAAAACATACAAAAGCCTGCTATAGTATGTTTTATTTAAAACTTAGAACCATTATAAATTATATCAGAAGGGTTAGGGGGTTGCCACATCTTCTCTATTTTGTGAAGAGTTCCTCTGCTCTGATTAAATATATTATTTTGAAGAGAGAATGAAATTATGAGGATTTGTTTTGTTTACGGAGCCAACGAGAATTTAGGTGTTGAATATCTATCGGGCGTTCTCAAGAACTCTGGACATGAGACGACCCTAGCCTTTGATCCGCTTCTTTTTGATGAGATTTTTTTTAAATTGCCCTTGTTGAGTAATCTTCTGAGTTACAAAAGTAATCTTATCCAGGAGGTGCTTGATTTCATGCCGGATCTTGTTGCTTTTTCTGTGATTACGGAGACTTATCAGTGGGCTTCCCAGATAGCAACAGAGATCAAAAAAGAGATGAATGTTCCTATAGTCTTTGGGGGGGTACATCCGACCCTGGTTCCTGATAGAGTAATTAATAATCCTAATGTAGATATTCTGTGCCTCGGAGAGGGAGAGTATGCTATGTTAGATCTTGCTAATCGTATGGAAGATGGGGGGATTAAAGACGCAAAGTCTATTCCGAACCTTTGGGTAAAGTGTAATGGTGAAGTTTATCGCAATCAGATACGTTCCAATATTCAAGATCTTAATGTTTTGCCATTTCCTGATAAAGACATTTATTACGAAAAGGCCTCATGCTTTGAAAATGAATACACCATTATGGCCAGTCGGGGATGTCCTTATAACTGTACCTTTTGCACGAATTATTCCTTAAGAACTATCTACAAAGATAAAGGGAAGTATCTTCGCATGAGAGACGTTGATAATGTTATCCAGGAGTTGGTTGGGGCCAAGGAAATATATAAATTTAAACGGGTAAGCTTCTACGACGATATGTTTACATTCAACAAACAATGGATTCTTGATTTCTGTAACAAATATAAAGAGAAAATTGATTTGCCTTTCAGATGTATTATACACCCGGTGAGGGTGGACAGAGATATCCTTTCTGCCCTGAAGATGGCTGGTTGTATAAATATGGAGATCGGTGTTCAATCTATGGATGAAATAACTCGCATGAAGGTGCTGGAACGTCGAGAAACTAATGAAAAATTAAAGCGAGGGTTAACAATGATCAAAAAGTCGGGGATAGATTTTTATATTGATCATATTTTAGGCATTCCGTATGAAGATGAGAAGCATCACATTGAGGCGGCATACTATTATAACGAGTTGAGACCGCCTCTCATCGATGTTTTTTGGCTTACACATTATCCAAAAACTAAGATCGTAGAGATTAGCAAGGTTGCTGGACAGTTAAGTTCTGAGACCATCGAAAGGCTTGAGGATGGACTGGGTGCTTCCATGAAACAGGATGGAAGCGTTGCAGCGCCAAAGAAGTTATATCAATTCCAATATCTTTTAGGGTATCTTCCCTTATTACCCCGGAAAGTTGTAAATCTAATAATCAGAAAGAAATGGTATCGCTTCTTTTCTTATCCCTCTATCTTTCTATCTACTATCCTTCCCAGGATTTTACACTCTATCTTTTGGAATGATTTTAGACTCAGAAGCCTGATGCTCCGTCACTTTTACTTTTCTTACTGGGTACTTTACCGAAAGATCAGAAAATTGTTAAAAACAAAAAAAAGACCTGCTGATGTTTGAGAAGATTTCTATGCGATACTGGAAGGGAATGGATGGCTATTTGATATTCTTGCTTTTTTCTATCTTCATAAGCAAGCTGGTCGTGGATGCTTTTCTCATCTATATTTTTGACATCCCTAAGGGTTCTATGGATTACCATTACCTTGCGCAGAACCTCCTTTCCGGTAATGGTTATGTCTTGGAGCCAGACGGGCCACCAAATCTATGGCGCCCCCCCCTTTACCCCTTCTTTTTAGCTGGAATTTACGGTTTTTTTGGTCAAAATCATGTGGTCCTGGTATTGACACAGATTTTTTTCGATCTCATAAGTTGCGTGATACTCTTTCTTATCGGAAAGACTATTTTTGATAGAAAAACTGCTTTCATAGCCGTAATGGTTTGGGGGTTCTATCCCTTTTCTACTTATTATACCGCAAGGATTATGACTGAACCTATGTTTACGTTATTACTAGCCCTTTTAATTTATGTAATAATAAAAACAAAGGATAATATCTCTGGGAAAATGGCTTTTTCAATAGGAGCAATTCAAGCTTTTATTTGTCTTTGTAAGGCGTCAATGTTATATACCTTGCCATTGGTTGCAATCTATTTATTTGGTATACGTAAGATCAGGCAATATGTAACTCTCAGGAATATTTTCTTATTATTTCTTGGATTTTTTTTATTTGTTTCACCTTGGACAATCAGGAATTATTTTGTTTCCGAAAGATTCATTTTAATCTCAACACCTGGAGGTTATGCCTTTTGGAGCGGAAATTATTTTCTTACGGACGGCAGAGATGATGATGAACTTAGCCCTTATCAGCTTGAGTTACTTGAAGAAGCCCGGAAGGGAATTGCCACAAACGATAAAGATTTTATGGCACCTGAAAATAGTATTCTCTTTTTAAAAGCCACTATTGAAAACATTAAGAGTAAACCTAATGAATTTGTCAAGTTGACTTTTAAAAAATTTCTTAGATTCTGGTATTCTATCTTTCACCCAAAGGTGAAGGGTTTTCAAGTTTGGGTAACCATACTTCAATTAGGCATCCTTATACCAGGGTTCTTTGGCGTTTATCGAGCAGTAAAAAACAATAAGAATGTCTTTCCTATATTAATGATAATTCTTTATTTGGTCATTATTCACACCATTACATCTTCAACTCTGAGATATTCTATTCCTATCATGCCTTACATGGTCCTTTTTGCCACCTATTGGTTTAGTGAAATAAGGATAACGGTGAGAAATTGGACTTCCAAGTTTCAGGGATCACGTTTTTATAAATGAATTTCTAAATCTCTCCGTTAACAAGAATTTTATGGCTTATTAAAGGACACTATGGTAATGAGGTTCCCACCGCCCCCTTTTAAAATGGTCTGCTAAATTGGCCTTTAATATCTTTAATTTCATGTTGAGTACGACATATATTATCATATTTGAGATTTGTAAAGCAGACCTACTAAAAGAAAAGTTTGCAATGCCACGTTGATGTATTTATAATTAATAAAAACCAAAAAAAACTACGCACAAAGTCAAGAAATTAGTTGCCAGATGATTACTATAAAGGACTATTTGGAAAATTTAAAGAAACGTATTAATTTAGTTTTGATGCCATGAGGAAGATTATTTCTATATTTTTTATCTTTTCATTGCTCCCTTCTCTTTCTCGAGCAGTCGAACTAAAAAACACTAGTTTTTTCATGAAGAGTGTTGGCCAGGCTGACTATATAGAAGGAGAGATGCTGGTGAAATATAGGAAAGAAGTTTCTTTGGAGAGAATAGAAGCTATCAATAGTCAATTTGGAGTGGAGGTGATAAAGGTAATGCCTAGAATTGACGTTTATCATGTTAAGATTCCACCAGATACTACAGTGATTGATATGGTCGAGAAATATTCGAATATTCCTGAAGTAGAATTTGCAGAACCAAATTATCAGATGAGGATTGACTAAGCTAGATGTTGCTTTAACTATTTTATTGTGGATTTTATTAATTTTAGGTTTATGAGTATGATCTATCCATGAAAATGATATTATGTATTTTTAGATTGTAGAATGGAAATCCAGAGAAACCAACATCATAATTTATCACCAAATGTGTTATGGTGTTCAATGATTATAATTCCACCAATATGTCTTCCACTTTTAAAAATGATTCGAAAAAGAAATTATATAGTATTTCTAATCTCATAAGAGAAAGAAAGCGACATGAGATTGTTCTCATTGTATTTGCTCTTACAATGCTTACGAACCTCATCTTCGTTTTCCTGGTCTTTTATTTTTCTGAGCCTAATACCGGTACCACAGAATATCAGGAGATTGCCAGAAATATTGCTCAAGGCAATGGTTTTGTCTTAAAGGAAGGGGGCGAGCCGATTCTCTGGAGGCCACCCCTTTATATATATATCTTATCCTTTTTTTATCATTTCTCTGATATCCCCTACTGTGCAATAGTTGCCTTTCAAATAGTTTTGAATGCTATGACGGGTGTTGTTGTTTTTCTGATTGGCGAAAGGGTTCTTAACCGTTCAGTTGGTTTTTTTTCGGCAGTCTTGCTTTCGATATACCCTTTGTTTGTATATAATTGTCTTCGTTTAATGCCGGAGGCCTTATTTGCTTTTCTTATTTCCATTATAGTACTTCTTACATTAGATTTTCTCAAAGGAACAAATTGGAAGCTCTCTATTCTTCTCGGTTTATTTCTAGGGCTGGCATCTCTTTCTAGGGCTGCTATACAGTTTTATCCTATAATACTTTTCTTTGTTACGGTGTTCTTTTTAAAAAAACGAGAAAAGTTGTATGGTCAAATAAGAAATCTGTCCATATTGGCAGTTATAATGCTTGCTACTATACTTCCCTGGACAATCAGAAATTATGTAGTTTCTAAAGAATTTATCTTTCTTGATACCTCAGGAGGGTATACCTTTTGGATTGGAAATCGTATTGCAACAGATGGCTACGATGATGATCCCCTAACAGAAGAAGAATTTATCGATGTAGAAAAGGATCTAGCAAGAATACTAGAGTTGAAATACACGCCTTCTTTTGATGTATCCACTACTGCCTGGGCTAGTGGGGCAAACAGTAGTAAGCTATATTTGGAAGGAATTAAGAATATAATTAAAAGCCCTTCTGGGACTCTTTTGCTGTGGTTTAAGAAGTTGTATCGATTATGGTTCTCTTATATTGGAGAAAAATCGAAACTCCAATTTATTATCTTCTTTATTCAAATTCCACTATTAGTAGCTGCAGTTTTTGGTATATATTTGTCTTTTAGAGATGGAAGGTCTATCTTCCCTCTTATTTTAATGATCACTTATTTTTCTGTAATCCATATGGCTGCAACTGCAAATGTGAGGCATAGTGTAGCGATAATACCTTATGTTATCATCCTAGCCGTATACGTCGTAGATAACTTGAAAAGAAGGTTTCTGGTAAAGAGATGTTAAAATCACTCTCCGACATATCACTGCTGTTTTTAATACTATTATCTAAAATTGTTTTACAGGTATTTATTCTTAGGGATGGATTTATTGCAGTGTCCGGTGATGACTTTTTAAGGACTCTTATCTCTTATGAATGGTCTAAGGAACCGTTTATGGCTTCTACCTCCTTTGGTGAGGTTTCTGCTACATGGATGCCTCTTCATTTTTGGATTGTTGGTTCCTTACTAAAGATTTACATGGATTTATGGGTAATTCCAGCATTAGTAAGCCTCATTTTTTCTCTATTAACGTTAGTCATGCTATATTTAATAGCTCAACACCTTTTTAATAGTAAGGTTGGGTTGATAACAGTTCTTCTGGCAGGATTTTTTCCCTGGGAAGTATGGTTGAGTGTTTCAGGAACGGCAGCTACGATTTATCAATTTACAATTGTTACTGGTATATATTACGTATTGAAGTGGGAGGGAAGTAAAAAATCCAATAGTAAAATATTATTTTTAGCATCCCTTGCTTTTTTGGCATCGACTATGTTGAGACCGGGAGGTTGGATTTTTACGGTCGTATTTAGTTCATATCTCTTGTACCTTATTTTTACCCGGTCAAAGAGTCCCACTGTTTATGCCAATAATGGTAATAGTAAAGAAAAATCAACAGTTACAGGAGGGTTTAAAGTTCTGGGGGGATTTACCAATTGGAAAAAGATAGAGCACAAGGGATTCATGACCATTGCAATGATTCTTTCATGGCTATTTATTGGTTATTGGTTATATTTTAATTACACTGCTTATGGTGATTTTCTCTATTTTGTCAAGCAGAGTCAACAGAGCTATCAAATGGAAGCCGCAAACCTGGATTCGCTGGCTATTAGAATCTTTAAGTATCCGGTGATTATGTTCTTTGTATCTCCTATCATTTTTTTTTTGAGTGTCTTTTCCTTGGTGTATTTTATAAGGTCTTGGAGCAAGGCAGGTGTTGCAAGAATTTACCTATTTTTCATCCTAGCTGGACTTTTACTGTTGATATTAGGAAGCGTTCTTGGTTCTGGTACCAGGAGTACTCCGCAGAGGTATGTGATATTAAATCTAATTCTGTTCATTCCGCTTGTATCGTACATGTTTGATAACTATCTTAAACGAGATGGGTGGAAGAGTATAATATCAGTGGCTATAGCGCTTATACTTGGCCTAAATATCGTATTAAGTTTTAATTACCCGACGGCATACAGTGATGAAGCGAAGGTGGGAAGATTCTTAAGGGATCAATGGAGGGAAAGGAGACTTAGTGAGGAAGAGATGGTTAGTGCAGAAAGGACCTTTCAGGCATACAGTAATATTCCGCTTACGGGTTATTTAGAAAGAATGTATTCGTTGACAAATCGCTGGGCTATGCAAGTTCTGTCAAATCATCCCGAAAATTTTGTTTTTAGTATAATAGAAGATATTGATTTAGACTTGAATATGAATCGGCGAAAAATTGCCGAATATTTTCAAAAACGTAAAATTAAATTGATTACCGTAAAATCTGAAGAAGCTGTAAAGAAGATTCCTAAGGCCTTCAATTTTGTTGGCACTGTCGGGGGGTACATGTTGTTCTCTGATGAATCAGATATTTTCAAAGGGTCAATACCTTCTCATTTAGGCAAGATTAACTATAAGATAATGAAGAATTTTGGTAATGCTGTAACTCTTTTAGGTTATAATGTTGATAATGGTTCCTTTCCGAGATATATATCGCTGTACTTGAAGCTCTTGAAAAAGACAGAAATAGACTATAGATTTTCTGTTAAATATATAGATACCGTGGAGAAAAATATACACCACTCGGTCATTACAGCCCCACACTATGGTGCATATAATACAAGCCAGTGGAAAACAAATGAAGTCATAGAAGAACGTTTATATTTTCCTTATAAAGATGAGCTTGTACCAGATGAATATATACTAAGGCTATCTCTTATAGACCCTTATGGTGAGATGGTCGGAAAAGAATTGGATATAGGTCCCTTTTATGTTATATCATCAAAACGGGCTGTAATTAAGGAATTCTTAACTGGGGGAAAAAGAGACCCATGGCTCCTTTTCAGGGTTTTGATTACTCTTTAAACTTAGTATTTGAAAAGTATGAATAATGATGGTTCTTTTTTCAAAAGAAATAGTTAAAGGCACAAGCAAGATTAAGAGGCTTTTTGATCCCCCAACTCCTTTAAGGGTTAAGAGGGCAAATCTTGCTATTACGTATTTGTGCGATAGCAAGTGTCAGATGTGTAATATATGGCAGGAATACAGAAACAAACCTGAGGAGAGAGAAAACGAAATAACATTTGATGAAATTAAAAAAATGTTAGAAGAGTCAAAATACCTTGAGTCATTAGACGAAATACTATTAACCGGTGGGGAGCCGTTTCTTAGAAACGACCTTTACAAAATCTTTCAATACATTACCTCAAAATATAAATATGCGGGCATCGTCATATCCACCAATGGTATGCTCGGGAGACGTATAATTGAAACATTAAAAAAGATGCTCGAGTTGGATGGGGCATCAAGGATGATTCTTGTATTTTCAATTGATGGAATCGGTGAAAAGCACGATAAGATCAGGGGCATAAAAGGGGCCTTTAATAAGACCTTGGGTACGATTAAGTTAGTTAAGGAATTAGACCCGTCAATGCAGCTTGGACTCAGTTGCACGATAACACAAGAGAATTATGATGACTTTGCCTCCGTATACGAGCTTTCAAAGGAACTCCATGTAGGGTTTACTATGAGGTTTGCGGCCACAAGTGGGAACTTTTATGCAAATAAGGAAAATAAGTATCATTGGCCGAAAGAAGTATTGGATAAAATTGAGGAAGAGATCAACAAAATAATAGATGATATTTCCAATAACCGCAATATCATAAAGAGGTTCTTTAATCCAGACACCTATTTCTTCTCCAGACTTGTAGATTATCAGAAAAATCCCAGACGCATATTTCAATGTTACTCAGGTATTCATTCATTCTTTCTTGACCCATATGGAAATGTTTATCCTTGTATATATATTGATGAATCACTTGGAAACATTAGAAATACACCATTTGATGAGATGTGGTTCTCTTCAAAGGCACAAAGGTTAAGAGAGTTCATTAAGAATGAGAAATGTCATTGTTGGTCTGAGTGTGAGGTTCTGCCATCGCTACAAAGAAGAATAATTAGACGATAGGCAAAATTATGGCGACAAAACGGATTATCATGATTGAGCCTTGTGGTAAACGTGGTATAATTCATTATACCCATAATTTAAGTAACGAATTAGTCAGACTTGGTCATCAAGTCTTATTGGTTACTTCCTTAGGCTTTGAAACAAAGGGGCTGAGGAGAAACTATCAGGCTATAGAGGTTTTTGACAGGTTTATGCCCCATCCTTTCAGGTTCTGTAATTTCCTAATAAGAACGGTACGGATTAAACCCGACATTATACACCTTCAAGGTGCAATACATCCCATTTTATATTTTTTTTTACTGAAGGTGTTGAGAAGGATATCCAGGGCTAAGTTCATCTATACAGCCCATGAGGTTATTCCAAAGGGCAAGAAATGGTATGGAAACTATGGTTTACTTACGAGACTGTACCAGATTGTCAATAGTATTATAGTTCATGCAAATACATCCAAAGAGGAAATTGTAGGGTATTTCAATATAAAACCTGAAAAGATTTTTATTTCATTGCATGGAAACTATATTTTTTTTAGAAAGATAAGTGATGATATAGAAGATAGCATAGAGAGATGCAGCAATCAAAAGGTAATCCTTTTTTTTGGGATAATTGAGGAAAGAAAAGGATTGATATACTTGATCCGGGCATTTTCTCAGGTGAGGAAAAAGATTTATAATGTAAGGCTTCTCATAGTTGGACAACCATTTGAGGATGTAACCCCTTATTTGAAAGAGATTAAAATATTGAATCTTCAGAGTTGGGTGGATACCCACTTTGAGTATATTCCTGTAAAGGAAGTATCTAAGTATTTTAGGTTTGCTGACATTGTTGTTCTTCCATATATTTATGCTTCTCAGAGTGGCGTAATAGCAGCAGCTTATTCTTTTGCTAAGCCCGTAATAGCGACTAATTGTGGAGGATTATCTGAGATGGTTGAGGATGGAAAGAGTGGTTTTATCGTGCCAGCTAAAGATGTTGAAAGCCTAACCTCTGCTATGGTAAAGATATTAAAGGATGATATTTTGAGGGATAGAATGGGAAAGTATGCAGAAAGATTAGCCAGAGAGAAATTCTCCTGGGATAAGATTGCCAAGGGTATCGAGAGGATCTATGAGTCTTAAACCAGAGTTATCCATCGTAATCCCTCTTTTTAATGAAGAAAGAAATGTTGAGGTAGTAACAAAAGAACTTGTTGCAGAACTCGAAGTAAATGAAATAACTTATGAGTTAATACTCGTAGATAATGGTTCTTTTGATAGAACATCAAGGATAATAGAGGAATTAGTTGATGAAAACCCTAGAATAAAACCAATTTATTTATCTCAAAATCAAGGTTATGGAGGAGGGATTCTGGCTGGGCTGAGTGAATGTAATGGAAGGTATATAGGTTATATGTGGGGAGATAGGCAGGTAGTTGCCAAGGATGTTATAAGGATATTTAAGAAACTTAAAGACGAGGGATTAGATTTATGTAAATCTATTCGCATCGAGCGCCATGATGGACTGAAAAGAAAGATTATTACGAAGGCATACAATTTTATATTCCCCTTTTTCTTTAGTGTATCTTCGAGGGACATAAACGGTTGTCCGAAGATGTTCAAAAGCGAACGTTTCTACGAACTCAATATTACATTGAGGGACTGGTTTATAGACCCGGAGATAATGGTTAAATCTCAAAAGAGGAATTTCAAGATCGGTGAGGTACCTGTGATCTTTTATAGTAGGAATCACGGATCTTCAAATGTTAGATTATGTACTGTTTTCGAATTCATTAAGAATATGATTTATTTTAAATTTAAAGGGATATTATGACATTCAGTAGAGCGTTTCATTAATATATTTGCATTTCAACATATGGTAGCCGCAATCTTTAGGTTGCGGCTACCTGTAAACATTTTAATGAAACGTTATACTAGTATAGCATTTACTGTTCGGTACGAAAACTGCTTAAGCTCAAAATACGATCGAACAATTGCTTCAGTGAGGATTTGAGAGTGTCATTCCTGCCTGCCATCGGACGGGTAGGCAGGCTGAGCCCTTCGCTTTATGTCATTCTGAGCGTAGCGAAGAATCTTGACCTTGGTGTAATAGATTCTTCGGTCGCGAACTCCCTCAGAATGACAAATTCCGGCATTTTGTACCACTGACAAAAATTGTGCTGAACAATATTGGGACAAGGCCGTAGTGCTGGATTAACAATAAAATAAATATTAAGAGGTTAATAATAGAAAAAAGTATTTTTACGGGGTGATTAAATGGCTGGTAATCTAAAGGATATAAGTGCTTTTGTGACAGGTGCTACTGGATTTATAGGATCTCATCTAACCAGGAGACTTGTCCATGAAGGCGCTGAGGTTTCCATAATCGCGAGACCAAATTCAAAAACATTCAGAATTGATGACATATTGGATAAAATAAGAATATACCGCCTGGATCTTATTGATTTTAATCTGGTTAAACAAGCAGTTAAAGATACGAAGCCCCAAAAGGTCTTCCATCTGGCAGGACATACTAATGTGGAAAGAGGTTTTAAAACAGCCAATGATTCGGTCAAAGATGTTCAATATACAGTGAATTTGCTTAGAAGCCTTCAGGATATAGCCCACGATTGTTTCATTTATACCGGAACCTGCGAGGAATACGGTGATAATCCAGCCCCTTTCAGAGAAGACCAAAACCCTAATCCTGTCTCAGCATATTCTGCATCTAGGGTAGCCTCAACAGCATATTGTCAGATGTTCCACAAGACCCTTGGATGTCCCATTATTATCTTGCGTCCTTTCTTTACGTATGGACCATATCAAAAAGCTTCAAGATTTATTTCAAACGTGATTTTATCCGGATTAAAAGGCGAAGTCTTAAATATGACATGGGGGGAACAGACGAGGGAGTTTAATTATGTTTCTGATATCGTGGACGGATTCATAAAGGCATCTGTTAATAAAGAGGCCATTGGAGAAATTATCAATATCGGGAATGGTATTGAATTTACATTGAAAGAAATGGTTGAAAAAGTATCCGCTATAATGGGAAATCGATTGAAGGTTAAATATGGAGCTTTGCCGTATAGGCCAGGTGAAACATGGCATTTTTACTGCGATAATACTAAAGCTAAAAGACTATTGAACTGGGAGCCAAAGATGGACCTGGAAACTGGCTTGAGGATGACTATAGATTGGTACACTAAGTTTTATAAGATTTTACTTAAGGAAGAGTCTTGTGAAGGGTGTTAGGTTGATTAAATTAGACAAGAAGGAAGATCATAGAGGATGGTTTCTAAAGATATTGATGAATCATCAAATCGAAGGGAAAAGAGAGTTTGGAGAGATATATTTGAGTACTGCGTACCCTGGAGAAACAAAAGGGAATCACTATCATAATTTTGCAACTGAGTGGTTTTGCCTAATCAAAGGAAAAGCGATTCTTTCGTTAATGGACATAAAAACTAAACAGAAAGAGAATATAATGCTTGGAGAAGAGATTCCTATGACAATAGAAGTATCTCCACAGATTGCCCATTCAGTAAAAAATCAAGGAGAAGATTCGTTGTTTCTTCTCGCTTACTCTGATACGCCATATGATCAACAGAACGCTGATAGTATCCCCTTCTCATTATAAATTTTTCTTACAAACCTCCTATGATATCTGTAATTGTTCCAGTTTATAATGGAGAGAAGACAATTGAGAGTTGTATAAAATCTCTCCAGAATCAGTCCTGTCCCAATGAAACGTATGAGATTATAGTTGTTGATGATGGTTCTACAGACAGTTCACCTAATATCTTAGAAGGATTAGGCATTAGGTTTATTACTCAGCCAAATAGAGGGCCAGCAACAGCAAGGAACAGAGGTGCTCAAATAGCGAAAGGCAATATCCTGCTCTTTACGGATGCGGATTGCGTTGCTGATAAAAGATGGATAGAAGAGATGGTTAGACCTTTTAGTAATCCTGAGATAGTCGGTGTAAAAGGTTCGTACAAGACTTTACAAAAGGAGCTAATTGCCAGATTTGCGCAAGCCGAGTTTGAAGAGAGATATCGACTACAAAAGAGATTTGAATTTATAGACTTTGTTGATTCGTATTCGGCAGGTTTCAGGAAGGATGTCTTTTTTGAAATTGGTGGATTTGATGAAAGTTTTCCATTACCTGACCATGAGGATGTTGATCTATCTTATAGGCTTTCCAGAGCTGGAAAGAAGATGGTTTTCAATCCAAAGGCATTTATATATCATCAGCATCCAAACAGTTTGATAAGGTATTTAAGGATAAAGTTTCGGCGAGCTTTTTGGAGAATGGTCGTTTATAAGAGATATCCAGAAAAAATATTGAAAGACACATACACACCCCCGAATTTAAAATTTCAGGTATTGTTTTTCTATTGTATTATATTTTCTTTTTTAGGAGCCTTTTTTAGTTATTATTTTGTATGTATTTTTATAATTGCTCTTCTTCTGTTTTTTTTTACAACTATAAATTTTACATTAATTATCCTTAAAGATGATATGCGAGTAGGCCTTTTAGCTCCAGTTTTCCTCTTTTTGCGGGCATCTGCCCTTGGTTTTGGTATAATCTATGGGGTAGTTTTCTGGAAGAATCGTATTACTTAGTGGTAAATACGGTGACGTATTTTAACTGTCATGATATTGAGACTCTTCACTTCGTTTAGAGTGACAGGCGCTGTCATTCTGAGGATCGAAGTGACGAAGAATCTCTTGCTCGAAAGACAATACGTAACCGTATTTATGAAATGTAGTACTTAGTTTTTGTTACTGAAAATATTTATAAATATTTTCTATTTTTTGGTGAGATTATTTCAATGATAAATAAAAAAAAATGTATTTCCTGTATGGTCTTCATCTTGTTTGATGTCTTTGGTGTCTATTCAGCCGTTTATCTAACTTACTATTTAAGGATCCTTTTAAATCCTTTATTTACCTTAAACTTTTCCATTGAGAATATAAGTGATTACTTTATCAATCCTTTCATTGTAATTATCATATGGGTTATTGTTTCAACACAAAGCGGCTTGTATGATCTGAAAAACATCGGTTCTTTTAAAAATTGGATAAAAACACTAAATGCCAGCTTTATTACTTTAGTTTTTTTAATAACCATTTCATTTATACTCAAAAAAGAAGAGATATCTAGATCGTTAATAATTTTATTTATTTTTTTTAATATAATATCTGTCAGCTTCTTTCGTTTTTTAGGTTGTAAAGTATTATCATGGTTTAAGGAAAAAGGGGTTTGGGGTGAGAGGGTTGCCATAATTGGGGAGAATATACATGTCACAGAAATAGCTCATCTTCTGAGAAAAAGAGGGCGTTTAGGAACTATATTTAGTGGTCACATTACTTTAAATTCAAAAAAACTCAATTTGCCACAGAATTTTGACAGTGAACTTGTTTTGGGTAGTATTGACGATGTAGAAAGTATAGTGAGAAAACATAATATTAATAGAGTAATATTTGTTGATAAATCTCTATCAGAGGAGAAGCTGTTTCCTTTAATTGAGTTCTGTGAAAAACTTAATGTTACCTTTGAGATCTTGCCAGATCTCTATAATCTTACAGCAAGTAAGATAAATGATGAGATAGAAGGGATTCCCTTAATACAACTTAGAGGATTTCACTTACCAAGAAGTGTTCTTTTAGTTAAAAGAACACTCGAAACCACGATTAGTTTAATATTATGCATTTTATTGTTACCTTTTCTTATATTGGTACCTGTTTTGATAAAGTTAGAATCTAAAGGGTCAATGATCTTTAGACAAAAGCGCTATGGGAAAAATGGAATGATTTTCACATTTTATAAGTTCAGATCTATGGCCGAGGATGCTTATGTTAAAAGGACTGATCTAAAGGAGTATAATGAAAAGGGTGATTTTATTTTTAAGATCAAAGATGATCCCAGAATTACTAAAGTTGGTCGATTTATTAGGAGGTATAGCCTGGATGAATTACCACAGTTATTTAACATTCTTAAAGGTGAGATGAGCCTGGTAGGACCAAGACCCCTTCCTGTTGAAGACTTGATTGATATAGAAAAGAGTAAATATAAGAGTTGGTTCAAATATAGATCGCAGTTACCACCAGGCCTCACAGGACTTTGGCAAGTAAGTGGAAGAAGTGAATCAGAGTTTGAAGATTTAGTTAAGGATGATCTCTATTATATTCAAAACTGGACTCTTTCGATGGATATAATGATAATCTTAAAGACATTCTATGTTGTTATTAGAGGATATGGGGCTTATTGAATTTTACACACCCTAAAACCGGGGGTGCATCGTGAATAGGTTTTGTGGGAGAAAATATGAAGATGATACTTAGAAATCTAATTTTGAAGCCTCAAAAACAATATAAAAGGGCTTGCCTATTGAAGGTATGCAAAAATATACTAAGCTGCAAGATCAATTCCTTATGATAACTAAATATATTTCCATAGGAACGATCTATTAACCATTCTCATACCATCATATACTAAGAGAAGATTTATCGTTGTTTGCATTGAAATCTATGAAAACAATCCTGAATACACAATTATTTAAACGGAGATGAATGGTTCTTAAAAATAATTTTCTGGGTGTTGTCAAGCGTATTCAAGCTATGAAATCAGCGAAAAATTTACAAACTGGACAAAAGGGAAAATTTAAAAAAAGAAATACAAGAAATTTAATCGGTGAAGCGACAATTAAGATACAACGCAAGAGACAAAATCATTATATAGTATATTCAAAGAGATTGGTAAAATTTTAATGAAACAAAAAAAGAAAAAGATATCACAAATTTACAACTATGGATATTTTACATTGACTGGATTGTTTTGAGTGAACTGTGATAAGAAAAGATGCTAGTAATAGGTTATAGTACATCTTGTCAAGTTTAAAAATAATTGCGAGAAAAGTAAAAAAGGATAAGAATTTTTCGAAGCTCATCGAAAGTATTGAGAGGAAATTGTCAATATGAAACAGGTTTTCTGGGTATAGGTGTTTTATAGAATGTTGCACCCATAAAACCTATGTTTTCAGCGCTTGGGTTTTTACATTTTGAGTTCTAAGATAGGCCTGAAAGGTTTTAATCTCCTTCACACTACACACTATGCTTTAGATTTTTTCATGATAAACAAAATAGGATATTATCTTCTTATATTAACAGCATATATTGTCTTAAGCTTGATATTTACCTGTCCTCTCGGTCTCCATATTTCAACCCACCTCCCATCGGTAGTTGATCCCAAAATATCTGGCCAAGGTGATATATGGAATTATCTATGGATGTTCTGGCAGTTCAAAAAGAGTTTACTTATGGGTAAAGGTATACCATTTTATACAACGGATGTCTTTTATCCTCAGGGGATAGAACTTCCTACTGCCTATGTGTTAACTTATTATTCCATGATTTATATGCCATTAAAAGAGATGTTTAATCCCGTTGCTGCTTGGAATCTACTAATTTTGTCAGCATTTGTTTTCTCTGGATTTGGGATGTATCTTTTGTGTTATTACTTAACGGGCAGCAGAATCGCATCTTTTATCGGTGGGATAATCTTTGCCTTTAGCCCCTATCATTTAGCACGTGCTGATGCTGCTCACATAACGCTTTTGTCATCTCAATGGGTACCTTTGTATACCTTATTCCTGTTACGCACAATACGAGAATCAAGTTGGAAAAATCCTTTACTGGCGGCTGCCTTCCTGTTTTTGTCATGTATATCTTCAATCTATTACACAGTAATGCTTTTTATGATAACAGGATTTTTGCTGACTTATTACTTAATTTATCAAAGAAATTTGTTATTCTCGGTTGTCTTCATTAAAAGGCTCCTACTGGTTATTTTCTGTGTCTTTCTAACTTTACTTGTCTTTGTTTTTCCTCTTTTTACGCTGAGACATTCTTTTGGATATGTCTATACACCACTCAATGACCCACACAGAATGGGGGTAGATTTATTATCATTTTTCTTGCCAAGTGTATTTCACCCTATTTTTGGAAAATATGTGGTACTCTTTAATAAATATTTTCCTAGAAATTTTGAAGAAGGGGTTGTTTATGTTGGTTATTGTGCCTTGGTACTATCTTTTTTTGCAATTTGGCATAGGACAAAAGACAGAGATATTCGATTATGGGCGTTTTTGGCTTTAATCTTTTTCTTGTTAACGATGGGTTCCTACTTTTCTATAGGAGGGATTAGTGAATTTCACTTGGGGGGTTATCATTTTAAGATACCCTTGCCGTATTTCCTTATGCAATATATCCCTATCATAAAAGGAATACGAGCTCCTATACGATTCGATCTATTCTTAATGCTTTCTATTGCTATTCTATCAAGTTTTGGATTCAGGTTTCTTATTCAAATGTTAAGGATAAACCGATTCCAGAAGGTTGTCTTAATAACATCTGTCATTTCTATTATCCTTTTGGAGTATAATACTTTACCCCTTCGCACGAAAAAGATTGAAATTCCCACAATTTATAACATGCTGGCAGAAGAGAAAGGGGACTTTTCTATTTTAGAACTACCTTGCTATGGTGATAACCAACAGATATTTCAATATTACCAGACCATACATGGTAAAAAGTTACTATTTGGTCATACTGCAAGGATTCCAAGGCATTTATTATTTAAAAAGCAAGAGGATAGGATAATAAGGTCGCTTACATATCCAAATCTCATAGATAAACCTGAGGAGATCCTTCGATACAGCTATCTATTTGATAGCTTGATTCATTTTAACCATATCTATTATGTACTCATTCATAAGAAATATTTGTCACAAAGAGATTATGAAAAGATTAACAGGATTGTTCAAGAAGGAATGAGTGAAAGGAAGTTTTATGAGGATGAAGATGTAGTTGTTTATAAGACGAGGGAGGTAAATGAGAATAGAATACTCAAATATAAAAGCAGGGGATGGTCGTGGCTTGAAGAAAATATAGTTGCGAAAATTGACTTTGGAAAGAATGATGAATCCATAAAAATGGAGGGTTATAGCTTTGTCGAGCTGATGGGAGGTAACAAGACTAATTTCACATTTCGGTGGTCAGTTGGAGATAGTTCAATTGTGTACGTACCGATTGAATATCCTGATTATTATATCTTATATCTTAATCTCAGGCCATTTACTTATAAGGGGGCTCCCCAACAGACGTTAAAGGTTTATATAAATGGGAAGTTTAATTCTGAAATATACATACATCCGCCTGGTAAAAGGGTTTTTGATGATTATGCGGTAGAGACTGATTCAAGATTATGGAAGAAGGGAATAAACAAAATAGAATTCCGTTATGGTTATACGGCTAAACCTGTTGATGTTATAGATTCGAAAGATCATCGCCCCTTATCCGTGGCATTTACGTGGATGCATATCAAGCACAGGTATTTAGACTATAACTGGTCTGACGGAAAGGAATCAGAACTGATTGTCAAATTCCCTGATCAACAAAAGGATTACACAATGTTTCTAGGGCTTGTGCCGTTTGATTTTTGGGATGGGGAAAAACAAAAGATAAAGGTATATATGAATGATAAATTTTTAAGAGAAATCGAGCTTTCAAATGGCTTTAGTGAATATCAAGTTAGAATACCTAATACCTATATAATACAAGGAAATAACAAAATTCGGTTTAGCTATGCTCGTCTTAATAACAGAAGATATATTAACAGAGTAGCGTTCTATTATATAAAATTTGATAATGATGGCGAAATGGTGGATAATGTTTATCGTCTTAATCCTTCGAATGATGAGTTTATCCATTTTATAAGTGGATGGAGCCCTCTTAGGGACATAGATAGAAAATCGATTAGTTGGCAAACTAAAAACAGGGGAATTATTGTGATTCAAAATCCTGGTAAGGACGCTTTATTAAAATTTAAGGGTTATACTAGGTTAAAAAATAATAGAGACAGACAGAATATACACCTTTATATTGCTGATGTTAGGGTAGATACATTTGATTACAATGAATTTAATAAGTGTTATTTTCTTCCACAATCTATTTTTAATGGAGCTAGAAGCATTTTAGCAACTTTTGTTCTGGAACATCCTGTGGATGCAAGTGGGTTACAGGGGTTATTTATCGAAGAAATAAACGTAATATCCGATAGTGATGAGATTGTATTAGGCAATGGCTGGTACCGTGAGGAAAAAGGTAGAGTTAGTAGAAAATGGAGGTGGATAGGAAAAGGTGCTCAAAGTTATTTAAAAAAACATAAGGATGACGTAATGTTAAGAGTAGAAGGAAAAACAAATATTGAATATTTCAATAGACCGTTAAAAGTGGTTATATCTTTAGCTGATAAAGTAATAGATGAATTTATATTAACAAAGTACATTAGCAATTTTTCGAAAGCTTATATTTTAGATGACGATCTTTCAAATGGTGATTGGCACGAATTAATAATTGAGACAGACCAGACCTTTATACCCGATGAGGTTTTACATAACGGTGATAAGCGAGAGTTGGCCTTGATGATTACGAATATTAACTTAGGTGATGTTAATAAAAACCGTAAGGATTTGATGATAGAAGAGGCGAAAAACGTCAAGCAAGAAAAAATTATATTTGGCATAGGTTGGTACCCTGAAGAAAAAAGTGAAGATGGCAAAAAATACAGGAGATGGATGTGGGAAAGAGCCGTGTGCTACATCAAAAACCTTAAAAGGAATATGGTCGTTAATATCGAGGGGACGACAAGTGTTAGATTTTTCAAAAAACCTATAAAAGTAATTATATATTTGTCTGATAAAAAAATAGATGAATTTATTTTGCCGACTAAAGTCTTTTCAAAAGTAAAATCGAAGTTAACGGGAAGGCTTTTTTCAAAGACATATAATATAAATAATTCTCATGAGGATGGTGAATGGCACGAATTAATAATTGAGACAGACCAGACCTTTATACCAGACGAGGTTTTACATAACGGTGATAAGCGAGAGTTAGCCTTGATGATTACGAATATTAGTGTCAAATAATTTTATGGAAACAGATCAAATAGATTATTCTATTACTATACCCGTTTACAACAGCGAAAGAAGCCTTCCAGAGCTAATTAAGCGCCTGGCACAAGTGATGGACAAAATTGGTCAACCATACGAGATTCTCCTCGTAAACGATGCCTCATTGGACAAATCCTGGCAAGTGATCAGACAGCTCAAAGAAAGGTACCCTCAGATTAGGGCCTTCAATTTGATGAACAATGTTGGTCAGTTCAGGGCCCTGATGTGTGCCTTTGATTATGTGAGGGGGGAGTATGTGATTACGATGGATGATGATCTGCAACAACCCCCTGAAGAGATTACCAAATTGATTAAGGTTATTAAGACTAGCCCTGATCTGGATTGTGTTTTTGGAATTCCACAAGAAAAGCACCACCACTATTATCGTAACTTAGGTACACTCTTAATCAGATATATTAACTATAAGGTTTTTGATAAACCAAAGGGGTTAAAAACCTCCAGTTTTCGCGTATTCAAGCGTTACATTAATGACACATTGGTTCAGTATAAAACCCGTAATCCCGTTCTTAACCCATTAATTATTAGAAGTACGAAATGTATTGCAAATGTTACTGTAGAACATTGTGAGCGTAAGTATGGGACTTCAGGTTATAGTTTATCACGTTTGATCAAGACTACATTTGATAACGTACTTAATTTTTCAACCCTACCTCTAAAGTTTGTGAGTGGTTTAGGCCTCGTAGCCTCTCTGGGAAGTATACTTCTCACAGTGTTCTATGCAGTTCGTTATTTTCAAGGAGCTATAAAAGTACCTGGTTGGGTTACATTGGTCTTATTACTGACCTTTTTCTCTGGTTTGAATCTCTTTTCTATAGGTTTGGTTGGGGAATATCTGATCAGGATTATTAGGGAGGTTAACCATTCTCCACTATATGTAGTTAAAGACAAATTATAACATAAGAAAGATAAGTACGGCATAAGAAACTGAAAAAATAATTGGAAGATTAGGCAGGAAAATGGAAAGGTTCTTGTCAACAAAAAAAGACGGAAACTCGCTTTGCTCTGTATGCTCCCAAAACGGAGAGAGTATTGCCTCATTAAATATAAAAGAGTGGGAGACAAATTTTTTTAAAAGAAAATTTGGGATTCTCAATATTAACCATCATGTTTTAGTAAATATGAATATTGAGGAGATTCATTATACTTTAGATTCATTACTTTCATTTGCGGATAAAAATAGTTTCAGACTAGTAGAGTTACAACTGAATGCATATGGATTAGAATTTGTCCCTCTATTGGAAGATAAGGGCTTTCGCCTTGTTGATACAAGGACGACATTTATAACATTGATGAAAAGGTCGACTTTAAAAGCCAATTTGTGTGAGGTAGGGGATATTGGTTTTGCGTCAAGAGACGATCTTGAAGAAATATTAATCTTAACTCATAAATCATTTACTAATAATCATTTATTTTATTCTCGTTTCAAAAATAAGAAATATTTCACAAAAGAAGAAAGCGAGAGATACTATACTACCTGGATAGAAAATCATATAGAAGATAAAAAATCGTTTTTTTGTGTGCTAAAAAAGGATCAAAAGGTAATTGGCTACTCCATTTTAAAAGATGCTGGTCATAAAAATGGGGAGAAATTATACAAGGCTATCTTGTCTACCGTTGATTCTAATTACAGAGGGCGTAATATCTACCTTCTTATTCAATCGTTCTTATGCAATAATCTTCAGGAAGATCAATTCTATTTGGACAACACGACTCAGCTTACTAATTTTGCAATGATTAGAAATCACATAAAAGCACAAAAAGGGTTGGATAGCATCTCACTCATTTTTTACCGAACTGAGATAGAGATTTCTTAACCACAAACACATTATCTTTCATAAAGAATATTCATATTTTTCTTTATCTCAAGAAGGACAAACCTTCTATCAATTGAAGTTGTATTAAAGGGGAATCGTACAAATGACCAATTACCTGAGACTTTTGGCTACATGGTACAGATTAAAAACCTTCCAATACCGTAAAATTGAAGATATCAAACGTTATCAGCTTAAGCGATTCAAAGAATTGTGCCAGCATGCTTACAAACATATACCTATATACCGTGAATTATATGATTCCTATGATTTTAACCCTTCATCTGTATATGTATATGATGATATTGAAAGAGTACCCGTTATTACCAAAGAAATTATTCGCAGTTTTCCCCTAAAAAAGAAAGTTGATTCTCGAGTGACTGAAAGAGAAGTTCTCAAGGAACCAACCAGCGGTTCAACTGGAGAACCTCTGGAGGTATGGACCGGTAGAACAGAAAGTCTGATTCAGTCAATGAAGTGTATTCGTTTTCTTCGTGAATGGGGTTATTCGATATTTGATAATACAGTTCAGATATCTATTTTTGACAATACAGTACAGGATGAGAGAATCGTTTCTAAACCGAAGGTTTCATTAATTCAAAAACTTGGGTTATATAAGCGGAAATATATATCCGTTTTGTATAATTCAGACACTATAGTAGATAAATTATCCATAAACCGGAGTGACGTTCTTTATTCCTCCCGCTCTTCACTTGAAGTTCTTGCGGATGGCTTGGAAAAAAGAGGAGTAACAATAAATCCTCGTATTCTAGTAGCAGGAATGGAAATTGTTACGGAAGAACACAGACAATTATTTAAAAACATATTTGGGTGCGATACTTTAGAAATTTATGGATGTATTGAAGTGGGTAATATAGCTTGGGAATGTCCTAATGTTAGTAGGTCCCATAATCTTCATATAGATATGGAAACGGCTGTTGTTAATTTTCATAAAATACAAACAAGGGAGGATGGCAGCAGGGTAGGGTCAATTATTGTTACAAATCTTGAAAATTATGTAATGCCTTTTATCAGATATGATCTTGGCGATCAGGTCTTGTTTCCTTCGAATAATGAATGTACATGTGGACGAACACTACAAGTTTTAGGCAAGGTTCTTGGTAGAAACGATGATGTTCTAGAGTATAAAGGAAGGAAATTTAATTGGCATTTTTTCTATAATTACTTCAAAGATTATTCGTATATTAAGAAGTATAAAGTTGTTCAGAATAAAAACGGTGACATTGAATTCAGGGTTCAATTGTTAAACGATACGAAAGAATTTCGAAGACGTTGTTTATTAGATTTGAATTCAGCATTCGGTAAATATTTTTCTCTAGTGAAAGTCAAATTTTTTAAAGTCTTTTCTCTTACTTCAGGAGGAAAGTTTAAGGTTATTGAAAAAATGTAAGGAAAGGGTAAATTTTTGACTTATCATTTTTATTTTGATAAGTTTACGCTTTTTTAAAATTGATTTATGGTGATAAAAACTCAAAAACTTCCTAATAATTGGGCGTGGGATTTTAAATGAACCTGGGAAATTGTAACCGTTGAATTTTAGTTCTTGGGATAGTTATATAAAGGGTTTGAAAGTTTTTACAATTATTCATTAACTAATAACAAGCCATCTACGATAAGCTTATGCGGCTAAAAAATAAAGTAGCTCTTATTACGGGAGGCACATCTGGAATTGGGCGAGCTACCGTTGAGTTATTCATCGCAGAAGGTGCCAAAGTAGCTTTTACTGGCAGACGGGTTGAGTTAGGAAAATCTATTGCGAAGGAGATCGGCGCCCTATTTATTGAAGTCGATCATAAACGACTAGAGGATTGTAAGCGTTCAGTACAAGAAACAATGAATGAATTCGGAAGGATTGATATATTGTTTAATAATGCTGGTGTTATAAAAGGGGGTTCAGCTGAAACCACTACGGAAGAAGATTGGAATGAAACTGTACTTATAAATGTTACGAGTGTTTGGCGCATGTCTAAACTCGTTATACCGATAATGCGTGAGCAAAAAGGAGGTGTAATTATAAACAATGCATCAGACTGGGGTCTTGTTGGGGGGAGAAATGCTGTTGCTTATTGCGCGTCCAAGGGTGCTGTTGTTTTATTAACAAAAGCTATGAGCTTGGATTATGCCCGTGAGCATATTCGTATTAATGCAGTTTGTCCAGGCGATACTCATGTTGAACGTTGGAAAAAAAAGGAATATTTTCGCAACCGGGATGGAGTAGATAAGATGTTGGCGCAGTTGAGTGAATCTATACCTCTTGGCCGGGTAGGTAATGTCTCGGAGATTGCTCGTGCGGTCTTATTTCTTTCTTCCGATGAATCCAGTTTTATGACCGGTGCAACACTAGTGGTTGACGGTGGAAATACTGCACAATGATTGAGTAGATTCCAATAATATTATGTGGATTGAATGAAATCAAAGATTACTATCTTAATTAAGCTAATTGTGTCTGTATTACTTCTTGTTTTTTTAATTAATCAAGCAGGGACACGTGAGCTTTTGACTGAACTTAAAAAGGCATCTCCTTTCTTTTTCACTTTGATGGTTATTATTGGTCTCTTACGTCAGTTTGTCGGGGGTTGGAGATGGCGATATATACTTGGAAATGCTGGCAATATTGACGCATCTATTCTTACCACCACAAAGATATATTTTGTGTCAATCTTCATGAGTAACTTTCTCCCAGGGGCAAATACTGGAGACGTTATTCGTCCATTTTGTCTTAAAAATTTAGAAGCTGGGCGTCAAAAATTTGTTTTAGCTACCATTATCTATGAGCGCTTTTTGGGTCTGATTAGTATTATTTTGCTTGCAATTATTGGAGCTATTTTCATGGCGTGGAGAGATAAAATTGTTTATCTCAACCTAATAGGTAGTGTAATTGCAATTATTGGGTTAATGGTTTTTCTTTATCGTTATTTAAGTAATGTGAAAATCTTTCAAAGAGGTCTTTTAAAAAAGTTTATTGATGCTATTAATTACATATTTGATCAAATTGAGTATATGTTACGTCAGCGAAAGATGACTGTCATTGTGTTTATAATAAGCGTTTTTTATCAAATAATATTTATTGTTATGTATTGGCTTAATAGCATTGCCTTGCACGCTAACGTCTCCTTTTTTGTAATTTTTTTGGCCGTTCCATTGGGATGGCTTGCAACAATGATTCCAGTTTCTCTTAATGGTCTTGGTCTTCGCGAAGGATTAATGTGTTTTGTATTAAAAGAGTTTGGTATTCCGATAGAAACCTCTTTAGCTATAGCGCTTCTTTTTTTGCCAGCCTTAGCATTTTATTCTTTTATTGGTGCATTTTTTTTTATGACTATTCGTTTAAAAATCAGACATTAAGGGAATGTTTTATGTCTCCTGAACAGTATACCGAATATATTACTAGGCGGTTAATGCAGGATTCTAATGGAATATGGAGTTTTCCTGGCAGAGGCAATCTGTCTGTATCATACCCGGAAGAAGCTAATATGCGCTGCTTCATGATTGAGGACAATTCTTTCTGGTTTGAACATCGTAATCGTGTTATAAGCCAAGCTGTCAGTCGCTTTCCTCCTAAAGGATTAATTTTTGACGTGGGGGGAGGGAATGGTTTTGTCTCTGTTTGTTTACAGAATGATGGTTATGAATGTATATTGGTTGAACCCGGATATAATGGATGTTTGAATGCTCGTAATCGGGGCCTTAAAGCTATTTTATGTGCAACTTTTGAAGACCTTCAACTTGAAGATAATTCAGTTGATGCTGTTGGATTATTTGATGTTCTTGAACATATAGAGTTTCCTATCTTGTTTTTAAAAAACATTTGTACTACTTTAAAGAAAGGAAAGAACATGGGTAGGCTCTATATTACTGTACCTGCCCACATGTGGCTGTGGAGTAATTACGATTCATCATCGGGGCATTTCATGAGATATAACATTTATTCATTAAAATCAATAATCAAGAAATCAGGTTTCAAAATTGAATATTCAACATATTTTTTTTCATTTTTAAGTGGACCCATTTTCTTATCAAGGACCATTCCCTATCTCTTTGGACTAAAAAGAAAGCTAGAAAAATCAACCCCTGTAAAAACCCGTATAGCTCAAAGACAACATGAAAAAAGAAAAGGCGTAAAAAGTTGGTTAATGAATTTTTGCTTTGAAAGGGAACTAAGACGAATAACGTATGGAAGGGTATCGCATGGCGCCAGTATCATGGCCGTTTGTAGCCCATTATAACATTGATAGTATAGGAATTTCCATTTTAAGTCTTTTGGAGTTAAGGCTTTAGCCTTTTAAAACGATCAAAATATATTATGAGCTTACGGTAGGAGCCGACTCCCGTTGGCGACCTTAGTCCGCCTGTAGGGCGTTAAATTTAATGAAAAACTGAATTATGGTGAAAATTCCTTTTAATAAACCCTTCATTATTGGTAAGGAACTTTATTATATAACCAAATCGGTAATGAGCGGGCATATAGCCGGTGATGGAACATTTACTAAAAAGTGTCATCAATTGATGGAAAAAAAGTTTGATGCCAAAAGGGTGCTTTTAACGAATTCCTGTACGGCTGCGCTTGAGATGGCGGCGATTCTTTGCGAGGTTGGTATTGGCGATGAGGTGATAATGCCGTCTTTTACGTTTGTATCCACTGCCAATGCCTTTTATCTGCGAGGGGCAAAACCGGTTTTTGTGGATATCCGCCCTGACACACTCAATATTGATGAGTCAAAGATAGGGGCTGCTATAACAGAATGCACAAAAGTGCTAGTTCCCGTTCATTATGCGGGGATCAGTTGTGAGATGGAAGCTATAAAAGATATTGCTCGAAGACATAAACTGTATGTGGTTGAAGATGTAGCTCAGGGGGTCAATGCAAAATACAAGGACAAATATCTGGGAACTATAGGAGACATTGGCGCATTCAGCTTTCATGAAACCAAGAATTATATATGTGGTGAGGGCGGAGCTATTGTCTTAAACAATGAAAAATTTATTGAACGGGCAGAGATTATTCGTGAAAAGGGAACCAATCGAAGCAAATTCTTCCGAGGAGAAGTGGACAAATATACCTGGTTGGACATAGGATCATCCTATGTACCTTCTGATCTCTTAGCCGCCTTCCTGTATGCACAACTTGAAAAGATGGATGAAATTGACAAGCGCCGTCGTGAGAATTTCGATTATTACTTTCAGTCCTTAACTCCTCTTGCAAACGATGGCCTTCTAAGATTGCCGGAATTTCCTCCTAAATATCGAGGCAACAACCATCTATTTTATGTCATCCTCAAAGACAGTGAAACCAGAGATGCCCTCATGAATTATTTGAGATCCAAAGGTATATTGGCGGTATTCCACTATCTTCCACTTCATCTTTCTCCTGTTGGGCTTTCTTTGGGTTACGAGGAAGGGCAATTCCCTGTGACTGAATCAATAAGTGGTCGCCTCCTTCGCCTTCCTTTCTTTTATGATTTGAAGCGAGAGGAACAAGCTGAAGTTGTGAAAGGTATTAAAAAGTTTTTTGGAATAAAAAGAGAATAATTATGAATTCAATACATCTTTAAAAACCTTTAGATGGGCCTTTGCAGATTGCTCCCAACTAAAGTTTTTTGACCTTTCTAATCCCTTATTTATTAGAGAAAACCTTAATGTTTCATCAGTCAGCACCTTGTATATACCTTCTGCTATACTATCCACCTTGTAAGGATCAACATAATACGCGGCATCTCCACATGCCTCTGGGAGAGAAGATGTATTGGATACAACGACAGGACAGCCACAAGCCATGGCTTCCAGAGGTGGTAATCCAAACCCCTCATAAAAAGAAGGATATATAAGACAAGAAGCCATATTCATCAAAATAGCAACATCTATATTGGGTAGATTACCAAGGAATAATACATCATCTATGTGATTAGAAAGTGATTGTAACACATCTTTATTTTTCCATCCCGGTGCCCCTGCAATAACGAGCTTAAATTCCTTTTTTGTATTAAGGCGGAGATATGCTTCGAGAAGCCCTTTTAAATTTTTCCTCGGTTCAATGGTTCCTACATAAAATATGAATTTTTCTGGTAGTTGATACTTCTCTCTTACCCTTTCCTCTTCTTCCTTAGGGTAAATTTTGAATATATCCCTATCTATTCCGGCGGGAATCACAATAATCATTTCCTTTTTAATACCCATTAGAGCAACTAGTTCATTCTTTATCTCTGACGATAAGACAATCACCCGGTCTGATCGCTTCAAACCTTCATCAAAATATTTGTCAAAGTATTTTATTCTGTCCTTTGGGTGACAGTGTGGAAATTTCTTAAATGACAGGTCACAGACAGCAGTAACAACCTTTTTGGCCCTGATATTGGTAGGTATAAAGTTGGATTCAAAGTAGAGATCAAATTCCTGCCTTTTGAGCGAGGATAATATGTCTTTACACTTTCTGCCATACGAACCGATTAGAGAGCTTTTTTTTAAATTTTCTTTCACCTTATATAAACTTCTTATAACGGAACTATCACTATAGGTATATAGTTCTTTACTATAATAGCCATAAAAAAACGTATATTCGTTCTTTTGATCTAGTGACAAAAAAGCCCTTGATAGGTTTAGGGTATAATTGCCTATACCCGTTAAAGGAGAGAGAAGGGGTAAGGCGTTAATAACGACTTTGTTCCTTACAGATTCCGGATATTCCCTTAGTGATAACCTGTATGGTTTCATGATTTTTTCTGGCAAATTTTTTATAAAAACAAAGAATAACGTATTTATGGTGTGTTTTTCAAGATATTTTTCGATTTTTTTATAAATTTATGGGAAAATAAAGTTCAGGTGATTTTAAACAATACATTGGCCAATACAGTATCAATACCTGTGCAAATCCGTGTGTAGCCCTCGATAATACACGCGGATGGGAATTTAACTCCAATATTTGCAGTGCATCATTTGGGAAATCATGGGGTTAGGAAGGGTAATGCCAGTTGGATAAAGCTTCACACCTTGAGTTCTGAGGTTATGGTTACGGGTGATATGGATGAGAACTAAAGAACAAGGGTTTAAAGTTTGAAAATTAAGTATTAGGAGGAAGAAATATGCATGATAAAAAGTTTCAATTCAGAAATAACTAATTTTCTTATTTATTATTCTTGAGCTGTGTTGCAAAACACAAAATGTATAAGAATTTCAATCATAGTTTCCCCTCTTTCTAGAGGGGAGCTTTAAAGTGTTGCTGAAGGCTTAACTCGTGCATAAAACACTTACATAGAATAATGAGTACCTTTGAGACATTGTGTTAATTTAAGTAAGTTTAAGCCTAAAAATTAGACCTTCTTTACTGTTATTCTCTCTTAAAAAATCACCACAAGTGTTATAACTTTAAGGAATTACAAAATTTATTCTAAAACTATTAACTATGGTACGGTATTTGTCATAAATTTTTAAGATTTGAGACCGATAAAAAGCTTAGTATAATTATCTAACGTGGTAAAATATTTATAATGCTGTCTGTTCACATTTTCTTCTCTGTAAGCTGGTTACAGGCATCTTGCATCTAAACTATTGCCACTGGCCTAATGTTATGATAGTATATTATACAAAATCCTAATGAATTCATTTTTTTTTTTAATTAAAGAGATATGGTATATTTTCTTAATTATTTATGTGTTATTCCTTATGCCATTTACTCCATAATAAAGAGTTAACGATGATAAAAAACAAAAAAATATTTTGCCTATTTATGATTATTCTTAGTGTGACCATAATGATTCAGCTTTCACATGCAGAAGGCTTACCTGAATTTGTTGAAGACGAATTACTTATCAAGTTTAAGGACACCGTTTCTGCTGAAAGCATCCAGACATGTGAAAATGACCACAATATAGAATTTGTTAAGGAATTTTCTCAGTTCAAGGTGTTCTTACATAGGATTAGGGATGGAAGGGACGTAATTTCTGTCTGCAATGATCTCAATAATGATCCGAGAATCGAATATGCAGAACCAAACTACATTCAAAAGGTGGATGCAGTGCCTAATGATCCTATGTATGATCAATTATGGGGTATGAATAATACTGGTCAGACCGGTGGTACTCCGGATGCCGATATTGATGCACCTGAGGCATGGGACATAAATAAAGGTGGTTCTAATATTGTAGTAGGCGTTATCGATACGGGGGTGGATTATAACCATGAGGATCTGGCTGCAAATATGTGGGTCAATTCAGGCGAGATACCTGAAAA
This sequence comes from Candidatus Scalinduaceae bacterium, assembly GCA_046759445.1. Taxonomy (GTDB): domain Bacteria; phylum Planctomycetota; class Brocadiia; order Brocadiales; family Scalinduaceae; genus Scalindua_A. The sequence goes on from JBHICG010000004.1 coordinate 111,190, forward strand.
CGGGATTGATGATGACGGTAATGAGTATATTGACGACATCCATGGGATAGATGCCTTCAACAATGATGGCGATCCTTTTGATGATAATGGCCACGGTACACATGTTTCAGGCACTATTGGCGCAGTGGGCAACAATGGCATCGGTGTGGTTGGTGTTAACTGGAATGTAAAAATCATGGCTCTGAAGTTTTTAGGCGCAGGCGGTTCAGGTTCTACTGCAGGCGCAATAGAATGCCTTGACTATGTCACCATGATGAAGAATAATTTCGGAGTTAATATAAAGCTTACTAACAACAGTTGGGGTGGTGGTGGTTTTTCTCAGGCATTAAAAGATGCAATAGAGGCATCGGGGATATTATTCGCTGCTGCAGCCGGTAATGACGCTGTTGATAACGACATTATTCCTCATTACCCAGCAAACTATGATTCTTCGAACATATTAGCAGTTGCATCCACCGATCATAATGACGGTTTAAGTTCTTTTTCAAATTTTGGACTACAATCAGTCGATATTGGAGCCCCTGGAAGTAGTATCTTGAGCACAAAACCAGGTAATACATACGCCGTACATAGCGGTACATCCATGGCAACACCTCATGCCTCGGGTGTTGCAGCCTTACTTGTGGCTGCAAATCCTGCACTCAGCTTTAGTGAATTGAAGTCAAAGATTATGTCATCTACCGATCCAATTCCAGCATTAAGTGGCAAAACGGTAACTGGTGGCAGACTTAATGCCCAATCAGCACTTATTGTATTTTCTAATATTGGCGATGAAGTTATAATAGACTTTGGTCCTGGTACTGGTATATGGGTGAGGAAGAACGATGCCGGTTGGATACAGCTTCACCCCTCTAGTCCTGTGAGTATGGTTACGGGGGATATGGATGGGAACG
>JBHICG010000005.1:0-104351 GCA_046759445.1 Candidatus Scalinduaceae bacterium
AAGGGAACTGAAACATCTAAGTACCTTCAGGAAAAGAAAGAAAAATCGATTCCCTTAGTAGTGGCGAGCGAAAAGGGAAAAGCCTAAACTGGTTATATGTAAAAGCCCTTATGCGTTGTATGGCCAGGGTAGAGGGAGTTACAGGAATGAGATGAGGATCATTCAAAAAAGCTTTCTTTCTAGCTGAATAGGCAGGAAAGCCTGACAATAAAGGGTGATAGTCCCGTAAGTGAAAGTAAGTAAGCTTTTTTTGTAATTTCCCAAGTAATGCTGTCCACGTGGAATTCAGTATGAATCAGGGAGGACCACCTCCTAAGGCTAATTACTTTTGGTAACCGATAGCGTACAAGTAGCGTGAGTGAAAGATGAAAAGAACCCCAGTTAGGGGAGTGAAATAGAACCTGAAACCATATGCTTACAAGCGGTAGGAGCACTATGTTAATTGAACAGCTTATTTATATAGGCCAATTCATTTAATATGTGTGACTGCGTGCCTTTTGCAGAATGAACCGGCGAGTTGTTGTTTGTTGCAGGTTAAGCCCATGATGGGTGTAGCCAAAGCGAAAGCGAGTACTAAATGTGCGAATGGTAGCAAATAGCAGACCCGAAACCGAGTGATCTACCCTTGGTCAGGATGAAGTTCCGGTAAAACGGAATGGAGGTCCGAACGCATTTACGTTGAAAAGTGATGCGATGAACTGAGGGGAGGAGTAAAAGTCTAATCAAACTCGGAGATAGCTGGTTCTCCCCGAAATAGCTTTAGGGCTAGCCTTATGTAACTGTGTAGTAGGGGTAGAGATACTGATTGAGTATTGGGGCCCACCAGGCTACCGAACACTATCAAACTCCGAATACTACTGCATTTGACATAGGAGTCAGACTGTGGGGGATAAGCTCCGTGGTCGAGAGGGAAACAGCCCAGATCATTAGTTAAGGTCCTCAAAATGAGCTAAGTGAGAAAGGAAGTGGAAGTGCTAAGACAGCTAGGATGTTGGCTTAGAAGCAGCAATCATTTAAAAAGTGCGTAATAGCTTACTAGCCGAGTACTTTTGCGCCGAAAATTTACGGGACTAAGCTCATTACCGAAACTGTGGATCCCAAATGTAAAATTTGGATGGTAGGGGAGCGTTCTAAGATAGGTTGAAGCCTTACTAAAAAGAAAGGTGGACGAAATAGAAGTGAGAATGCCGGTATAAGTAGCGATAATATAAGTGAGAATCTTATTCGCCGAAAGCCTAAGGTTTCCTGGGGAAGGTAAATCCGCCCAGGGTTAGCCGGTACCTAAGTCGAGGCTGAAAGGCGTAGACGATGGACAACAGGTTAATATTCCTGTGCTATTATTTTAACGTTTGAGCATGGGAGGACGGGAACATAAGGGTTAGCGAATCAAACAGACACGGTTCGTTCAAGCCGGAGATACCGCTTTAGGCAAATCCGAAGCATAAAGGTATCAAAGGTGAGTACGTTGGCTTTTGGCCTAGAAGTAACCTAAGTGTTCTCCAAGAAAAGTCTCGTTTGCAAGTTAAAATAGTAACCGTACTAAAACTGACACAGGTAGGCTGGGAGAGAATCCTAAGGCGCTCGAGAGAACCCTCGTTAAGGAACTCGGCAAAATAGCTCCGTAACTTCGGGATAAGGAGTGCCTTTTTTATCAAAGTTTTTAACTGAGATAGAAAAGGTCGCAGTGAAAATGTCCGGGCGACTGTTTACTAAAAACACAGGTCTCTGCTAAGATGACAAGTCAATGTATAGAGACTGACGCGTGCTCGATGCCAGAAAGTTAAGGGAATAGGTTATTTCCTGAGTAATCGGGGAAGAAGCTTAGAACCGAAGCTCTGGTGAATGGCGGCTCTAACTATGAGAGTCCTAAGGTAGCGAAGTTCCTTGTCGGGTAATTTCCGACGCGCATGAATCGCGTAACGACCTGGACACTGTCTCAACGAGGGACTCGGCGAAATTGTAGTTGTGGTGAAGATACCACATACCCGCGGCAAGACGGAAAGACCCCGTGAACCTTTACTGTAGCTTATTATTGGATTTTTATACAGTATGTGTAGGATAGGTGGGAGACTAGGAAGTTCCGACGTAAGTTGGAATGGAGTCAATGGTGAAATACCACTCTTACTATGTTAAAATTCTAACAGAATACCGTGAATCCGGGTTCTAGACAGTTATAAGTGGGCAGTTTGACTGGGGCGGTCTCCTCCTAAAATGTAACGGAGGAGTCCAAAGGCTTCCTCAGTGCGCTTGGCAACCGCACGTAGAGTGTAAAGGCATAAGGAAGCTTAACTGCGAGACCCATAAGTCAAGCAGGTGTGAAAGCAGGGCTTAGTGATCCGGCGGTTTCTGAGTGGAAGGGCCGTCGCTCAACAGATAAAAGGTACTCCGGGGATAACAGGCTGATCTCCCCCGAGCGTTCATAGCGGCGGGGAGGTTTGGCACCTCGATGTCGGCTCATCGCATCCTGGGGCTGAAGAAGGTCCCAAGGGTTTGGGAGTTCACCAATTAAAGCGGTACGCGAGCTGGGTTTAGACCGTCGTGAGACAGGTCGGTCCCTATCTGCCGTGGGCACACGATATTTGAGAAAATCTGCCTCTAGTACGAGAGGATCGAGGTGGACGAACCTATGGTGAATCAGTTGTTGTGCTAACAGCATGGCTGAGTAGCTATGTTCGGAAAGGATAAACGCTGAAAGCATATAAGTGTGAAGCCTTTTTCAAGATTAGATATCGTTCTCCGAATAATCGGAGTGAAGACACCTTAAAGACTATGAGGTCGATAGGCCAGATGTGTAAGTTCGGCAACGGATTTAGCTAACTGGTACTAATCTGTCGTAAAGATTGATCACCCTTATTTAATATTCAATTATTGATAAAATTTCTCCGGTGGCCACAGTAGAAATAAAAAACCCGTACCCATTCCGAACACGGTAGTTAATGCCTCTACGCCTATGGTACTATCCAAAAGATGGGAGAGTAGGTACTGCCGGGGATATAAATAAACCCGTCCCAAATTTTTTGGGGTGGGTTTTTTAATTGACAAAAAAATTAAATGACTATTGAGATAGCTAAGATAATAAGTTAATTGTATATAAATAAAGAATGTTGATACGGTATGTGTAAGATTTGGTTGTAGATCTATTATCACGATTTTTGCATTTTATAAGTGAGTTAACTAATATAACAATAGAAGGTTGTATTCTTAATTAAATCTTTAAAATAATATGAAGAAAAAATGTCGGATTCATTTTTGTAAGATAGTTACCATAGAAGCAATGGACTCTTTAATGTGTTAGAGTATGGTAAATATGTAACAAGCCGTAAATATTTAAGTGGTTTGTTAACCGAAAATATATTATAAACAACATTTAATCCTTTTTCTGTATTTTAGTATTATAAAGGGTTAAATTTGCTGCAATTGGGGTGAGAGGTGGTTAAATCTACTGAATGGGTTGTAAAAAAACTACAAGTTACTTCTTTCTTTTTGCAAAAAAGCTAGAATGCCTATGCTATGGGTATGGGTTTTTATTTAAATAATATCATTCATTTAACAGTTTTTTTAAGTGAACGAAAACGAGAAAAATTTTAGGGACTATATTCAAGCAAAAGGGTTGAAGTTCACTAATGAAAGGAAAGCTATCCTGAATCACATTTTTAAAAATAAGGGGCATTTTGAAGCAGAAGAATTGTTGATTGATATGCGAAAAAACAAAAAGAGGGTTTCAAAGGCGACAATATATAGAACCCTTGCGTTGTTAGTAAAGTGTGGTTTGCTCAGAGAAGTAATTTTTGGGGAAAAGCATGCGCATTATGAACATGTTTATGGTCATGAGCACCATGAACATTTAGTTTGTGTTAAATGTGGTAAAATTATAGAGTTTTGTGATAAAAGAATTGAAAAATTCCAAGATGAAGTGTGCAAGAAAAATAAGTTTAGGGCGGAATCACATAGATTCCAAATCACTGGTTATTGTGAGAATTGTGTGGAGGAACGATGTATTTAAGGGAAGGAGATTGTAATGTCGCGTCGTTGTGAGATTTGTGGCAAAGGAACTACTGTAGGTTATCAAATTAAGCGTAGGGGTTTAGCAAAGCGAAAGGGAGGGGTAGGCCGCAAGATAACTGGTCGAACAAAAAGGAAATTTAAAGCTAATATACAAACTTTAAGAGCAAATTTAGATGGTAGTATTAGGAAGATGAAGGTTTGTACAAGATGTATGAATTCTGGTAAAGTCATTAAAGTTATATAAAATAGGTGAATTGAGAAATTGCAAAATGTTTTGCTGAATAAAAAATGGATATTGGTTTAAAAGAAATAGAGTCTATAGCCAATCTTTCTAGAATAGTGCTAACAGACGTAGAGAAAATGAAATTTAATAAACAGTTAACCAATATTTTAGATTATATTGAAAAGCTGAATGAATTAGATACAGATGAAGTTCAGCCAATGGCATACGCAACATCCCTAAAAAACGTTTTTAGAGAAGATGAGTTAAAATCTTCTTTCTCACGCCAAGAAATGTTAGAACTTTCCCCTTCCAGCACCAATGGGTTTTTTAAGGTGCCGAAGGTCATAGAATAAAGTTTCTTATCTACAATTCGTTTTTTCCTGCAAAAAAATTCTTAACAAGTATTTCAATATTGGTCAATCTTAAAATTATGGATAGAGTGATGTTTTTAGAAACTTCTTTTAATTGATTGTTTTTGTTGGTTTAGTTATTGGATTTGAAATGAAATGTGAAAGTTTTTTTACAAAATGAACTCAAAAGAACATGTGATGATTTTGTTGTCAGATTGGGTAACATTTTGGAGTACTTACTTTGTTATTGCATGAATTAAGTGCAAATAAAATTAAAGAAAAGGTAATTAAGCGGGAGATTACTGCGCAAGATGTAGTTGAAGAGCTTTTTGAATGGATAAACCTCAAAGAACCTTTAATTAAGGCTTATCTTTGTTTAGACAAAGATGGTGCTTTGTTAAAGGCAAAAGAGATTGATAAAAGGCTTGGTAATGGAGGGAAAGTTGGCTTGTTAGCAGGTATCCCTGTTGCTATAAAAGATAATATATGCGCAACAGGAATGAAAACAACTTGTGCATCGAAAATATTGAAAAACTTCATACCGCCTTATGACGCTTTTGTAGTTAAGAGGATTAAAGAGGAAGATGCCATAATAATTGGGAAGACTAATTTGGATGAATTTGCTATGGGTTCTTCAACAGAAAATTCGGCATTTTATATTACTCGGAATCCTTGGGACACCAATCGTATTCCTGGAGGATCAAGTGGCGGCTCGGCAGCGGTAGTGGCAGCAGATATGGCTTTTATGGCCTTAGGTTCAGATACTGGTGGTTCAGTACGACAACCAGCTTCTTTTTGTGGAAATGTTGGTTTTAGACCAACATACGGGAGGGTGTCTCGTTATGGATTAGTTGCTTTTGCTTCCTCTTTAGACCAGATTGGTCCTGTTACGAAAGACGTTCTTGATGCTGCATTATTGTTGCAAGTTATCTCTGGTCATGATAATTATGACTCGACGTGTGCCACATTAAAAGTTCCTGATTTTGTAACAGATATTAATCACTTGGATGAGGGGCTGAAAATTGGAGTACCAAAGGAATTTTTCGGTAAAGGTTTAAACACAGAAATCAGGAATGCAATAGTGGATGCATTAAAAATATACGAAGGTAAGGGTGCAAAATTAGTTGATATATCTCTTCCGCATAGTGAATACGCAGTTGCTGCTTATTATATCATTGCAACTGCAGAAGCTAGCTCTAACTTGGCAAGATATGATGGCGTTCGGTATGGATATAGAAGTCAATTAAGTGACGATAATATAATTGACATGTATAGTAGAACACGTGCGGAAGGGTTTGGAAGTGAGGTAAAAAGACGTATTTTGTTAGGTAATTATGCACTAAGTACTGGTTATTATGAGGCGTATTATTTGAAAGCCTCAAAAGTCAGAAATCTAATTAGAGAAGATCTTGAAGATGCTTTTGAGAAAGTGGATTGCATAATTTGTCCTACAAGCCCAACACCGGCATTTAATATAGGTGAAAAGACAACAGATCCACTTCAAATGTATTTGACCGATATTTATACCACACCTTCTAGTCTTGCTGGAATTCCCGGTATCTCTATTCCTTGTGGTTTTACGAGTACTGGCTTACCCATTGGCATGCAAATTCTGGGTAATCATTTTGACGAGGAGAAAATTTTAAAGGTGGCAAAATTATTCGAAAATGAAACAGATTTTCATTTAAAGAAACCTAAATTAAATTGATAGGATTAGCTGGTGAAATATGAAGTTGTAATGGGATTGGAGACTCATGCAGAACTAGATACTGATTCTAAACTCTTTTGTGGGTGTAGTACTAAATTTGGTTCTGAACCTAATACTCAGACATGTCCTATATGTTTGGGTATGCCAGGAGTTTTACCAGTGATGAATAAAAAGGCGTTTGAATATTCATTAAAGGCTGCTCTTGCGTTGAATTGTGATATAAGTAAATTTACTAATTTTGATAGAAAGAGTTATTATTATCCTGATTTGCCTAAAAACTATCAAATTTCACAAAACTATTTTAATCTTGGTAATAATGGTTATGTAGATATAATTGTTAAAGGAGAAAAAAAGAGACTCGGCATACATAACGTTCATTTAGAGGAGGAAGCTGGCAAGCTTATACATCCTGAAAAGTCTGATGCTGATTATAGCTTGGTTGACTTTAACAGGGCGGGTATACCTTTATTAGAAATAGTAACCGAACCTGACATGAGAAGTGTTGAAGAAGTAGAAAGTTATATGCAAACACTTAGAAACATATTACTTTATATAGGTGTGTCGGATTGTAAGATGCAGGAAGGTTCTTTAAGATTCGAAGCAAGCATATCTTTACGTAGAAAAGGATATGATGTTTATGGTAATAGAGTAGAAATAAAGAATCTTAACTCTATGAAAGCTGTTTTGAAGGTACTTGCATATGAAATATCAAGGCAAAGTGACTTGCTTGATAAGGGCAAGGAAGTATTAATGGAGACGAGGTTGTGGGATGAGGTTGATGCTGTAAGTAGACGAATGCGTACAAAAGAAGAAGCCCATGACTATAGGTATTTTCCAGAACCTGATTTGGTTCCTGTATGGATTGATCAGAAATGGATTGACAAGGTTAAAGCAACTATTCCAGAACTTTCTGTCAACAAACGTCAAAGATTTGTAAATGAATATTCTATTTCTGATTATGATGCAGGTGTTCTAACGGAAGATAGATCTTTTGCAGATTATTTTGAGGAATGTGTAAAATTATCTCAGAATTCTCCAAAAGAGTTGAGTAACTGGATTATTAATGATGTACTTCGAGAACTAAATGAACGAAAAACAAATGTGCAGGATTTTGTTGTTTCACCAAAGATGCTGGTTGAATTAGTTAAGATCAAGCCAACTATTGGAAGTTCAATCGCTAAAGACGTCTTTGTTGAAATGATAAATACAGGAAAAACCGCTCCATCTATAGTTAAGGAGAAAAATTTAACACAGTTGGACGATGTAAGTGAACTTAATGATATTGTAACAAAAGTTATAGAAGAGAACCCTAAAGCGGCAGAAGATTACAGCCAGGGGAAAAAAGGTGCTTTGACCTTCTTGATTGGTCAAACTATGAAAATTACTAAAGGCAAAGCGAACCCCAAAATTTTAACAGAGATTCTTAAGGAAAGATTATCTGCCGGCTCAAAGTAAACCCTATATACTATACGTCTTTTGCTTGAATGGTTTTTCTGTTATTGCCTTGTGCTCTATTTATTGCTTTATCAATGGTATCATAAACTGAATTACTTAACTCACCAATGAATTCTCCTGATGTATTACAATTATTACTTTTTATATATTCTTTAATTTTGCTAGCAACAACAAGTATTTCTCTTTCCTTCTTTTTCGCCATTTCTTCCCTCCTTAGATATATGTTGATTTGCTGAATGTGTAAAATGTACAAGGTTTATATCAAAAAAACTAAAGAAGTCAAGAGTTTTTCTTACAGAATATTGATAAAAAGATTGTTGTGATATTATGGATATTCGGGACAAAATATTGTCTAAAGTTAACAAAATTGTGGTAAAGATTGGGACACGTGTGCTTACAAATGAAGATGGATTTTTAGATATAAATCAAATTATGGAGTTGTCAAGGCAGATTATTCGGCTTCGTTCTAAGGGTTATAGCGTAGTAGTTGTGAGTTCTGGTGCAGTTGGGGCTGGGATTAAGACTTTGGGTTGGGATAAAAGGCCTAATATTCTTCCAGTTCTGCAGGCAGCAGCAGCAGTTGGACAGGGGAAGTTAATAGAGATTTACAATGGATGTTTTAAAAAGCAGGGATACCATGCAGCACAATTACTGCTGACAAGACAGGATTTTGAAGATCGGCAGAGATATTTAAATACATGTAACACATTACACTCACTGTTAAATCTTAAAACTGTTCCTATTATTAACGAGAATGATACTATATCGGTGGAGGAAATTGCATTTGGAGATAACGATATTTTATCTGCATTAGTTACAAACCTGTTACGAGCTGAATTATTGATACTTTTGTCTTCTATAGATGGGTTATATAAAACACCTCCAACTTCTGGCAAACAGTCTAATATTTTGCCCACTGTGGATATAATTTCAGATGATATTAAAAAGCTTGCATTTAAAATAAAGACAAAGGAAGGTATTGGAGGTATGGAGAGTAAACTTGAAGCGGCTAGCATTGCTACTAGTTCGGGGGAAGCAGTAATAATTGCTAACGGAAGACAATCGGATGTTTTATTAAAAATAATGGACTTTGATAATGTAGGTACATTGTTTATTCCTCACAAGAAGAAGGTTACCAGTCGTAAAAGATGGATAGGATTTAGTGTGAGATCAAACGGAATAATTTACATAGATGATGGTGCATTGGTAGCTTTACAAAAGAAAGGTAAAAGTTTATTACCTTCTGGTGTTGTACGTGTTGATGGTAATTTTATCAAGGGAGACGTTGTTTCAGTAGTGAATGTTAATAGAAACAAAGAAATAGCAAAAGGGCTTGTAAATTATTCGGTAGAAGAAGTGCAAAAAATTAAAGGTCTTCGAACTTCGTTAATAAGAAAAACTCTGGGTTCTAAACCTTATGATGAGATAATACATCGAGATAATCTGTTTTTGTTGTAACTTATTTAGTTTCTTTAATATATGTTGTTGTATTCCTTAGTTCCTTGTTCATTTCAATAATTGCTTCTTCTACTGCGCATTCCCAACGTTTGATTCCAAATTTTCTCTTCCATGGAGAACGGTTGTAGGCATATATTATTCCTCTGGAAGAATTTACTATTGCGCCATGGCCATCATGATTAAAACACCTTGCAATATCTTTTAAACGGCCCTCTTGTGCGCCATAACCTGGAACAAGGAAGTATGATTTTGGCATAATATTTCTGAGATTACTAACAATATTTGAATTTGTTGATGCTACTACGGCACCAATAGAACTATAACCTTTTTCCCCAATTTGGTCTTTTCCCCATTGATTTATTTGATTTGCAACTATTTGGTATATTGTTTTGTTTTTACATTTTAAATCCTGGATTTCTTTGGATGAAGGATTAGAAGTTTTTACCAAAATGAATACACCCTTACCATATTTTTTGGCTAATTTAATGAAAGGCAGTACACTGTCAGACCCCATATAGGGATTAACAGTAACGGCATCTACTTCAAAGGAGCCTTCATCAGGTTTATTGGTTCCAAGATGCGCAATAGCATAAGCCATTGACGTATGAGGAACATCTCCTCTTTTAACATCTCCAATAACTATCAACCCTTTTTTTTTAGCGTATTTTATTGTATCAGAATATGCCTTAATACCCCAAATTCCGAGTAATTCATAAAATGCAATTTGAATTTTAACAATTCCTATATGTGGTTGGATTATATTGATTATTTGCTTATTAAAATCAATTATTGCTTTGGCAGATTTTTTTGCCTCACTTCCTTTTTTTTTAAAAGCCGCTTTTTTAATTTGATCAGGGACATATTCTAATTGTGGGTCGAGTCCAACAACCACACAACTGTCTTTTTTTTCAATCATCTTTGTTAGTAGATCTATAAATCTTTTCATAAAAGATTAATAATATAGATTCAACGCCTTAATAATTTAAAAAGTTCTTAATTAGCTTTGTTCCTTGCTCCGTTAAAAAAGATTCAGGGTGAAATTGTACACCCTCTAATGGTAATTTTTTGTGTCTTATGGCCATTATTTCATCTTTGTCAGCGAATGCTGAAATTTCAAAAATACTTAGTAGAGTTTCTTTATTTACAATAAGAGAGTGATAACGGGTGGCTTCAAATGGATTCGTTAAACCCTTGAAGACTGTTTTTTTGTCATGATATATCATAGATGTTTTGCCGTGCATTATTCTTCTAGCTCTTATAATTTCCGCACCGAAAGTATATGCGATGCATTGATGGCCCAAACAAACACCAAGTATTGGAATTTTCCCTGCGAAAGTTTTGATTACAGAGTTAGATATACCACTTTCTTTTGGGGTACATGGTCCAGGTGAGATTATAATATGACTTGGGTTTTTATTTTCGATCTCTGGGAGTGTTATCTTGTCATTTCTAGCTACTTCTATACTCGCACCAATAGCTCCGATTTGCTGTACAAGATTGTATGTGAAAGAATCATAATTATCTATTATTAGTACCATTTTAAAATTGTGTTTGTTTTATAATTATTTTACTCTTAATGAGAAATGTTTTCAGGTATTAAAATTAAAGTAAACTTTGGCAGAATCAGTATATAAACATTAATTACTATTTAGTAAGTTCTCAGTCTTACTGATACAGGAACAATACATCATAACTTATAAAAAATTCCTTTTTTTACAAAAAAAGTCTATCAGAAAAAAACCTTTTGTCAAACGTTTATATTAATTAAAACCATTTATAGAAGCTACTTAGAGAAATAGGGATGTCAAAAATGCGCTTGACAAAAAAAAATTTTCTGTTAGTATCAAAAACGTTACTGTTAGGGAAAGTATAGGAATTTTATTCATTATTTGATCAGTTTTTTAGAAGTAAGATTGTGAACAATTTGAATAATATGCAAGGTTTTTTTGAGTTTGGCAAATATATTCCTCTCTTATTTGTATTTAATTATTTAAACATTGGGGTTAACTGCGAGTCAATGATAGAGTTTAATTAAAGCAAGTACGAAGTATATCAGGATTGTGTGTGCGTTGTCTGACTATGATAAAAAAGAGTGGGATATTACCCACTTTTTTTATTTAAGGATATGTTAGGAAGGTTTTTAAATGGATAAAGAAAGCTTGCTACGTTTAGTTGAGATGCTACATAAAGATAAAGACATTGACAAGGATCTTGTGTTCCAAGGTATTGAATCGGCACTAGAATCTGCCACAAGAAAACATTTAAGAACTAGTGAACCAATTTCAATAAAAGTTGACAGAGTAAGCGGAGAGATTATAGCAATGCAGGGAGAACATGAAATCGATCTTTCTCATTTGGGAAGAATAACTGCTCAAGCAGCCAAACAGGTTATAATTCAGAAAATTAGGGAAGCGGAAATAAATGCTATTTTTGATGAATATGTAGGTAGAAAAGATACAATTGTTAGTGGAATCGTGCAACGTTTTGAAGGTTCGACCATGATAGTGGATCTTCGAAAAGCTGAAGGTTATCTTCCAAAGTTAGAGCAAATCAGCAACGAATACTATCATCTTGGGGAAAGGATTAGATGCCTTGTAGCTGAGGTAAAAAAAATAGGCCATAAAGTAAAAATTATACTCACAAGATCTCATCCTTGTTTTGTAAGACAGTTGTTCGAGTTAGAAGTACCTGAGATACCAGAGAAAATTGTTGAAATTAAAGGGTTAGTAAGAGAAGCAGGTTATAGGACAAAGATTGCTGTATATTCAGAAGATTCTAATGTTGATTGTGTAGGTGCATGTGTAGGAGTGAGAGGAACAAGAATCAAAAATATTGTTGATGAGTTGAACGGCGAGAAAATAGATATTATTCGTTGGGATAATGAGCCAGAGGTTTTAATTCCTAATACCCTTAAACCTGCTGAGGTTACAGGAATTTTGCTGTCACCAGAAAACCAAGTTGCCACTGTGGTGGTTCCAAATGATCAGCTTTCATTGGCTATAGGGAAAAGAGGTCAGAACGTAAGACTTGCATCTAAGTTGGCAGGTTGGGACATTGATATAATAACGGAAGGGGAGCTAGAGCAAGAACGGGAAAGAGAGGAAGCTGAAAAACTAGTGGGGGAAGAAACTGAAGAAGCTAAAGAAGCTGAAGAAACTGAAGAAGTAATGTTAAATAAAGATACTGACGATAAAAAAAATAATGAAAATATGAATTAAACACAAAATAAAAAGGTTCTGACAAAGGAGTTTTTAGTAGTTATGGTTAGGGTAAATAAACTAGCTAGTGAATTAGGTATCAAAAGTGGTTTTTTGATAGAAAAATGTCAAGAATACGGGCTTGTAAATATCAAACACCATGCAAATAATTTAACGGACGAACAGATAGATTTATTACGCAGTAAGTTAGTGGGAGGGGTTGCAAAAGATGTTTCTGTTAAAGAAGAAATACCTGTTTCTAAAATTGACAAGGTCATTGCTGGAGAAGAAACTGAAGAAGTTGTTAAAGTCATATCGACTGAGACAGCTTTAAAAGAAAGAAGACATATTCCGCTTTGGAAGAAGAGAGCGAGAGAAGATTTAATAAAAGGTAGATGGAAAGAGATAAAGAAGGTTTCGTTACCTAAGAAGGTAAAAAAGTTTGAGAAGCGGACAAAAGAACTTCCTAAAGTTAAAAAACATATTCTAGAGAAGAAAAAAGAAAGTAATATTACAATAGAATTGCCAGCTTCAGTTAAAGACGTTTCAAAGATTTTAGGTATTAGGGCTGGTGACATAATATCAAAATTGCTAATGGAACACAATATTTGTGTTACTATAAATCAGGCATTAGATAGAGGCGTTATAGAGATGATAGGGTTGGAGTATGATGTCGAAATAGAGGTAAAGGAAGCAAAAAGTATAGAGGAGGAATTTAAGATTGAGGATGAAATTGAAAGTGCAGACGATTTGAAGCCGCGAGCACCGATAGTAACTTTTCTTGGTCATGTGGATCACGGAAAAACTTCCTTACTCGATAGTATCAGAAAGACAAATATTGCATCTAGTGAAGCCGGTGGAATTACTCAACATATTGGAGCCTGCCGGATAGAAACTGATGGGAAGTCTGTTGTTTTCTTGGACACACCAGGACATGAGGCTTTTACCGCTATGAGAGCAAGAGGAGCAAATATTACAGATTTAGTTGTGCTAGTAGTTGCTGCTGATGATGGAGTAATGCCGCAGACAGAAGAAGCTATTAATCATGCGCGTGCAGCTAAAGTACCGATTGTAGTTGCAATAAACAAAATAGACAAGCCAGAGGCAAATGTGTTAAGAGTGAAACAACAGTTATCATCTTTAGGTTTGAATCCTGAAGATTGGGGTGGGAAAGTTCAGATGATTGAAACATCTGTTATGACTAAGAAAGGTCTTGATGCCCTTTTAGACGGGTTATTATTAGAAGCAGAGATGCTGGAATTAAAGGCTAATCCAAAGAAATTGGCTAGAGGCGTTGTATTAGAAGCGCAAATTCATGAGGGTAGAGGCGTTATTGCAAATCTTCTAGCATTGGATGGTGTTCTGCGTCGGGGCGATATTGTTCTTTGTGGTCAAGCGCAAGGTAGAGTTAGAGCTATATATAATGATCGTGGAAAAGAGATAAAAGAGGCGGGTCCTTCGACTCCTGTTGCAATATCGGGATTGTCCACTTGTCCAGAAGCTGGTGATAAGTTCTATGTTGTCAAAAATATTCAAAAGGCCAGAGAACTTGCAATGGAACGACAAAAGAAAATTCGAGAAGTATTTCTAACCGGACGTCAACATGTTACATTGGACAATCTGTATAAAAGGATCGAAGAAGGATATGTTAAAGAAATTAGAATAATTGTAAAAGCAGATTATAAAGGTTCTGTAGAGGTGCTCAAAAAATCCCTTGAAGAACTATCAACTAAAGAAGTTAGGATTAGAATTTTACATAGTGGTGTTGGTGGAATTACGGAGACTGATGTTCTTCTTGCGGATGCTTCTGATGCAATAATAATTGGTTTTCATGTAGTTCCGGAAGAGAGAGCAAGTATTCTTGCAAAAGAAAGTGGAGTAGATATAAGGTTATATAAGGTTATATACGATGTTACAAACGACATAAAGGCTGCGATGGAGGGTATGTTAGAACCTGAAGAGGTTGAGCAAACAGTTGGAAAAGTAGAGATAAGGCGGGTTTTTAAGGTGTCTAAAATTGGTAATATTGCAGGTTGCTATGTAAAAACTGGCAAGATAATGCGTAATTCATTGATAAGGCTGATACGAGATAATGTGGTTTTATGTGATGGAAAACTTGCAACATTAAGAATTCTTAAGGAAGACGTTAAAGAAGTAAAAGCAGGATATGAGTGTGGAATTAAGCTTGCAAAATTTGATGATATCAAAGTTGATGATATAATAGAAGCCTATGAAGTTCAAAAGGTTGCACGTACTTTAAGTTGATGACTCGTTTATACAAGGTAATGGTTAAAAAGCTGATGAACATATGTTATGGTGATAGGAACTTTAAACATTAGGATGGTGATTAGAAGTTCTTGTTCTTTAAAAGATAAACGTCGCATAATTAAAAGTTTAAAGGATAGAATTAGAAATAAATTCAACGTCTCAATTTCTGAAACTGATGCACAAGATAATCATAAATATTCTATAATCAGTGTTGCAATGGTAGGGGCAGATAGACAATACATAAATAGCACTTTATCATTACTTATAAATTATTTCAGGTATTTCCCGAAGATTGAATTAGTAGATTATGAACTGGAATTAATTTAATAGAATATAACATAATGACAAGAAGAATAGAAAGGGTTGGAGAAATTATTAAACAGGAGGTCAGTAAAATTATTTTATATAAATTAAATGACCCCAGAATAAATTTAGTAACAGTGACTAAAGTGAAACCTTCTCCTGATCTTAGGACGGCAAAGATATATGTAACTATGAGTGGTAATGAATCGGAACAAAATAGGACTCTAGATATTCTTAAGCGTGCAAAGGGATATATTCAGTCGGAAATAACATTACGTTTAAAAATGAGATTTACACCATCATTGTCTTTTTATCTGGATGATACAGAGAGAAAGAGTAGCCATATTTTAAAATTGATAGAAAAAGCGGTAGATAAAGATAGGTAGTATTATAAAGTCCTGAGGTTTAAAAATTATGAAAAAATTACGTTTAGGGATACCAAAAGGAAGCTTACAAGAAGCTACGATTGACATGATGAAAAATGCCGGTTATAGGGTGTATGTCAGCAGTAGGTCATATTATCCTACAATTGACGATGACGAATTGTCGATAAGGTTGATCCGTCCGCAAGATATGTCACGTTATGTTGAAAAAGAAATCGTGGATGCTGGTATTACTGGTCAAGATTGGGTGGAAGAGGCAGGCTCTAATGTGAAATGTCTTGAGAAACTAATATATGCAAAACAAAAATTAACAAAGGTTAGGTGGGTTCTTGCTGTACCTGAAAATTGTTCCATCGAATCAGTAAAGGATCTTCAGGGCAAGAAAATAGCAACAGAATTAGTAAATGTGACTAAACGGTATCTTGAGAAAAACGATGTTCAAGCTGAAGTTGAGTTCTCACATGGTGCTACAGAAGCAAAGGCTCCAGACCTTGTTGAAGCAATTGTAGAATTGACGGAGACTGGTAGCAGTCTAAAAGCTAATAAACTTCGCATCATCGATACTGTGACGGAGTCTACTACTGTGTTTATTGCTAATTTCGCATCATGGGAAAAACCATGGAAAAGACAAAAAATAGAAAATTTGGCAGTATTATTCCAGGGAGCTGTAATTGCTCGTGACAAGGTTGGGTTGAAAATGAATATATCGAATAAGGGTTTAGATGTCTTACTAGAGAAACTACCAGCTCTGCGAAAACCTACAATTTCTCATCTTGCAGAAAGTGCTGGTTATGCTGTAGAGACGATTTTAGACGAATCTGTGGTTAGAGACATTATTCCAGAGCTAAAACGGATTGGTGCTGAGGGAATAATTGAATATCCACTCAATAAAGTTGTGCTTTGACCAAAACCAGATCCTTTGTTTTATACCTTGACAGTTTAGATTGTGAAAAACAGATTGATTAATATTCCCAAATAGTACTTTGTGTTGAATTTTCCTATTCGTAAAAATATTGAGGTAAAGTACATTGAAAACAAAAATTATAATTGTTTTGCTGTTTTTTGTGTTTGTTTTAGAGTTTAGTTGTGAAATAACTTTAGCAGAGTCAAAGGGAAACGATAAATTCAACTCTTTATATAATAATGATAGGATTTATGCGAATTTTTGTACTGGATTCTATTTAATGTTAGAACACCGTTGGAAAGAGGCGATAAAAGTTTTCAAAAATGCTTTAGAGATAAATCCACAAGCAGTAAAAATACATAATTATTTAGCAACATGTTACTTTCAAGTGGATGAAAAGGACAAGGCCTTATTCCATATTGAGAAGGTTGCACAACTTAAGCCTGGTGATTTTGGCATTCATTATACACTTGGCAGTATATACGAGAATGAGGGTGAAGAGAAAAAAGCTGTTTCAGAATATGAATGGGCTAGTGGTTGTGTGACGGAAGAAATTGATGAAGTTTTTGTAACTGATATGTTACACCGTTTGGCAAATCTTTATTTGAAAAATAATGATTTGGAAAAGGCAGTGGACTCATATAAAAAAATACTTGACGCCAAATTAACAAACGAACCTGCTAGAATTCATTACAAATTGGGTCAAATTTACTTTGCGAAGAAAAGAATTGAAGATGCAATAGAAGAATTTGTTAAAACCAGAAATTATGATTTAAATTTTGAATCTATAAGTTTTTATATTGCTTCTTGTTATGAAGAGTTAAAGGATTATGATAAAGCGATTAATGAGCTAACATCTTATATTGAAAGACATACTGATGCCTGGTTTATGCGGATTAGCTTGTCTAACGTATATGAAAAAATAAGAGAACATGAAATGGCAGAATTAGAACGAGAAAAAGTTTTTGGAATATTGAGAAAAAGTATAAATAGTGGCAGTGGGAATTTAAGGGAATATATTGTGTTGAGTCAACTCTTTCAAAATAAAGGCAAAAATAAAAAAGCAATTGAAACTCTTAAAGAGGCTATTACAAATGTAAATGTTAGTGAAAAAAATAATGAAGCATTAAAAGAAATACATCTCTTAATGGCGAACGTATATTACGAGATGAATGAATACGAAAATGTAGTAAATGAATTAGAGAAAGTGTTGCAGATAGATCCTGATTGTCATCAGGCAAGTAATTTTCTTGGTTATTTTTTTGTTGAAAGAGGAGAAAACTTGAATAAAGCTTTAAGTCTAATAGAAAAAGCTTTAAGTTTTGAACCTGAAAATGGGGCATATCTTGATAGCTTAGGTTGGGCATACTATAAGATGGCCGCTAAAGATGATCAAGGAAAATTGGTTTTAGCGTTGCAAAAACTCACCGAAGCTTTAAAATATGCTGAGGATCCAGAAATTGTTGGTCATATAGGAGATGTATATTACTGCCTTGGTTTTTGGAAAGAAGCACAGAAACAATGGGAAAATGCCTTAAGGTTGTGGGCAAAAGCAGCTGAAGGATTGCCTACGCATTTAATACACGAAAACTCCCATGAATTGAGGGCTAGAAAAATGATTTCAAAAAAACTTGAAAAACTTAATCATTTAAGAATAGTAGAAAATTCAAAGAAAGGACTAAAATCAGGAGAAATAGTTGTTAGTAACCGTAGTCAATAATAACAATATTTTTACTTTGATTATGGAGATAAAAGTGCTATGGCGGGTCATTCACATTGGTCAAGTATAAAGCATAAAAAAGGTGTTGCGGATGCAAAGAAGGGGAAGGTGTTTTCTAAACTTGCAAAAGCCATAACTTCTGCAGCTAGGCAGGGTGGTGGCAATCCTGAAATGAATATAAAATTGCAATATGTTATAGATAAGGCTAAAGCTGAAAACATGCCCAAGGATAATATAGAGCGTGCAATACTTAAAGGTACTGGAGAATTAAGTGATGGTTCTGTGCTTTTTGAATGTCTTTATGAAGGTTATGGCCCTAATGGTGTTGCAATAATGATAGAGATTCTAACTGATAATAAGAATAGGACTGCATCAGAGATAAGAAAGGTATTTGATAGATTTGGGGGAAGCCTTGGTGAATCAGGCTGCGTTTCATGGATGTTTAAAAAGAGAGGTATGATAGCTATTAATATTGACGATATAGGAGAGGATAAACTGATGACACTTGTACTGGATGCTGGAGGTGAGGATTTGCAAATTGTAGATGAGAAATATCAGGTTGTTTGTGATACGAAGGATTTTAATAACGTTAAAAATGTATTACAAAGGGAAGGGATAAATATAGACACCTCTGAAATTAGCTGGGTTACTAACAACTTAATTGAATTGAATGAAACAACAGCTAGAAACGTTATCTCTCTAATAGAATCATTAGAGAATCATGATGATGTTCAAAGCGTTTATGCCAATTACAATCTTTCAAAAGATATATTGAAGGAATTACAAGTTTCTAAATAACAAAAATTACATCGTACTATTATACAGTGTTTTCTTTTTTAGCTGTTTCTTCTTTATCTGCTTTTTTTAGGTTCATCAATTCAAGAATTTGATCGCTTTCTATCACTTCATCTTCTTCAAGCTTCTTAGCCAAGAGTTCTAGTTTATCCCTGTTTTTTTCAACTAGTGATTTCGTTTTTAAGTAAGATTCTTTGATTATTCTTGAAACTTCAGCATCAATTTCTATTGCCGTTTTTTCGCTATACTCTTTTTCTTGGACAAGGTCATGACCGAGGAAGACATTTCCCTGTTGTCTTCCGAAAGTTTGTGGACCAAGTGTGCTACTCATTCCAAATTTACATACATAGTTTCGAGTCAGTTTTGACACTCTTTCCAAATCGTTGTGTGAACCAGTGGATAATTCATTAAAGACTATTTCTTCTGCTGCACGTCCAGCGAGAAGAACACATATAGTATCCATTATTTGAGATTCTTTAGTTAGGTATTTGTCCTCACTAGGAAGTTGTAATGTATAACCAAGCGCTGCTGTGCCCCTGGCTATAATTGATACCTTGTGTACAGGATCAGTATTAGGCAACAATGCTGCCACCATGGTATGACCAGACTCATGATATGCAACAATTCTCTTCTCTTCGTTACTTAACACTCTGCTTTTCCTTTCAGGGCCGGCTATAACTCTTTCTATTGCTTCCTCAAGTTCTCCCATTTCTACAAATTTCTTATCACGTCGCGCAGCAAGCAGTGCAGCTTCGTTTACAACATTAGCTAAATCAGCACCTGAGAAGCCCGGAGTGCGTTTCGCTATTATTTTAATATCACCATTAGGTGCCATCTTAACATCTTTTGCATGTACCTTTAAGATAGCTTCCCTTCCGATTAAATCTGGTCTATCAACGGTGATTTGCCTGTCAAATCTTCCTGGGCGGAGCAAAGCAAAATCTAATATGTCAGGTCTATTAGTTGCTGCAATTATAATTACCGTATTTTGTGAAGAGAAACCATCCATTTCAGACAAAAGTTGGTTAAGTGTTTGTTCCCGTTCGTCATGACCACCGCCCAGACCTGCACCACGTTGTCTTCCTACACTGTCAAGTTCGTCAATAAAGACTATACAAGGAGCCTTTTGCTTAGCTTGTTCAAACATATCACGAACTCTTGCAGCTCCCATACCGACAAACATTTCTACAAAATCTGAACCGCTTATAGAGAAGAAAGGGACACCTGATTCACCAGCAACAGCTTTTGCTAGAAGCGTTTTTCCTGTCCCTGGTGGTCCTACAAGTAAAACGCCTTTTGGAATCTTACCGCCAAGTTTTTGGAATTTCTGTGGGAATTTTAAAAACTCTATTATTTCTTTTAATTCTTCCTTAGCTTCATCACAACCTGCAACATCGGCAAAGGTAGTTTTTCGTGCATCTTCCTGAGCGTACAATTTAATCTTTGCCTTTCCTAATGACATAAAGGGGGCTCCGATTCCACCAATTCTTTTTGAGATAAAAAACCAGGCTACTGCGATTATGGCGAAGGGAAAAATCCACCATATTAACATATTCTTAAGGAGATTGTTCTCATACTCACCCTTAAAAATGATGTTGTGTCTTTCCAGCTCATTAACTAATTTAGGATCTTGTATAGGGATGGTTGTGAATGGAATGGATTTGTCTTTTCCGGACGATGTTTTTTTATAATGTCCCCGGATTATTTTTTCTCCTACAGAGCAATCAATTATCTTTCCTTGACTTAAATGTTTTCTAAATTGACTATACGAAATCTCATCAGCTTTCGGTGACATAAACATTTGTATAACATATAATCCAACAAGAAAAATAATAAGATAACCTATCGAAAAAGTTGTCTTCTTAGATTTTAGATTTTTAGGTGTTTTCTCTTGAGTTTTTTTATTTATTTTTTTCATTGTATTGTAAAACAAACTATATAAAGAGTTATAATAAACAATTATAAAATAATCCTTATGTGAAGTCAAAGTAAATAAATCTCATGATGTTACAATTTTAAAATGTTAACGGTTAGCACTTTTTTTGGAATATATATGATTTAGTTTGGGCGTGGACTCTTAAATTATTGACAAAAATCATCAATTAAACTAGAATTTTACCAGGAATTATGATTTTTTTGATTTTTTGATCTGGCAAATGATGTTTCTAAATCGGGGCGTAGCGCAGCTTGGCTTAGCGCACTTGAATGGGGTTCAAGAGGTCGCTGGTTCGAATCCAGTCGCCCCGATTATATAAAAAAAAGGGATTTCCATTATTAGCGTAGTAGTGGCGACTGGGAGTTGAATTTCCCTATTAATGCTGTATGATACCAATGCTGGTATTATATTATAAAACTTTTATGTAAAAAATATTTAATATGTGACGATAATTATAAAGAAAAGATGAAGACTCAGCTTGTAATAAACTCAGCAGTGAATTTCCTATAAAAAAATATTGAATGTTTATTAGGAGATTTCAAGTGAAATTAATATACGACAAGTATTACTACGACTATCATTATGACGATTTTTATCCATCTTTTTTAAACCAAAAACCCGCATTATTTAAAAGATATTTGTTGGGCTTGTCTTGTTGTTTTGCGTATTTATGGCATAAAATTATTTTAAATCAAAAAGGCTCTTTAATGCACGTGTTTAGTAGAATTTTTAAACCTACACAATTATAAAAAAATAAAGAATAGGTTAAAAAAACTACACGACATAACTAAAGAGCCTTTTTATTTTGACGAAAATGTTATCTGGTTATTTGGTGTTTGACGTGTGATAGTTAGAATGAGAGTTAGCTTACACAACAGGAATATATTGGTGGAAAATCCTGTTAATGATGAACGAAGTTAAAGATATTGTTTTTGCAATGCCAATATCGAAAAATTGAAGGAGGATAAATTTTTGGAAGAAGCAAAGATTATACTTTTAGAAAACGATCCTGACCACGCTGAGTTAATTATTGATATACTTAAGTTTGAAGACATTAAAAATGAAATTATTTTAGTGAAAGATGGACAGGAAGCGATAGAATACTTTCAGAAAGAAAAAGTTAATGGTAGCAATGTAAAACAGTTTAAAATTGGCCTAGTTATTTTAGACCTTAATTTGCCAAAAGTAAATGGGATTGATATTCTTAAATTTCTAAAAAGTAATCCGCAGTATATCTCAATTCCTGTGGTTGTTTTGTCTGCAAGTTCTGATGAAGAGACCATCAGCAAAGCGTATAGTAGCGGCGCTAACGATTATATAACGAAGCCTATTTATTACGAAGAATTTGTTGAGAAGATAAGAGTATTGATGGAATGTCAGTTTAGTTCAAAAAAATTGTCAATACTTAAATAACAGAAACTGTGTAAAATTTGCATAATGGGAATCAGAACCACCAGAATAAAAAGCCACTAAATCAAGTAAGTTGCAGATAAATGTAGAAGATTCCCCTTTTTTGAAGTTCTTTACGAAGGCTATGGACCTAATGCTGTTGCAATAATGGTAGACGCATTAACTGACAATAAAAATGGAACAGAATCAGAGATAAGAAAGATATTTGAGAATTTAGGAGGATTTCTCGGTGAGTCAGATTGTGTGTCGTGGATGTTTAAAGATAAAGGATTTTAATGACGTTAAAAATGCATTACGGAGGGAAGGGATTATTTTAGATTCAGCAAAGATTAGTTGGATTCCTAATAGATTTGTTGAATTGGATGAAACAATAGCTAGAAAAACTATTTCACTTGTTGAAGCATTAGAGAATCATGATGATGTACGTAGTGTTTATGCTAATTTTAATGTTACAAAAAACCTATTAAGTAATGTTAAGATTAGAGAAGAAAAAACGAGTATTAAAGAAACATTTACAAAAGAATCTACTGATTTTGACATACAGGGGGGATTTTTAGAAGATTTAGAAACTCCACCTTCTGAAAATGATATAAAATCTGAATCATAATCATTAAATTTAAGAGAGATTATCCATTTCTGATTTTGGTTCTCGAATCATTAGTTCATTTACAGCCTTCATTGGGTCTTTATCTTCAAAAAGCACATTATAAACTTCTATTGTTATAGGCATCTCAACATTATGTTTTTCTGCCAATTTGCATACTGACTTTGTTGTTAGTATTCCTTCAGCAACTTGGTCCATTTCTTCCAATATTTGGGATAATTTTTTACCTTTAGCAATTTGTTTTCCTACTAAACGGTTTCTACCATAAGGGCTAATACATGTAGTTATTAAATCTCCAAGCCCAGTAAGTCCTGAGAATGTATTTCTCTGGCCACCCATTGCTACACCTAGGCGAGTAATCTCAGCCAACCCCCTAGTTAACAGGGCAGCTCTTGAGTTGTCCCCGAAACCAAGTCCATCACAGATTCCAGCCGCAATCGCTATAACGTTCTTGACAGATGCCCCAATTTCAACGCCTATTATATCAGGGCTTGTATAAACACGAAAGCGGTTTGTCATAAAGATGTTCTGGATTTCTTCTGCTAGTTTCATATCTTTTGATGCGACAGCAACGGTAGTTGGCAGTTTTTTTGCCACTTCTTCTGCATGACTTGGACCCAGTAGTAATGCAATAGGCTGTTCACCTAAAACGTCTTTAAGTATTTCACTGCCTCTCATGAGTGTTTTGTTTTCTATGCCCTTTATTACGCTTACAATTGGTATTCCCTGGTTATAGTGTTTTTTCAAGTTTGTTATGACTTTTCTAACGTAAGGAGTTGGTATTGCGACTACTGTAAGGTTGGTTTCGCTTTGTGCATCATCTATGTTTGATGTTATATTTAGGTTATGTGGAATGTTAATGCCTTGAAGGTACTTTGTGTTTTCCCTTTGTTTCTTTAAAAGCTCTACATAATCGGGAGTGGCGCCCCAAAGAGACACCCTGTATCCCTTGTTGTGAAGTAAAATCGAAAGTGCGGTACCCCATCCTCCAGCACCTAAGATTGATATTTTTTTTTGATTACCTTGTTTGTTCATAGAAAATTTAGTTCAACATGTTTTTTAGGTGAGTATGACGCGTTGTTGTTTTTGGGTAGGAATAGTTTAAAGATAAATTTAATTTACTAAAGCTGTATCAAAACTGTAGACAGGAAAATTCGCACATAGTTCCGCAACCTCACTTTTAATTGATCTTAAGCTTTTAATGTCTTCGTGATTGCCAAGTGCGGTATCGATCCAATTCGCAATTTGAGACATTTCAGGTTCTTTCATGCCACGTGTTGTAACTGCAGGAGTGCCTATTCTTATTCCACTTGGATCATTTGCTGTTCCTTTGTCAAAAGGTATCATGTTTCTATTAATGATAATACCCGCTTTTTCTAAAGTTTCTTGTGCTTTTCCACCAGAAATATTTTTATTTGTAAGATCTATAAGGAAAAGATGATTATCAGTACCTCCAGAGACTATCTTATAGTTCATATCCTTTAGCTCATTTGCTAGTATTTTTGCATTTTTGATAGTTTGTCTTTGACATTCTTTAAATTCCTCGGTTTTGGCTTCTTTGAATGAAACGGCCTTCGCTGCGATTACGTGCATTAATGGACCACCTTGAATACCAGGAAAAATGTTCTGATCTATCCTTGAAGCATACTTAGCTTTACAGAGTATCAATCCTCCTCTTGGACCTCTAAGTGTTTTGTGAGTTGAAGTGGTTACAAAGTCTGCATATGGGATGGGGTCTTGATGCACCCCAGCTACAATCAATCCTGCTATATGTGCAACGTCTGCTAAAAATAGCGCACCTACTTCATCTGCGATTTCCTTAAACTTTGCAAAATCTATTTCTCTTGAATAAGCGCTTGCACCTGCTATTATAAGGTCAGGACTATTTTTTTTTGCAATCGTCCTTAAATTCTCATAATTAATATATCCTGTCTCTTTATCTACTCCGTATGTTACTTTTTCGTATAACTGACCCGAAAAATTTTTTTTAAAACCATGCGTAAGATGCCCACCATGTGAAAGATCCATGCTTAGTATCTTGTGTCCAGGTTCAAGTGACTTAAAATAAACTGCCATGTTTGCTTGTGAACCTGAATGTGGCTGGACATTGGCGTGTTCTGCCCCGAAAATCTCTTTTGCCCTTTCAATTGCAAGTTTTTCAACTATGTCTATTTTGTCACATCCTGCATACCAACGTTTATCTGGATAACCCTCAGCATATTTGTTAGTCATTATTGAACCTTGCGCTTGTAATACTGCAGTGCTGCAATAATTTTCTGAAGCTATTAGTTCAAGATGATTTTGTTGCCTTTCTGTTTCTTCCTGGATTGCTTGAAATACTTCAGGGTCAAATTTTCTTAATTTATCCATAAGGTAAAAATTATATTAGTTATAAGAACCATATTAGAATTGAGGAGGAACATAATCTTCCTTGTTTTTAAAGGGTACTGGTTGAGAGCTTATAGTTGTTACTATTTTATTATTTGCTAATTTTCCATTTTAGATATGATGTTATAAAATCATCAATTTCACCATCGAGGAATGCTTGAGTTTTTGATGTTTCTTTTCCTGTTCGTAAGTCCTTGATCATAGAGTAAGGTTGGAGAACATAAGACCTAATTTGATGTCCCCATGCAATTTCTCCTTTTTCATCGTATGCATCAGCAAGCTCTTTTTCCCTATCTTTTTCTTTTATTTGGTACAGTTTTGACTTTAACATTTTCAAGGCCATACTTTTGTTTTTGTGTTGAGACCTTTCTTTCTGGCATTGTACTACTATGCCTGTTGGTATGTGTGTAATCCTAACTGCTGATGAAGTTTTATTGACGTGTTGGCCACCTGCGCCAGAAGAACGGTAGGTATCTACTTTTAAATCTTTTTCATTAACCTCCACTTCTATATCGGTATCTAGCTCAGGAGTTACATCTACTGCTGCAAAAGAAGTGTGCCGTCTGTTATTAGAATCGAACGGTGATATACGAACTAAACGGTGAACGCCGACTTCTGATTTTAAATAACCATAGGCAAAATCGCCTTTAATAAATATTGTTACCCGTTTGATTCCTGCCTCTTCACCTAGTAAATGGTCTATTAATTCTATCGAATTATTATTCCGCTCTGCCCACCTATTATACATTCTTAATAGCATAGATGCCCAGTCGCATGATTCCGTTCCACCCGCACCTGCATGTATGGTAAGGTATGCGTTTCTACAGTCATTCTTCCCACTTA
Organism: Candidatus Scalinduaceae bacterium; assembly: GCA_046759445.1. Classification (GTDB taxonomy): domain Bacteria; phylum Planctomycetota; class Brocadiia; order Brocadiales; family Scalinduaceae; genus Scalindua_A. The sequence continues at coordinate 25,951 of JBHICG010000005.1, forward strand.
ACATTATTCGGAGTTCTAATTTTTCTAATCTTTGTGTAAATGACTGCAGGTCTTTTGTAATCTCTAATTCTATTTCTTTATCATGTTCATCCGCTATGAGTTCTGTCAGATCAACTATATCATCTAATGATTTCTGCAATTCCTGAAAAGGCAATGTCAATTCTTTTAATACCTTAAGACGACGTATTGTAGATTGTGCCTTTTCTTTATCATTCCAGAAACTACTATTTGATAATCGTTTTTCCAAACTCTCCAGTTCTCGTTCTTTAGAGTTCAGGTCAAAGAGAGTCCTTTAGATGAAGCAATCGATTCTTTAACGGTTTTAATTGTCTCTCCATTTCTTTAAGCATTTTTAAGTCTCTTAAATAATAAAATAAAATATAGGTACGAAATTATAATTTATACAAATATTAATGTCAAATTGTTTTTAAAAACATCAGGTAGTATTAAAATATCTTGCACTCCCAAAACCCTTATGATAGATTTTTATTGATAGTAGTCTTTAAGTAGAGAGAATTGATATGCGTGTTATTTCAGGTGAAGCGAAAGGTGTAAGATTATCCGCACTTAGTAGTAAGAGGACCAGGCCAATATTAAATAGGATTAAGGAATCCTTATTTAATATATTAGGTGATTCTGTGGTGGACAGTAATGTCCTAGATCTGTTTGCAGGTACTGGGTCATTAGGAATAGAGGCACTTAGTCGTGGCGCAAAAATGTGTTTGTTTGTAGATAATGATTTCTCCTCTGTTCAGGTGATAAAGAAAAACCTTCGGGATACAAAGTTCTCAAAGAGGTCTGTAATTCTTAGGAAGGACGTTTTTGCTTTGTTTACATTCTTAACAAATAAACATATGAATTTTGATATTATACTGGTCGCTCCTCCATATAAATTAATGGATTTAGACTGCAAGGATAGAGAAAGAATGTTTTCTCTTCTTGAAAAGTATGCTCATAGAAAAATTGTAAACAAAAAAGGTATTATTGTTCTTCAGCACCATAAAAAACAAATGGTTAGTCAGGAAATATTCAAACAATTGAAAGTGACAGACCAAAGATGTTATGGTAACACACAACTTACTTTTTTGAGAATAAATTTAGTTCAAAACAACAAAGAGAAAGAATCTTTTGAAAGTCGATAAGTATAATAGAGTATGCATTATGGAAATTGGTTGGAACGTTAATAGATTGTGAGATTGCCATAAAAATATTTTGATTACTGAATTTTATTTGCGATGAAAGATAATCAGAGAAACAGTGTAATAAGCGTTAAGGCTCATGCCAAGATAAATCTATTTTTAGAGATTTTGGGCAAAAGAAATGACGGCTATCACGAAATTGAAACAGTAATACAAGAAATTAATATTGCAGATTATCTTTGGTTTAAAGAAGTCGAAAAGGGCATAAAGCTCAAATGTGAAGATAAGAGTATTCCCTTAAATGAGGACAATCTCGTATATAAAGCTGCAGACCTTATTTTAAGGGAGTGTGGTATTAAAAGAGGTGTGTTAATATGTTTAGAAAAAAAGATACCAGTATGTGCTGGTTTAGGTGGTGGAAGTAGTGATGCTGCAGCTACGCTTAAAGCATTGAACATGTTGTGGGAAATAGATCTTAATGATGTAGAGCTGATGGAGTTAGCTGCAGAATTAGGTTCAGATGTCTCTTTCTTTATAAAAGGTAAAACTGCATTATGTGAGGGGAGGGGAGAGAAGGTATATCCTATCGAAATAAAGAGTAAATTGTACTATCTTGTTATTTTTCCAAATATAAGAATTAGCACAACGAAGATTTATAAAAACCTGAAAATTGGCTTGACAAAAAATAGAAAAGATGTTAATTTTTTTCTAAATGCACTAGGAGATTGCGGCGCCGAAAAATTAGGTAGCATGTTATTTAATCGTTTGGAAAAAACTATATTTAGGTTATATCCTGATATGTTTAAATTTAAAAATTCTCTAAAATGTTTTAGTTTTTGTGGTTTGTTGATTTCTGGCAGTGGATCGTCTATTTTTGGTTTGTGTTACAATAGAAACCAAGCAGAAGTGATTAAGAATAAAATTGAACAAAGTGGTATTGGTAAGGTATTTGTGACTACAAATGCGGAAGTACCACAGACAACAAGTTAGGCAGAAAGGGAGGGTGTATTACTGTGAACATTACTGAGGTTAGAGTAAAGCTAACAGAGGCAAAGAAGAACCGTTTACACGCATTTTGTAGTATTACTATAGATAATGATTTTGTTGTAAGAGATTTGAAGATTATTGAAGGGTATAAAGGGGCTTTTGTTGCTATGCCAAGCAGAAAACTTACCGATAAGTGCCCAAAATGTGGTTGTAAAAACCACCTCAATGCACAATTTTGTAATGATTGTGGTACTAAACTTGATGAAAAACGTGCAATGGTGGAATCCAAAGGGAAATTTAAATTATATGCTGATACGGCCCATCCCATAAACTCAAAATGCCGTGATGAGATAGAAAAAAGGGTGCTTACAGCATATGAAGAAGAAGTTGTTAAGTCCAAACAACCAGGATATAAACATCCTGATTTGGATGAACACGACATTAATGATTACGAAGTAAAAGATGATGGAGTTGGAAAAAGCCAATTTGGAGAAGAACATTCCTAAAAAATATGTAGACATTCCCATAATCATTTCAAATGACCGATCTAGAAGTTGACATATCCTAAGTCACACGATATACTCATTGTTAAATAATTATTAAGAACATAAACTATCTGAGTACCCAATATTTCGTTGGCTGGAACCGTGTATGTCTTTGGTTTATTGCTAGTTGTTTTAAGAAAGGTTTGACATTCACTCTCATTAGTATTCATAATTAAAGATGAGAGATATGTTCGCTAGTTTGACACAGTTATTGAGTGGTTTAAGCTAACCTATTAGCAGGTAACTGTCAAGCCTCTAGATTGTGTTAATTTCAAGAAGATTTGATAAAATAGTTGGACATTAAAATACATAACTTAATTTAGGTTTTAATAAACCATATCAATTTGAAAAGATGTCTAGAACAGGTTCACAAATTTTAATTGATGTATTAAAGAGAGAGAATGTGGAATATATTTTTGGTATTCCAGGTGGTGCCGTTATACCACTTTTTGATGCCCTGTTTGAATCTGACTTAAAATTTATATTGACGCGTCATGAGCAAGCGGCAGGTCATGCGGCTGATGGTTATGCTCGAGCTACAGGGAAAGTGGGTGTCTGTATTGTTACATCAGGGCCTGGTGCAACTAATTTAACAACCGCTATTGCTACAGCGAATATGGACTCCATACCAATGGTCGCTATAACAGGTCAGGTTAAAAAGCAACTGATAGGCAATGATGCGTTCCAGGAGGCTGATATAACTGGTATAACACGTCCCATAACAAAGCACAATTATCTGATAAAAGATATAAGAGACTTAGCTAAAGTGGTTAAAGAGGCGTTTTATATTGCTTCAACTGGTAGGCCGGGTCCTGTAGTTATTGATTTGCCCGTTGATGTAACAACAGATATATGGAATGGGGATATTCCTGATAAGGTAAATCTACCTGGGTACAAGCCGGTATACGAAGGCAATATGCGACAAATAAAAATAGCGGCAGAGGCAATAAACAGTTCAAAAAGACCAGTAGTTTATGCTGGTGGCGGAGTTATAACATCGAATGGTTCGAGAGAACTAATCGAATTTGCGGAAAAGGCAAATATACCCGTAAATACCACGCTTCTGGCACTGGGAGCTTTTCCTGAAGATAGGGAACTATCGTTAGGAATGTTAGGGATGCATGGGACGGCTTATGCTAATTTTGCAGTTCATGAATCAGATTTGTTAATTGCTATAGGAGCAAGATTTGATGATAGAATAACTGGCAAGATTGATGAGTTTGCTCCTCATGCAAGGATTATTCATATAGATATAGACCCGACTTCTATAAGTAAGAATATTAGGGTTGATATCCCGGTTGTTGGTGACGCTAAAAACATTTTAACCGAATTGATCAAACACGTTAATTATGTAGAGCGAAAAGAATGGTTTGAAAAGATATCTGGATGGAAAAAAGAGTACCCTTTGTCTTTTAATAACGCATGTGATGAAATTAAGCCTCAATATGTAGTTGAACAAATTTGCCGGGCTACTAAAGACAAGGCAATAATTACAACTGAAGTTGGCCAGAACCAGATGTGGGCAGCTCAATTTTACACTTATACAAAACCCAGAAGTTTTATATCGTCTGGTGGTTTGGGTACTATGGGGTATGGTTTCCCTGCGGCAATTGGCGCACAACTTGGATGCCCAGATAAAATAGTCATTGATATTGCAGGTGACGGCAGTTTTCAGATGAATATTCAAGAGTTAAGTACTGCCGTTAATTATAATCTTCCTGTAAAAGTTGCTATTCTCAATAATGGTTTCCTTGGAATGGTCAGACAGTGGCAGGAGTTATTTTATGATAAAAGGTATTCTCATACTCGCCTGGTTGGTAGCCCTGATTTTGTACAGGTAGCTAAAGGATATGGCGCAACTGGTTTTCTAGTTGAAAAAAAAGAAGATGTTAAACCTGTAATTGAACAATCAATTTCTGTCAAGGGTCCTGTTGTAATTGATTTTAGAGTATCGCCTGAAGAAAATGTATTTCCGATGATTCCAGCAGGTCGCGCCGTTCATGAGATGATAGGTGGAATGGCATAATTGCTTATAGGCCTTCTTATTTTAGAAAATCCACTATTCAAATAATCTGCACTCCAAATACGTCAAGCCTTAAACAAAAAATTATTTTTTTTTTTGATTCTCCACTATTAAGGATTACAAAGTGAGTGTGAATCGATTTTATGCTTCATTTCACGATGGATCGAAAGACGTATGGATGGACAGCTCAGAGACACATCATATGGTAAATGTTAAGAGGTTGAAGGTTGGTGATAGAGTTATTTTGTTTAATGGCAGGGGGGATGAATGTGACGCCGAGATTGTTAAAACAATAAGAAACAAAGTTAAAGTAAAAATTAGTCAAATCAAAACAGTCAGTAGAGAAAGTAATGTCAGAATAGATATAGCATTTGCAATTCCTAAAGGGAAACGTTCTCATTTCCTGATTCAGAAATGTGCTGAATTGGGAGTTCACAAGTTAATTCCCTTACATTATGAACGTAGTGTGGTAAAGCTCAAAACTGGGTGTTCTGAAAAGATTGAAAAGTGGAGGAGTATTGCTATCGAAGCATCAAAACAATGTGGTCGTAGCATAGTAACAGAGATCAGCGATGTTATGGATTTCCGAAATATCCTCAAGAGTGTGGAAAAATACGATCTTTCCCTTTTTGCTTGTAGACAATCCGTCTCTAATAATTTAAAAAATGTATTGCAAGAACATCAAAAAGAAAATAATATAATCAGCTTTGTAGGGCCGGAAGGAGGATTTACTTCAAGGGAGATAGAAATGGCAAAGGAAGCCCGGTGTAAATTTGTTAGTTTAGGCAAACAGATCCTTCGAGTGGAAACGGCCGTAATAGCCATTTCTGCAATTCTTTCTTACCATTATTCAGATTAGGTTTATTAATTGTATGGAAGGTTGTCTATGTTATACGTTGTAATTATGGCTGGTGGTTCTGGCACAAGGTTTTGGCCATGGAGCCGTGAGAAAACACCAAAACAACTTTTAAAGATTACGGGCAAGGATACTATGATTAAGCAGACGGTTGATCGTATTGTTACTGAAATTCCTCCTGATAATATTTATGTTGTAACAACCTCTTTTCAGGCTGACAGTATTAAAAAAGAACTGTCACAGATACCAGCAAAGAACATTTTATCAGAGCCATTTGGCAGAAACACGGCTGCATGTATTGGCCTTGCCGCAACCATAATTTCCAAAAAAGACGCTGATGCCGTTATGGCTGTGATGACGGCCGACCACGTAATCGAACCTTCTGACATTTACTTAAACACATTACGGTGTGCAGAAAGGCTTGCCTCTAACGCGAAGGTTTTGATTACTTTTGGAATCAAACCTAAGGAACCATCTGTAAATTATGGTTATATTCAGAGGAGTGAAGAGGGGATTGATTTTGATGGTTTCCTGGTTTACGATGCAAAATGTTTCTTGGAAAAACCAGATCGTACTACAGCAGGGCGCCTTGTAGAAAGTGGGAATTATTACTGGAATAGCGGTATTTTCGTTTGGTCTGTAAGTACGATACTGGAAAACATAAAGACTTTTATGCCCGAATTGGCGCTAGGTTTAGCCAGAATTAAGAAATCAATTGATACACCTTATGAGTCAAGGGTTATACATAATGAATACAAACAGTTTGAAAATGTATCAATAGATTATGGAGTGATGGAAAAGGCTTCAAATGTAAAGATAATTGAAGCAAATTTTATGTGGGATGATGTTGGTTCCTGGCTTGCTGTGGAAAGATTGAACAAATCAGATCAAAACAATAATACAATATTGGGTAAGCATTGCGGGATTAATACACACGGGAGCATTATAGTCGGAGACGACGAACGCTTGATAACGACTATAAATGTATCTGATATTATTGTCGTAAGTACAAAAGACGTAACCATGGTTTGTAACAAAAACAATGCTGAAGATATTAAAAAATTGATTAGTGTTTTAAAAGAAAAAGGGTATAACGGTTATCTATAGTATTTAATCCGAAAATAGATTTCCGATCAGACTAGCCCTTTGGACTGGGGTTGTGGTGTGATTTTACTTACTTGTCCGAAGGAAAGGCATAATAAACTAAGCAATTCCCTTGTTGTGGGATTGCCAATGACTAATTTGTTGTATTATCTGTCATACCCGTGGCATGTTCGCATGACAAGCAGACAGACAATTTAACCCTGACTTTCGTCAGGGCATATTTTCATACATTCGTGTTGCCACATAGTGACATGAAGGTTTGCTTTGTAAAACTTTTTTTTGTAAGTTTTTTATTCATATCTAAGAGAGGAGGTTGAAATTACAAGGAGCTATGGAAATTAACAGAAATACAATAATTAAAGATCTGGTAAAGGAACACCCGGAAACCCTTTCTGTCTTCAAAAAATACAATTTGGTTATTGCTGGAGGTGTAAGAGGTCCTAATGAACCACTGGCTTTTTTCTCAAAAGCTCATGAGGTAGACTACGACGAAATAGCTAAAGAATTGAAAGAGGTTGTTGAGAAGGGAGGAGATGGCAGCGCTGAGACGATAGTCTTAGAAGAAGATAAGGTTTATGAAAGATTTGTAAAAACAGCTATTTTAATGACATTAACAGTGGGTGTTACATTCGGAGCAGCAATATTGACATATATTAGTGCAAAAGAAGATTTTCGGTCTGTATTGCACTCAATCGTTCAGGCACATGGACACGCTCAATTGTTTGGCTGGGTAGGTCTTTGCATCATTGGTTTTGCATATTATATTGTGCCGAGGATTAAGAACGTAGAGCTTAGATATCGTGATTTAACAGTTACGAGCTTCTGGTTGATGGTGGTGGGGAATATTTTAAGGATATTTGCTCAGCCGTTTTCCAACGAGATGACAAATGTTATCCTGCCCATTTCAGGGTTATTAGAATTTGCCGCTGTTGCTACATTTGCATACATTATATTTAGTACAGTCCTCGCAAGTGAGGAAAAGAAGAAAGTATACGATAAGTTTATCAAAGCGGGAGTAATATGGTTTTTAATCTGTAGTATTATAAACTTATTTATGGATATGTATTTGTTTTTCACAAGTACGCATGAGATACCAAGAACATTTTACAGTCCTTTTGTGCATATGTTTTTCCTTGGTTTTGTTTTCATGTTTATATTTGGCGTAAATATTAGAACCGTATATGCCTTCCTTGATGTCAGGACAGTTAGGACTTCCGCTGTGAATACAACATTCTGGCTTTTAAATTTGACTATACCTGTGTATTTTATTGCGAATTCTTTAAATTACCAATCTCCTTTTTTGCTGGGAGTTTCGTATTTTACAATTTATTTGGTTGCATTCAGTCTTTTGCTATTCGTTTATGGTGTTAGAGTATTTGAAAGATCAACCAGGGAACTCGAAGATGTTGTTATGGATAGAAGCTATGCAAAGACTATCAGGGCCGCTTATATATGGTTGATTGTTGGTGTCCTTATACTTGGGGCTAAAACTTTTTTAAAGGCATTTTCAAAAGAGCAATATTTGCTTCATGGAGCTGCTAATCACGCCCTTGCTGTTGGATTTGTCACAATGATGATTATAGGGTATGCCTCAAAAATGGTTCCAACATTTAAGGGGATTAATATGTATAGTATTAGACTCTCAGACATAACCTTTGTTCTCATAAATCTGGGTTGTTTTCTAAGAGTTTTTAGCCAAATAATGATTGGATTATCGGGAGATTTTTATTATTCCCTGATTGGATTTTCTGGTTGGATCGAACTTGCAGCAATCGGGTTATTTGGATACAACATATGGAAGACAATGAATACAGTGGAAGAGGATATTGAAAAACCAAAGGAAAAATTAAGTGAAATAACAAAAGACACAAATGTATACGATGTAGTTAATCAATATCCTGAAACATTAGATGTATTTTTGGAGTACGGGTTTAAGCAACTTAGCAATCCTGTTGCAAGGAAAACAGTTGCCAAGATGTTTACGATTCAACAAGCGACGAAAATACACCCGGTGGAAATAGATAGTCTTCTTAAGGCCCTAAACGATAAGATTACAAAAGCTTGAATACTAATGGAGTAAACGGCTGTTCCACCTAATAGTGGAACAGCTAAGGTGTTTTTATTCCCCTGTTATGTTAAGCGTGGTTAAGATGTGCTGAAGTGTGTGCTTGTTTTTTTAAAAGGAATTTTCCAAAGTGCAATTTGTGACATCTGATAGTATAATTGAATATTGTTCATTTAACTCTGTTCATTAATTGCAGTATAATAGGGCTGTAAAATCCAATTGAAATCCACGTGATATTGAGTAATTACAGATTTTCGATTGACCAAATATACGTTATGAAGGCACTAAGAATAGCCATATTTTTTATGATACCTAGCTTTTTGTTGTCTGAATTATGCATTGCTCAAAAGGCGGAGGATTATTTTAGGAGGGGGACGGGTTATTTAGAAACAAGACTTATAGACAAAGCAATTGTTGAATATAAAAAGGCTTTACCTTTGCTAAAAGAAGATCAAAGTCAATTAAAGGCCGAGATATATTCGGCCCTTGCAAATGCATATAATTGGAAAGGAATATACAAAGCTGCAATTACGGCGTGTAAAAAAGCCATAGAAATTAATCCTGATCTCGCTAATGCACACTATAATCTGGGGTTTGCATACAGAGAGGAGAAGAAGAAGAAACTGGCAGAAAAGGAATTTGCGCTCTATGAAAAATTACTAAAGCAACAAGGAGAATACATTAAAATTCCTGAAAAACCAACTTCAGAGGATATTAATAAGTATGTAAGACTTGGAGATAATTATTTTAAGGAAGGTAAATTTGATGAAGCAATATCAGAATACAAAAAGGCATTAGAAATAAAATCCAATGAAGGCATACTCAATAAACTTGGTAACGCTTACAAAAGAAAGAGGCTGAAAAATAAATCTACAGGTAAAACTGCAAGAGAGCCTTTGAAAGAACAACGAAAGTCAACAGAAACTGATTTGGTTGCAGATGAAAAGTATTTAAATAGCATGCCGGAATTGGGAGAAGCAACTGAAGTGGCCCCAGATACTTCAATGGCTGATTCCTTGGCTGAGGGCATTTTATATTATAATAAAGGGATGCTTGATAAGGCGATAGAAGAATTCAAAGAAGTGATTGAAATTGATCCAGAAGATGTAAACGCTTATTACAACCTTGGAAATGCTTACGTTGATAAGGGAATGTTTAACGAAGCAATTTCTGCGTATAAAAGGGCGATAGAAATAAATCCCGAATTTATAGATGCTTATCTTAATCTCGGGATGATTTATTTGAATAAGGACTTAACTGATGAAGTGATTTCTTTATACAAACAAGCCCTAAAACATAGTCCAAATGATACATTCTTATATTATCATCTCGGAGAAGCATACGCCTATAAGGAACGATATCAGAAAGCTATAACAGAGTTTAAGAAAGCTATATCCATAAACCCTATGGATCCGGATTCACAGTACCGTTTAGCAGAAATGTATTACGAAACTAAACAGTTTGACCTTGCATTGAAGCACATAAGGCGTGCTGAAGAATTGGGATACTCTGTGGAACAGGATTTTATTAATAATTTGAAAAAGGAAACTCAATAAAATATATAGTACGCTTAGAAAACCAGTTGTATAAACTAAATTGAGTAATTTATGTGATCGCAACCTTTGGGTTGTGTAATTTCAAAGGATTTTTAATCTCCTGCCAAAACATATAGTTGGACTCCTACAGCTTTTAGATACAGAATCTCTGAATTCACAAATCCTTCGAATTGGCAAGTTCTTTCCCTTTCCCTGATGTGCAATCATTACAAAGTCTGTCATAGACTGTCTAACACTTTACGTGACACTTCTTTAGATTTTCCAAGACCATCAAAAATTGACTGATTTTCCAGTCAACTATTGCTGAATGATGTTATGAATAGTAAACGCACCTTATCTTATATATAATAAAGACTTAAATCGAAAATGGAGTGTTATGAGATACTAAGTTGATTATAATAAACATTGTTCTCCCTGAAAGGATTTCCTCTCTAACTCTCATCTTACAAAAAAACCAGAACTTAACTTATTTATATACCATGGCTTACAAAAATATTTACTTTTGAACACATAATGGTAAGAAAATTGTTATATATAAGTTAGCTTTTATTATTATCGATAACTTTTCTTTTGTCTACTTTGTTTACATCAGGCACATACTCAACTATGAAAACATGGCATGGAGATAACCCTGATGCATAATCTAAAGTATATGGCGTATAGAGGGATAAGATTTTAGAAAGACAGAACAAGTAAAAGTGACAATACCGATATTTCGAGAACATATAACTATGATATATCATATCAAACGAAATGAAAGGCGAGTTTGTGAAAGATTAGAACGCACACTGCCAATAACATTACTTGATCATAAAGTAAAATCAAAAAATATAAGCTCTCGCGGTATTTATTTTGAAACGATAGCAAGTGATGTTGAAAAGTACTTACCAGGAAAAGCCATTATGGTTGAAGTAGAAGCAACAGCTTCCAGACCTGGACTACCTGAAAGAAAAATTAAACTTGCTGGGATTGGAGAAGTTATCAGGTTAGAAGAAATAGATAACAACGAATGTGGTAATAAATTAGGCGTGGCTTTAAAGTTCAGTGAGAAACTTAAAGTATATTTTTAATTTGAATCTTTTTAGATTGTATAAGCAGTATCATAATATTCTCGGACATTAAGTGTCTAAATTAAATAGACATGGACAACAAACATTAAAAGGAGGGAGGGTTAATTCATGAATGCATTGTTAACAATCTCAGAAGTTGCTGAGAGAGTTGGTGTAAGTACAAGAACAATCCAGAGATGGGAAGCGACAGGAAGGGTTAAAAAGGCAAAAAGGGATCGAAGGGGCTGGAGAGTATTTGACCACGATGATGTTGAAGACCTAATAACATTTCATAATATGGTTGCATCATTTTCATGAGATTTGAAGCGGAATAGACAATTTAGCTTATATAAAAACAAAATAGTGAATAATAAGGCTGAAGGCCAATATATATAAGTATAGGTCCTACCATGTCTGTCCAGGACTGTCATAGACACTCCATGACACCGTAGATTTTAACTTGACAATTAAAAATATTTCTATATTTTCATTAACAACTTCTGGCATATTGACGTAATTACCCACATTAAATCTTAGGTGAAGTGAAGTGCAAAAGGCCACTGTTACTGTTCCGCATTTTTTCTCACACCTATATCTGCATTTTCCGCAGAGACATAATAATAAATCATCGGTTCAATCACTTATACCATGTTTCAGGGTTTATGAAACACTTCAAATAAATCCTTCGAATTTCCTGGTTTTCAATCCTGCTTTTGTTCGAGGGATTATCGTTCGTAAAACATATATTTAAGATTATCTCGAACAGGTGCGGTTGATTTTAAGGATATGCTTATTTCTACTTGAGAGCGTTGGTATAGGCACGACTAGTCCTCAGGAGCATATCCAAAGCCATGATGGACGCTAATGTAGTCAGGAGATCGTGTAAATGGGAGCGAATAGTAATGGCATTGTAAAAGACTAAAGAAGGCAGACATTTAACGAGGTAGATATCTTTCAAACGTACAGGGATGTGCGGAGGTGTTTTCCACTGAGATAATATACGGTGGTGTGTGGACAAATAAGGATTACTTATCTTTTAAGAGGATAGAAGAATGATGAACTTACAGAACTATTATGTAAAAATGTATTTTAAAAAATTAAGACATTTTCTATAATCTTTTATTTTCCTTTTGTTTTCGGAATTTCAAGATAGGACTGGTCTCAGAAAGACAACTCCAATTATGAATTTAAAAAAAACAATCCGTTGGCCACTTGTCATTATTGCACTGCTGGCAGCAGCATTTTTTACGATACCCAACCCCGTTCACCGTATTCTCCTGAAAAAAAATCTGATGCCAGTCATAGAGAATAAAATTTATCGCAGTGCGCAGCCGGCTGCATCAGATATTGCCGCCTGGAGTAAGCAGTTGAAATTACGCAGTATTGTCAATTTGCGAAGTGGTGGTCACTGGCTGAAAGATGAAATGGCTGCTGCAAAATCAGAGGGACTTAATTTTTATAGTGTCCATATAAGTTCCGGTCATTTACCTGAAATGCATGTTTTGCGTAAACTGATTCATATTTTAGACACAGCGCCACAACCTTTATTAGTGCACTGTTTAAGCGGAATAGATCGTTCCGGTTTTTTTTCAGCATTGGCAATTTTACTTAACGGAGGAAATCTTGAACAAGCTCGTAAACAATTCAGTCTATCAAAAGGTTTCACACCATTTCGTGACGCAGATGCCCTACTTTTGTTCTTATCAGAATATGAAAACTGGTTAGCTGGAAATAAGCTGCACCATACACCTGAACATTTGCGTCATTGGGCTCAGGATATTTACATTCCTTATTTCTACCATGCATCCATCACTCCCATCACATTCCCTGATCAAGTTCTTGTTGGTCAGTCAACTCCCTTAAAAGTTGCAGTCAAAAATACTAGCTATCAAACGATTCCCTTCCGCACCAGCGAAAGGGGTGTTCACTTAGGAGCTTTTTTACATAAGGTGGATTCACAAGGAAAGTTACCCACGCAACTTAGAGGTCGTTTTATTGACCTTGATCTTGCACCTAACGAAACAACAGTGCTTGACCTGCAATTACCTTCTATAACGGAACCGGGGAAATATCTTTTAGAAATCGACCTGGTTGATGAGCTGGTACGCTGGTTTCACGAAATGGGCATCCCGATGTATCAATTTGAATTTGAAGTTGTTCCAACATCTCCCCCCCCTATCGACCCGACATAATTGCCCTATATATTTTTCGGTCTTTCAGTGGGTGCAGGGTTTATTTTGTACCGACAGGCACACTTTTAAACTAAATCCCGCACATTTTCAAAGTTAAATCTGTACTAACAGCTCTCCACTATCGCAACAATATCAATATGGCAAAGACCATTGGTAATGAGGGACAACACTTCCCATATTTCATTTCAACAGTAATATAGATTGATTGTTTGTAGAGTTTCAAAGTTCGTAGTTCCTGGTTTCTTGTTTGTTGTGTGAAGAAAATATTCTCACTGTTCACGAAGGTAGAAAGAAACAGTAGCAGAGATATCGAAGACATTTGGAAGTTATTCATTCATCGCCTTCTAAACACTCAATCTCCGTTGCAAGTTCATGTTCAGTGATACTTCTTAAACCACCTAATCCTGGATTGTCTACGCCCTTATGTTGGATTAAGACCTTGAATATATCTCCCATCCCACCCGGTAGGATAAGGTTCTTCATTGTCAGGAATCTTCCAATATTCCCGTGTGATTCTTTCATCTTATCAAGGATGTTAAGGGCTATTAGAAAGTGTGACTGTTTGGTATATCCCGTTGTCGTTAATCCGGATTCCTTTCCGGTTTGCATCAAGGCGCTAAAATTTACATGAGACGTTATATCCTGATTGCCTAACCTTGAGAATGGATTTTCAGATGTGGTATGTTTGTAGTAACACATCAGAGTCCCCCTGGCTCTATTTTCAGAATAAAGGTCTTCGGCAAGATAGCCATAATCTATAGTAATAACGAATCCCCTCTTTAAGAAACTAGATACGTTCCTCATCCAGTCCAGAGCTTTCAGGTTTACTTCTGCCTTCTGTCCTTCATTAAGATTTACGTTTAATTCTTTGAAATAATCTTTCAATTTTGGGATAGATAGTTCGTCTATTATTTCAAAAAACTCACCATTATTTGTTTCTACATATATTTCCCTCAAACAACCATTTTCAACAATTACCTGATGTACGGGAAGAGAGTCAATAAATTCGTTTGACAAAAAGCATCCATTGACAGGTTCGAACGTAAATCCATCTGACGAAAAAGACTCCCACTTAATTTTGTCTTCAAATTCCTTTAAGATTCCAGATTGTTTTTTTACAAAATCCTTGCTTATCTCTACAATTTTATAATCTAACTTCTCAAAAAAATCGGGAAATTTATCCTTAATAAAACTGATTATATCGTAACAAAGCCAGCCCTTACCTGCTCCCATCTCCACAACCGTAAAATTACCACTTTCTAAGAGCCTCCACATCTGTTCCAGTTGTCTGGCAATAAGTTCTCCGAATACAGGATGAACGTCTGAACTCGTATAAAAGTCACCTCTTTTGCCTATCCTCTCATTTTTGTAGGTGTAGTATCCATGTTCCGGATGATAAAGCGCTAAGTCCATAAATTCTTCAAAAGTTATCTTTCCCTTCTTTTCTATTAAATCAATAATAACAGCCTTTAAGTCTGAGTAATTCATAAAACGAATGTTATCAGAAACAGTATCCAGTTTCTAAGGTATAATCTAAAGATTTGGACTTTTTAATATGTGTTATATTGATGTTTAAGGTTCAATTTTTTAAGGCAATAGAAGGATTTGTAAGTCTTTCTTGCAATAGATGTTATGCTTGCATAAATTCATATTAGAAATCTTTATTATTTAGACATAATTGGCACGACAATTGTTCTAATAAACTTTAGAAGAAGAAAATCATTGCTTAATATCAAATGTTGAAAATTTTATTTCTTCAAATAAAACAGAAAAAGGCAATAAAATATTTGATATTAGACAAATTATTAATAAATAATGCGAAAAGGAGGGTATGAGAGTGTGTAGGATCACAAGATGCGCAATGCTAACCTTCTTTTTAGGGGCTTTTTTGTTTGGCTTCAATGCTTATGCTGGAAAATCAATTGATTGGCCTGGTTTCGCAGAAGGAGCTGCAAGTCTTGCTGTAATCGAGGGTAAGATAAAGAGTATCGATCTGGAAAAAATGAATTTAACATTGGAAGATTGTGAACTGTTAGGATCAGAGCCCTTAATGCTATATAAAGGCACCGTCTGCTATATAGGAGATGAAAAGACTGACATAGTATCTATTAGAGACGGAACAAAGTTCCAGAAGAAAGACGAAATAAGCTTCGATCATCTTAAGGCTGGTGATTACGTCAAATGCAATTATTCAATAAAGGAAGGTAAGTTTAAGGCAGTAAGAATTGTCTTGACTACAACATATCTTAGAATGGAGTAATTAGTAATAAAAGAATGGGGAGAGAATAGTTTCTGTTGCCGGAAAATAAATATGTGCCGATATAAATACTCAAGAAATTGTTTCTCGCAACAGGAAGTCCTTATCTTTTATCGTAAGCAGAAAATGCTTATTTTAAACAAAGCAATGATAAAAAGGCCTGCATCTATGCGGGCTTTTTTTGTACACGCATTCAAAGTGTACGTATATAAAACTTAAAGGGGTATGCACTTGACTGACCTAAAATTTCCATAAGATATTGATCATGCATAACTTAATGGTAATAATTTGACAATCGGCCTAAAACACCTTAACTAATTATTTTTTCAAGTGCTTACGATTTAATTGGGTCAGTCAAGTGCATACCCCCGTAAACTTAAACTACATTTATATACTAAAGTAGTTCCACTAATCTTCTTAAGTTTTGGACCATTTATCCAGATAGTTATTCAAAA
The DNA here is from genome assembly GCA_046759445.1 of Candidatus Scalinduaceae bacterium. Taxonomy (GTDB): domain Bacteria; phylum Planctomycetota; class Brocadiia; order Brocadiales; family Scalinduaceae; genus Scalindua_A. The sequence continues at coordinate 42,179 of JBHICG010000005.1, forward strand.
CTGACTTGTAGGTCTCGATTTATATATTTGTACATGTCCGAAAAAATATAGTAATATATCACTCACGAAAAGAGCATAAATTTATTATGAAACTTACTATTCTGGGTTCCGGTACAGGTATTGTTACTGCAAGGAGGGGCTCTTCCGGCTACCTTGTATGCATAAATGATAAGAGTCTGTTGATAGATAGTGGCTCAGGGACATTAAAAAAGCTTACAGAGGCTTCTTCAAGTTATAAAGAGATTGATTATGCAATTTATACACATTTTCATCCTGACCACGTCGTAGACCTGATTTCACTCCTGTTTGCATTGAGAATACCTAACAACGACGTTAATAAAAAGCTGACCATAATAGGACCGACTGGTATGAATGATTTATATCAGAATCTATCCAGGGATTTCAATAATTTCATCGAGCCAAGGGGGTACGAACTGGATATTAAGGAATTATTGGAGGGTTATATCGATTTTGAAGATTTCAAGATTACTTCAAGCCTTGTTAAGCATCTTGATAACAGTGTTGCATATCGTGTCGAATCTGAGGATGGAAAAACATTGGTGTATTCAGGAGACACAGATTACTGTGAAAGCATGGTCAACCTGGCAACAGATGTAGATGTGCTTTTGCTCGAATGCTCATATCCAAAACATATGAGGGTAGAAGGTCATCTAAACTCAACACTTGCAGGGAGGATTGCGAGGGAATCAAATTGCAAAAAGCTTGTGCTAACACATTTTTATCCAATTTGTGATGAATACGATATTTTGGGTCAATGTAAAGAGGAATTTAAAGGAAAGATAATCCTGGCTGAGGATTTAATGAGTATAGAGATATAGGCATATACTGGATATCAAGCAAATTCATTTTCTTAAATAAGCATACCCACTTTAGGAGATAAATAAAAAAAAGGCGCTCTTATGTATTACTTGCACAAGAACGCCTGTTTTTACACCTTTGTTTTGATAATGCATTAAATTACTTAGTAATAACCTTCACCACGTTGCTTTCTTTTCTTTTTTTTGGGTTTCTCTCGATAACTTTGTTTGGGTTTTTCAGATTCAGAATATTTACCAGGTTCCTTTTTGTATGCATTTGCGCAACCCTCACAGCAAAAGGGGATGCTCTTTCCCTCGTGTTCTACCTCTACGCGTTTACCCTTACTATCCACGCCCTTTCCACAAACTATACATCCATTCTCAGGTTTTTCACCAGCAGAGACTTCTTTAATATCACAATAACTGTCTGCGAATACAATATTGTTTGAATAAGATGTCATTAACGCATACGCAATAACAACAATACCTATAATATAACTAGCATGCTTCATACGTTCTCTCCTTTAAAATAAAAATGGTGTTTAAATATTTTTATCCAACAAAAATCATTATAACGCATTTGGCGTAGCTTACGAAACAAAAAATATTCCTGATTAGTTCCATAATTTTAATACCCAAAATAAATTTACTGACGTCACTTAACTCTGATCAGCTTATAAAATTCATTTATTGTCTTTTTGCCCTTACATCCGCTACACTATTAAAAGGGCTGTGCCTAACAATTTATCATAATTAAGGTACGTTAAAAAAAAGGATTTCTGTCACTTATCGTTTACTGAGATGAGATAAAAAATGCGTTTGATTTATGCCATTTGTGCAATTATATTAACACATGCTATTTCTGGTTTTGCTATTGGTTATCGAAAATTGGTCATCGCTTGATAAAGTGGAGACAATCTGTGTTAGACGCATATTCCTATTAGTAGAATAATCACAAGTAGTTATCGATGTTACGTTACATCTATATCTTGCTATTATTACGTTTATGCAATACCAACGCAGTTTCGCACGTATTCAAATGCAAATCTACTAATTCCGACCTGATTTAGTAAAATGAGAAAATAGTTTATGGTTCTAGAATCTACAATTAATTATCAGAGACGCTCGGTCATGTGCTCATTCGTAGTGTGTATGGGATTGTTGTTAGTGATTGTGATGTCAATGCTTGGATGTGCCATGGTGACTCCTGTGGCAGGTTCACGGCATGTAACACTCATAGCTACTGTAGAGAGTAGTTGGGAGAGACAGACCCAACAATTAGCTCAGGAGGGAATAATCACTGCAAGTGCCAGGCAAAGCCTGGCATTGGCCGAATTTACCCCCAGATCTGATTTATATTGGACACGCTTGGCCATGTGGTTAGAACACGGCAAATCTGAAGGTAAGGCTATCTGTGAGCTAGAGGAAACCTACCGAGTAAATGAAGATGGCGAGTATACAGTACGCCTGGATGGAGTGGCAGAAGCGGGACCCATACCAGTAGACACGATCGAATATGAGCTTGAAATATCTATTGAAGTTCGTTCTGGCGTAGACAATCACGTAATTGGACAGATGTTCAGGACAATTCGCCCCAGGATTGCAACTTTAGAGAGTCAGAGCTGGTTATGGTTGAGTCCGTCGGAGAAACTGGATCCACTGACAGTTGAAATGAAAGCAGATGATGAGTATCTTGTACATACTCGACTCGCCCTTTCCGCACGGAGGGGGCTTAGAACTAGTGATAAAACAATGTCAGTGGATGGAGGGTTTCGGCTGGTGGTTGAACCTATGAGTCAGGTACAGACTAGGGAAGAACTGGCCAGGTCTCTGGCTCAGGAATTGACTGCAATGTGGTCGAGAGAGGGTCTGGAAATAGCAGAAAATCCTCAACTACAGGATGCTGCACAATCCCTCTCCCGTTTGTTTCTTAATGAGGCTGTTTGGTACGTGGATATACATATTCCTCGCGACAACAGATTTGCTTGTTATGAACACGCAAGAATTGTGCGCGAGTGGTACGAGTCTCGTATGCGGCTTGATTCCAACCTGGCTCGGTGGTTTCGCATGACCACGGTACGGAGGGATACCTTGTTAATCTGGCAGTCCTCTAACTTAATAACTCCAAATGTCAAAGAAGACCCAGAAGGGTGGCTGTATGACGGAACGGGTATAGTACTTGAACCCAAGATTGGGGCAGCCGGTGACTTTTATGGTCGTTACTTAACGGCAGAGGAGTTTCAAATGTGGGGGAAATTGCCTAAACTCCAGCGGACGGCCCAATCGTTCTCACGGAGTGATGAATATATACCGTGAATGGGATACCACTAACCAAGAAATTCATGATACTAGAAACGTATTGTACTAAATCAAATTAATTTTAATTGCCATTCTTGTTTATTATTGTTTCATAGCAAATAATTTATCTTACAAATATATTGAATGCTGGTAATGTTTTTTTGATCCGAAAATAAAATATGGAATCCTCCCAAAAGGTAGTCAATAAACCCACTTTTGCGGGAAACTCAATTTTATATGGATTTGCTAAGTTAAGGTTTTGTTTGCATTATTTTTTCATTTTTGTAAAATTACACTTTTTTATTTCTATTATTAGAAGAGTATCGCTAAACAGAAAGGTAATTTTAATTAAATGGGAGTGGTTAAATTAACCATAAATGGAAAAACTTATGAAGTGGAACAGGAAAAGACTATACTTGAAGCGGCAAGAGAAAATGACATATGGATTCCAACCCTTTGTTATGATAAACGCCTCGACCCATACGGCGGGTGCAGGATATGCCTGGTTGAAGTTGAAGGTGCAAGACAATTACTAACTTCATGTACGACCAGAGTAGGTGAAGGCATGGTCGTAAATACAGAATCTAAGAATGTTATCAGTACAAGGAAGGGTGTGCTTGAATATATCTTATCAGATCATCCTCTTGATTGTATGACTTGCGAGGCTACAGGTTGCTGTGAACTTCAAGACCTTGCTTATACGATAGGCGTCGATGGGCTTAATTATAGAGATGAGGACAAAAGAGGCGGAGTTATCCCTGATAGGAATGAGCTTATTTACAGAGAAACTCCTAAATGCATAAGATGCGGCCGTTGTGTAAGGATATGTGGTGAAGTCCAGCAAGACCATGCGATAGAGTTTGGAGGCAGGGGTTTTAAAATGTGGGTTTCGACTCCTTTTGGTGAGTCTTTGCTGGATGGTACGTGTGTTCTTTGTGGGCAATGCGTATCTACATGTCCAACTGGCGCTTTATTTGAGAAAAAGGCGATGGGCAAAGGCCGTTCTTTCCAGATAAAAAAGGTGAGGACTACATGTGGCTATTGCAGTATCGGATGCCAGATTGATATTCACACCAATCATAAAGGCATAATCAAAATAACCTCTGAAGTAGGAGTCGTGCCAAACAATGGGAATCTTTGCACAAAGGGCAGATTTGCATATGATTTCGTTAACCATCCAGATAGGCTTACCACTCCCATGGTTAGAAAGAATAATAATCTTGAAAAGGCTAGCTGGGATGATGCCTATGATGTTATTACCAAAAAATTAAAAGATATAAAGTCAAAATATGGTAATGACTCTATATCATTTATAAGTTCAGGACGTTGTACAAATGAAGAAAATTATCTATTGCAAAAGTTAGCAAGGGCAGTCATTGGTACTAATAATATTGATCAATCAGAAACAGAATGTCATGCAGCAACTTTAGGTGGCCTTAAGACCTCTCTTGGCTACGGTGCCACTACAAACTCAATCGAAGAAATCACAAAATCAGACGCTATATTAGTCATTGGGGCCAACGTCACAGAAGCGCATCCCATAATAGGGCTTGAGGTAAAAAAAGCGGTACGAAACGGCACAAAACTAATTGTGGCCGATACACGCTTGATCTGGTTAACAGAGATTGCAAAGACTTACTTAAACCTTGTGCCCGGAACTGATACGTTCCTCATCAACACTATAATAAACGTAATTATCAATGAAGGTCTCTACGACGAGAAATTTATAGAGGAAAGAACTGAAGATTTTAAGACGCTTAAGAATGCAGTAACAAAAAATGAACCAGGAAAGGCTGAAAGTATAACGGGTGTAGCAGAGGAAAAGATTAAAGAAGCCGCCCGAATCTATGCTAATGCGAAAAAGGCAACAATATTATACGGAAATGGCATAACCCAACACAGGTCAGGTATCGATAATGTAAAGAGCCTTGTGAATCTAGCCTTGCTGACGGGTAATATCGGTAAAGAAGGTACAGGTATAAATCCACTTATGGGTCAGAATAACGGCCAGGGAGCTTTCGATATGGGAGCTATTCCTGAATTCTATCCAGGCTATCAACCAGTTTCTGAGCGTACGACTCGTAAAAAATTCGAAGATATATATAAAGTATCTTTACCTAAAAATAAAGGCTTACATATCAGGGAGATGCTTGATAAGGCTTACAAAGGGAAGATCAAGGCAATGTATATTATGGGTGCAGATATCCTGATAAGTGAACCAGATACGACAAGAGTAAAGAAGGCACTTAATAATCTGGAATTGTTGATAGTACAGGATATATTTATGTCAAACACGGCTCAATATGCAGATGTACTGTTACCGGCAGCTTGTTTTGCGGAAAAGGATGGCACATTTACGAATATAGAAAGGCGTGTACAAAGGACAAGAAAGACTGTTTCACCACCAGGTGAGGCAAAAGCAGATTGGAAGATAATTTCTGAAATTTCAAACCGCATGGATTATCCCGTGAATTATAATTCACCCGAAGACGTCTGGGAAGAGATACGAACGGTTTCTCTGAACTATGCCGGGATTAATTATAAAAGAATTGAAAATGGGGGAGTACAATGGCCTTGTCCTGATACTAATCATCCTGGTACAAAATTTTTATATGAAGAAACGTTTGTCAATGGGAAAGCAAAGTTCTCCACAACAGAAAGCAAATCACCTCTTGAAAAGGCTGATAAAAACTATCCGTTTATCCTTAGTACTGGACGAACTCTTTACCACTTTAATAGCGGCACCATGACGCACAGGACAAAAGGGAGTACACAAAAACAACCTTACGCATTTGTAGAAATTTCACATGAAGACGCCGAAGATGCTGGAATAAAAGATGGAGAAATAGTAAGGGTAACTACAAGACGCGGGCAGATAACCATATCTGCTAACATCACAAACAGAGTAGTGCCAAAGCAAATCTGGATTCCATTTCATTTTGTAAGCGCACAAGCAAATCTACTAACAATAGACCCTTGTAATGCTTCGCATGCGGACGGCAATTCAAGTTCTATGCCCGAGTACAAAATCTGTGCGGCAAAGATTGAAAAGGTACAACAATAGAAAGTAAACCTAAAAATAATAATTTTCTAAATTTAATATAATAAGATACATATATATTATATTACCTGTCCTGTTATCCTGTCAAAAAAACATTATCTATTATAATGAAAACATATGACTTGTTAATTATTGGTGGTGGCCCTGGAGGTTATGTTGCTGCTATTAAGGGTGCACAATTAGGTTTAAGTGTGGGGCTTGTAGAAAGGGACAAGGTTGGAGGAAATTGTCTTCACAAGGGTTGTATACCTACAAAGGCCCTGATCCACTCAACACATTTATACGAAATGTGTAAAAGGGGCAAAGAGTACGGTATAATCATAGATGGCCTTAATGCGGACTTTAGTGAATTTCACAGACGGAAAGAAACTATCGTAAAAAGATTGTTTGGTGGTATAGAACATTTACTCAAGAAAAACAATGTTGACGTATTAAGGGGCACGGGACAGATAGTTTCTCCAAAAAATGTTCTGATTAAGGAAGACGATAAGATTAAAGAAGAATTATCAGTTAAGAATATCATTATTGCAACTGGTTCTTCTCCTGTAGTTTTTGATGGTATACCGTTTGATAAAAAGAGCGTATTAACGAGTGATGAGATACTGGAATTAGAAGAAATACCCTCTTCGCTTTTGATTATTGGGGGCGGCGCAATAGGGGTTGAGTTTGCCTATGTCTATAATGCCCTCGGAACTAGTGTTACTGTGATTGAAATGATGGATGAAATTCTTCCGATGGACGATAAAGATATAGGAAGTACATTGAGAAAGAGTCTTTCAAAAAAAGGCATTAAGTTCCTTACCCAAACTGCCTTTGACAGTATTGAAATAAAGGAAAATACAACTGAGACAACAGTTAAGAAAAAGGATGGTACAACAGAATTGCTCCAAAGTGAAAAAATCCTGCTGGCATTAGGGAGAAAACCTGAAACTAAAGATTTGGGCTTGGAAGGACTTGACCTCGAGTTTAAGGGAAAATTCATAGGCGTAAATGAAAATATGGAGACAAACCAACCTGGTATATTTGCAATTGGAGACGTTAACGGTCCTCCTCTACTGGCCCACCTGGCATCTGCGCAGGGTTTGCTTGTTGTTAATAAAATTGCAGGAAGGGATTTTGCGCCATTAAACAAAAACGCAATTCCAAGGGTAACCTATTCCAATCCTCAGGTCGCGGGTGTTGGTATGAGCCAGGAAGAAGCCGTAAAAGAAGGTTACGAGGTAAAGATTGGAAAATTCCCATTTATGGCTAACGGTAAGACTCAGATAATAGGAGAAGGGGAGGATGGGTTTATAAAGGTTATAACTGATGCAGCAAGTGGAGAAATATTGGGCGTGCACCTGATTGGTCATGAAGTAGGGGAGTTGATAGGAGGAATGTCACTTGCTATGAATCTGGAAGCAACGAATCTGGAAGTTAGCGCCAACATATTCCCGCATCCAACACTTTCCGAGGTTTTCAGTGAGGTCTTCCATGCAATCGAAGGCAAGGCAATACATATCTGATAATAAATACCGGTTCGCCTCTTCCATCTCGTAGGTGGAATGGCTGCATTTATTTAAGTAACTTTTTTTCTGCCTTTCATATATTTTTGATAACGCTCTATACCGACGCACTGACTTCCTACGGGACACTTTTCAATACAGCTTTCGGGTAAATCACGCTGTATCATTTCCCCACAACTCTCACAGGTAAATTCATTCTCGAAGCCAGCTACTGATGCTGTACCATTCTTATGACAGTGTGGACATGTTACGTCTACAATTTCTATCCTTTTTATCTTTTCAGCACCAGGACATTGAAAGATACTGGGGTTTTTAAATTCCTCTGTAGAACGCTGAGAAACCTTTTTTACTTTTGAAATGGTTTGGGTGGCTAAAATACGAAGAGACATTCGCTGTTCTTTCCTTAAGAATTCTTGAAGAGTCTTCATGGCTTCGCTATTACCTTTTCCTATTCTACCAATTTCTTCAAGAGCCTGCTTCACCTTCTCGACATTCTCATTATACAAATTTTGCGAAAGCAATTTAATAACCGCAAAGTCCCCCTCTCCGTTCTCTGTGGTTAACTTTTTCATTATGGAACCAACTTAACAAGCTCTATTAGAAATGTCAATAAAATCAATAACATATGAATTCTTGAGATGGACAACGCAAATATATGCTCTTGACACTTGACAATTTTATATGCAATACATATTATTGTTCTTAAGAAGTAAGTTGTGAGTAGTAGCGGGCAATTTTATTTTGTAAAATTGCTAAGATCAAGAATTTATAATTTGAAATATGGGATGTGTTCCTAATAGACCATTAGAAAAAAAGGAGAACAAATGAATATAATTAAATTTACTGCAATTAGCTGTTTATTGGCCCTTGTCGTTATCAATGCTGTGTTGCCTACATTTACTACTGCAGGGGGTTTGATTGATATGGGTTATGGCAGAGGTGGAAGGATGGCGGGTGGAGTTAAATCACCAAGTTCAGAAGAACCTATTAAACCAATTCCGATTAATTTTGATTACGACCGAGCAAAGGTGGAATTAGGAAAGAAATTGTTTTTTGAACCCAGATTGTCCAAATCCGGTTGGATTACTTGTAATTCCTGTCATAACCTCTCGACAGGTGGTGCAGACAATTTGCCAAGCTCTATCGGACATAAATGGCTATTTGGTCCGATAAACTCACCTACCGTCCTGAATGCAAGATTCAATCTGGCACAATTCTGGGATGGCCGTGCGAAGGACTTGAAAGAGCAGGCAGGAGGCCCCATAGCCAATCCTAGTGAAATGGCCTCATCCCATGAGATTGCAGTGAGTGTATTGCAATCAATACCGGAATATGTGCAATGGTTTAGGGAAGTTTATGGAGATGGAAAAATTGACATTGATCAGGTCACTGATGCTATTGCAGCATTTGAAGAGACTTTAACCACACCAAACTCAAGATTTGATATGTGGTTAAAAGGCTATGATAAATACATTTCCAAATCGGAGAAGGAAGGATATGATCTATTTAAGGATAAAGGTTGTATAACCTGCCATAATGGTGTTGGTGTTGGAGGAAACTCTTATCAGAAATTTGGAATGGCAAAACCATATGACAAAGACACACATACTCTTGGCAGATACAACGTAACAAAAGATGAGAAAGATAAATACGTATTCAAAGTTCCACTGCTAAGAAATATTGAACTAACAGCTCCCTATTTCCACGACGCAAGTACATGGAGTTTGAGTGAGGCAGTTAATATCATGGCCGAATATCAGTTAGGATTAAGTCTTACTGATAATGAAACGAACAAAATTGTTGCATTTCTACGAACCTTGACTGGAGAGCAACCTGAAATCATTTTTCCAACTCTGCCACCCTCAACTGCAAACACTCCAGAACCAAATCGCAATTGATTTTATACTGTTGACATTCATTTTAGACAGGATTTGCAGTATAATTATTTTTTTTCGTTATTGAGTTCTTTGATTTTCCGTGTATTTCCGTGGTTAACTTTTTCAATTACTTCCCTGGAGATATGCGTTAAAGAAAGAAATTAGAGGCAGACTAAAAGTAGTCAGTAAGCTATAGATGGAAGAGTTGAAAAAGGGTCCCTTATGGAATATTCATAGGAACTGTTTGTTAGTTTTTATATTGTTATTACTAGAGGCATGTGCTCAATTCTAAATACATTTTTAGCCCCTTTTTCATAGACTCAAAGGCAAATTGATCATAATCAATTTTACCTCTATCGATCCATTTTATCGCTGCAACTTCATTACCTATTGTTATTTCAGGAATTTCCTTAAGCTTAATGACAAAAAACAAATCTAGCGAGTGATATTCTACACATTTGTACAGATACACATTTGGAAATGATCCTATATAAAACATTTTGGGTACCGGAATATTCAATTCTTCTAGAATCTCCCTTTTTAGGGCAGATTCGGCGGATTCGTTTATGTCAACAAAACCGCCAGGAAGACCTAACATTCCTTTACATGGATCGTATTTTCTGACGCAGGCAAGTATTTGATTGCGGCATTCAATTATGCCTGCAGCAGAAGCTGCTACATTTTGAAAATATGTGAATCCGCACGATTCGCAGAAAAATTGTTTCGAATTAATCTTCTTATACTGATCGGACCCACACTGCAGGCAATAATTAATTGTAACTTCTTCGGCCATTTTTAATGAATTATGAATCGGGATAGGATAGAGTATCGCGACTTTCATCCTTCCACATACAACGTTATCAGAAGTCTTTGCCGAAGCCTTCCATACAATCAAGGTAAAGCGATACACATTTGAAACAAAGACAAATAAATATGGCAAGTCAAATTTATAATAACGATCCTCACCACACGAGGATAATGCTGAATATTATTTACCACGCAAGAATGAATACAGCATTTTTTTATTGCTGTATATTCATATGAGTTACTCAAGATTTATCTTTTTTAATATTTAATCATAATATCAGATACTAATTGAAACAGTTAAACGATTTAATCAAATGATGTGAGCTGCGTGCTTTGTGTTGTGTGTCATTTTATGTTCATTTTAAAATAACTTTAGCTGCTCTAAACCAACTGATAATTAGACAAATTATAAATATGACTCCTATTATTAACAAAGAAATCTCAATAGGAATTGGCAACTTAGCTATATTTCCAAAACGCATAAAAATATAAGCAATAATACAGCTTATGGAAGGTAATATAAAATAGAGAAGGGGAAGTAACCATACTATAAATGACGGCTTTTTATTCACACTTTTTAATTCTTGTCGTATATTTTGAATATAATGTGACCAACCTATTTTGTTTTGAGAGGTTGTTATTTGATTGATTTGACTTTCAATATTTTCCCTTATATATGTACCTAATAGAAATATGTGATGAGAATGATCTGTCCATATGAATCCAAATATAGTCAAAATCCAGGGGATTATTATTAGTAACGGAGAATATATTGAAGGGTCTTTAGATATGAATGCTAATGTTGAACCTAAGGAAATTATTGAACCAGTTATGCATATAAACTGCTCTTTTGATCTTCTTTCTATCTCTTTTCTTATTTCTTGATATTCCGTTATTAACCATTGAATCATGTAATTTTTTTGGTTATCACTAATCATATTTCTATGCTCTACCTTTCAAAAATAGTAGATATTTTACAATGACTATTGGTAATTTACATACTCACCAATTTTGGTTTAAAAATCAATAATTCTATACCGTAAAAGTAGCTTATTTAATTTGCTTATTCAAATAAAAAAATAAAAGAAAACGCTTTGTATAATTTACACTATGTATATCATTTATAAACTGATTATTTCCTAGAACAACCTCTTCTACTGGATCGTGAAAAGGTTTACTTCTGGTATTGCTGCGATTGAATATGTGATGTAAAGATGAGCGGGTGGATGTTGTGCCTTATCGAGATAAGGCATGCAATATTTATAACATAATTTTTGAAGATGGTAATTATTTTTATTGATAGGGCTATCAAATAGTAATAAGATTATTTACATTATTATTTCACTACTTTTTATATTGTAACTGTAAAATATCTTAAACAACGATAAATTTAAAAATAGTCAATGATATTATCAAGACCCGTGTAACCTATTAACAAACGCTTTATCTTAGAATTACAATAATAAAGATGAAAAGAAGGAAAGTCATAATAATGGGTGCTGCTGGAAGGGATTTCCATAATTTCAATGTCTTCTTTAAGGATAATGAGGATTACGAAGTCGTGGCATTCACGGCAACCCAAATCCCAAACATCTCAGATAGGAAATATCCATCCGAACTCGCAGGAAAGTTATACCCCAACGGTATTTCTATTTACAACGAAAATGAATTCACAGAATTTATCAAAGATCACAGTGTTGATGAAGTAGTTTTTTCCTACAGTGATGTTTCTCATGAATACGTAATGCATAAGGCAAGCGAGGTGCAGGCTGCGGGTGCTAGTTTTGTTATTATGGGCGCTAAGCAAACAATGTTGAAGAGTAAAGTACCCGTTATTGCAGTCTGTGCCGTGAGAACTGGATGTGGGAAAAGTGCAACAACAAAGAAGATATGTCAGATATTAAAAGAAGCAAGGAAGAAGATTGTGGTAGTCCGTCATCCTATGCCTTATGGAGATTTGATAAATCAAAGGGTTCAACGCTTCGAAACCTACGAAGACCTGGTCACGCACAACTGTACTATTGAAGAGATGGAGGAATATGAACCTCACATAGAACAGGGTACAGTCGTATACGCAGGCGTTGATTATGAGGCTATACTAAGAAAGGCAGAAGGTGAGGCCGAAATAGTCATTTGGGATGGAGGGAACAATGATTTGCCCTTTTTTGAACCAGACGTTCACATAACCCTTGTAGATCCCCATAGACCGGGACATGAAGTAACGTTTTATCCCGGGGAATCCAACCTCATACTCGCTAACATCGTAATCATAAGCAAGGAAAAGACTGCTGACGTTGAAAACATCAATATAGTTAAAGACAACATAAAAAAGGCAAATCCAAAGGCAACCGTAATTGACGCATCATTGAATATTATGGTTGAAGGTTCCGAAATCATAAAAGACCGCAAGGTTCTTGCCGTAGAAGACGGGCCGACAGTAACTCATGGTGGAATGGCTTATGGCGCTGCCGTAATAGCAGCACAGAAACATGGTTCTTCTACCCTTGTTGATCCAAGACCGTTTGCAGTCGGAAGTATAAGAGAAACATTCAAAAAGTATCCTGACATTGGTAATCTTTTACCGGCTATGGGTTATGATCAAAAACAAATCCTTGAACTTGAAGAAACTATTAATCAAACAGATTGTGATACCGTTATCATAGGTACCCCAATCGATTTAAGTAGAAGAATTAAGATAAACAAACCCGTTGTGAGGGCAAAATACGAACTTCAGGAGATAAGCAAACCAGGGTTGAAGGAAATAATAATAGAGCTTATTAAATAACATTTATGCATATTTAGTAAGTTATAGAGCCTCTGAGAAATTATGTCAAAGAACAGAAAAAAGATTATCGTAGTAGCCTTAGGGGGTAATGCTCTTATTCAGGAGGGCGAGAGGGGGACTATAAAAGAACAGTTTGCGAATACACAGAAAAGTATTGAGGGCATAATCCACTGCATACAAAAAGGATTCGATGTCGTAATCACACACGGCAATGGCCCCCAAGTAGGTAATATGTTGTTGATGGTCGAATTAAGTCATGACAAGGTTCCACAACTTCCATTAGGTGTATGTGTTGCAGATACTGAAGGTTCAATCGGTTATATGATCCAGCAAACATTAGTCAATCGTTTGCAGAAAGAGCGTATAAAAAAAAGTGTCGTTACTATCTTGACTCAGGTAATAGTGGATAAAGATGATCATGCATTTGAAAATCCAACCAAACCAATAGGCCCTTTCTTTTCTGAAGAAGAAGCAAACATGTTCAGCAGGGAAAGAGGTTGGAAGATGGTTGAAGATAGCCATAGGGGGTATCGAAGGGTTGTGGCCTCCCCTGCACCTATCAAGATTGTAGAAGACGAGTCAGTCAAAAGACTCCTGGAGTCTGGAGAGATTGTAATTGCTGCGGGTGGTGGCGGGATACCCGTGATCTTAAAAGATGACGGGTCTTTAGAGGGTGCAGATGTAGTTATAGACAAGGATCTTGCTTCGTATGTGTTAGCGCTGGACATAAAGGCCGATTACTTGATAATGCTCACGGGTGTTGAAAATGTCTACCTGAATTATGGTGAGCCAGATCAAAGACCCCTTGATACAATTACGATTGAAGAGGCAGAAAGATATATGGCTGAAGGGCACTTCCCTCCGGGCAGTATGGGGCCAAAGATTCTGGCGGCAATCAATTTCTTAAAAGGTGGAGGAGAATCCTCCTTTATCACTGCTATAGATAAAGTTAAGGAAACTATTGCAGGCGAAGCAGGCACAAGGATAGTTCCATAAATTAGGACACAGGTTTGCACTGATACGTACAGATAACTACTCGTTCTTTATTTTGATATCCTGACAATCTGCGTTCATCTGCGTCTAAAGGAGAGATTATATATAGTTAAGATATGTAGCCGATTATATGACAGAGGAAGTATCCAAAAAATATAAGTCTGGATTTGTAACGATGTGGGGAAGGCCTAACGTAGGTAAGTCGACGTTGCTCAATACGCTTGTTGGTGAAAAGGTGGCAATCGTTACGCCAAGGCCTCAAACGACACGCAATAGAATCACAGGTATATGTGAGGTAGAAAATGGGCAGATTGTATTTCTGGACACACCGGGAATCTTAAAGCCAAAACAAAAGCTTGATGAACATCTGGTAAGGTTAGCGCGTAATGGTCTCAGGGATGCTGACGTAGTTTTATTTGTTGTGGATAGTACTACACCTCCACATGGTGATGATAAACGTGCTGCAAAACTTATACGTTCCATCACAAAAGATATTTTACTTGTAGTTAATAAGATAGATATTGCTGACATCTCTCACCTTGAAGACCGTATCGATGAATATAAAAAGCTCGGAGACTTTAAAGGTGGCGTTGCTGTTTCAGCCATAACCCATATAAACCTTCATATGCTCGTCAATAAGATACTAGAATTATTGCCGGAAAGCCCTCCCTACTACCCTGAAGGTACTCTAACAGACCAGCAAGAAAAATTAACAATTGCAGAACTCATTCGAGAACAGGTGCTGCTCTTTGCAAGGCAGGAGGTCCCTCATGGAGTGGCTGTAGTGATAAATGAGTTTGCTCCAAGAAGTGATGAACTCGTTTATATTGCTGCGACAATATATGTGGAAAAGCCAACACATAAGTTGATTATTGTCGGCGAGCGAGGACAAATGTTAAAGGAGATAGGAAGGAAATCACGAGAAGGCATTCAAGAGCTATTAGAAAAGAAGGTTTACCTGGACCTCTGGGTCAAGGTAAGTAAAAACTGGCGAAAGGATGAGGCAACGTTAAGGCGTTTTGGGTATAAGTAAATTAATACTTTAATAATTATTAAGCTGCGAATTAATATTGATCCTACTAGGTTGTAAATATCAAACAGGAGTTAAGGCTTTAGCCTTTTATGTGCATGTATAGGAATTTCAAAAGAGCCCACGAAACACACGAAAAGACACAAAAAAATACTTTCGTGATTTTCGTGGGGAATAGTAGTTGCCGAAGGCTTAATTTAATGCATAGGAATTTCAATGTTGTTTGTAACGTGTTAAAATAAAACCCTAAAGGGTAAAATCCGAAACGGAGTTAAGGCTTTAGCCTTTTATGTGCATTGGGGGTTTCTCCCAATGCCTTAAACCCTAAAGGGTGAAGTCCGATAAACCACCTGAAAGCATAATTTCAAAAAAACAAAAATAATATTTTGACTTATGGCTAATACTCGAAAAGATGTACAAAAGAGACATCAGCCTTTTCATTTATATGTGGATAAACAAATATACTTTTTCTCTGTACATACCTATCAAAACGTTCCTATTTTAAAGAGTGTAAAACGTAAAAGTGCATTTGAGCAAAAGTTAAAAGATAAAATGGTTGAAAAGCAGTGCAATATTATTGCCTGGGTGATTCTTGATAATCATTACCATTTCATGATGAAGACTGATAAAGGAAAAGACATCCGGGATATTTTCAAAGCTATTCATGGTACAACATCATTTCAATGGAATAAAGAGGATGGCAAGAAAGGCAGGAAGATATGGCAAAGTTATTGGGATTATTGTATCCGTAGTGAAAGCGATTATTGGACGCGTTTTAATTATATCCATCATAATCCTGTAAAGCATTGTTATGTTAAAAGGATGGAAGATTATGGATTTTCCAGCTTTAATTTCTATGTGAAGACAAAAGGATATGAATGGTTGATGTCTGTATTTGAAAAATATCCTGTTGTTGATTATATCATGGAAGGTGATGATAGATAGGAATTAAGGCTTCAGCCTTTTATCTATTTTGTGGATGAAATAAAAGTCTAAAGACTAAATTCCATTTAAAGAGTTTTAAAAGTCTGAAGACTTAACTCCTTGAGAATAGAAAAATCTTACGTTTATAAAAACAGGAGTTAAGACTTTAGTCTTTTATCTTGTTTTAAACTGCTTTAAGAATTTAAGAGAGTAAATAATATAAAAAGCTATTTATAAAAGATAATTGAATGGAAGATAGCGTGAAAAGATTACGTCGTTTCCTTTTTCAGATATACTTTATAAAGCTGGCTATATAATCCTTGTTTTCTCATCAATGCTTCATGATTTCCTTCCTCGACCTTTTCCCCCTTGTTTAATACCAGGATATGGTCGCAATTATTAATGGTAGATAACCTGTGAGATATTATAATAGAAGTCCTGTCTTCGGTTATCTTTTTAATGGCATCTTGAATTAAGACCTCAGAAACAGGGTCAATGTTAGACGTTGCTTCATCCAGGATTAGGATTTCAGGATTGTAGGCAAGAATCCGCGCGAATGATATAAATTGACGTTCACCTGCAGAGAGGTTTGAGCCTCTTTCGGCCACTTCAGTATCCAATCCCTGTGGCATTCTACCAATGAAATGAGCAAGACCAAGCTCATCTATGATTCCTAAAATCCTTTTATCTGAAATAGAATTAAAAAGTGATATATTGTCCCTGATAGTTCCGGAGAAAAGGAAAATATCCTGGCTTATCATACCAATAATCTTTCTCAATTCTGTTTTATCAATATCCTGAATATTTCTATTGTCTAACAATATTTCGCCTTTATTGATTTCGTACAGTCTTGTTATTACGTTTGCAACTGATGTCTTTCCGCTACCAGTTACACCTACAAGGGCAAGTGATTGTCCTGGCTCGATCTTAAATGATAGTTCTTTAAGGACGTAATCCTTATCAAGGACGTAATCCTTGCTATTGTACGTAAACCAGACATCTTTGAATTCTACCTTCCCATTTAATTTATATAATACTGACCCTTCTCTGAGTGTTACTTTCTTATAATCATTCTCAGACGGTTCTTTCATCAAACCAAATACCCTCTCAGCCGAAGCTATTGCACTCCGAAATGTATTGTACTTTTCAACAATATCTCTTATTGGTTCAAATATCCCCTGTATGTACGCAAGGAACGCCACAAGAATACCCAGCGTAAGGTCTAAATTGATGTATCTAAGTGCACCATACCAGAGAATCAGCGCAACTGAAAGGGCATGTATAATGTTGATCGCAGGTTGGAAAATAGCATAGTATCTAATGTAACTAACCTGTTCACCGAGATAATCTTTATTTACTGAATCAAAATCCTCGTAATTTCTCTTTTCTCTATTAAAAAGTTGAATAATCTTCATTCCTGTTATGTTCTCATTTAAATGTGAATTTACACGAGCTAATTTTCTCCTTATTTCTCTAAAGGATGCTTTTATCCTCTTGCTGAAAAATATGGCGACCATCATCATCACAGGGAAAACACTTAAAGCTATGATGGCAAGTTTAGGATTCAATAAAAACATTGTTACGATTACGCCTACGATGATAAAGACGTCTCCTATTACGACAATAATTCCTGCAGAAAATAGTTCTCCCAGTGCGGCAATGTCATTGGTTAAGCGTGTCATTAACCTGCCTACAGGATTCTTATCAAAGAAGGATACCGGAAGTGTTTGTATATGAGAGAAGAGCTCCATCCTTAGATCCATCATAACCTTTTGACCGATGATCTGGATATTGTAGCTCTGTACTATTACGAGTAACACCCTGAATGTCTCAACTCCAAGTATGATTAATGCCATTGTAATAATTATTGATTTGTTTCCTTTGACAATTCCATGATCAATTGCGTATCCAAATAAATATGGACCCAAAAGAAATAAAAGCGTTGCGGCAAAGACCATCATAATTGAGAGTAATGTAGATAACCTGTATCTCATTATGTATGACATGAGCCTTCTCACTATGGTTCTGTCATACAACTTTTCAATTGTTTTGTCTTCGTTTATATACTCTTTCATAATAGTTCAATTATTAAAAAGAATTGGACAGGCTAAAGGCGTTCGGCATAGGACGCTTAGATAATATATAAATCTTGTTTATCCTGTCAAAATTTTGTCTGATTAACTTTTTTCCAGACTTTCTTCTATAACTTCTTTATCATATAATGATTTATACAATCCTTCTCTCTTGGTTAATTGTTGATGTGTACCCTTTTCTACAATTACGCCTTCCTGCATTACGACTATGAAGTCAAATTCCTTAATAGCGGGTATTCTATGCGTTACCACTATAAGCGTATTTTCTTTTACCACCTCAGAGATGTTTTTTATTAGTGCTTCTTCCGTCCTTGCATCTACAGCAGAAAGGCAATCATCAAAGATTAAGATTTTGGGATTTATGGCAAGGGCTCTTGCAATAGAGAGCCTTTGCTTTTGACCACCGGAAAGGTTTATGCCCCTTTCACCCAGGTAACTATCGTATCCCTCTGGTAAATCATCTATTTCTTTTGATATCATTGATAAACGTGCTAGCTCTTGAACCTTACGTTCGTCAGATATTGCTGGATTGCCAAAGGCTATATTATTCCTAATCTTTTCAGAGAATAAAAAGGTATCCTGTGAGACAAAGCCAATGTGTTTCCTGAGTTCCTTAATGTCTATTTTATTAATATCAACGTCATCAAGAAATATCTTATTGTCTTTAGCAGAAAAAATCCTTGGTATCAGGCTAACAAGAGTAGACTTGCCGCAACTGACGGGTCCGATTATGGCAACTTTTTGACCTGAATCTATCTTTAGATTTACGTTTCGAAGAACATCATCCTCATTCCCGTTGTATCTAAAACTTAAATCCGTGAATTCTATTTTGCCCGTAGGTTGAAAATCTTTTATTGCAGATTTATTGGTTACAATCTCGGGATTTAAGTCCATAACCTCATCCACCCTTTTCATTGATGCCTTGCCGCGCTGAAATAGTGACAGACACCAACCTACAGCCGTCATGGGCCAGACCATCTTTGATATATACCTCTGGAAGGCTATTAGTGTGCCTAAAGTAACTGTACCTTCCAGTACCATATTTCCACCGACTAAGAGAAGGATTATAATCCCAAGATATGTGATATATTCGAAAGCCGGTCCTAGAAGAGATTGAGGAATAGCAAGCGAAAGATTTTTCTTCATAAAATCTCTGCATAATTTGCGGAACGTATTTTCTTCTTGTTTTGACATGTTAAATCCCTTTACCACACGGATTCCTGATATGTTTTCCTGAGCCTTTTCGCTTATATTGGAAAATTGCTCTTGGACTATCTTGAATCTTCTATCAATTGTATTTTTTATCTTATATGCAAAGTATGGCATCAGAGGCAAAGGTAAGAATGTATAAAGGGCAAGTTTTGGAGATAAATAAATAACTATTGGTGGTATAATGAAAAAATAAAATAAGGCATCAAGGCCTATGAGCATGCCGGGCCCGACAGCCATCCTCACAGCGGTCAGGTCATTAGTTGCACGAGATAAAAGGTCTCCTGTTTTATATTTCTGGAAAAAGGACTGTGATAGCGTCTCAATGTGTTTAAAAAATGCCATTCTCAAATCATACTCACAACGAAAAGCGGTTCCGATAAAATTTATTCTCCAGTAATATCTTCCTATGCCCTGTACAAGGCTGACAAGGAGATAAATGCCGGAAATGTATGCAATTTTAGTGAGGCTTCCATCAGACGTGAGTATGTCTACGGCTTCTTTTATGAGGAGAGGTGGAACAATATTGATTATGTCTACCATTATGAGAGAGATTGTTCCAAGTATGAAGTATTTCTTATATTTTTTTATAAAGACCTTATATGCTAGATTCTCTTTAAGAAATGATGAAAAAAACATAAGTTTATGATTTAATCTTAGCATTAAAATGCCAAGATTGGTTTTTTCAAAAGTTACATTATATTAAAAAAATACACTACTAAATCAGACCTTTCTCATTGCTCAGAGTGACATTATTACTATTATGTTGTCAATCCTTCATTTCATTCAGGACATGTTTTCACAATTTATAGTGACATAAATGTTATGTAGGTTTAATATAATTGTATTTCCTAATTAGTATCTGTTGCGGAAAGCCCAAATATCCAAAGGTGTCATTCTGCCCCCATTCCTAGCTTACGCAAGGAAGCTATGGGGGTCAGAATCTATATGTATCAATCCTGAAACAAGTTCAGGATGACGAAACCGCGTTTCTGCAACAGATACTAATTAACTAAAACCTTAAATATAACATGATTTTTTAATTTACTCAATAAATAACTAAAACACTGAGTCAGCAATTTTATTAATCATAAAAAATGTCATTACACCCCTAATATTTCTATGTTGCAAAACATACATACTCTTTTATAATGACTGTAAGTAAAACGTTACTACAAACCACTTTTACCACATATAACAGGCTGTCAAAGAATTGATCATTACCGGGCATCGATCAGAAATCCGGTTATCCTGCTGTTAATCAAATGTTTTAAAACATCTCGTACATGAAGGGATTCTGTAATATTCTGCGCCGGATCAAATGAAACCGTATAAGCGATATATCCTGATATCTTTGTTGGTTATGCTCATACTTGTGATTGTCCTTCCGTGCTCGTTGGTCGTTCTTGTTCTTGAACGCAAACCAGTTGTCACAAGTGTTCAAACGATCAATACTGATGACGCAGTCAGAACCCGCGCATTAGTAAAGAAGCTTATTCGTGATTTACAAAACAGCAAAGACCAACCTCTCACCATTTCAGCTACCGAAGATGATATTAACGGTGTATTCTCATTCACTCACCGATCAGTACCAGGAATAACCGGCAATGTCCTGATTACGCCTGAACTATTCGAAATGTTAGTAGCCATAAAAATCCCCCATAACCCGGTTGGTGACTACATGAATGTCAGTTTCAACATTGAGCCGTCTGCCTCAGGGCTTCGAATAGTTAGGGCATCGCTAGGCAGAATTTCTATTCCAGGTTCAATCGCACGATATCTTATTGCTTTTTTCCTTGATCTGACGTTTGGTTATAATCAAGGGGGATTCCTTCTGGCTTCTATAGATTCAGTCGTTCTCACAGATACCAGTATAAGCGTTCATATGAAGCCGATTCCAGATTTGAAACAGCATGAACAAGAGATGAGGAAGCGTTTCAAATATGTCAGGGATGAAGTAGCCATCATGGGAAAACCAGAGACCGTCCGAGTCTATTACGCTAAACTAAAAGAACTCTCGGAAAAAGTGCCCACTAACGAACCTGTCTCACTGACCTGTTTTATTGGCCCGCTGTTTAAGTTTGCGCGGGACAGAGGGGGCGACCCGGCTGATGAAAATCGCGCAGCCATACTGGCACTTGGCATATACTTCGGCCACTGGCGAGTTGAGCAGATGATTGGACACGTACGAATCGGTGAGATGAAAATGCACCGTCGTCAAACAAATAATGTAGTTCTTGCCGGTCGTGTTGATCTCAGGCTACATTTCATCTTATCTGCCGTACTTGAGATTGCATCCAAAAGGGGTATCACCCATGCCATTGGAGAATTTAAGGAACTTCTGGATGCTGGGCATGGGGGAAGTGGTTTCAGTTTCGTAGACCTTGCCGCAGACCGGGCTGGTGTTAGGTTTGCCGAAACGGCTACTAATTCCGGTACCGCCAGGAGAATGCAACGCTTGCTAGGAGAAAATCTGAGGGAGGACCAGTTTTTTCCAAGTATAGAAGGCCTACCTGAGAGATTGTCGAAGGAGGTCTTTGAACATTATTTCGGTAATGTAAAAAGTGATATCTACGTCTCCCTGATTCATGACATCGACACCTGTATTGGGCAACTTCCCGCTTATACAGATGTAAGACGTGAAACCGGTTTGAATGACTGCAACGTTGTATCCGTTATTCCAGAAGACCTCCTGTAAATCGCTCAGATATAAGTTGCAGGCACATGCTTCTTTTTAATCTAATGTACAAACAAAACACAGTCAAAACAAGCGAAAGTTCAGGTGCATATCCCGGAAGTTGTCTGTCTGTTTGATACGTTTATCCCTTATTTCCCCCCACTTCTTGCTTTCACAAGAAAGCCGTGGGGGGACTAAAGGGATGTGTATTCTCTGTTTTACTTTAAATTCATCGATAAAACTATCAATTGGTTTTCGTCGATGAAAGTCATATCCCATCATTTTCATATGCTGGTTCAGGCTTGTAGCCTGAACCAAAACGTTTAGGTTCAATCAACATGATTGAACCAGCAGAAATCTTTACAGGTTGTCCGAGAATTGTCATTAAAATCATAAGTTGCGTACACAGGATTATGAATACCATAAGGGCAAAAGAAAAATTTAAGTAGAAAAGGAGGCATTTTGTAATGATGAGTTTTAAAATCAATGCATTACCTTACCACCATCTACTACCAAACAATTTCCTGTAACAAAGTCAGACCAGTTGGATGCGTAGAAAAGGACGGCTTTGGCTACATCTTTGGGTAATGTAAGACGCCCTAATGGTGTTTGTTGAGCTATTGATTCCTGGATATGAGGGGGTGCATGAGGCGTTCTCTTTGATAGTGTAAAACCTGTATTTATTAGATTGACGGTTATCCCAAAAGCGCCTAAATCAACCGCAAGGCTCCTTGTAAAACCAATCAGTGCTGATTGAGCTGTTATATAACAACTGTATCCTTTTACGGGTTCATTAACCATACTATCCAATATATTTATGATCCTTCCCCATTTCTTGTTTTTCATCTTTCCAATAACTGCCTGACAGCAATTGTATGCCCCTTTTATTGTGCCGTATAAGTTTGTTTCGTATTCATCCCATTTAGTTTCATCGAAGGAATTTCGTCTTATGGTACCGTGTACGTTGTTCACAAGAATATCTACACTACCAAACTGTCTGACAGTTTCCTCGACCATACCATGCACATCTTCTTTTAAAGTCACATCAGCTTGCCATACTATTGCCTTTCCTCCATTGTTTAAGATCTTTTTCTGAACTGATTCTGCCTCTTCATTCCTTTTAAGATAGTTTATGGTAACTGATGCACCTTCAGATGCCATTAGTTCAGAAATTGCTCTCCCTTTATCACTACTACCACCTGTTACTATTGCAACTTTGCCTTTCAGTTTCAAAAAATCACCTCGCTTTTTTTATAAGATATCAGGATGAATAAAAAGCTTGTCCTGGTAAAAGCCTTGTGGTTTTATATTCCTCAAAAATATTTTACATGAACAACATTAATTCTGATTATTATAATGTTTAATAGTTTGTAATAGTTAATAAAAAATACATAAATTTTGAAAAAACTTAAACAAATTGAAAGAGGAAAGTAAAGTATATGCAATTTGCTCGCAAAACTATCCCTTTACTACTTCAAAGATAACTGTACCTCCACCTGTATATTCACAAGGGTCAAGGCATTGGAGATATGCCCTTCTCCCTTTTCTGGCCAGTCCAAGCTCAGTGGGTGCAATGCCTCTTGAAAGTGCGACATAATAAGGAAATATAGAACCAAGCGAGTGCATGCATATATTATCCGTCCCCTTCATATTTAGCTTATATCCTTCATCTATAACAATCTTTTCACCTGGTTTGTAAACAGGACAAATACCCCTTATCTCCTTAACCTTAATCGTTAACCTCTTAATATCTTTTTTCATTTCTACTCTCCTACAAATGCTTCGGAATTTTTATATATCTAAAAAACATACCTGCAATGAGGAAATGTGTTTCTCACTTAATAATCATACCATAAATTCCAAAAAACAGGTTTTGTCATCTTTTGTTGAAAGTTCGTATCTCTTTTGTCATTATTGCCTTATGAACAAACAAAAAGAAAGTGTTGTTTCTTGTAAACATGCTATGACATTAAAAGTGTAATTATTTATTTTACTCAATAGTCATAAGTGTTTTTTTGTTAATAAGTTATATCATTTTTATTAGAAGTTACATTTCTGGTTAAATTTTTGCGCTTATAAACATCCTCATTTTAATAAAGTTAAGTTGTTTTTAGCAAAATTATAGTGAAATCAACTCCCTACGTTGCATCTTCAAATGTAACTGAGAGGGCGGAGCTGTGCCGACTTATTAGGAATTAAAATATTAAATCCAAAACCATTTCCCTTTTCCATTATCAATAATGAATGAAGATTGGGTTTGTGCAGTAGGGTTTTTCTTTATTTAACAAATACAAATTATTTCAATGTCTAATCAACCTTTTGTCTCGGTTATTATTCCTATACATAATGGTGGCAAACATATCGAGAAGTTTCTGGATGCCTTAATTACTTCGTCTTATCCATCTTTTGAAATCATTATGGTAGATGACTGTTCAACGGATAACAGTGTAGAAATAGCTCGTCAAAAGGGGATAACCATACTCCAGCTTTCAAGACAGTCAGGGCCAGCTTTTGCTAGGAATTTCGGTGCTAAACATGCTCGAGGAGAGATCCTCCTATTTATAGATTCCGATGTGGCTGTACGTAGAGAAACTATTTCATCGGTTGTAGTCAACTTCCAGCACAATTCTGACATTGTAGCCGTATTCGGTTCTTATGATGATGATCCTGCAGAAGGAAATTTTATTTCCCAGTATAAAAACCTCTTTCATCATTTTCATCATCAATATTCAAACACTGAGGCCTCTACTTTCTGGTCTGGATGTGGTGCTATACGGAAAAACGTCTTTGAGGAAATAGGTGGATTTAATCAAAAACGGTACACAAAAGCCTCCATTGAAGATATCGAATTAGGTTATAGAATCCGTAAAAAAGGGCACCGAATCCTTCTAGACAAGAGTCTTCAGGTTAAACATCTTAAGCGATGGGAATTTTTACCTATTTTACGGACAGATATATTTCAAAGAGCAATTCCATGGTCACGTTTGATTCTGGAAACAAAATTTATGCCAAAGGATCTCAATCTCCAAATATCGCATAGGATCAGTTCAATCTCTGTAGTTTTGATGATTTTAGTAATTCCAATCTTACTTTTTAATCATACGAAATTTTATAGTATACCCACAGTCCTTATTGCAGGTCTTTTATCATTAATGTTTCTTATCCTTAATCGGAAATTATATGTTTTCTATATAAGGAGAAGAGGGTTCCGTTTTATGTTGCAAGTTATTCCTCTCCATCTTCTATATTACTTTTATAGTGGTACGGCATTTGTTATCTGTTGGATTACCTATAGAATCCCCACCTTTATATCTTCTATTTTGTGGTAAAAGATCAAAATGCGAGAGATCATAGGAAAATTAGATAATAAAAAAGTAGTCATCATTGGTGGTGGACCAGCAGGACTAACCACTGCCTATGAAATCTCCAAGATGGGTGGAGAGTCTATTATTCTTGAAAAAGACCAAATGGTCGGTGGGATCTCAAGGACTGTCAATTACAAAAACTACTACTTTGATATAGGAGGCCATCGTTTTTTCACTAAGGTTAAAATAGTTGATGATATATGGAAGGAAGTGCTTGGAGATGATTTCCTAAAACGCAAACGACTTTCAAGGATCTATTTCAATAATAAGTTCTTTTACTACCCTCTTCGCCCTATTAATGCTCTATTAGGATTGGGGCTATGGAAAAGCGTTTTGATACTTGCCAGTTACCTTCATTCCCAAATACTCCCTTCAAAAAAAGAAGAAAGCTTAGAACAATGGGTCTCCAACCGCTTTGGGAAATTTTTATATAGAACATTCTTCAAAACCTATACGGAAAAGGTATGGGGAATACCATGTTCTGAAATAAGGGCTGAATGGGCTGCACAACGAATTAAAGGCCTCTCCCTCTTAAGTACCCTAAAAAACGCACTAATAAAACCAAAGAACAGTGGAAATGGAAGCGTTATTAAAACACTTATTAATAGTTTTAACTATCCTAAATTAGGACCTGGCATGATGTGGCAATCTATGGCAGAGATCATACGAGGAAAAGGATCTCGAATTTACCTGGGAGTAAAGGTTGAAAGAATTCTATGGAACAATAACAGGATCGAATATTTAGAAGTAAAGCAAAATGGAGAGAAGAAATTTATACATGGAACCCACTTTATCAATAGTATGCCTATAAGAGAACTCATACAAAAGTTTAAACCATCTGTACCAGAAAAAGTGCTAGAAGCCGCTAGCAGACTCACTTACAGAGACTTTATTACAGTAGCACTCATAGTTAATAAACGTGACGTATTCTCTGACAACTGGATATACATTCACGACCCCAATGTCAAACTAAGTAGAATTCAAAACTTTAAGAATTGGAGCCCTTATATGGTACCAGACCCAGATAAAACGTGTCTGGGGCTGGAGTATTTTTGCTTCGAGGGAGATGAGTTGTGGACGATGTCGGATCAAGAATTGATTGAATTAGGAAAGAAAGAACTGGAGGTGTTAGGTTTAGTACGAATGTGTGATATTGAGGATGGTACGGTCGTACGGATGCCCAAGGCATACCCTGTTTATGATCAGACTTATCATAAAAATCTAATGACAGTACGCCGGTACCTGGAAAAATTCTCAAACCTTCAGACAATAGGTCGCAATGGACTTCACCGTTACAACAACCAGGACCATTCTATGATGACGGGAGTGTTTGCGGCTCGAAATGTAATAGGTGCAAATTGTGACGTCTGGTCGGTGAACACTGAGATGGAATATCATGAGGAAAGTTTCGTAGCAAAATCGAGGGATCGGGATAATTTAGTACCTACAAGCGATGCAACCCTGAAGGTTACTAATATATTATCTGACTAAATGATTAAGATGGTATTTTACTTTGCTGGATTCAACTACTTTAGACTTTTTGTATGTTTGGTAAATGGCTAATGAAAGAATATGATCCTGTAATTCTTGATGTAGTAGATAAGGAACCAAAATTACAAAGTCAAGAAATAGATTTAAAAACAGTGGAGCAAAGTAAATCCGTTTTTTCCACAAACCAGCTACGAGAACTCTGGCGTTATCGAGAGTTAATAGTAGGATTATTTTGGACTACTCTGAAGTTACGCTATGCAGGTTCAGTTTTGGGAATCATATGGTCTATAGTCAACCCCATACTATACATCGCTACTTACTGGGTAGTATTTTCATATATAATACGTATGGGGCTTTCAGACTACCCCCTCTTTTTGATACCGGGTTTCCTGGCATGGAATTTTACACTTGTATCTTTATTAAGTGCAAGTGAGTCTATCATCAATGGCAAACACCTGATTACCAAAATTGCTTTTCCAATTGAGATCCTAACACTGGTCAGTGTAGCTGTTTATTTGTTTGATTTTTTAGTCGCTCTCTCGCTTTATCTGCTTGTGGTTGTAATCTTACCGCCTACATTACCTTTAACTGTAGTAGCGCTACCTCTGGTGATCATTATACAAATACTCTTCACTACAGGATTGGCTATGTTAATAGCATGTGGTTCCGTATTTTTTAGGGATATTCCTAAACTTCTTCCAATCCTTGGTAATATCTTTTTTTTCTTAACACCAATTTTTTACCCATTGAACATTGTTCCCGAACCCTGGCGACTATTAATACAGCTTAATCCGATGACTCAGATCATCACATTCTATCATGAACTGCTCTACGTTAGGATTTGGCCACAATCTCTTGACATTGGATTTGCATTTCTTGTAGCTATTTCACTATTAGTATTAGGTTTATCGGTATTTAATTTATTAAAACATAGATTTGCCGAATTATCTTAATTACTAATCTTATCGTATGGTTGATTTAATAATTGAATGTAAACAGTTGAGCAAGAAATTTCGATGGTATCATCGCCATGACTCTTTGAAAAGTACATTTGCGAATTTACGGTACAGGCATAAAGAAGTTTTAGAATGGTATGTCTTCGAAAACATAAACCTGAAAATCCACAAAGGAGAACGCATCGGTATCGTTGGTAGAAATGGTTGTGGTAAAACAACTTTATTGAAATTAATTACTGGTATTTACAAACCAACTACCGGTAGTATTAAAATTTGCAGTAATCGAATGTTAGCTCTCATCGAGTTAGGAGCTGGGTTTTACCCAGACTTAACTGGAAGAGAAAACATCAAACTAAATTGGGTATTCAACGGACTTCCTAAAAAAGAGCTTACTCCCTGCTTCGATAGTATCGTTGATTTTGCGGGAATCGAAGATTTTCTCGATACACCTCTAAAATTTTACTCATCAGGTATGGCTGCCCGTCTGGGTTTTGCGATTGCCATTCATGCACGTCCGGACTTGCTGATTGTCGACGAAATTCTTACAGTTGGTGACGCTGAATTTCAACAGCGATGCTCTACAAAAATTGATGAGATCTGCCGAAATGGTGTTACTCTAATTCTGGTATCACATAATGCCAGCGATATTAAACGAGTTTGTAAACGTGCTATATGGTTAGATGGGGGTGCTGTACGTTATGATGGTGAAGTCAAACAAACCATAAATGCTTATAATAGCGCTGATAGCTTAACAAACAAGAGTATCATGGGTATAAAGTAATGATCAAGAATTCTCATAATCTAAGGACACGAGTTGCAGTTCGCGAAGTACATATTGAGCAACTAGAAAGCGGTCTTGTAAACCTTGAGGGGTACCAGCGTGCGCTAGTCGTATTCCGGTGGCGAGGTGCTGTAGTAGGACAGGCCTGGCTGTCTGTAATGGGTGGACATATCCATTCTGAGAGGCTCCGTGCATGCCTTCCATCAGTTGCCTGGCCTGTTTGGCAACAACTATTCCTTCAAGAGAGGGATTCCGCAAAATCATTGCCTACTGCTTCGATAGTGGTTTGTACCCGTGATCGCACAGAAGAACTTGCGCAGTGTTTGCCAGGACTACACAAATTAGCGGAACAAGGTCATGAAGTGATTGTTGTAGATAGCTGTCCCAGTGACGATAGTACTGCACGGTTGCTAGCCAACTATCAGAAGTTCCGCTACGTACTTGAACCACGACCTGGGCTCAATATTGCCCGTAACCGTGGATTGCAGAATTCTACGAGCGAGATTGTAGCATTTACCGATGATGATGCACAAGTTGACTCTGGTTGGCTACCAGCTTTGTTGCAAAATTTTGATGACCCAATAGTGGCAATTGTAACTGGAATTACAATGCCATTAGAGTTGGAAACCGAAGCGCAGCAATGGT
Organism: Candidatus Scalinduaceae bacterium; assembly: GCA_046759445.1. Lineage (GTDB taxonomy): Bacteria > Planctomycetota > Brocadiia > Brocadiales > Scalinduaceae > Scalindua_A. Next base: position 71,494 of record JBHICG010000005.1, read on the forward strand.
TTGAGTGGACTAATGGTTTTGGGTGTGGTTTTATACGTAAACAGTTTGACACTACAAATTCGAGTGTTTTTGCGGCTGGGGGTGTAGGTGCGGGGGTTAACATGGCTATCCGCCGCAGTGCCATTGAACATATTGGTTTGTTCGATAATTCTCTTGATTGCGGTACGCTCTCCCGAACCGGTGGTGACCAAGAGTACTTTTATCGTACCTTGTCACGTGGTTATCGCATAGTTTACGAGCCTGCTGCTTTAGTATGGCATCGACATCGCAGAGAATGGAGTGCTTTGCGAAATTGCATTTATGGCTATGGAGTTGGTTTATTTGCATGGTGGACACGTTGCCTGTTAGTGGAAAAAGAATTCACACTGTTGAAGGTAGCACCAAGTTGGTTTTGGCAGCATCACGTTCGAAACCTTGTGAGAGCATTGCTGAAGCGTCCTGGACACTTACCGCTAGACCTTGCATTGTCCGATTTTTTTGGGGCGCTGACAGGCCCAATCAACTATATACGATCTAGACGTAAGATGAGAAGTCTAGAATATACCGAAGAGATGAGCCAGAAAACTACCTTGGGGTTCAACAAAATATCCATTCCTGCAACAAGCCAGGTACGTATAAAACCTTTAGTGCAAAACATTAAAGTACAATGAATCAGTTACCAATTCTTAGTATTGTTGTTCCTACTCACAACCGTAGTACTTTGCTGTTAAAAAACCTAAAGGCTTTGAGTCAACAGCCATGGCCAGTTAATAAGTTTGAGGTAGTGGTGGTAGCCGACACATGTTATGACGACACGGCTGAGAAGGTAGTTGCTTATTCAAAACAAGCACCTTATCAGTTACGTCTGCTGAGTCATAACCTCAGAAGTGCTGCCGCTACCAGAAATCTTGGCGCAGCCAATGCCCATGGTAATGTGCTTCTTTTTCTAGACGACGATGTTATCGCAAGGCCAGAATTGGTAAGTGCACATATGGATGCGCAACACCAGGATGGGATTGTGTTAGGTTATTCTAAACCGATACTTCCTGATGAGCCAAGTTGGTGGCAATATGATGCACGTCGTTGGTGGGAAGATACTTTTAGAGAAGTAGGACGACCTGGTCATAGATTTTATTATCGTGATTTCTTTAGTGGAAACGTATCAATGTCTGTAGAACTATTCAACAAAGTAGGTGGTTTTGATACTAGGATTACCGGAAGACTCGAAGATTATGAGCTTGGTTTCCGATTAATAAAGTCTGGAGCTACTTTCCATTTTGAGAAAAATGCAATTGGTTTCCATTATGACAACACAGATCTCCAACATTGGTTGAGACGCATTAAGGAGGAAGGAGCAGCTGATGTGTTAATGGGTCAACGCCATCCTGAACTACGAAATATTTTATTTGGTAATTTCGACAACCCCTCGGATCTACGACTACGCTTCATACGGAAATTAGTTTTTTTATCCATATTACGTGATAATCGGTTTGTTAGACTTCTATTATATCTTGCATCAATATCTGAACGATTGCGACTGCGAGGCCTTTGGCGAAATATTGTAGGGACGCTAAGGGAATATAATTATTGGAGTGGAGTAACAGCAGCTATTGGTGGTAAACACTCATTAGCTGCTTGGCTTCAGGAAGCACCAATGCCACCAGCTATTGAAAGCAATGCACCTATTATAGATTTAGGTAAGCCGTATCGTAAGGGTGTTTTACAAGGATTGCTGAAACGAGCTACCAGTTTGGGATTACGCTTAGACTTGGAAGGGATAGAGGTTCTGACTATACCACCACAGCCCGGTATGGAGCCTCTTAAGAAGGAACATATCGATAGCGCATTACAGGAATTATCAAAACAACAATTTGTTCCAGCACTGGCGCTGCACCTGATTCGTTCGACCATGGGAGGGGTCTTACTATGAAAATAAAATTTACAGAGATAGATCTTAAGAAGCCATTGCAACCAATTTATGTTGATACGAGGTATAGTCGTCTCTTTGTACTTGTGTGTTGGGGCTATTTACCAATTGGAATGTTTCAGTTGGCATGCCAACCCAACTTACGCACTTTTAGTGTTGAGCAATTGCAGAATGAAATTCTTAAATTCGTTGGCTGGCAACTATGGGAACAAGCCGTTGCAGGTACTCTGAATGATTTAAAAGGAGGTACAGCTCAATCATTTCCACCAATCAGTGTAGTGGTTTGTACACGTGATCGTGCCCTATCATTAGAGCGCTGTCTTCAGGCGCTGGCAGATCTAGATTATCCTAATTACGAGGTTGTGGTTGTCGACAACTGTTCTCAAGATAAAGAGGTGAGAGAGGTTGTAAATCGAAGAGGTTTTCACTATGTTCGCGAAGACAAATCTGGACTTAATTGGGCGCGAAATAGAGGCATCAAAGAAGTAAAATTTAATATTATTGCTTACATTGACGATGATGCGCTAGCCGCTCGTGGCTGGTTACGTGGTATAGCAAAGGGGTTCGAGGACCCGGATGTTATGGTTGTGACCGGCATGGTCCTTTCTAGTGAGTTTGAAGCATTAGCCCAAATTGCTTTTGAAAGCTATGGTGGAATGAGCAAAGGTTTTATAGGACATAAGATTAAGCGAGATGAACTTAGTAAACGAGATTTATTCTGGGCTAGCAACTGGGGAGTTGGGGCAAATATGGCTTTCAGACGTACCTTGTTTGAAGCTATCGGCAATTTTGATGTTGCATTAGACGTCGGGACACCCACCAATGGTGGTGGTGATGTTGAATTTTTCTACCGAGCCGTTGCAGTGGGATATACTCTCTGTTATGAGCCGATTGCAATGGTTCAACACGTTCATCGGAGAGATAATGCAGCACTCATGCGGCAAGTTTACAATAACGGCCGCTCTTTTGCTACTTACTTGCTAACTATAGTTCGTAATGAGCCGTATAGGTGCTTCGAAATATTGTGGTTTGCGCTACGCTGGTGGATATGGGATTGGCAGCTTCGAAGACTATTCATCGGTATTATTAAGCGTGACAGAGAGACACTGCGATTGGCTCTTACAGAATTAAAAGGATGCTCATCGGCACCATGGGCATATTGGAAATCTCGGAAGATAGCATTGCTGTTAATGAAGGACAATCATTTATAGATGATTAATAGCTCACATCTAAAACATGCAAACTAATATAGATAAGATGCGGTCTACATATAATCAGAAGACGTTTGTGAAATTTGTTTTCAGTTCTAAAATAACGAAATTACCATAAAAACTCTGATACACAATAAAACAATAAATTATCACTTTTGAAATAAGTTATTCCTGAAAGAGATTAACGGAGAAATGAAAATGCATGAAATACAACTGGGATGGCCACCAGGCCACTTTTATTCACCAATTCCATCCATAGAAGAAGTAAAAATTAAAGAAAAAAAAATTTTCAACAATATTCCAAACAAAATTTCAGGAGTTAACTTAAACGAAGAAGGGCAACTTAATTTATTACGTCAGCTTAAGAAATATTATGGCAATCAACCATTCGAAGCTTACAAAAAAGAAAAATTAAGATATTTCTTTGAAAACCCTAATTACTCTTACGGAGAGGCTGTTATTTTACATTGTATGATTAGATACACACAACCAAAAAAAATTGTAGAGATTGGCTCAGGCTATTCCTCATGTGCAATTTTGGATACAAATGAATTTTTTTTTGACAATGCTATTTCCTGCACCTTCATTGATCCTTATCCACAATTAATACAGTCCCTAATCAAGGATAGCGATATAGGTAAGATCGAAATTATTCAAAAGAATATTCAAGATGTCGAGATAGATAGGTTCTCGAAATTATCTGCAGGAGATATTCTTTTTATAGATTCTTCCCATGTTTCCAAGGTAAACAGTGACGTAAATCATATTTTTTTTGAAATCTTACCTTATATCAAGCGTGGTGTATATGTTCACTTCCATGATGTTGGATATCCTTTTGAATATCCGAAAGAATGGATATATGAAGGTAGAGCGTGGAATGAAGCCTATTTGTTGAGAGCATTTTTACAATATAACAACATATTTAAGATACAATTCTACAATTCATTTTTAGCATGCATTTATAAAGACATCGTTAACGATAATATGCCTATATTTATGAAAAATCCAGGTACAAGTATCTGGATTCAAAAAATCTAAATCTAGTAAATATTCTGCCTGCAAAAGTGAGCAAACAATTTTGTGGAATCTCTAAATTGGACAATCCATCGGAGACACAGAAGGGATATGGTGGAGTATCTAACGAGGAAGAGGAAATGGCAGCTAAACACTATCAATGTTCAAGGTAAAAATCTCTCTTTTTAGAAAGGTTTCTGGTAAATCCTAAGCTATTAGAGTTGGAAAAGTTATTACAGATTTTAAGGGGTTAATTAATGAATGACGTAAAAATTGCTTATGAACCCGATCTTATACCACCGCTTAATCTGATGCGTGAGGAAGGCATAGACGTTCTTGAAGATTGGTTTCGATGGGGTGAAGAGTGGAGTATGCTCCTGCGTGTTTACGGTGGAATAGCCATGAACAGCAAAATCCTTGAAATAGGCTGTGGGCTTGGACGAACCGCATTTCCTCTACGCTATATCCTGTCAACCGATGGCTCGTACGACGGATTTGAGATATGCCATAACAAGATTGAATTTCTGGAAAAACATTTTCATAAGGCATATCCAAACTTCCACTTTATTTGGTCTAATATTCACAATACTTACTACAATCCTCAAGGACAGATATGTGCTGCTGATTATCGCTTCCCTTATTCGAATAACTCGTTTGATATTGTCTATGCAGCTTCAGTTTTTACACACATGTTACCCGAAGCAGCCGCAAATTATTTCCGGCAGACGGCTCGGGTACTTAAGCCAAATGGTTGCTGTATCTTTTCCTTTTTCTTACTCGACAATTATCAACCTCGACAGTCACGTCCATTCAGATTTGCACATTCCAGATTTAATTTTGATTATTATTATGGTAACTACGGTGAAGATTTCGCTATCGCAGAACCAGAGAACCCTGAGCAGATGACGGCTTATAGCCTTCATTTAATCGAACGCATTGCAACTCAGGCAGGCTTAAAACTGATAAGGACTTCTATGCCAGGTTGCTGGTCTGGTACTACATCAGCCTGGATCAGTGCACAGGACCTGGTAATCCTCAGAAAATACTGATTGAAAACGAATGAAGCAAGCTTAAAGCGGAAGTCAATCTGTGGATATTTTTTGTAAATCTCATAAAAACAAATTACTGATATAATCATGTTAATATCCTCAAAATGGTTTAAGAAGCAAATACTGATCTTTATGGTGATTTGTGGGGTACTAAGTTCTATTTATTACTTTAGCTGGTGGTTCGAACCAAATCGTCTTAAAAGTCCAGTATTTTTGGTATTTTTGGTTGTAGCGGTTATTTATTATCTTGTTCGAGTTTTCTCCGTTTGGTATATCTACCTGCATGCTAAGCTTCCAGAGACCGTTGAGCCACCATCTGACCTTACGGTGGATGTATTCATCCCTACATACAACGAACCCCTCAGGCTAGTCGAACGTACTCTGAAGGCTGCTATAGCTATACGTTATCCTCACCACACTTATCTCATTGACGATGGACACAAGACCGAATATCACCAACTAGCCAAAAGTTTAGGAGCACATTATCTATCTCGTCCTACAAATGAAGACAATAAAGCGGGAAACATTAACAATGCTCTGGCGCATTCAACTAGTGAATTTATTGCTATCTTTGATGTGGACCATATCCCGGCACCGGATTTTCTTGATCGCTCCCTGGGGCCTTTTAGTGATCCAAAAATCGGCTTCGTTCAGGTTATGCTCAGTCATTACAACCAGGGTGAGAGTTTCGTAGCCGATGGGGCCGCCGAGAGGAATGACAGCTTCTTTGGTGCACCGATGTTGGGGCTACATGGCTGTGATAACGCACACGCCTTCGGTAGTAACTGCATCTTGCGTCGCAAAGCTCTGGTATCTATCGGTGGATACAAACCAGGCTTATCTGAGGATTTAAATACATCTATTCATCTTCATGCAAACGGTTGGCGTTCACATTACGTACCAGAGGTTTTAGCACAAGGACTTGAACCAGATGATCTAGAGTCCTTCTTCAAACAGCAATTCAAGTGGTCGAGTGGGGTTTTCACTGTTCTGAGGGATATCTATCCACGTCTGGCAAATCGCCTTAGTATGAAAATGAATATCTGCTACCTATGGCGGTTATCCTGTTACCTGGCTGGTCCAATGGTGGGCATACATTTACTGTTTACCATCCTAGTTCTATTCCAGGGTTCAGAGATTGCAACTTCTTATTTTGTAGATTATCTGATACATGGGTCACCATTTGTCATCATGTCCACCATCATCACATATTTTGTGAACAAAAACTACCGCACAGCTCCATTATCTCACGCTAAAATACCATTGTGTGGCTTGTTCCTGGCCTATGGTACCTGGCCGGTTTATACATTGTCTTTCATCTATTCACTTTTCGGTATTAAAGTTCCCTTTATTGCTACGCCCAAAGAAGCCAAAGGTGGCAACTTCCTGAAACTCATCCATCCACAAATCATCACCGTGATATTACTAATCGCAGCTATCATCTGGAGATTATATCAGGGCATTGATTATTCCTGTATGTTTATCATCTCTTTCGCCTTGTTACAAGTTTTCATGCATGGTGGAATCTTCTATGCCGTGTATGAGGGGTGGCACAAGTGTTTTCAAGTTAAAACAGTCAGATTGCACACTCGGCTACCCGTCAAAGTTGAGCATCCCTACACCATTGTTAATTAATTCGAGTCTCCGTTCTATTCACATAGTCACAATATAATATTACACTGTAAAATCTCTTTTATTTACAAGTTTAGTTGTATTCGTATTAGCGGAAACAATGGAAAGTCTCCATTGGAGATTGCTAGTGTAAATACAAAAGGTGTAAATTGGGTCAAATTTTATCAAAAACAGTAACACTAAACGGACACGGTACTCATAATTTGTATATCCTGGGACGAAATGCCGAGTTCAAATACGAGAGGATTGATGATATCTTCCTTTCAGCAGAAAATATCATCAAATGTATTCAACAGTTATAAAATTTAAGATGAATAAAACCCAGAAGTTTCTGCTAAAGAATGAAAAACTATTTAAGCATTCTTTAATTGCTATTGGAGTCTCTTTGATTTTAATTGGGATCTTTGTTGATTTCTCCTGGTTGAAGGCAATTGCTGATTCTTATGCGGCAGATGGTATTTGCGAGCCTTGTAATATACTTAATCCGTCTTTTATGATTCTTCCTATTGGTGGAAGTGCCATAATCATATTTGCAATCAAATACCTTAATGACTTATTAAATAGAACAAACGACCTAAAGAAGATTCTTGGCTTGGCTATTTTTTTTGCACTTGTACTGTACTTAATGTCATCTCAGATTAGATATTTCGATGATGATGAACATGAACATTTACACAAAGCATGGCTTTTACAAGAAAAAATAATTCCTTTCATCAGCGTAAACTCAATGCATACTCCCTTACTCGAGTGGCTTATTGTCTTATTTATGCAAATTACTGGAGAGTCAATAACCATTGTACAAACAATGAGGGTATTTATTTTTTTTGTTTCATGCTCTTCGTTGTGCCTAACATACATAATCATAAAAGAATTATTTCAATCCAAAATCAATGCATTGCTTGGAGTATTGCTAATAATAAGCAATCTAGTGTGGATCCATAAGTCTCCTGAAATCAGACCTGATAACATCATGCTTTTCTTTGTATTGCTTTCATTTTGGATTCTGATTAAATATTACAAAAATCCAAAAACCAAATACTTGTTTATGTTTGGCTTGTGTGCTTTTTTATCTATGCTTGGAAAGCAAAATGCAGCTATTTTCTATTTTGCTTTAGGAGTAGTCTTTGGTTATGATGCTATTTTCAAGAGGAAATTATTGAATAAAAAAACAATTATTTTTGGAATAATCAGTGTGGTAATTTTATTTCAGATAGATGTTATACGGGAATTCTTCATGGTAAATATTATGAGACACATAATACCAAATGAAAGTAAATTTTTACCGGACAAACTCTTAGCAAAAGTTTGGTTGTTTAATCCAGCAATATTTTTACTGTTCATTTTTCAGTTATTTTCTCCAATAAAGTTCGACAAGAAATACGATCTTTTTAAAAAATATTTGATTGGTGTTTCTTTTACATGTTTCGCATTTTTATTCTTTATGAACTTTCCTTGGTTACAAGAAATGCTGGTAATGGTCGTATTTATGGGGATACTTGCCTCAAACATGCTTGCGGAAATAATACACAAATTAAACTGGAAATTGGGTTATATCCTTGTCGGCGCAATAATAATGCCTACTTTAATACTTACAACACACACTGTGTTGTTTAGGACATTTACCGATGATATAGAGACAACAAAAACAATTCTGGAAATATCTAAAGGAGATGAACTTGTTTTTGATGCATACGGTAAAGCAATATTCAGGCATCATCCGTTAGACCCAAAACATCTTAAATATTCCTCAAAAAAATTTAACAGTTTATGTGAACTCAAGAAGAGTAATGTGAAATTTATAATAAAAGATTCTCGTGTTTACCCAAAACTACCGAAAGAAACATTGAACTGGTTTCAAGAAAATTTTATACAAACAAATGAAAATCCAAATATTTTTGTTCGAATCAATTATGCCTACAAAAAAAGCGAGCTGGTACGACCCCATTGACTGGAAATTAATTCTTCAAATAGCTCTATGTCTTTCTGGAATGACTTCACAGTCTTGAGGTAAGAAATGTGGTCATACCCAATACTGTTCTGCTCAGACATTAATAATTTCTGCTTCTTTTTCTTCCTTCCATAAATACTCCTTCTAAGGTCATCTATCTGTGTTTTAGCTTCGTTGTTCTCAGCTTTTAATCTTGAATTCTCTCTCTCAAGTACATTAACATAACTGCACATCCTTCTCTTATCACAATTTATACCCATTCCCTTGTTTTTCTTCATACTTGAATCTCTATAAGTTTGTCTCTGAATACTCTACATAACAGATAAACATACACCTTTTCCATCTTCCCATGGTAGATGTTATGAACTGCATTTCTTAACACTTCCTTACTTTTTAGCAATATGCTTTTTTAACTAATGTCCTTATATTATTATAGTATTTTTGTTGGTATAATATGTGAGTTGATAAAAATAAACCTCATAAGGAGGAAAATATGACGGTTGAGATATGTAAAGAACTGTACAAAAATCTAGAAAAAAAGCATCAAAAAGCAAGAAACGTACTTGGAAGATGTTTGACTCTTACGGAAAAAATCCTTTATTCCCATATGAAGCTGGAGGACATAAAGCTATATGTACGTAAGGAATCTGATGTAGAACTTTACCCTGATAGAGTGGCAATGCAGGATGCAACTGCTCAGATGGCAATTTTACAATTCATGTCTTCGGGTATTTCAAGAGTGCAAGCGCCGACAACCGTTCACTGTGATCACCTGATAATGGCATATAAGGGCGTAAATGATGATTTGCCAGTTGCAAAGGTGATAAACAAGGAGGTTTATGACTTTTTATCATCTGCTGCAAAAAAGTATGGTATGGGCTTCTGGGAGCCGGGTGCAGGGATTATCCATCAGGTAGTCCTGGAGAATTATGCATTTCCAGGCGGTCTGCTCATTGGTACCGACTCACACACTCCCAATGGAGGCGGCCTGAGTATGCTGGCAATTGGTGTGGGAGGAGCCGATGCAGTAGACGTTATGGTTGGATTACCGTTTGGTATAAAATGGCCAGGTATAATAGGAATAAAATTGACTGGTAAATTATCCGGTTGGACGTCTCCCAAAGATGTTATCTTAAGGGTAATGAAAGAGCTTACGGTCAAGGGTGGGACAGGCTCTGTAGTAGAATACTTTGGTGGGGGTGTTAGTTCCATTTCATGCACGGGTAAAGCAACTATATGTAATATGGGGGCTGAGCATGGCGCCACGACCTCCACATTTCCTTTCGATGCACGGATGTCTGACTATCTAAATGCAACTGACAGGTCTGATATCGCTACAATGGCAGAGGAACATGCAGGGTATCTCAGGGCCGATGATGAGGTATATGCAGTTCCTCACAAATATTATGATAAGATTATAGAAATTGATTTATCAGAACTCGAGCCATTGGTCTGTGGTCCCCATACGCCTGATCTGGTTCGTCCAGTATCAGAATTCAAGGATGAAATAACACAAGAAGGTTATCCTGATAATATTAAATACGCACTCATCGGTTCCTGCACAAACTCTTCTTATGAGGACATGGGTCGTGCAGCCGCTGTGGCAAAAGATGCAACAGCAAAGGGGTTAGAGCTGGCAATTCCATTACTTGTAACTCCAGGATCAAACTTGATTGAAGATACCATCAGGCGTGATGGTCAGATGAAGACCTTAACTGATGCAGGGGCAACCGTACTGGCCAATGCATGCGGGCCGTGTATAGGACAATGGAAACGGACTGATATCAAGAAGGGTGAGAGAAATACCATTATTACTTCTTATAACAGAAACTTCCGTGCTCGTAACGATGGTAACGTAGAGACACTTTCATTCATTGCATCTCCTGAAATAGTCACGGCCTTTGCCTTCTCTGGTTCTCTTTCCTTTAATCCGTTAAAGGATAAATTAAAAACACTAACTGGACAGGATGTGACGTTAGCAGAACCATACGCGGAAGAACTGCCATCTGCTGGATTTGCTGGCCGTAGCAAGGGCTACGTGCCTCCTGTGGAAGATAGTTCCAGAGTAAAGGTTGTCATCAACCCCGAATCAGAACGCCTTCAGGCATTAACTCCGTTCGCTCCATGGAATGGCGAGGATTATGTAGACGTTCCTTTGTTATTAAAGGCTTCTGGAAAATGTACAACCGATCATATTTCGCCGGCTGGTCCATGGCTCAAGTTTCGAGGACACCTGGATCGAATATCAGATAACATGTTTTCTGGCGCCGTGAATGCCTTTGATGGTTCAACCGGTACTGGTAAAAACACATTTACGGGCGAAAGTGGTATAAAGTATTCAGAGATTGCCCGTGATTATAAGGCGCGTGGGGTATCATGGGTTGTTGTAGGTGATGAGAACTATGGGGAGGGGTCTTCACGTGAACATGCCGCCATGTCTCCAAGATACCTTGGAGCTGTGGCCGTTATTACCCGTTCCTTTGCCCGAATCCATGAGACCAATTTGAAAAAACAGGGAATCATTCCGCTGACATTCATCAATCCATCTGACTATGAAAAGTTCCGTGAAGATGATAGAATCTCAATCATTGGATTAGATAAATTAGCACCGGGTAAAGATGTCTCAGTAAAGATAAAGCATGATGATGACACAGAAGAAGATATTGAAACCAGACATACGATGTCTGAGCAACAAATAGAATGGTTTCGTGCCGGTTCCGCCTTAAATAAAATCGCCAGGGATTAAGTGTGTAGCAGTAGCTGATCTAGAGAGGATAAACAGAATTTAAGAGATTTAATCCAGTAAACACTGATATTTTCATCCCTATAACATTACACTATTCAAAATCGCTTGAACCTGGAAGTCATGATTTGAGTGTTAAATGGAAAAGAGGCACGCAAAGTATTAAGCGTACCTCTTTTCCCTATTGACTGGTTAGAGCTGACTCAAAAGCTGAATTGCTTCCAGTACAAGAGGATAGATGAGAGCTTGTGTGGGACAATCCTTAATCCAATCGTTCTTATCAGGGCTTCCTGTTAAGGCGCAACCATCCATCTTTTTCAGTATGTCATTTTCAAGCTTATTCAATGCATCCTGATATTCACCATTGTCCAGCTTGTCAATCACCGTATTAAGCTTACTCGTTAATGCCTTTTGGTTGTTTGGATTTTTAAATACTCCTGAGTTTGGATCCAACAAGTTGATTTCATCAATAGATTCCTGAACCTTTGTTATCGTGGCTGTTGACTGTGTGACAGCAGTGATAGTTACCATGCTTGGATCACTGTTTACAGAGCCATCATTCACTATCAGGCTTATGATATATGTACCAGCAGCATCAGCCGTAAATGAAGGATTAGGCGTATCAGGGTTAGCCAGAGTTGCCGAACTGGTAGCGGGTATAGACGTAAATGACCAACTGTACGTCAATGGATTATTATCAGGGTCGGAGCTTCCGCTTCCATCCAGGACTACTATGTCACCTACAAAGACTGAATCGTCATTACCAGCATCCGCCACGGGGGCTACATTGATTGTGCTTATGCTTACTGTATCAGGAGCGCTATCTACTGAGCTATCATTAACCACCAGGCTAACTACGTAAGTACCTGCAACATCAACCGTAAATGTGGGGTTTACTGAAGTAGGATTAAGCAGATTTGCAGTACTACCAGCAGGTCTTTGCGTAAATGCCCAACTATATGTCAAACCATCTCCATCAACATCCCAGCTATTACCTCCATTCAGGACTACTGTATCTCCCACAAATACAGACTGATCACCTCCAGCATCTGCTATGGGGGCAGAATTAAGTGTGCTTATCTTTACCTCATCAGGTGTACTGTCTACGGTGCTGTCATTGACTGTCAAACTTACTACATAGTCCCCCGATTTATCGACCGTAAATGTAGGATGCGCTGGATCGGATGGATTCACAACCAACGTTGCAGTGCTGTCAACGGGCTTTGATGTAAATGACCAATTAAATGTTAAAGAATCACCATCTACGTCAGAGCTTCCACTTCCATCCAGCGTTACCAGATCATTAACGAATACCGATTGATCAGGACCTGCATTTGCGACAGGGGCTGAATTGAGCGTGCTTATGGTTACAGTATCAGGATCACTATCTATAATACCATCGTTAACCGTCAAACTTACTACATAGTCCCCCGCTTTATCAACCGTAAATGCAGGATGCGCCGGATCAAGTGGATCTATGACCAAACTTGCCGTACTACCGGCAGGTTGTGATGTAAAAGACCAATTAAATGACAGTTGATCACCATTGGCATCCCAGCTTCCACTTCCATCCAGCGTTACCGGGTCACCCACAAATACTGACTGGTCTGGCCCGGCATCTGCCACTGGGGTAGCATTACCACCGGAACAGTTGACAAACAGCCAATTCGTATTATTGCCACTATCTATGGAATTACATGCATAGATTACGTCTCCATCAATCTCCTGTGAATGGCTAACGTTCAGATAATCAACAATAGTCGTTGGCGTGTTCAGATACCAGTTAGTCAAGGGTGTCAAAGGAGCAAGCGTTATATAATTGCCTGATGAACCGTTCACGTTAAATGTAGAAGATATTGTATGGAAACCACCAGTTTCAAAGGACAATTTCTTGACACCTGTTGTAGCGTTTAGGGTGTCACAGTAAAGTTCATCAGTAAATGCAACACCTGATGAATGTGAATTCAGAACGTCAAGTACGTAAAATGCCGAGCTTGATCCACCTGTTAATACAGACTGTTGATTAGTGGTAGAGTTGAGAATTACCGTACCTGTGCCGGAAATAAAACTGCCTAAATTATTTGTCCAGTCACCATCCAGGCTAATCTCTCCTGTATTTAATTGAAGCGTTCCAGCATTATCAACGTCTCCTCTCACATCCATAGCGCTGGTGTTTACGTTGAAAGTATGGCCAAATGGTATCGTAACCCCCGCAGCGTGAACTGAGCTGGTGCTTATTATGCCGATTAAGGCCGTTAATAATAATATGAATCTAAATCTAAACCTGAACATAATAACCTTCCTTTCTTTTATTTATGTAGTATTTTTGGCTATTTTCAAAGATACTCTTAACCATTTAAATCTTATCCTCAAGGTCCCTTACCTTTGCAGAAAGTTCGGATATAATCTTTTGCTGCTCCTGAACAACCTTGGTCAATACTGCTGCTATATCCATAGGAGATAAACCTTTACGATCTTGAGTGGCTACAAGTTCCGGTACGTCTTCAGCAATAAATCCAAGGTGTTCTTCTCCAGACCCTTCAGTTTTATATTCAAACCTTACCGGATTGAGATCATTTAATGCGTCCATTGCCTCCTTTGTTGATATATATGATATATTCTTTTTAAATTCTCTGGATGAGCCTTGGCTTAATGTCCCTGTTATAGTTAGATTACCTGAAGAACGATCTAATCTCATTGCAGTAGTAAAATTAATATCGGCGTCAGCGGTACCGTTGGGTGCAGTTAAAAAGAGAAAGTCTCCATTAGTAACTTGCAACACGGCAGCCTCAGCATTTGATGCAATGTATTTAAAGAGCCCATTAGAACCTGTGTAAGTGTTCAGATTTAAACTAACAGTACCGCCATCTCCCCAATCAACAAATGCTCCCAGTGGACCTAATTGTACAGCTTTATAGTTAGGATGCCAGGTCTTAAGACTACTGTTGCCTATGCCGACGTTGCCGCTTGTATCAATAACCATATCTACACTAGAAGAAGAACCATTTGTAAAAAATTTAATACCATTACCAGCTTCTGCCCCCAAAGTCAAATCTATATCCGAACCTTTGCCACTCATTGAAGCAAATGTGCCTATTCCCCATCTCCATGCCCCATTTATGGATCCAATTACAGATGGTCCTTTTGCATCAGCTGTATCAACCTGTATAGTTCCGAAAGTAGTTGCACTCTTTACATGTAAAGGTTTTGTTGGAACCGGCGTGCCAATGCCGACATTGCCTTCTACAATCAAGCCATAGACCGGAGAGCCAGGAGAGCTATGGCCAGCAAAAACCGGCCCAATACCGACGTTGCTATCTCCCCTTGCTCTCATAACTGTATCACCACTTGAATTCTTAACAGTAAACCCACTGTTTATGTCACTACTATCAAGTGTTACTTCAGTATCAGCAGCATAAGTAACTGAACCTACTCCTAAAAAGAATACACATAAACCGACTAAGATATTTCTCCTTATCATCTTCTATCTCCTTTAAAAAAAAATTGAAATTATTTAAATTCTATCCTCTATTACCTTTAATTTCGCAGATAAAGTAGATATTGTTTCTTGCTGTTCTTTAATTGCCTCGATTAACAATGGCACTAGTTTGGAATATTCAACACCCTTATATCCATCCTTATTGGTATGAACCACTTCCGGAACCAATTTCTCAACATCCTGTGCGATAATTCCTATATTATGGTCTTTAGAAAAATTCCTCTCCTTATATTCATCACTACGCCATCTGAAACTTACCCCCTGTAAGTTACTCACCTTTTCAAGAGCACCTTTGAGTGGTTTTATATCTTTTTTAAAGCGAACATCACTCGTTAGCACTGTACCGTTAGAACAAACCGAACCTGTTACATCCAATTTGCAACCGGGGTTTGTTTTACCGATGCCGACGTTGCCATTTCCTAAAATGATCATTCTGTCGCTTGAGCTTCCAGCGCCAAATCTCATTGCTCCACCATTTGCCCAGTCGAAACTATAGAATATTTCACCGCCAACGTTACTATCTGGAGAACCAAAGGCAAGCCTGGCATCGTTGTTAGCACCCGAAGTTAAAATTGATATTCCTGCATGAGCACTACCTTCCACGACAAGGTCATCTGCATTAGAATATGGAGAAATACCCGCATTCCCTTGTTTAATGTGTAGTTTACCAGACGGACTCGTTGTACCAACGCCGACATTGCCGTTCTCTGCTATACCAAATCTCCAGACTGGAGCACCATCATCTATAAAAAAAAGTCCTTCGCTAAGAGCCTGCATTCGCCAGGTTTTTGTTCCTATTCCTGACGTCATCCGTATCATTGGTTGATCGGTTCCAGTAATACTCAAAGCATCGTTACTTGCTCCAGTTTCAATATGCAATTTCGCCCCAGGGCTCGTCATACCTATCCCGACGTTGCCATCGCCCCCGGCACGTATTATTGTTTCACCATTAGCTTTTTTCACTGAAAAGCCACTATTTGCATCATTACTATCAAGTGTTACTTCCGTATCAGCTGCATAAGTAACAGAACCTACTCCTAAAAAGAATACACATAAACCTACCAAAATATTTCTCTTAAACATTCTTTGCCTCCTTAAAATAATAAATATTTCAATATAAAATGCAAAATTACGGCAATTACTTTAATGCAAAATTGCTAAGCAATTCAGTAATAACTGAATTGCCTTAATCCCAAATCCAACTTTCATAGCTCATTGATTATGTAGCGGCCAATATATAACTCCTCACAATCCTTTCCCTACCTGTAAAAGACAGATACATTCATAAAACAAAAAAAGCCTTACTGCAAAGATATTAATGAAATCGATGTGAATTCACATAAGCCATCCCTGGCAGTAAGGCTGTCTTTTAAAACTATTTCCTTAAAAGTCTTACGAACCTTTACTTAGTTTCTGTTGCGGTGAGCCATCAAACATATGTATGACCTATCGCAGCAAAAACTACTTGTAGCCCTGTACGATTAAAGACCCTTTAGCTTTGCGCTCCAACTGAAGCTGACCCATTGTGCTGCTTAAGAGAACAATGACAGCCTCGCTCAAGGATTTGCCTTTATTCGGATACGGTCTATTATCAAATAACGTTCCCTGTCTATGTCTGCCGAGAAGCAGGAACAGGCATAAACGTTATGATTCCCTATAAGCTCGTACAAAAGCAAGATTAAAAGTCAGGAAATTCGATTGATTTATTTGAAGTGTTTCGTGAACCTTGAAACGCAATGTAATTATGTATGATCTGCTGTTTCTAAAGAACGCAGATATAGGTGAGAATAAATGCGTTACCATAATGGTAAAAGTGGCTTTTCCCATTACTAATACTCCTATTAGTACAAATGTGGGTAATCACGTCAATATACAAGGTATTATAAGACGCAATATGATAAAATAATATTACTAATTGTCAAGCATAAACAGGCAATGACAGGAAATATTTTTCTATGTCATGGAGTGTCTAAGACTGTCTAAGACAGATTATACGACTAAAGACTAGAGAGAATGTTCACTGTTGTAATGTACACTTTGAATCTATTGTAAAGTTTTTCTTTTTTGAGTTATCGGGTATACCTTTCGCCGTATCTTTCATTGTAAGTTAACTTATCGATGCTTAGTCTTGGCCTTGGTTCAGGGTTTTCGTCAGGAACGCCAACGGGTAAAAGGGCTATTACCTCAACAAATTTAGGAATGCCAAGAATCTCTTTTACTTTATTGTCTTCATACCATCTTACCCAACAGGTTCCGAGACCAATTTCAACCGCTTGCAGGACAATGTGTTCTACAGCTATTGATACATTTGCCGTTGCAGCCAGGATAAGGCCCTCTTTGGTAACAGAACTCATGCCCTTTTTAAGGTACGGAATAAAGATGTCCCTTGTCCTTTCAGGGAGTGCACCTGATTCTATTAGTTCATCCACCCTTTTTGGAAATTCCTTAAATGCCCTCAAATCTGCACAACAAGCAATTATTACGGGCGCTCGTCTAATATGCCTTTGATTGTGTGCTGCTTCTTGTAGTTTCTTTTTAGTATCGTCATCTTTAACTATGATAAATCTCCATGGTTGTGTATTTGTCCCTGATGGCGCCAGCCTGGCGCTTTCAAGCAAAAGCTTGATCTTTTTTTCTGGAATAGGGTCTGGTTTGAACTTTCTTATACTCCTGCGCTTTTTTATGGCTTCACAAACATCCATCGTAATCCTCCTGATATTAGATTAAGGGTAGACATAAGATTGACTATTTTAATACTTACAATATAATAATCAAATAATTCTTGATACAATCATTAAACTCAGTTTGCACCGCTCATAGTATCAGATATTCCGTGTATACGGTAGTAGGTCAAAACCTTCTTCGGAATACAGTGATACTAGCATGGAAACATTTTATAGGATGTCCAAAATATCATGATATGTGTACCTGTTACGGCCAGAAATATTGAAGATGCTGTCTTTGAAATGTCATCGGCATCTAAACATGCTGACATAGACATAATAGAACTGCGTCTTGATTACATTCCTGAAGTAAAAAATGCTGAAATATGTCTGGAAAAGTTGTTAAAAGGAAAGACCAAACCAGTCATTGTCACGAATAGACCCAGAAGAGAAGGTGGTAATTTTGAGGGTAGCGAAAAAGATAGATTGTGTTTGTTACAAAAAGCCATAGAACTAGGTGCTGATTATGTTGATGTTGAATATGATTCGGCTAGTCATATTTCCAGGCGAGATGGTAGCAAAATAATCGTCTCTTATCACAATTTCAAAGAAACACCTCATAATATAAACAAAATATATGAAGACATTTCTCAATGTAAACCTGACATAGTAAAGATAGTTACCTACGCAAACGATATTACTGATAACGTCAGGATATTTGAACTTCTAAAGATTGTAAACATACCTACTATATCCTTCTGTATGGGAGAATTTGGGTGCATAAGCAGGATTCTTACAAGAAAGTATGGAGGAGTTCTAACCTTTGCTTCACTCGAAAGGGGTAAGGAGTCGGCGCCCGGGCAGTTGACGGTTGATGAATTATCCAACATATATCACTTTAAAAGTATAAACGTTGATACAGGGATTTATGGTATAGTTGGGAATCCCATTTCTCACAGTATAAGTCCCATCATCCATAACTCCTCGTTCTCAGAAAAAGGACTAAATAATGTTTATGTCCCCATGAAGGTCTTAGATATTGGCTCCTTTATTAAGGAATTCAGGAAAATGGATTTGCGGGGTCTTAGCGTTACCATTCCGCATAAAGAAAGTATTATTCCTTTTCTGGATGATATTGAGAATACTGCCAGAAAGATTGGCGCTGTCAACACCGTCGTAAACCAAAGAGGCAAATTAATAGGCTATAACACCGATTGCATGGCAGCCATAAAGGGTTTAGTGAGCAGTATGAGTGGAGAAGAGATTGCTTTAAAAGGCAAAAAAGTTGCCATTATAGGGGCAGGGGGTGCGGCGCGGGCAATTGCATTTGGTTTAAAAGGAAAAGGTTGTGATATTACCATACATAATCGCACCCTCGAACGTGCACATAAACTGTCTGTTGATGTTGGATGCGGATTTAAAGGATTTGACGAAATTAAGGAACTCAACACTGACATTCTCATAAACTGTACATCTATCGGTATGTTTCCAAAGGTTGAAGAATCGCCTGTTCCAAAAGATGTACTAAAGGAAGGTATGATAGTTTTTGACGCCGTTTATAATCCAATTGAAACAAGGCTTCTCCATGATGCAAAGGAAAGAGGATGCTATACGGTTAACGGACTGACCATGTTCATTAATCAAGCGGCTGAACAATTCAGGCTCTGGACAAATATAGAACCCCCGGTAGAATTAATGAAAAATGTTGCAGAGGATGTACTATGAATATAGTCTTAATTGGATTCAGGGGTACGGGGAAGAGTACCGTTGGCAAACTTTTGGCAGATCGTTTGAAGAGGGATTATGTTGATACAGACGAGTATATCGAGGGTGTCACGGGAAAAACTATTAAGTATATCTTCAAAGAAGAGGGGGAAGAAGGGTTTCGCAAGACTGAGGCAGATGCTGTTGCAAAATTAAGCAAGATGGATGATAAGATAATTGCGGCAGGGGGAGGGGTTGTTCTTAGAAATGATAATGTAAAAAAATTGAAGAATAATGGATTCCTTATACTCCTGGAAGCTACTCCAGAGATCATCCATAATCGCATAAAACAAGATGTAAAAACAACCAACCAGAGACCTTCTCTAACGAGTAAAAAGCCATTTGATGAAATCAAACACTTAATAGAACAACGCCAGCAGCTTTACGAGAACGCAGCCGACTATACAATAAACACATCCTATATATCATGTGAAGATGTTGCTGAAGAGATAGTCACGTTCTTAAAAGACCAAAAAAACAGGTAAAATTACTTAAACTGAAGAGTCTAAATATTATGTTGCACGAAATACGTTATCGTAATTATGGATTAGAACACTTTACCATTACAACTTTTCAATTTCAACATAGGTGGAATTATAAGTGGCGTTACCTCCGAAGTCCTGAACCACATCCGGGATCAGGGTGTTTACGCCTTTACCTCCACAAAGCTTTGGCCACAAGCCACCGTAGGCCAATACAACTCCCTGTTTTATTTCACTTGTGAGATGCGCCTTCATGGTTAATGTATCCTGGGCATTTTTTAATCTTACCAAATCTCCCTCCCTTATATCCTTTTTTTTAGCATCTTCTTCGTTAAGTAGCACAATCGGTTCTATTTCCTTTTGCCAGATGTTATGAAACTGTGAACGGGTGATACGTTTGTGATTGGTAGTTAATAATTGAAAAGGATATCCATTCCTGTCCTCTTCATAATAACCAGGTAGTGGAGGAAGATTCGCCTTTTCGGCCAGTTGAGAATACATTTCAATCTTACCGGAAGGGGTGTCATAGACGTCCTGCGGTCTGACCTCCATCTTGCAAAAACCTTTTCGTTCAAGGTCTGACAGTGTAAAATTTACTGCCTTACTCCTGCTGAGGAACTCTTCAACCACTTCCCGCTCAGGAGGAAACAGTTCTTTGGTTTTCAGACCCAGCGTTGCGGTAAGTTCCTTGAAGACCTGATAGTTAGGTTTTGCCTCGCCGAGGGGCTCAATTGCCTTCTGGTTTATTGACATATAATTGTGATAATAACATACATGGACGTCGAAAGATTCCAAGAAGCTGGTAGCGGGCAGGATGATATCGGCGTAGCTGCAGGTGTCATTTAAAAACAGGTCATGCACTACCACAAAAACGTCTTCACTCTCCAAACTTTTTCTCACCAATCTTTGATTGGGGAGATTAACCAGGGGGTTAGTGTTGAAAACAAAAAGTAGTTTTACTTCTCCCGTCTCCAGTACTCGCCCGAGTTGTGCCATGTTGTATGTCTTTTGCTTTCCTGTAGGGTCTTGTTTGGCAAGATGCTTACCCTGAAGGAAACCGAGGTCTATTTCTCTGTCGGTATTACTGTAATGTACCCTGAATCCACTCACAAGAGGTGCCAGGAGGGCAATGGTTCTAACCGCTTCGCCTCCATAAAGATGCTTCTGGATGCCAAAACCAAGATGTATAAAGCTGGGTCTTAGCCGATACATATCTTCGGCTAATTCCACTATATCATCCTTAGAAAGGTCTGTGATTCTTGATACTCTTTCAAGGTCAAATTCCTTAACAACCTCTTTGAATTGCTCAAACCCATAAGTATATTTATCTACATGATTGCGATCATAAAGTTTGTTTGATATCAGGTAATTTGCAATGCCCATGGCAAGTGCGCCGTCGGTGTTTGGCTTAATAGGGAGGTGCTTTCCGAGTTTGCATGTCTTCATGGGATCTATGAGATAAAATTTTGCCCCTTCACGCACTGCCTTCTTTGCGAGGTTGTAACCGTGCAGGTTGCTCCAGGGCCCATTAAGTCCCCAGAATATGATAAGTTTAGAGGACATAATCTCCTCTGGGTTAATTCCCCAGTAGCCTCCGTAAACATACTGCAAGGCAGTTCGTCCGGCATTGGAACATATAGTGGGTGAACATTTGCTGGTTCCTAGGGCGTTGAAGAATCGCTGGGAAAGCTGCTTGTTAAGAAGTCCCATATGGCCAAAATAGTCGAATGGTAAGATTGCTCCTGCCCCATGTCTGGTCTGTACTGTCTCTATGCGGCGGGCGATTTCCCCATATGCCTCCTCCCACGTAATCTTCTGGAAATTGTTAACTCCTTTCTTTCCGACTCTTTTGAGAGGGGACTGTAGTCGTTGGGGTGAATAGACGAACTTTAATGAATTCTGTATCTTCCAGCAGAGGAAGCCCTGCGTTACAGGATGTGCGGGGTTGCCCTGGAGTTTGATTGCTCTTCCATCCTCCACCGTTGTAAGGATGGAACAGGTATCGTAACAATCTCTGGGACAGGTGTTGAAAAACTTTTCCATGGGTATTATTATTTTTAAGCACTGATAATAAAATAGGATATGAAAAGTTTAACATAAAGTGCGAAGAATTGCCAATTTTATGGGATGAATCATTTGTCAATAAGTGCTTATGCTTATTTTATAAATGAGTATGGTGTTTCCAGATTATTTAATCCTTTTTGCAAATTTTATAAACGGGGTTGCCACTTCCGATCTCCGTTTTACTAACAATCCCTTTTTTGATTAAACTTTGTAAGGCACTTGATACCTCATCTACAGATGCTTCTATGTTTTCACAACACAGCCACCATTCAGCAATACCTTCTAAAGTATCCCCAGCATCGGGATTCCTGCGAAGATAGTTCAAAATCTTTTTGGAAACTTCCTCTTGTTTTTCCATTTACTCCTTCTTCTCTTTTTAGCAAGTATTGATTTATATTGTGAGATGCGATCTACTCTATTAGACATGATACTTATCATGGATGACCTTGTTTTCGGACCCTGTTTTACCCTATTCTATTGACTATTGATCTCTATTGTTTTCTTTCCCTATATTCTGTTTTTGAATGGTAACCTCATTAGTTTCATAAGGAGTTTTTATAAACAATCTTATTGCTTCTTTTTCCTCAGACGATAACGATTTATCATTTTGAAATTTATCAGCCAACTCTTTGAATTTACCAACAACATAAGCTTTACACAATGTATTCATATCAAATATAATATTACCTTCACGCATTGGTTCCCGCAGGCGCATAAGGAATTTTGCAAATTTCTTAGAATTATTCTTAACAAGTGATAATATATAATTATTGACAATATCCTTGTATCTACCTGTGGAACTCATCCAATCTGATGACCATTGATATAATACGAATCCCCATTCATTCTCTTTTAACTCCTCAAATATATCTCTCTTTGCGTCAATAAAATGTATCTTTAATCTACCAGCAACAATATCTTGAATTTTATCACTTATTTTTAGACCATAAATATTATTCACTTCTCCTTTTACCTCTTTTATACATTGCAAAACAAAATAAACAGCAAAATGAAGATCAGGTGTTTTTTCAGCAACTTCTTCCAATATTATTTGTATGTTATCCTTATCAGTTTTCTTAATAATCAGGTTCAATAAAAGGGAGAGGGCTTTTTCGTATTCAGATTGCTCAAGAAATCCTGAGTCTCCTTTAGAGAAATATTCTGCTTTTTTATAAATAACTCTTATTATCGCAGTAGCTGTTTCGTGGCTTAGTTCGTCTTTAAATAAAATAATCTTATTTAAAAATTCTTTAAGTCGATCTTTCTTCTGATTTTCAAAAACTGTTTCTTCAATAATGTATTCTTTCTTATCTTTTTCTTTTGAGTTCCATGTTTCTAAAGTTATTTTGATATACTCATCAGAGACTTCTGATGATGGCACTTTCAACATAAAATATTTTTTAAATGAATCAGGATGCGTAATCCTTCTTTCTGCTCTATAATCATTTATACAAGATTGATCATAAACTGATCTTTGCTTATTCAATGATCCTTTGACTTCAACAAAAAATATCTCTTCCAATAATTTTTTTAAAACTATGCCTTCTTTCTGATTTTCACATATTTCTTTAATATGTTCTTCAATCTGCTCATATTTTGCATCTTCATTAGTTGAAAGATGAAAGGGAGATGAAAAAAGGCCCATATCACGACTCCATTTTATAGGAATATAATACCAAGGATTATTCCATATATCGTCATAAACCTTTGGATAGAAAATTCTTATTATTTCTAGAATACAGAAGTCATATAGACAAACTTCAGCCTTAATTGGAGGAAGTGTAGAACGTAGGCCGTTTATATACCTTTTAGCATGGCGCAAGGTTTTAAAGAGTCTTCTTATTTGTGTCTGGTACATATAATGAAAAGATAACTCTTTTTCGAACTTTAGTCTCTCGTCTTTAGCAATATTTATTTCATCAAAAAGTTTATCTAGGCATGAACCTATAAATTCATCAATTTTATTTTGTTCAATAGCCGGCAATGGAACAGGTTTCTGCACTATTTTTTCTAAGAATGCAGGGTCAGTCATAGCATTTCCTTCGAGAACTTTTTGAACCGCAATTTGATCAAAACTTAAAAGAAAAATTGTGTTCTTAAATTTGGTATTAAGACGTACAAGCTTAAAAACAAGAAGTATTTCTTCAGCTTGCAATCTATCAATATCATCAACAATAATTAAAAGTTTTATCCCTATCTGCTCTATATAAGATTCTATCCTTTGTTTGACTTCCTCAATAGATTCTTCACCGAAAGTAAGGTTATTCATGATCCCTGTTTGCAATAATCCTGACGATACTATTTTCAGATATTTATTGAATGCCTTTTTAAGATTAGGGAATATGAACCTTTTGTTTATAGTCCTTTCTATTTCTCCGTAAAAGGCGGATATAATCGCCTTTTCATCATTGAAGTACCAAGGATCAAAATTAACAACAATAAAGTTTTTGTTATCTTTAAACCTCTCTAGCAATAAATAGATAGTTGAAGTTTTCCCTTCTCCCCATTTTCCGTGAATACCAAAAACAAATGAATCATTGAAAGGTAAACAAGAAATCTCTTTATACAGATCTTCTATAAATTTGTTTCTTCCTAATTTGTCATATTTAGCAAGTTTAATTGGTTCATCCGAAAGCGAAATAATATCACTAGTTACAGATGCATTTTCTTTTTTTTTATATTTCGCAAAACAGATAAATAAAACCCCAACTAATAAAAATATATTAAAAGCGAGAAAACTCCAAAATTCAAAAGATGTCTTAAGAACAAGGTCTTGTTGAAATAATAAAATCAGAAGGCATGAGAGGAAAAGGAATATAAATATGTAATCAGGATAGACAAGAGGTGGTTCTGATAATTTGTAAGTATTTCTATACCGTTGACAGAATCTTTTTGCTTTGTCACAGAATAGTATTATAAAAATTAATATTGCACTTATAATACCTATAATAGTTTCAAATGTTACTTCAAATAGATATTTCTTTGGGAAGTTTATCTTTAATAAAAATGGAAGAATACAAAACACAAATAATATTGATGCCAAAATAGTAACAAGAATATTTCTCATATATTTCTTAAATATATTTTTTGTTATATTCTTTGGCATAGATATTAAGTACTAATGGAAAGATGGGGATACCTAATCTATCGACAAAAGAAAAGGATCAGGTTTGCCCTCGGCAATATTTTCTTCGTCCACCAATTGATGGGTTATATGTCTATGTGATATGGTAATGAATCTTGCTTATTAAAAGCAAGACTTAAGAAGATTGTGGAAAATCTGAGGTTTATGATAGTGATGCTGTTTACTAAAATCAACAGGTTTTTGGGGTTACATCTTCTGTGCGAATCTGTATTAATTCCTGATCGTCCTGTAATCCCGTCCGAAATATTCTTTCCTCTGCGTTCTTTGCGTCTGCGGTGAGCTAATGTTTTGGCAACCAAGTACACCTAGCAGGTGTATTCTGGTAAAGGCTAGGCGGCACTTTTTAAATAGATTTCAAACTCAAGTTTTAAAAGAGAGGCAACTTTATAGAGCTGTGTAAGATTCTTGTTAAGGATGTTGGGGTTGAGAAGCCTTTGAATTTGATTATCTGAGGTAGCAAGCTGTTGGGCTAAATATTTCTTAGAAATATTCTTCTTTTCAAGAACTTCCTTAATTTGCGCAATAATATGTTCTATATGATTTTGGAGCATGTACTCCGGATCTTTGACAATGGCCAACGGTTGGTCATATGGCATATAGTCAATAGTGCCATCAGCAAACAAAATACCTATACTTTTTCCCCTGGTTTCCTTGTCAATCCATACTTCCCTGATATTCTGCTTAATTCCCAGTGACCCGTAATGAACGCACACTTTTTTTCCTGAAGTGTAAACAGCTTCAATCTGCTTTTTCTTATTAGAGAATTTAGCAGATTTAAAACTAGAGGTTCTCATACCTTTCCCTCCTTGATAAGTTCCATTAATATTTTCTTGAGTTTTGCACTCATTTTACCCTTTAATACTGTAAATCCGGGCAGTTCGATTTTTACCACTTCTTTTCCGCCTTTGTAAACGTGTATATGCTTGGGTAGATGGTCTCCTATCCATCACTCAATAATATACCTACCTCTTTTCACTCGTCCCATTTTTCATATACTACTATTATTAGTAGTATAAATCAATAGTTGTTTTAATTTGTTTTGGAAGATACGCTTTCTATTGATTGGTAATTTGGCAGACTGAAGTTTACGGCTACAACATTCCCACGCGGGGTTGCCCCCGTCCGTACCGGTACGGGCGGGCGACGATCAGTGTGGGTAGGGGCATGGAAACTAGATAAAAGGCGTAAGGTAGGGTTAGGTGAAAACTTGAAGTCGTTTAAGGTGGTCGCAAATTGCGATTACCTATGCTTTTCCACTTTCCTATACATCATCATTAGGCAGTTCTAACATTTTAATCGTAGGCAATGAAGTGCCTGCAATCTCTTGAAGGTCACCGTGCATGCCTGCGGCATTAGAGATTACTCTTTCTATTTGTTTTTCCCGTTTGGACCATATTTTCTGCATTGCACGTCTTTCGGCTTCCAGATCCTCTTTCATTGCAGTAAAGGATTCTACAATTGCCTCCACTCTATTTCTAAATTCCTGTCCGGTCAAATAATTGTATGCAATTTCCATTTTTTCTTTTTTGCCGACCTGGATTTCCCGCTCTCTGGCAACCTGAATCAATACCACCCTCAAAGCCAGTGCAAGGCTCACGACTGAGAGTATATCGGTTACCCATACACTGGATATTTGCCGAAAATGATGAAAGCCCTTCGGCAAAGATTCGGATGCCAGGATAGCTAAATCGGCTTTTGCCTCACGCTGGTCATCTTTGAGTTTTTGAATCCAGGAATCACTCCAATTTTTTGTTCGTTTTGTTTCCCATAAGATTTTTCCACAAATGCGTCCGGATTGTGTTTTTACCGTTTGTATAATATCACCACCTTTTACTCCCTTGGCAACCGGTTCGATATCATCAAAGGGGAATTCTTCCTTCAATGATTCCTCCAGCTCCAGCTCCAGCACTTCACCCTGCATTTGCTGAGAACCCTGTTCGGCCTTTCTCTTGAGTTCATCTATCTGCTTTTTCATATCGTCAAGTTGTTTATCTTTTTCAGCATCCTTCAATCGATGCGTCTCTTCGAATTCTTTAGAGGCTTTTTCAATTATTTTCTGACGTTCAGCATCAATTTTACGACTAAGTTCCAATTCTAATTTCTCTTCCTTTTCCTCAAGTTCCCGCTGTCTCTTGCGAAGCTCAAGCTCCTGCTTTTGAGCTTCTTTTAGGTTCTTGGTTTTTTCTTCCAATTGTTCCTTTAAATCAGAGATCTTGAGATTTATTAACTCCTGGGCATCTTTTTTTGCTTTTTCTTCAATAGACTTCTTAAGCTTTCCGATCTCATTTTCGTATTTTTCTTTCAGCCTTATTTCAATATCATGTGAGATGGCTTCTGATAATTCAATTACTGCACCACAATTTGGGCACTTAATAGTTTCTTTAGTCACAAAAAGTCCTCTTTTGTAATAGTTACATTAACTTTTGGTAATGATGTAGTTTATACGTTATTCTGGTTTCTTCACTGTCTGTCGTTCTGAGCAAAGAGAAAGACCTTGACTTTGAAGTATTAGAGACTCTTCGGTCCCTTCCTGTCGTCAGGACAGGCGTATCCTCCCTCAGAATGCCAAGGGATGGAGCATTGTGTCATTCCTCATATGGATGACAGTCTGTCAAGGTTAAAGAGGCCAAAAAAACATTTATTGTAAACTACTTTATGATTTCAGTAGTATGTGTATACATTATCAACTTATACACACAGCGGAAACAAGTTTTATAGAAGCCGTTATTTTATTCCGTTTTTATTTAAAATTTTCTTTAAGGCAAGCATTTCTTGCATTTCATGCAGATTTTCTATTAATTGGAACCAGCCATTCTTAAAGGCGATATAGTCATAGCCTCCCATAGCAGATCCAAATCTTATTGAGTTGGCGTTGAAAAACCATTGCTTTAACCATCTGCGCTCAATCATTTCATCAAAAGGATTTGATTGGTCTTCCAGTCCTTCATTCCAGGCTTGTAAGAGTAGTTGTGTAGCGGCCAAAGTCATCTTGTCTGTTTCTGCTATGGTTGAGTCCATTTTCGTAAAGTGCTGGTTTATCAAATCTATATTATGGCAGCATCGACATATCTTTTTCATTACATTTTGACGCTGCATTTGCTCATCTTTGTCAATCAGATATTCGGCACTCAATTCACCATCGAAAGCGGTAGGAAGTGGTAAACCATCCTTGTTTTTGATTAAATACGTCTTACCTGTCTTTGGTTGAGGATGGGAGTAAGGTAGCCCAAATAATCTTACCCATAATCTCGACCCAAAATTATGTGTCCTTGATTCGATGACTTTATTATCTTCGGTAACTATCAGGCTGTTGTGACATACAGTACAAGTGGGAGCTGTAAAATCCTTACCAACTCTCCAGGGAACATTATCCCAGTTCCATTCATGTTGCTTTGAGCTGAAAATATTTCCATGTTTACTATCTTTATAAACCTCAAATCCGGGTACATCTGGTTCAAGATGGCACTGGGAACAGGTGTAAGGCTTTCTGGCTATTTCTATGGAAAAACTGTGTCTCGGATGGCATGGAGTGCATGCTCCACGGCTTCCATCAGGATTAATCCTCCCTACGCCTTGATTTGGCCAGTTTATGAGGTTTGGGACATCAATATCTCCAGAGCCGGTAGATATCTTCCTTGTTCCGTCTACGCTAACCATACTACCGTGACAAGAATAGCATGCCTCGAGTTTTGTGTTTTCGGATGACTCAAGATCAATTATCTCGTTACCTTCAATTTTTTTGGTGCTTGTAAGTGTCTCAACAAGGGTATGATAAAGAGGATTTTTCTGGAGGTTGTCCAATGCATAGGCTTTTTTACTGATAGAATACTGATCTACCTCAACAGAATGACAGGTCTTACAATCATTTGGTGAGACAATTACGTTAATTTTAAAGCTAAAGTGGTCAAAATTGTCTTTGTGAATGGAGGGGTTCTGACTATGGCATTCATAACAGCCAACTGCAACAGCCATTAAAGCTTCCGGGATTGAATCACTTGAAATCCTTCTTTCAAGGGCAGGTTTTTTTATTGCCATCTCGGGAGTCATTTTTGAATGTCTGCTTGTCTTCCAGTCCTCCACTATCCCAGGAGTAATTTTCATATGGCACAGAATGCATACTTGTGTTTGCTCGCTTAAATTAGGTGTTACATACAAGGATGATTCATGTTCTGCATCCGCTTTAATGACATTCGAAAACAAGATCAATATACAAAATAATGCAACAGTCATTTGCTTCATCTGAGTTAATTTACCTATTAATTATTGATGTGGTTTATAAAAGGTTATAAATTATATTAATATATCAAATTTTTACTGGTCATTTCTACAGGTTTTTCTATTCCTAACAGATATAAGATTGTGGGTGCGATGTCAGAGAGAACACCATTTTCTCTTAATCTTACATTTTTATAATCTTCGGCAACATAAATAAAGTCTACGGGATTTTTCGTGTGTGATGTCTTTGGCAGGTGTGTTTTGTAGTCTATCATTTCTTCTGCGTTTCCGTGGTCGGCCGTTATCAAGGCAATTTTGCTCCTTGATTTTATTTCATTAACCAGGAGACCGACACATTCATCTACAACCTCTACAGCCCTTTTTGCTGCCTCATAGTTGCCGGTGTGGCCAACCATGTCGCAATTTGCCAGGTTTATGACCATAAGACTAGATTCGTTTGAGCTGATTCTTTTGATGGCCTCATTTGTAACATCACAGGCATTCATTTCAGGATGGTCAGCGAATGTGGCAGGGTCGTAGCTACCGTTGATCTCTATCTGCTCTTCATTCGGGAATGGCTCTATGCGTTTACCATTAAAAAAAGATGTTACGTGTCTAAATTTCTGGGTCTCGGATAGACGAATTTGTTTTAGACCATTTTTACTCAGGACTTGTCCTAACAGGTGGTCCATCCCTCCTCGGTCATCCATTGCCTCTAACATGTTATAAGGAAACGTATCATAATATCTGGTAAGGCCACAATAAACTATGTCAAACTTCCTCCATCTTTTCCCGGGATAGTTGTCTTCAACAAATGCCATTGTTAATTGAATGGCCCTATCCTGTCTGTAATTGAAGTGGATAACAGAATCCCTGTCTTTTATTCCCTCATAATTTCCAATAATCAGGGGTGGAATATATTCATCAAACATTTCCTTATCGTTTGGAGTTCTGGTTTTGTATGCATCTTGTATCGCATCTTTTATATTATGTATTCTCGTACCTTGTGCCCTTGTTATGGCATTATATGCAGTTGTCGTAAGCTGCCATTTTTTGGCTCGATCCATCGCATAGTATCTCCCCATAACGGTAGCAATTTCACCAATTCTGTATTCTTTTATTTTTTCTTCTACGGCACCAATATAGCCTAATGCACTTCTAGGTGCCGTGTCTCGTCCGTCAGCGAAAAAATGGATGTATAGCGTCTTAACACCCTGCTCCTTTGCATATTTCATAATTGCAAACAAATGATCCTGATGCGCATGAACGCCTTCATCCTGTACCAGACCCATTACGTGGAGTGATGAATTATTGTTCAAGACGTTCTTTATAGCCTTCTGGAAGATGGGACTATTAAAGAAAGAACCATCCTGAATGTCGTGCATTATCCTGGTCATCTCCTGCTCTACAATCCTTCCCGCACCCATGTTAAGGTGTCCAACCTCTGAAGAACCCTGATAACCTTCTGGTAAGCCAACGGATTTACCGGATGCTTCTAGTTTTGTATTAGGATATTCTTTCAGGAGTGAATCTGTGTTTGGAGTATGGGCGTTTAAGACGGCATTATGGTCTGTATTTGGGTTTATGCCCCAGCCGTCTCTGATTATGAGTACCACAGACTCTTGCATATCAGTATTAATTTGCCACAGCAACCGAATAACGATTATTATTATCGTTTCTCAATCACGATAGGTATAGCCAAATTTTACTGCGCGGGTATTTTCCTCCAGGAATTTTGAGCGAAATTCTGTTTCAAAATCCACCTTTTCGATCTTAATACCAATTATGTTGAGCAATCTTCCCAGCGCTATCATGTTTACAAATACAGGACTATGGAATTCATCCATAGCAATTTTGGCAAAAGGCATTGTATCCGGTATAGGATATAAGAGGTCACTATCATATGCGGTTTCTTCTATGATTAATTCTTTGGCATTAATATGCCCCTTCTTACTTTTTGATAAGCAAACACCCAGGTCAGCTTTATCAAAAAATGGGGTATCTATCTTCTCGTCAGAATATACCAACTCAGCGGTTATTTCACCACCGCGTACTGCTGCGCCGTAAATAAGGTTCAATGATACCTCTTTTCCCATTTTAGCCAGTATGTTACCAAGAGTATGCGCCATAAGTTTTATACCCTGCCCTGCTTCCCCCGTAAGTACTATTTTTTTTGCTATTTTTTTGGCGGGTACCGGCGCTAATGTTTTTTCCATTAAAATTATGCTGATTCCAAAGAACTGTTCATCAATGAATGATTTTTCTTCAAAATCAAAACTTTTGAACAGTTTGTATGCAGCTTTTGCTTCTGGATAAGCGAATACTCTTGCTTCGTGGCATGACTTTCTTATAAATTGTTTAATCGTTTTATCCGTAAGCATTTTTGCATATCCTTTTTTCCTGTATTCTGGTTTGACTCCCAGCCAATGGATATTGCCAATGCCATCAGAGACCAGGGCAAACATAAAGCTGATAATTTCTTTTCCTAATTTTCCAACTAGATAGACACTATCTTTATCATTTAATTGTTCCTTAACTTTCTTAACAGGGTGAGTTTCTTTATAGTGTGAACGTTCAACGTCAGAGCTATCTGCGTGCAATTCGTCAACTATTGTCCTAAAAAGTTCAACAGTCTCCTTGACTTCGCGCTCTTCAAGTTTCTTTATTTCGTATTTCATCTAATAATCCCAATTTCATTATGCTTTAATTCGTTTGAATTATTATTAATTTTGTAGTTATCCTTGTAGTACATTAACATTTCATAAGCATTTTTAAAACCACGCCTGCGACCATCATTTGTGATGCATTGACTCTTTACCTCCACAAAGGACAGCCCTTTGTGTTGTAATGCTTCGACCATACACTTCAATACATGATTTAAATGGTATGTAGTAGAACGGGCATAAAGGCAGTTGTGTGACGTAATTAATGCCTGAACGTTAACAGGCGTATCTACGTTTCCACGTGGGGTGGTTAGTGTTTTTGAACTTATTTCAGTAGTAGGAGAGCATTGACCACCCGTCATACCGTATATGGCATTTGAGATGCATATTATAGTGATGTCTGTGTTTCTTCTGGAGGCATGTAAGAGATGATTTCCTCCTATTCCAAACAGGTCACCATCACCGCTAATGACGATTACGTTTAGTTTTTCATTGGCCAGCTTAATTCCCTCGGCTACGGGAAGTGGCCTTCCATGAGCCGTATGCACTGAATCAAGGTTAAAAAATCCGGCACTTCTTCCGGAACAACCAATACCGGATACTACAACTGTACCTTTTTTCAAGAAATTTAGTTTCTCCATAGCCTGACAGGCAAGTTTAAGAATGATTCCGTTGCCACATCCGGGACACCACTCTGTGGGTAACCTATCTTGTTTCAGGTAATTAAGATAAGTAAGTTCTTTGGTCATTTTTTCTTCTTTATTCTCCTTAGTTTTGACCAGATATCATTTAAATCTATTTTACCTCCTATGATGGATATAAGCTTAACCTCACGATGTAGCAATCTTTCAACCTCATTT